>NZ_JBQQCC010000004.1:0-694478 GCF_052245635.1 Nonomuraea sp. KM88 | reverse complement strand
AACTCTCCAAAAAAGGTCTGAACCCAACTAACAAAAAGGAATCCATCAACCGACAAACGTCGATCAACGGGGTTGTGCATCATGCACTGGCTTTTAACACACTGTTGAGTTCTCAAGAAACGCACGCGTCCATCCTCACCAAAACCCCGAACCCGGGATCCTCGCTCAGAGGCGTTCATTTCGTTGTGTCTTAACTCTTTCAGCCGTTCAAGTCCCTGTCAAATTGACCGGACCTGCACAACCTGCGGGAATTAAGCGCCGCCCCCTTTCGGAGACAACCCCCCTAACTTACCAGCCCGTCCGAACCGGTGCGAAACCATGACGGACGACCATGAAGGTAGTGGGATTTGCCGGGCTACTCCGAGGCTCCGAGGAACCTCCGGACCGCCCTGCGCGAAGCAACTCTAGCAGCCTGTGGCACCTGCTTCGGCCCACTCAGGTAATCAGGAGGTTCTTCCCTCGCCAGCGGACGCCCAAACCCTGCCGATGAACTCCCCTTGGCGACCCCGCGGCGCAAGTCGACGGCAAGCCATCCGCAATCGCCCGCCGCTACGAATGTAGCCACGAGCAGACTGCGCTCTCGGAGGTGCCCGCCATGACCCGCTCGGAGTTCGACGACATCCGCGCCTTCCTCGCCGATGAGACGACCCAGGCCGGAGACCTGCTGAGCATCGCCAGGATGCTGATCGACGATCTCGAGCACTCCCGCATGCGCGAGGCCATTCTACGCACCCACTACCTGCGCCTGCTGACGTCCGCACGGGCGACTGTGGCTGCCGACGCCGCGCACGCGCCGGATCCCATGGCGTTCCTCAAGCACGAGCTGGCTGAACACGGCCAGTTGCCCCAGGGCGAGGAGACCGTGCAACGCGTCCTTGCCGACGCCACCACGGCGGCCGCGTTGCTCGCGTGCTTGGAGGAGTCGCCTCAGCGGCACCATCGGCGTGGCGTGCGCCTGCGACGCTGCGTCAGCACGGGCAGGACGCTCCCCCGCTGAAGGGCCCGGCGCGGTGACCCGATGACGACTCCCGGCATACCCGCCGTTGGCGGACCGGCTGCGAGACTTCACATATGTGGCAGCGAGGGCTGAACTGGGCAGCAATCCTCCTCGTCGGGATATTCGGCTTGATGTGGGTCGGCATCGTTGTTTACGCCGATCACTTCTCGTCCCTGTGGATGCGCATCGTGCAGGTCGTCTTCGGGCTCCTGCTCCTCGGCTGGGCCGTGCAGAAGGCGATCCAAATGATCGATAAGGCCTGAGCGCCATGGATGACAACCTCTACGAGATCGGCCGGGACATGGGGGACGACCTCCAGCTGTCGATCATCGACATGTACCGGGACCGGCTGCCCTATCTGCACCGCATCGCCGAGATCGACGACGAGGTCTCACGGGGCATCTCGCGTTGGGTTCGCGAGGAGGACCTCCGGGACTCCGACACGTACGTGAACCCGCTCGACGAGCCGGACGCCTACGCGGAAGCGGACGGGTGGAACCGGTGACCGCGCGACCGGCTCAAGGCTGGTACGGCGGCGCCACACCCCACCCCCATCTCGGCACGGGCGCCAGCGGCGGAGGCTCCGCGCCCGGCTGGGAGTTCTGTACGGCCAGCCGGGTGCCCCACTCGATGTAGCCGGCGAACGCCGCCCTGAACTCCGGATCGTCCGGCAACCCCACCTCGTCGGCCGCGTCCATGAGCAGGCTGACCCACCTGCGGCGTTGCGGCTCTGTGATCGCCCTGCCCAGGTGGTGGCGGAGCATGTTGGGGTATCCACCGCGTTCTCCGCTGGCCCATTCGCAGATCGTAGGAACTGCCTCATCCGACATGTAATCATGTAAGCACGACTAGGCCACGGGACACGGCAGACCGTGAATGCCAGTTATCGGTAAAACGAAAAAGTCCCCGGTCACCGGATGATCCGGTGACCGGGGACTTTCCTTGGTAGCGGGGACAGGATTTGAACCTGCGACCTCTGGGTTATGAGCCCAGCGAGCTACCGAACTGCTCCACCCCGCGTCGGTGTGTTGCTGACAACTATACAGCCTTCAGAGGAGTGCCCGTGACGGTCATACTCTGAAACGATCAGAGGCTCGGATCCGTTTCCGAATCCCGAGCCTCTGGCCTGGTAGCGGGGACAGGATTTGAACCTGCGACCTCTGGGTTATGAGCCCAGCGAGCTACCGAACTGCTCCACCCCGCGTCGTCTTGCTTTGTAAGCGTATCGGCGGCGCGGGGTGGGCGCAAATTGATTGCGCTAAGAGGTGCCTCCCGCCTGTGATCCGGTGGGTGACGGCGCGACTGACGGTGGTGCGGAGGCCGGCGGCGAGCTTGTGCCTGTCGGCGTCGCAGACGGCGTGGCCGAGGGCGATGGGCTCGGCGTGCCCGTGGGCGCCGGCTCCTGCTTGTTGGCCCCTTCCAGCGTCTTCAGGGCCTCCTCCAGCCGCTTCTGCGCGTCGCCGTAGGCATCCCAGTCGGGCGGGCTCGCCTGCAGGGCCTTCTGCGCGTCGTCGTACGCCTTCTTCGCGTTGGCTATCGCCGAATTGAGCGCGGTGTTGGCCTCATTGGGCTGGGTCTGTTGCTCGTTCTGCTGGGGTTGTTGCTGTTGCTCGCCGCCGAAGACCTCTTGCAGCGCCTCCTCCAGTGTGCGAGCCACACCGATCTTGGAGCCGAACGACACCAGGATGCGCTGCAGGATCGGATAGGGCTCCTGACCGCCACCCGCGGCCACCTGGATGTAGACCGGTTCGACGTAGACCAGGCCGCCCGCGTACGGGAGCGTCAGCAGGTTGCCGTAACGCACCGACGACGCACCGACGCCCAGCAGGTTGAGCTCACCTGCGAAGCGGCTCTGGAAGGCGTTCTGTGCCTGGCCGGGGCCCGGGATGGGCGTGCTGGACGGCATGCGGAGGATGCGCATCCGGCCGTAGCCGGAGCCGGACGACGAGTCGACCGCCATGAACGCCGCCAGGTTGGGCCCCTGCCGTGGAACGAAGGTCGTCGTCAGCGAGAACGTCGGCGTGCCGCCCGGCATCGTGGTGGTCAGGTAGTAGGGCGGCTGCTTGACGTTCTGCTCGCCCTGCGTCGGGTCGTTGGGGACGTTCCAGAAGTCCTGGCCGCTGTAGAAGGCGGCAGGGTCGGTGATGTGGTAGCGCGAGAGCGTGTAGCGCTGCACCTTGAACAGGTCTTCCGGGTAGCGCACGTGGCTGCGCAGGTCGGCGCTCATCTCCGAGGCCGGGCTGATGACGCCGGGGAAGGCGTTGCTCCAGGTCTTGAGCACCGGGTCGTTGTTGTCCCAGGCGTAGAGCTTGACCGTGCCGTCGTAGGCGTCGACCGTGGCCTTGACGGAGTTGCGGATGTAGTTGATCTGGTCACGCGGCTGCTGGGCGATGACGCGACGGTCGGTGGACGTGTCGCGCGTCATGTCGCCGAGGCTCTCGCTCTGCGAGTAGGGGTAGTCGTCGGACGTCGTGTAGCCGTCGAGGATCCAGGTGACACGCCCGTCGATGATCGCCGGGTAGGGGTTGCCGTCGAGCGTGAGGAACGGCGCGACCTGCTGGACCCTGTCACGCGGGTGACGGACGTAGAGGATCTTGGAGTTGTCGTTGATGTCGCCTGACAGCAGGATGTTCGCCTCGCTGTACTTGGCGGCGTAGAGGAGCCGGTTGATGAACGAGCCGACGGGCACTCCGCCCTTGCCGGTGTAGGTGGTGTTCTTCTGGCCCGTGCCGCCCGTCTCCGGGTAGTCGAGCTCCTGCGGGTTGTTGGGGTTGCCGCCGGCGATGACGTATTCGGAGGACGAGGGGTCCTCGCCGAAGTAGATGCGCGATTCCTTGAGCTTGGCGCTGTTCACCAGCGGGCCCGTGACCGGCATGTCCTTGGCGTCGTAGGCGGGCAAGCCGCCGGAGTCGACCTGGTTGCCGGGCGCGGCGACGAAGCCGTAGCCGTGGGTGTAGACCAGGGCCCGGTTGATCCAGTTGTTCTGGTCTTGGGGCGGGCTGGTCAGCTCGCGCACGCCGACGATGTGGTCGGTCAGCTTGCCCGTGTTGTCGGGATAGCGGTCGACGTCGAGCGTGTCGGCGAAGCTGTAGAAGCCGCGGATGCGCTGGGTCTGCTCGTACGTCGAGGACACGAGCGCCGGATCGAGCAGCCGGACGCCGGAGACGGACGCGTCGCCGTTGGAATCGACCTTGGCCGGGTCTGCCTGCGCGTTGTAGGTCTCGACCTCGGTCTTGTCGACGTTGTACGCCTCCCGCGTGGCCTGGATGTTGCGCTGGATGTAAGGGGATTCCTTGCCCTGCTGGTTGGGCTTGACCTGGAACTGCTCGACCAGCGCCGGGTAGACGCCGCCGATCAGGATGGCCGAGAGCACGAGCAGGCCCGCGGAGACCCCGGGCAGCATGCCGCCCGGCCGGAACACACCGGCGAAGAACAGGGCGGCACAGATCAGGGCAATGATCGCGAGGATGGTCTTGGCCGGCAGGACGGCGTTGACGTCGGTGTAGGAGGCGCCGTGCACGAATCCGCGGTCAGAGAAGACCAGGCCGTAGCGGTCGACGAAGTAGGCGACGGCCTTGAGCAGCAGGAAGACGCCCAGCAGCACGGACAGGTGCGTGCGGGCGGCCCTGGAGGCGTGGACGCCGGGCGACTGCAGGCGGAACCCGCCGTAGAGGTAGTGGGTGATCGCCGCGAGGATGATGGAGATGATCACCGCGGTGAACAGGAAGTTCAGCGCCATCCGGATGAACGGATAGTCGAACATGAAGAACGAGATGTCCATCCGGAACAGCGGGTCCTGCTTGCCGAACGCCTCGCCGTTGATGAACTTCAGCCACGTCTGCCACTGGCCGGCGAACGAGGAGCCGGAGAAGAGCGCGAGCAGCGCCATGCCGACGATGAAGATGAGCTTGCGGTGGGGGTCGAGCGCCATGCGGTAGCGGTCTGCGCCGCTGCTCCCGCCGAACACCGCGGGCCCGAACATCGGCCGCATCCGGAAGGCCAGCAGCATGTTGCCGCCGGCGATGCCGACCATCAGCGCCGCTCCGACCAGGAACAGCACGATCTGGGTCAGCAGGACGGTGGTGAAGACCGACGTGTAGTTCGTCGCGTCGAACCACAGGTAGTCGGTGTAAAAACCAGAGAAGAGAAAGAACAGGGCAACGATCACCACAAGGGCGATCGCCACCGGCAGAAGCAGTCGCGGTCGGCGGGGCAAGCGCATCGCCCTGCCGGCTCCTGGGGTCCGGAAGCTCAAGGCCAACCCCTCGTCGTCATGAAAATCGGTCCGTGTCTGGCAACCTACACCGCGGTGCCAGCCCTAGGGCTAACGCATGGGCCTTGCCGAAAGTTTCATCCAGCGTCACAAGCGGGCACGTTGCCCTTGCCCGTGCGCAGCGCGTCCAGCGCCAGCACCGCGTTGTGCAGAGTGTCGGCCTTGACCAGCCGGAGCCCGTCAGGGACGGCTTTCATGGCCTCGGCGCAGTTGTCGGCGGGCGTCAGGAAGACGGTGGCGCCCGCTTCCTTCGCCCCGACCATCTTCTGGGCGATGCCGCCGATCGCCCCGACCTCGCCCGTCGGCTGGATGGTGCCGGTGCCGGCGATCCGCTTGCCCCCGGTGAGCTCGCCAGGCGTGAGCTTGTCGAGTATGCCGAGCGAGAACATCAGCCCGGCACTGGGTCCGCCGACGTCGCCCACGTTGATGTCGACGTCGAACGGGAACTTGTACGTGGCCTGCATCAGCACGCCCACCAGGGTCTGCCCCTCGGGACCCGCGATCGTCGGCACGGTGACGTCGAGCTTCGTCCCGCCCCTGGTGACGTTGAAGACGACGCTCTGGCCCGGCTTGTGTGCCTTGACCGCGTCGCCCACGACATCGACGTTTTCCGCCGGCTTGCCGTCGACGGAGTTGATCTCGTCGCCCTTGCGCAGCTTGCCGTCGGCGGGCTTGCCCTTCTCCGTGGACACGACCGACACGACCATGTTGTAAGGGATCTTGAGCTCGTTGAGCGCGGCGGCCGTGGCCGAGTCCTGGGAGTTGGACATCTCGACCGTGTTTTCCTCCTCGACCTCCTTGGGATCACGGTCGGGAGCGAATATGGTCTCCTGCGGGACCACCGCGACGGTCGGATCGATCCAGCCGCGCAACGCGGTCAGCAGGTCGATCTGGGCGGCAGGGCCACCTTGATAAGCGACCGTGACCAGGCTCAGCGCGCCCTTGGTGGGATAGGTCTGCCGGCCCTTGATCGAGATCACGGGCTTCTTGTCGACCTCGCCGATGGTGTTCTCCGTCGGGCCGGGGCTGAGCACGACGTAGGGGACCTTCTGGAGCGCGCCCACCACGCCGAGAGCGAGCACGAGAAACCCCGACAGCAGCAGGGTCAGGGCGCGTCGTGACATGGTGGAAAGCCTATTCGCCGGCACCGACCCATTCGGCCTCGCCGTCGGCGAATGACTGGTGTTTCCAGATCGGGACGTGCGCCTTCAGCTCGTCGATCAGCCGGCGCGAGGCCCTGAACGCCTCGTCACGATGCGGCGCGGACACCGCGACGATCACGGCCGTGTCGCCCAGCGCCAGGTCGCCCACGCGGTGGACGGCGGCCAGCGCCGTCACGGGGAAGTCGGCGGCCACTTTCTCGGCCACCTGCCGCAACTCGGCCTCGGCTGAGGGGTGCGCCGAATAGGAGAGCCGCACCACCGGCTTTCCCTGGTCCTGCTCGCGGACGGTGCCCACGAAGATCGTGGTGCCGCCGGCGGCGTGGTCGCCCACGGCGGCCAGCACCTCGTCCACGGACAGCGGGGTCTCACGAATGCCGAGCAACCGGATGACGTCCACGGAAAGAGAATACCAACAAGAAATCTGCCCGCCGGGCTGCCGCTCTAATGTCGTGCCTGGTCAGGGGCGTTGCAGCAGATCACCTGGGAGTTTTCGCACCGGCCCTCACTGCCGCCTCTTCTTCCGCACCTGGCGGACGATCGCGGCGGTGCCGATCACGGCGACGGTGGCGCCGGCGGCGGTGAGCGTCGCCTCCTTGACGGGCAGGCGCCTGCCGACCACGGTCGTCCTGTTCTCGCGCAGCTCCAGGAGCTGCTCGAACGCCGCCTCGTTGGTCCACGCCGGTTTCCAGCCCGCCTCGCGCAGCGCCGTGCAGTCGACCACCCACGGGTAGACGACGTAGTGCAGGTCGGTCGCGGGCGCCGGGGTGATGCCGAGCCGGTGCAGGCGCTGCGCCGTGCCGAACGTCAGCCCCGCGGGCAGCTCGAACCTGCGGATGCCGGACATCTCCTCGACCTGCTCCTGCTCCATCCACCCGTCGCACCCGACCGCCACCACGCCCGTGACGGCTCCGCGCGCCGCCAGCTCCAGCGCCGAGAGCAGGTCGTCGATGTGGCAGAACTGCCAGTGAGGGCTGCAGCCCTTCACGGTCAGCAGCCTGGGCGACTCGAAGTGACGGGTGATCACCGTGTCGACGCCGGGGCCGACCACCGCGGCCGGGCGCAGCACGGTCACCTCGAGGCCGGGATGGCTGCGCAGCGACCTGCGTACGAGCGACTCGATCTCCAGGAAGTCGCCGACGACGCCGGTGTCGGGCTCTGCCGTGACCGGGGCGTCCTCGGGCAGGGGCACCTCGTTGTCGGGCGCGGCGCCGTACACCATCGCGCTCGTGACCAGCACCACGCGGCGGACGCGCGCCGCGGCGCAGGCCGTCAGCACGGTCTGGGCGGCTCGCAGGTTGTAGGCGCGCCGCTCGCCGGGGTCGGAGTCGACGGTGTAGTCGCCGGCCAGATGAACGAGGACGTCGATGTCGGAGATCCGGTTCGCCAAGAGCGGATCTCGTACGTCGAGCACTCTCCAGGTGGCCTCGCCGACGTCGCCGCGCTGCTCGTCAATGGCCACCACCCTGCGGAAATCCGCAGCGGATACGAGCCTGGCGAGCAGCTCGCGGCCGAGGCCGGAGGCCGCACCGGTGACGGCTACGACGGGTTGACGCGGGCGTTTCGAGGTAGGCACCAGGTCCTCACTTTGCACTGATCCGCCGTAGGACGACTAACGTGGCGGATGTGGACTCCTCCATCCTGCACGAGGTAGAGCGGTGACTGACCTGCCAGGTCGCGAAAACGACCCTAACGAGAACCCGTTCGCCATGTTCGGCAACCCTGAGCAGATGGCTCAGGCGATGCGCCAGTTCGCCGACATGTTGTCGGCGCCGCAGGGTTCAGGCCCTGTCAACTGGGACATGGCCAAGAACATCGCCCGGCACTCCGTGGCCGCCGAGGGCGATCCGAGCGTCATGGAAGGCGAGCGCCGTCAGATCGTCGAGGCGCTCAGCCTGGCCGACCTGTGGCTGAACGAAGCGACGACGCTGCCCAGCGGCGTGTCCAATCCGCAGGCCTGGAGCCGGTCCGAGTGGATCGAGAACACGGTCCCGATATGGCGAAAGCTTTGCGAGCCCATCGCCGAACGCATGGTCGAGACCATGGGCGGCGCGCTCGGAGGCTCGGGGCTGCCTCCCGAGGCCCAGCAGATGGCCGGGCCGCTGATGGGCATGCTCAAGCAGATGGGCGGCATGATGGTCGGCCAGCAGATCGGGCAGGCGATCGGCTCGCTGGCCCGCGAGGTGGTCGGCACCACGGACATCGGGTTGCCCCTGTCCGACACGGCCGCGCTGCTGCCCGGCGGCATCGCGTCGTTCAGCGAGGGCCTCGAGGTGCCGTCCGACGAGATCAGGCTCTACCTGGCTCTGCGTGAGGCCGCGCACCACCGGCTGTTCCAGCATGTTCCGTGGCTGCGCTCGCACCTGCTCGGCGCGGTCGAGGAATACGCCAGGGGCATCACCGTCGACACCTCTGCCCTCGAAGAGCAGATCCGCGGTCTCGACATCAACAACCCCGAGGCCATCCAGGAGGCGCTCAGCGGGGGCAACCTGCTCAAGCCCGAGGAGACCGAGCGGCAGAAGGCCGCCCTGGCCCGGCTGGAGACCATGCTCGCCCTGGTGGAGGGCTGGGTGGCCACCGTGGTCGACCAGGCCGCCCAGGGCAAGCTGCCCTCCGCCGTGGCCCTGGCGGAGACCGTGCGCAGGCGGCGCGCCACCGGCGGTCCCGCCGAGCTCACGTTCGGCACCCTGGTGGGGCTGGAGCTGCGGCCCAGGCGCCTGCGCGAGGCGGCCGCGCTGTGGCGCGCGCTGGAGAGCGAGCGGGGGGTCGACGGGCGCGACGGTCTGTGGTCACACCCCGATCTGATGCCGACGGCCGACGATCTCGAAGACCCCGAGGCGTTCGTACGCGGTGAGCAGGCCTGGGACATCTCCCAGCTGGAGACCAAGCCGGACGACGAGGGCGAGGGCGACAAGAGTTGAGCCTGCACCGCGACGCCGTGGCGGTGCTGTCCGGCTGGACGGCGCCCACGCCCGAGGAAGAGGCGCTGCGTACGGAATTCCTCGAGCACCTTCGCACCCACGACGACGCGATGACGCGTGCCTGCGTGCCGGGGCATCTGACGGCGACGACGGCCGTGCTGTCGCACGACGGCTCCCAGGTGCTGCTCACCCTGCATCCGAAGGCCAAGATGTGGCTGCCGATGGGTGGCCACTGTGAGATCTCCGACATGTCGCTCGCGGACGTGGCGCTGCGGGAGGCATGGGAGGAGTCGGGGATCTCCGGACTCGAGTTGCTGCCGGGGCCGCTCGCCGTCGACAAGCACGTCGTGTGGTGCCATCCGCCGCACAGCTGGCATCTCGACGTCGAATACGCCGCCGTGGCGCCCGAAGGGGCAGAGGCCGTGATCAGCGAGGAGTCGCTCGACCTGCGCTGGTTCCCTGTCGACGAGATCCCCGAGCTGTCCGACGAGGCGACGCGGCGACTGGCCGCGCGCGGACGGGACACGCTCGGCTCGCGAGCACTTGGCTAGAGTCCTCTTGGGTCGTTCCAAAGGGGGCTTGCGTGGAGACTTCCGCCGTCGGCGGCACGATCGTGGTGCCGGACCGTAAACGACGCAGATTTCCGGCGACGGCGTTCACCTGGCTGGCCGTGACCCCGTTCGCCGCCTGGGCCGTCGCCCGGGTGGCCGGGCTGGAGCGCGGGTCGCTGCCCACACAGCTCATGACCGCGACCCCGTACGCGGCGGCGGGCTCGCTGATCCCGCTGCTGATCGCCGCGGTCGGGCGCAAGCGAGCCGCGGCCGCCGTCGCGCTGCTCGCCACGACCGCGCTCGGTTTCAGCGTGCTGCCAAGGGCGCTGGGCACCGCGGACGCCACGGCGGGCCGGCCGCTCAAGGTCATGACGATCAACATGTTGTTCGGCAGGGCCGACGTGGCGACGATCATGCGGCTCGTACGCGAGTTCGAGCCCGACGTGCTGAGCACGCAGGAGCTGACCCCTGGGGCCATCTCCGATCTGGACGCGGCCGGGCTCAAGGAGATCATGCCGCACCGGGTGCTGGAAGCCGAGTGGAGCGCCGGGGGGAGCGGGCTCTACTCCAAGCACCCGATGCGTGAACTGCCCGACGTGATGCCGGAGATCGGGCACCGCATGCCGGCCGCGCTGGTCTCGCTGCCCGGCGGGCCGCCAATCGAGTTCGTCGACGCGCATCCCTATCCGCCCCTTGGCCGCAACTACGCCGACTGGCACGAGGCGTTGGAGGCGTTTCCCTCCGCATCGCCCGAGCGGGTGCGGATCCTCGCGGGCGACTTCAACGCCTCGCTCGACCACGCGCCCATGCGCTCGTTGCTGGCACGCGGCTACAAGGACGCGGCCGACCAGGTGGGGGCCGGGCTGATCCCCACGTGGCCGGCCAACAAGCGGGTGCCGCCGATCATCACCATCGATCACGTGCTGGTCGACCAGCGGGTCGGGGTCAAGGAGGTCAGCGTGCACGACGTGCCGGGCACCGACCATCGTGCCCTGCTGGCCGAGCTCACCGTCCCCTGAGTCAGCGCGCGGAGATCAGAGCTCGCGTGTTGTCCCAGCCTTCGAGGCCGGGGTCGAGGCGTTCGACGTCGCCGCGGGTGCGCAGGCGGTGCCAGCCGGGGGTGGTGGCGACCCTGCGCGGCCCTGGAGCCTGGGCGCGCAACGTGGCCACCACGTCGGCGTCGTCGAGGTCGGGGTCGGCCCAGCCGGGTGCGGGAAGCGCGCAGGCCAGTGCCACGGCTCCGCCGCGCTCCGCTGGGCAGATCGTGATCTCGGACCTGCCCAGCTCCCTGAACAACTTTCCGACCAGCAGCGGAGGAAGATCGGGGGCGTCCGCGGCGATCACGGCGGCCTGGTCGGCGTCCAGGCGGGCGAGGATGCTCTTCAACGGTTCGTCCTCGTCGACCACGATGACCTGGGTGCCCGGCCAGACGATCGCGTCGAGCTCGGGCACGCTGGTGATCAGGACCGGGGTGACGAGCTCCAGCCCGGCGACCATCTCGTAGGTGTCTTCGGCCACCGCCTCGAGGAACACCGCCGGGTCGACGCCCGGGGGCGCCGCCTGCGACATGCGCCGTCGTGCCAGGACCGCGGCTATGCGCGTCAACACTCCTCCGGTGCCGTGTGGGCCGCGGCGGAGAATCCCTCGAGGAACCCGCGCGCCCGCTCCGCCTTCGGATACTGTTCTACCAGCGCCCAGAACTTGGGGCCGTGGCTGGGCACCAGCAGGTGCACCAGCTCGTGGATGATCACATAGTTGATGACCCATTCCGGCAGGCCCTTGAGCCGCGTCGAGATCCTGATCGTGCCGTTCTCCGGGGTGCACGAACCCCACCGGTGCTGCTGGTTGTCGACCCAGCGCACGCTCACGGGGTCGGGCTTGCCGTCGAGATATCTGGCCGACAGCTCCTTGGCCCGTTCGAGGAGAGCCTCGTCCGTCGGCCGTCGCCGCCGCTCTTTCGCGGCCAGCCGATCCAGCATCCGGCTCACCCATTCATCCGCGTCTTCGCCGCTCAGCCAGGCGGGCAGGAGCACGATCGTCTTGTCACCGTCGCGGTAGGCGGAGACCGTACGCCTGCGACGAGAACTGCGACGAACCTCGACTGTCTCGGGGGGCACATATGCACGGTAGCCGAGACTGACGAAATTCCACAGAGGGTGGACGTTGTTTCTGCTGGTCAGATGATTAAGAGCCGGTGAATTTGGGCACACGCCTTTCCCGATGCGCGGCCAGCCCTTCGATCATGTCGGACGATGCCATGGTCACCGGCTGTGCCAGGGACTCCCACCTCAGCGCGGCTTCCAGGTCCTGATGGTCTTGGTTCAGGGCCACTTTCGTGAGTCTTGTGGCTATGGGTGCGTTCTTCGCGATCTTCCCGGCTATGGACCGTACTTCCGACATAAGGTCATCTTTCAGGAAAGATTCATTTACTAGTCCTTTAACCGCCGCTTCCGCACCTGTCACCGTACGGCCGGCCAGGAGCATCTCCCGCGCCAGGCCCGTGCCCGCCCTCCTGGGAAGCAGATACGTGGCCGCCATACCGGGATGGAGGCCGAGCGACGTGAACGGGGCCAGCAGTTTGGCGTCGGCGGCGGCGTACACGAGGTCGCAGGCCAGCGCCACGCACAACCCCGCGCCGACGGCGGGGCCGTTGACGGCGGCGATCGTGGGGACCTCGAGCTCCGTGACCATGAGCCAGGTGCGGTAGAAGTCGAGCATGCGGTCGCGCAACAACGGCACCGCCTCCGCGCCGCGATCGCCGATCCAGGACAGGTCGCCGCCGGAGGAGAACGCGGTGCCCGCCCCGGTGATCACGACGCAGCGGGCGTCGCGGTCCTTGGCCAGCGACGACATCGTCTCGCGCCATCGGGCGGTCATGGCATCGGTCATGGCGTTGCGCATGTCGGGGCGGTTGAGGGTGATGAGGACGACTCCGTCGTCATGGCGATCAACCAGGAGCTCGGTCATGCCGGGAAGCGTAACCCGGCCCGGCCGTTATGCCACGGGCGTCCCCCGGCCCACGCGTCTGCACGCTCCTGTCCCGCCCAGCCGGGCGGTTCTGCTCCGGGAACGGGCTGAAGCGGAGGCGTTGTCCACAGGTGCTCCGGCAGGTCCGTGGTTATCCACAGCCACGGAGGAATCCGCACGGAATCCTGCCGTCGCGTGCGAGCCTTCCCGCCATGAGGCCACGTGTGAAGCCCGCCCTCCGGCGTATCGTCCGCGACGAGCACACCCTCCAGTTCGGTGTGCACCCCCTCAGGGCCGTCATGCTGAGCGGTCTGACCCGCCCGGTCCGCGCATGGATCGAGAGTCTCGACGGCACCCGCGATCTGGAGCGAGTCCTGCGCGATGCGGGCCGCGCAGGTCTTGAAGAAGACCAAGCCCGTTCCCTGCTCGACCAGCTCACCTCGCAAGGAGCCCTCCACGACGCCTCCGCCGGCCCTGGCGCCCTTCGTGACCTCCCGCTGGCCGAGCGAGACCGTCTGCGGCCGGATCTCGACGCCCTCGATCTGGCATCGACCTCGCCCGAAGGCGGAATCGCCGTGCTGGAGCGGCGCAGGCACAAGCGGGTGCGGGTCTATGGGGCCGGGCGGGTGGGAGCGCAGGTCGTGGCGCTGCTGGCGGGCGCCGGGGTGGGCAACGTCCGGGTGTTCGATCCGGGCGTCGTCCGGCCGGGCGACATCACGCCGGGCGGTCTGACGTGGGCAGAGCTGGGCCTGACTCGCGAGGCCGGCGCGGTCGCGGTCGCCAGAAGGCTCACCTCCGGCGGCCGCACGCCACCCGTCCCCGCGCCCGCTCCACCTCCACAAACGCGCTCCGCCACCGCTCACCGCGGATCGCCGGCCACGACTTCAGGTCAAAGGTCACGCGAAGCCCGTCCATCCGCGGCTCCCGCGCCCTCCGCCCTCGCGGCGCGGTCACGGCCGGCCGTCCCGTCATCTCCCGCGCCAGGAACGACCCGGCCATCCCGGCCATCCCGGGCGGTCCCCGATGGCGACAGCCCGCGCCGCCGCGGCCCCGACGGCGGCCGTCCGTCCCAGCCCGATACCGAGCGCGGCCGTCCGTCCCAGCCCGGCCCCGACGCCGAGTCCGACCTTCCGTCCCGGTCTGTGGGAGTCGCTGCGTCCTCGTCCGGTTCTCGGTCTGGTGCGGCGGCGTCCGCGGGCAGGCGTGGGATTCGTCGACCGCCTGCTCGGGACACCGGGCCTCGGCCGGGCAGGGCGGGTTCGCCTGAGGAAGGCGAGTTCACGCCGTCCGTCAACGCTTTGGCCGGAGGGCCGTATCTGGGGGACACCACGGATCGGCCCGACCTCGTCGTCCTGGCGCCGGTCGGCGCGCTCGACGGGGTGCTGGTCAACGAGCTGACCGCGCTGCGCATCCCGCATCTCCTGGCGTCGGCCTTCGAGGGCCATGGCATCGTCGGCCCGCTGGTCCTGCCCGGAGAGAGCGCGTGCCTGCACTGTCTCGACCTGACCCGGCGCGACCACGACCCGGCTTGGCCTATCGTCACTGCGAGGCTGGGTGGTTATCCGGCCGGCGAGATCGCCTGCGACTCGACGCTGGCTGCCCTGGTCGCAGCCGCGGCGACCGGCCACGCGCTTGCTCATCTCGATGGCCGGGAGTCCGCTGTGACCAACGGCACAATGGACGTAACCCCTGATTGGCGTTGGAAAAGGCGGTCCTGGACCATTCACCCGCAATGTCGTTGTATGCGAAACAATCCTTATTCGCTAAGAATGGTCATGGCATGACAACCGCGACTGACGTGCTCAGGGACGACCACGAAGGGGGGAAGCGGATCTTTCGAGGTTCGCGCATGAGTGTGAGCGATCTTCCACGCCGTGCCGTCACGCGCTCCGCCAAGCTGGCCGCCCTTCCGCTCGGTTTCGCGGGGCGCACCGCCCTGGGGCTGGGCAAACGCCTCGGCGGCAAGTCCGCCGAGATCGTGGCGCAGGAGGTGCAGCAGCGTACTGCCGAGCAGGTTTTCAAGGTCCTGGGCGAGCTCAAGGGCGGAGCGATGAAGCTCGGGCAGGCGCTGTCGATCTTCGAGGCGGCTCTGCCGCAGGAGATCGCCGGCCCTTACCGCGCCACGCTGACCAAACTGCAGGACGCGGCTCCCCCGCTGCCCGCCTCCACGGTTCACACCGTGCTCACGGAACAACTGGGTGACGACTGGCGGCAGCACTTCCTGTCCTTCGACGACCGGCCGACGGCCGCCGCCTCCATCGGCCAGGTGCACAGGGCCGTGTGGCACGACGGCCGCGACGTGGCCGTCAAGATCCAGTATCCAGGGGCGGGCAAGGCGCTGCTCGGCGACTTCGCGCAGCTGGCACGCCTGGGCAAGGTGTTCGGGACGCTGCTGCCCGGCCTCGACATGAAGGCCGTGCTGAGCGAGCTGCGGGAGCGGATCGCCGAGGAGCTCGACTATCTCAGGGAGGCCGAGGCTCAGCACGCGTTCGCGTTGGAGTTCGACGGCGACCCTGATTTCCACGTCCCCGACGTCGTCGCGGCCAACGAGATGGTGCTGGTCAGCGAGTGGATGGACGGCACACCGCTGTCCCGGATCATCACCGAGGGCACCAAGGAGCAGCGCGACCGGGCCGGCCTGCTTCTCGTGCGTTTCCTCTTCTGCTCCCCAGCGCGCGTCGGCATGCTGCACGCCGACCCCCACCCCGGCAACTTCCGCATGCTCGACAACGGCAAGCTCGGCGTTCTCGACTTCGGCGCGGTCAACCGCCTGCCCGACGGCTACCCCAAGTCGTTCGGCCAGCTGACCCGCATCTTCAACCAGGGCGACATGGAGACCGTCATGCGGGGCCTGCGCAAGGAGGGCTTCATCCGCGAGGACATCCAGATCGACCCCGACGCGTTGCGGGCCTTTCTCGCCCCCTATGTCGAGCCGACCGCAGTGGAGGAATTCACGTTCAGCCGGGAGTGGCTGCAGGCGCAGGTCGCCAGCGTCACGGACCTCCGCCCCACCAACGTGGTCCGCCAGCTCAACCTGCCGACGTCGTACGTGCTCATCCACCGGGTCCATGCGGCGGGCGTGGGTGTTCTGTGCCAGTTGGGCGCCACAGCACGCTTCCGCGACGAGGTGATCCGCTGGGTTCCTGGTTTCGCCGACGACCCCGATGACGAGGCCCTGGCCATCGGTTGACCGCGGCCCGTTCCCGTTGGGCTCGACGGCGCCGCCTTCCTGCCGCGAGGGACTCTTGCGCCAGGTCGACCAGGATCGATGTGCGCCTGGCCTGGGTCGAACGGGTTCGCTGACTGGACGCAACCTGGCCGGGACCGGGCGGGCGACAGGTCATGGGTCAACGAGGTGCCTGGCCGGGCTCGTCGATGAGAATTCGACGTTCGCTCTACCGCGGCTTGACTACTCTATGTAATTATCTGAACGCAGAGAGTCACGATTTGGAACGTGGAAGGACCTCCATGGATAGATCCGCGCGTCTGCCAGCGGTTACCGCCTTCGCGGCGGCGGGCCTGCTCTTCGCCGCCCCCGCTGCGAACGCTGTTGTCGACCCGTCGGCCATCGCCATCTGCCTCGCCTCCAGCGTCGGCGAGCTCACCACCGTGGTCGACCCGTCGGCGCCGGGCGTGCCCGGCGAGATCCCCGCCGTTCACTGCCTGACCGGCCCCTGACCAGCGCCGTGCCCTGAGAAGAGGCACGGCAGAGATCGTGGCGAGTGATCCCGCGGCCCCGTTGGATCGCTCGGCGCGCGCGAGGCACGCGACGCCCCGCACCCCTGACCCCGGCGTCCGACACCGTGCCCCGCGATGTGGCAGAGCTGCCCAGCGATGCCGTCCCGCGAGGTCCGACCGTCCGCACGGATCACCGGGAGGCTCTGCTGGGCAGCTCGTCGTTGCGGGGTGAGATCCCTCGCTGGGCCAGGTGAGACCCGTGGGGCAACGTACCCGGGAAAAAGGAAGAGCCGGGCGCTGGACGCGCCCGGCTCTCATTGTTGGGAGCTCAAGGAGAGATCCTGCGCCGGCGGCAGGATCTCCCCGATCAGAACGGGTGGCTCAGGGCCTTGCGGAGGCGGTCGTTCGCCCGCCTGACCCCACGCCGTGCCCGCTCCACGCGACGGAGGCGCACGATGAGGCGTTGCTCCTCCGCCTCTCGATGAAGCGTTTGTATTCGGTCATTCACCAACTCATGGATGAGATCCGGCACTGCGAGGCTTCTCGTCGACTGAGTGATCATCAGGTTTCGCTTTCTTGCTCGTAGGTGCGGTGTTTCAGGCAGCGACCGGGTGCTTGCGGGGACGCCCGCGCGGACGCTTGCGAGGAATGATGGTTCCCCTGAGGATGAGCTCGCCGCCCCAGACGCCCCAAGGCTCCTCGCGCTCGAGCGCACGAGCCAGGCAGGCCTTCTGGATCGGGCAGCCGCCGCAGAGAGCCTTGGCGAACTCCACGTCCTCCGGCGACTCGGCGAACCACAGGTCAGGGTCGGTACGACAGGGGATCTCGGCTTCGTCGATCAGGTCCATGATCGTCTTCGCCCCCATCTGCTTTCTCCTTTGATCGATCTTGATCTTGTTCGGGCACCTCGTGGGTGGTCGGGGGATCACGGACAAACAAGAAGGCCGCGGATCCTGTCTGCGGATCCGCGGCCTGGTGGGGTCTTCCCGGTCAGGTTATGACCGGGGTATCCCGCCAGGGATGCGGACCGCGCAGTCCACCCTTGGTGAGCTGGTTGGCCGGCAGTTCGATACGAGCGGTGTAGACAGGAGCTGCCTGTGCGGCGGCAGCGCCGAAGTGGGCGTGCGCATAGGCGGCGGCCTGACTACGGACAGACTTCTCCTGCCGGAACTTCGTGGGACCATCGACGAGTCTCACCGAGTCACGGCACGCGGAGGCGAGCCACATCGTGGCTGGCATCTTGATGCTGATCACAGTGACTCTCCTCCCTCTGAGATCGTCGGAGCAGGACTGCCCGACTCGCTTGACCAAGACCCTAAACCGGGAACCCAGGAACCGGCAACATATTTTCTACCTGCGATTTCGTTACATTTCACAGGCTCCTCGGCCTGCTGTGGGCAGGCGATTCCGGCCTACTTCGTCTGGCGGATCATCGCCTCCTGGACGACCGAGACCACGAGCTCGCCGGACGCGTTGAACATCTCGCCCCGCGCGAGGCCCCGCGCCCTCCCCGACCATGGGGACTCCTGCGCGTAGAGCAGCCAGTCGTCGGCCCGGAACGGTCCGTGGAACCACATGGCGTGATCCAGCGAGGCGCCCACGATGTCCGAGGCTCCCCAAGCCATGCCGTGCGCCAGCAGTATCGTGTCGACCAGCGTGAAGTCGGAGGCGTACGCGGCCAGCACGACGTGCAGCAGCGGGTCGTCGGGCAACTCGGCGTCATAGCGGAACCACACGTTCGTCTCGGCGCTGCGCAGCTCCGGGTTCTGGTACGCCTCCCACGTGAGCGGCGAGGCGTAGCGCGCGTCGACCGGGCGCGGGCGTGACAACCAGTCGCGCAGATCAGGATGATCGGCGACCAGCTCGTACATCCTGTCCTTGAACGTGGGAAGCGTCTCGGGATCCGGCACCACCGGCATCACGGACGCCTGGTGCGCCACGCCCTCCTCGGCGACGTGGAACGACGCCGACATCGTGAAGATCGCCTTGCCGTGCTGGACCGCCACGATGCGTCGGGTGGTGAACGAACGGCCGTCGCGGAGGCGGTCGACGTTGTAGACGATCGGGATGGACGGGTCGCCCGGGCGGATGAAGTAGGCGTGGAGGGAGTGCACGTTGCGGTCCTTGGGCACCGTACGGCCGGCCGCCACCAGAGCCTGGGCCGCTACCTGACCGCCGAAGACGCGCTGAATGCGCTCCTCCGGGCTTCTCCCCCGGAAGATGTCCAGCTCGATCTGCTCAAGGTCGAGCAGGTCCAGCAACTCCTTCAGCGCCTCGTTCACGTGGTCGGTCCCCTTCGCTTCTCCGGTCTTCGGGACAAGTGTGACGTGCCGCTGGATTCAGGCCACAAGGGGGCCTGGCTTGTCTGATGATTTCGTGCCACGGTTTCGCCGGGGTCACGGGTCAGCCGACATTTCACACGCGTCGCGGGTGAGTACGCCCCCGCACAGCACTGGCTGGCCCTTTTCTCGAGGGCGGTGAAGATCTCGTCCTCATCCGGCGGAGGCGGCGATCTGCACGCGGTGGTTCTCGCCGTCGGACAGGAACGCCGCCAGCGCCTGCCCCTGCTCGGCAACGGCGTCGCGGTCGGCACGGGAGAAGGGGCGCAGCGGGGTGACGTGCACGGTGTCCTCCTCGACGGTCCAGGTCGCGGCGACCCTGCCGTCGACCAGGACCACGCGCTCGCCGGCCACGGAAAGGCCGCGGTGGGCGTCGTCGACGATACGGCTGCGGTCGTGATAGCCGAGGAGCGCGTTGTCGAAGGCCGGCAGGAACCGGATCGGGGCTGGTGTGCCGGGATCGGGTCGTGGCGCGTCGGGGAGGTCCAGGAGTTCCCGGCCTCTCTCGTCGCGGAAGCTGATCAGCTCGCCGCGTATCGCGGAGACGGCGGCCGGCAGTCCGGCCAGGCCTGACCATGCGCGCAGGTCGGCGGTGGCGGCCGGGCCGAACGCGGCGAGGTAGCGGCGTACCAGTGCTTGGCCCGCGGGGTCGGAGCCGTCCGTGGCGGGTGGGTCGATGTCGCGGCCCAGCCAGGACGAGATGGGGACGTTGCGCACTCCGGCCTTCGTGCGCCAGAGCCCGCGTGGCGGGAGCTGCACCATCGGGATGAGGGCGGCGACCAGCATCTCTCCCAGCGGCCGCGGACCTGGCTCCGGCCAGCGGCCGGCGACCTCCCGCGCGAGCTCGGACATCGAGCGGGGCCGGCCGTCGGCCATCACCGCGAGCCCGGCCGCGGCGAGCTCGTCGAGATCGACCCCGGCGAGCTGACTCCGGTAGACCCCGAGCACCCGCTGGCGCAGCATGGCGTCGTGGCGGGCCCGCCAGGCCAGGACGTCGTCGGCGGTCACGAGGTGGACGGTACGGCGCATGAGATGGGTACGCACCACGCTGCGCCGTACCAGCAGGTCCGAGAGCACCGCCGGGTCGAACGCGCGCAGCCGCGACCACAGCCCGACGAACGGTTCCTGCGGTTCCTGGGCCTGCAGGCCGCAAAGGTGCTCGACCGCCTCGATGACCGGCAGGTCGGCGCGGTCGAGCAGTAACTGCCGGGCCAGCGTCGCGCGGTTGAGCGCCCTGGTGTCGAGAACGGTCATCGGATCACCATGCATCGACGCGCTCGCCGGCCGGTCTGCGGCGTGACTCGGGGCGCGTGACGGCCGAGACGCGGGTGGTTCCGATGGCGTTGACCCTCGTGGCCCGGTGTGTGGAGTCGTTGTGGCCGGGGATGCCGGCCTGGCCGACCATCATGGTGCCCGGGCAGGACGTGGGCGGCCTGGATTCCGGTACGGCCCAGCGTGCGCATCCGCATACCCTGCTCCTTCTCCGGGGCTCCCTTTCCTGGGGTCCCTTTCCTGGCTCGTTCCGGCGCGGCACCCGCAGGCGCCGGCCCTGTCGCCCGGTTCCCAGAGAGACCACCATCGCAGGAGTAGCGGACAGGTTGTGGCCGCTTCCGGCATCCGTTTCCTGAGCGTCCGTCCTGGACGGTCGGGCGACGCCGGGGTCCGCCTCGCCGGGCTCACAGAGCCCGGACGGCCAGACCGGGGTAGTCGAGGACGAGATCCACGTCCAGGCAGCCGCCCAGGTGAGAGGCCGGTACGCCGTCGATCCGCCAGCCGCCGTCACCGTCGCTCTCCAGGACGGTGTGCCGGAGCCCGGCCGCCGACCGGCTGCTGATCTCCGCACGCCGGGTGGCCCAGTCGCGGTCCACGTCGATCGCGTAGTCGACCGCCCAGGTCATCCTGTCCTCGACGGCCGTCGTGCAGCCCTCGACGCGGTGCCCGCCTCCGCCCGCCGGACGGAAATAGACCACCTCGAAGCCGGTGCGCGCGCCGAGGTGTCGCCAGGCCGCGGTCTCCGGTGGAGGTGCGAAGGTCATGGACATGATCGTGTCAGTCCCTGGTGTGGTCAGTGATGGCGGCACAGGGCGAGGACGGCTTCGCCGTAGCGGTCGAACTTGACCTTGCCGATGCCCGCGATCGACAGCAGTTGTTGCTCCGTCTCAGGCGCGCGTTCCGCGATCGCCTGGAGGGTGACGTCCGTGAAGACGACGTACGGCGGGATCTTGGCTTCCTTGGCCGTGGCCGTGCGCCAGGCCTTCAGGCGTTCGAGGAGGGCCTCGTCGTAGTCGGCGGGACAGGTCGAGCAGCGCCCGAGTTTCTGTTCCGCAGCCGCCACCAGCGTCTTCGCGCAGACGCGGCAGCTGACCGGCGCGGCCACCTGGCGGCGTTCGCGGGACGGCGATGCGATGCGGGCCGGGGTGGAGGCGCGGCCGGTGAGGCCGTCGAGGAATCGGGAGGGGCGGCGGCTCTTGCGCCCGCCCGGCGCGCGGGCGAGGGCCCAGGACAGGGAGAGGTGCTCGCGGGCTCGGGTGATGCCGACGTAGAGGAGGCGGCGTTCCTCCTCGATCTGGTCGGGGGTCTCCGCGTAGATGATGGGCAGCATGCCGTCGGTCAGGCCGACCAGCCACACGGCGTCCCATTCCAGGCCCTTGGCGGCGTGGAGCGAGGCGAGGGTGACACCTTCGACGGGCGGGGCGTGCTGCTCGGAGGCGCGGCGTTCGAGTTCGGCCACGAACGTGGGCAGGTCGGCGCCCTCGGCGGCCATGTCCTCGGCGAGGTCGGCCAGGGCTTTCAGCGACTCCCACTTCTCCCGGGCCTTGCCGCCTCCGGAGGGGGGCGTGGGGGTCAGGCCGATGCCGGCGAGGATGTGGTGGACCTCGGAGGCCAGGGGTTCGCCGGCCGCGGAGCGTGCGGCGCCGCGCAGGAGGACGACCGCCTGGCGCACCTCGGGCCGTTCGAAGAAGCGCTCGGCGCCGCGCAGGACGTAGGGGATCTCGGCCTTGGACAGGGCCTCCTCGTAGGCCTCTGACTGGGAGTTGACGCGGAAGAGCACGGCCATCTCGCGCGAGGGCACGCCCTTGTCGAGGAGCTTCCTGATGGCTCTGGCCACGCCCGCGGCCTCGGCGGGCTCGTCGTCGTAGTCGGCGAACGCCGGCCTGGGGCCGTCGGGGCGCTGGGCGACGAGTTCGAGGCGGTGGGGGGATCTGCCCTTGGCGATGACGAGGTTGGCCAGGTCGACCACCTGGGGGGTGGAGCGGTAGTCGCGCACCAGCTTGATGACGGCGGCCTCCGGGTGCTCCACCGCGAACCCGGTGAGGTAGCGGGGGCTCGCTCCGGTGAAGGAGTAGATGGTCTGGTTGGGATCGCCGACCACGCAGATGTCGTCGCGCCCGCCGAGCCAGGTGTCGAGCAGGAGCTTCTGCAGCGGGTTGACGTCCTGGTATTCGTCGACGACGAAGTAGCGGTACTGCTGGCGGATCTGGGCCGCCACCTCCTGGTGCTCGGTCATCACGGCCGCGGTCAGCTCGAGAATGGTCTCGAAGTCGACCAGGTGGCGTTCGCGCCTGATCTGCTCGTACGTGTCGTAGAGGCGGGCCACCTCCTCGGCCGGCACGGGAGGGGCGCGGTGGTGCTTGGCCGCGGCCGCGACGTAGTCTTCCGGGCCGATCTGGGTGACCTTGGCCCATTCGACCTCGGCGGCGATGTCTCGCAGCTCGGACCTGTCGGGATTCCTCCGGACCTGTCGGCAGGCCTCCACCAGCACCGGCAACTTCGACTCGATCACCGAAGGCGCCTCGCCGCCGATGACCCGCGGCCAGAAGTAGGTGAGCTGGCGCAGCGCCGCCGCGTGGAAGGTGCGCGCCTGCACCCCGGGCGCGCCCAGCGCGCGCAGGCGCTGGCGCAGCTCGCCCGCCGCGCGCGTGGTGAACGTCACAGCCAGGACGCTCCGCGCCTCGACGACGCCGCTGCGGACCGCGTACGCGATGCGGTGGGTGATCGCCCTGGTCTTGCCCGTGCCCGCGCCGGCCAGCACGCACACCGGCCCCCGCACGGCCTCGGCGACCGCCCGCTGCTCGGGATCGAGACCGATCAGAACGTCATCCACGTTGTTCACCGTTGTTCACCCGTACATATTCCCAAGGAGTGGCGGCCATGCGCTTTATTCTGGCAACATGCCTGCCGGCGTATGTTCATAGCCAACAAGATGCAAACTACTGGTCTCTTCCCCCACAATGGGGCCGACCATCTGCATGGGGGAAAGGAAGGCCGTGCGAACTGCGGTCACTGTGGGTGTTCTGACGCTCGCTGCCGTTGTGCTCACACCGGTCGTCGCCGCGAATGCGACCAGGGAGCCCACACCAGGCCCTACGGTGAGTAATCCCCTGTATCCGGATGGGCTTGGGGGTCTTGCGTTAGAAACCGTCGCGTACGGCCGCCACAAGCGCCAGAGCATGGACGTGTGGTGGACTCCCGACGGCATGGAGCGCCCGGGTGTCTTCCTGATCCACGGCGGTTGGTGGTCCAGCGGCGACAAGAGATACATGAAGGAGATCACCCGGAGCTACGCCGAGCTCGGCTACACGGTCTTCAACCTCAACTACCGCCTGTCCGGCGACGCCGCCTGGCCTGCGCAGCGCACCGACGCGCTGGCCGCGATCGCGACGGCCCGCAAGCACGCCGACAGGTGGGCGTTCGATCCGAGCAACTACGTGGTGGTCGGTTTCTCCGCCGGCGGCCACATCGCGGCCGCCGTCGGCACCTACGGCGACGGCATGGCCGGCCTCAAGGGCGTGGTGGGCCTGTCGCCGATCATCTCGCCGCTGCGCGCGTACGCCGACGGCGCGAAGGCCATCGAGCGGAACAAGCGCAAGCTGCGCACCGCCGCCATCCGCCTGGCGGGCAACTGCCATCCCAAGGGCAAGTGCTCGCGCGTGTGGGCCAGCATGGAGGTGGCCTGGCACGCCAGCCGCAAGGACGCGCCGGTGCTGGCCGTGCACTCGAAGGACGAGTTCGTGCCGCCGGTGCAGAGCCAGCTGCTCAAGCAGATGCTGGGCCAGGTCGGAGTCCCCGTGACGGTCTACGCCGCGCCGGGGAGCAACCACAGCGCCCCCCTCTACCGCATGCCCGGCGTGGCCGAGCGCGTGCAGGCCTGGATCGCCGAGCGCATCGGCTAGACGGCCGGGGATCAGGCGGCCGGGATTAAGCCGCAGGGTCGCGTTGTTGCACCGAGCGCCTGTCTTCCTGACCTTGGAGGGATTTCCCAACATGGCGCTCACGATCTACAGCACCACGTGGTGCGGCCCCTGCAAGCGGCTCAAGTCTCAGCTGACCCGCGAGGGCATCAGTTACGACGAGGTCGACATCGAGCGTGACCCCGCCGCCGCGGAGTTCGTGATGAGCGTCAACAACGGCAACCAGGTGGTGCCGACCGTCGTGATCGACACCCCGGCCGGCCGCGTCGTGCGCACCAACCCGTCGGCCATCGAGGTCAAGGCCCTGCTCGCGCCCGCCTGATCACCAGTCGCCGGTCAGCTCGCCGCCGTACCACGTCTCGATCAGGCGGCGGGCTATCGACACCGGCGGCGGCAGGCGCAGCTCGCCCGAGTCGAGCGCCCGCACCAGCTCCTCACGGGAGAACCAGTGCGCCTCGGCGATCTCGTCGGCGTCGGGTGTCAGGGTGGTGGTCGTGGCGTCGGCGAAGAAGCCGAGCATGAGGCTGCGCGGGAACGGCCACGGCTGGCTGCCGAGATAGCGCGGGTTGGCGATCGTGATGCCGACCTCCTCCGCCACCTCGCGCGCGACGGCGGCCTCCAGCGACTCGCCCGGCTCGACGAACCCCGCCAGGATCGACAGGCGGCCCTGCGGCCACTGCGGCCCGCGGGCGAGCAGGCAGCGGTCGTCGGGGTCGCGGATCAGCATGATCACGGCTGGGTCGACGCGCGGGAAGTGCTGGCTGGAGTCCTGCGGGCAGACGCGGATGTGGCCGCCCGCCTGGATCATGGTGCGGGTGCCGCAGCGCGGGCAGAACTCGTGGGTCGCGTGCCAGGCCTCCAGCGCCACGGCGTAGACCAGCAGGCCCGCGTCGCGGTCGCCGAGCAGGCCGCCCGCCTGGCGCAGCCCGGCCGGCACCGGCACGCCGTCGGGCGTGTCACGCAGGCTCAGCGGGACGGTCACGCGGCCGTTTCCGTCGCCTCCGGAGACGCCGGGCAGCGGCGCGGCGACCGCGAAGTAGGCGGCTCCGCTTTCCACGCCGAGGAGATAGCGCGGCCCCGGGGGCGCCTCCGCGGTGGTGAAGAGCACCGCCTGCACCTCATCTCCCTGCCGGCGCACCAGCGTGTGACCGTTGTCGATCACCAGCACCCTGGTCGCCGGATCGGACCACGCCTGCTCCAGCCGGCGTTCGTCGGCCCGCAGCAGCACGGATCTGTCGACGGTGCCCCGCGCCAGAAGCAGTGGTCCGATGAGTTGCTCTTCCGCGGTCGTCTCCACCGATCGTCCCCTCCCGAATTCCATGTCATCCTATGACCTCGCAGTTGGCGGCCGATTAACCTATCCGGGCGACGCGATGATCTCTCTGAGCTACGATCGATGAGTTAGGTAAGGCTTACCTGATTCTTCTGGGGGTCCTCGCGTTGCGGCTCTACCTGACCGCGCTCAAACCGACCGACTCCGTGACGGACGGCTTCCTGCCCGCGGCACGCGCGCTGGGCTGCGAGGTGACGATCCTGACGGACCGGCCCGAGCAGCATCCGCACGCGGTCGCGTGCGACGTGCGGGATCCGCGCGCGCTGATCGACACGGTCGAGCAGCTCGGCAGACCCGACGCGATCTTCTCCAACTCCGACCACCTGCAGGCGGAGACGGCTCTGGCCGCCGACTACTTCGGGCTGCCCGGCAAGGACTGGCGGGCGTGCGTGGCGGCCAAGAACAAGTTCCTCATGCGGCGCCGGCTGCGGGAGGCGGGGGTCGAGCGGGTCTTCACCGTACGGCTCGCGCCCGGCGACCCGGTCCCCGGCGACCCGCCCTACCCGGTCGTGCTCAAGCCGCGCGAGGGCGTGGCCAGCGAGGACGTCATGCTCGTCGAGCGAGACCTGGACCGGGCCGTGGCCGAGCTCAGGAAGCGGCGGCCAGGCGAGGCGCTGGTCGTGGAGGAATACCTCGAAGGGCCGCTGCGCACGCTGGAGACGCTGGGTGACAGCACCGGGCTGCAGGTGCTCGGCGGGTTCGAGACGACGCTGGGGCCGCTGCCGTACTTCGTGGAGGAGCGGCTCGACTGGGCGCCCGACGGGCCGCACGAGCACGTGCTGGAGGCATTGCGGGCGCTCGGAGCGGGGTTCGGGGCCTGCCACACCGAGTACGTCGTCACCCCGCGCGGGCCGAGGATCGTCGAGGTCAACTACCGGGTGATCGGCGACCACTGCGACTTCCTGCTGGGCGACGTGCTCGGGGCGCCGCTGTTCGCGTGGATCCTGCGGGTGCACCTCGGCGAGCCGGCGCCCGCGGCCCCCGAGGCCACCGGGTACGGCAGCGCGGTCAGCCTGGTCGCCGACCGGCCCGGGACGGTCAAGCAGGCGCCCGGCCACGATTGCGTCGTCGCCGGTGACGTACGGCTCTGGCACCGGCCGTTGCGGGCCGTCGGCGACGTCGTCTCCCTCACCCACACCAACCGCGACTACCTGGGCGTCGTCCGCGCGGTCGGGCCCGACCGGGCGCGGGTCGACGCGGCCATCGCCGACTACCGGGCCCGCCGGCCGTGGGTGCTCGGATGAGCGCCAGGGAGGCGTACCTCGCCGCGCGGGTGCTGAACGCCCTGCTGCGCGAGGACTACGGCGGGCTGTCCTCCCGCGTCACCAGGACCAGGGACGGCGTCGGGCTGCTGCTGGCGGACGGCCGCTGGGTGCGCCTGGCGCCAGGGCTGCTGTTCCAGGACTTCGTGGTCGCCGAGAGCGAGCGGCTGGGGCTGGAGCAGGTGCTGGAGACGCTCGTGGAGGTGGCCGACCCCGCCGACGCCGAAGGGGTGGCGGCGTTCTTCGAGGAGTGCCTGGCGGCGATGGCCGCGCTGGAGGCGCACGACTCCCGGGCGGACGAGGTGCTGGGGCGGCGGCCGTCGTACGAGACGCGGGCCGCGTTCGTGGACCATCCGGTCTATCCGACCTCCCGCGCCCGGCCGGGGTTGTCCGAGGACGAGCTGGTGGCCTACGCGCCGGAGTTCGGGCCCGCCTTCGAGCTGCGGTGGGCGGCCGTGCCGCACGACGCGCTCGCGCCGGGCTCCGCCGTGCGCCTTCCCGCGGAGGCCGACCCCGGGCTGCCCGTGGGGCCGCACGAGGCGCTGTTCCCCGTGCACCCGCTGACCACCGGCGAGGTGCGGAAGATCGACGGCGTACGCCTGCTCGACCAGGCCGCGGTCACCGTGCGGCCCACCCTGTCCATGCGGACGGTCGAGGTCACCCCCCTGTTGCATCTCAAGCTGCCGCTGCCGATCAGCACGCTGGGGGCCAGGAACCGCCGCTCGATCAAGCCGGGGACGCTGGCCGACGGCGCCAGAGCCGAGCTGCTGCTGCGCGAGCTGGCCGATCCGGACGTGCTGCTGGCCGACGAGCAGACCTACGCGCAGACCGGGGACGAACATCTCGCGTGGATGGCCAGGCGGCTGCCCTCGGGCGAGCTCGTGCCGGTCGCCGCGTTGACCGCTCCCGGCGTGCTCGACGAGGTGGGCGACGTGCTGCCCGGCTATCTGCGGCTGCTGTTGCGGTGGAACGTACGGCTTTTCGTGCGTTACGGCGTCGCGCTGGAGGCCCACCAGCAGAACCTCGCCCTGGTCCTCGGGGGAGACCGCATGCAGCTGCTCGTCAAGGACAACGACGGGCTGCTGGCCTCACCGGCGCGGCTGGCCGCCGCCGGGGTGGCGGTGCCGGAGTTCGGGGACAGGCGCATGCTGAACGACGATCCGCACGCGCTGGCCGACGTGTTCGTGACCATCACGCTGCACCTGGCCGCCGCGGCGGTCACGTTCGGGGCGCTGCCGCACGCCCGCGCGTCCGCGCTGCTGCGCGACACGCTGGCCGAGGCGCTCGCCGAGTACGGCGACGACCCCATGGCCAGGCTCCTGCGCGCCCGGACGCTCGACGCCGCCAGGCTGACCGGCAAGTCCATGATCACAGCCGGGACGCTCGTGTCGAAGGAGCGGTCCGGCGCCCGCGACATCAACAAGTTCTACGGGACCAGCGGGCCCAACTATCTGAGGAGAGCGTGAATGCCGAGCCTTGAGGGACTGGCCGTGGCGGCGCCCTCCGCCCTGGCCGAGGAGGCGACGCTGGCGGCCCTGCTGCGCTGCTGCGTGCGGGAGGTGGCCGGGCCGCGCGGCCTGGTGTGGCCGGCGCCGCCGTACCTGCTGTTGCGGGTCGCGGGCACGCTGTTGCGCGTGCGTGCCCACGGCGGCGCCGCGCTGCGTTTCGACGGCCCGCCGCAGCGCCTGGCCGGCGGCGCGTGGCAGGCGCTGACCACGGACGAGCTGATCGGGCTGGTCGAGGCCGAGCTGGGAGGGCTCGGGTGCAACGGCGAGTTCGCCGGTCAGGTGGCGGCCAGCAGGGACGCCGTGGCGGCGATCCTGACGGCCAGGGGCGCGGCCGTGCCGCCCGCCGATCCGTGGCTGGCGTCGGAGCAGGCGCTCGTGTTCGGCCATCCGTTCCACCCCAGCCCGAAGGCGCGGGACGGGTCCGGCTGGTTGCGGTACGCGCCGGAGGCGCACGCCGAGTTTTCCCTGAGGCTGCTCGGCGTGCGGGCGGACCTCGTCGCGCAGGACGGGGACGCGTCGGCGCTCGACGCGATGGGCGACGCGCCGGCGGGCTACCGGCTGCTGCCCGCGCATCCGTGGCAGCTCGACCTGCTGCGGCCCGCGTTCGGGGCCGAGCTGGTCGACCTCGGACCGGGTCCCGTGGTGCAGCCGACCTCGTCCGTACGGACGGTGTACGCCCCGGAGGCGGAGGTCTGCCTGAAGTTCTCCCTGGATGTACGGATCACGAACTGCGTGCGGAAGAACGCCTGGTACGAGCTGGCCGGGGCCGTGGAGCTGACCAGGCGACTCGAACCCCTCTTTCGTGACGTGTCGGCCCGGCATCCCGCCACCCGCTGGCTGCCAGAACCCGGCTACCGTTCGGCCACCCTCAGCCTGAGGCTGCGCGAAGGGCTGGGCGTGATCGTCAGGCAGAGCCCGTGGGCCGCCTGCTCCCCCGGCGTGACCCCGGTGCTGGCCGCCGCCCTCGCCCTCGACGCCCCCGCCCTGGATCCGCTGCCGTGGTGGGAGGCGTACGTGCGGGTGGTGGCGCTGCCGGTGCTGGAGCTGTACTTCGCGCACGGCGTGGTGCTGGAGCCCCACCTGCAGAACGTCCTGGTCGGCCTGGACACCTCCGGGCTGCCCGCGCAGGCCGTCTTCCGCGACCTGGAGGGCACCAAGCTCGTCGAGGGCCGGCACGACCTCGGCGGCCTGCACCCCGACGTCGCCAGGGCTCTCACCTACGACGCCGAACGGGGCTGGGCCCGGGTGGTCTACTGCCTGCTCGTCAACCACCTCACCGAGATCGCCGCGACGCTCGCCGGACCCGACGACGCGCTGCTGCGCGCGTTGTGGCGCGTCGCCCGCGACCTGCTGGCCCGCCAGGCCGGCGAGCTGGGCCGGCCGCTGCCCCTGTCGGACCTGCTGGCAGGGGCGCCGCTGCCGGCCAAGGCGAACCTGGGCGTGCGCTGGGCCAGGGCGGCCGACCGGGCCGCCGGTTACGTCCCGATCGCGAACCCGCTCGCATGATCAGCGCCCGCGTCGAGGACGCCGCCACGAGCCTGCCCGCCGTCCCGGCCTACCTCTATGACCTGCCCGCGCTGGACGAGCACGTCGCGTCCGTACGGCGGGCGCTGGGGGCGGTCGAGCTGTACTACGCCGTCAAGGCCAACCCCGACGCCGAGCTGCTGCGCGTGCTGGCCGGGCACGTGGACGGGTTCGAGGTGTCGTCGGGCGGCGAGCACGCCCACGTCACGAGCCTGTTCCCGGGCATGCCGGTGGCGCTCGGCGGCCCGGGCAAGACCGACGCGGAACTGCGCCTGCCGCACCACCGCCTCCACGTGGAGTCGCCGAACGAGCTGCGCCGCCTGCTCGCCACGGGCCTGGAGGCCGACGTGCTGCTCCGGCTCAATCCCGACCTGTCGGTGGAGGGGGCGGCACTCACGATGAGCGGCCCGTTCGGGATGGACGAGGAGGGCGTGGCCGAGTGCCTGCCGCTGTTCGGCGAGCGGGTGCGGCTGCGCGGCCTGCACGCTCACCTGGCCAGCGGGCTGGACGCGGACGAGTTGCTGCGGCTGGCCGGGATCCTGCTCGGGGGCGCGTACGACGAGGTCAACCTGGGCGGCGGCATGGCGGTCTCGTACGCCGCGCCTGAGACGAGGTTCGGCTGGGAGGCGTACGGGGCGGGGCTGGCGGCGCTGGGCCAAGGGCGGCGGTTGCGGATCGAGCCGGGCCGGGCGCTGACCGTCTACTGCGGCTTCTACGTGACCAGGGTCGTGGACGTGAAGCGGGTGCGCGGCGAGGCGTACGCGATCGTGCTGGGCGGCACGCACCACCTGCGCACGCCGGCCACCAAGGGCCACGACCAGCCCTTCACGATGCTTCCCACGGGGTCAGGGCCGGGGGTCGCCGGCGAGCCGCTGACGTTCGTCGGCCAGCTGTGCACCCCGAAAGACGTTTTCGCCCGAAATATTGTGACCACGGCCCGCGTGGGCGACACCGTGGTCTTCGAGATGGCCGGCGCCTACGCCTGGAACATCTCGCACCACGACTTCCTCATGCACCCGAAGCCGGCTTTCCACTATCTGCGATCCTGACGCTCTCGACGAGCGCCACCAGGCCGTCAGCGTCGAGCAGGTCGACCGGGCGCACCGTGCGGTTCGCGCGTACGTAGTGGAAGGCCGCGCCCACCCGCTCCAGCGGCACGCCCGCCAGCTGCGACCAGGCCAGCCGGTACGCCGCCAGCTGCACCGACGCCGCCCTGGCCTTCCTGCCCCTGGGCGGCTGCCCGGTCTTCCAGTCGACGACCTCGTAGCCGCCGGGCCGCTCGAAGACGGCGTCCATCCGCCCGCGCACCAGCCGGTCGGCGATCATGGTCTCGAACGGCACCTCGAGCTCCACCGGCCGCCGGTCGGCCCACTCGCTCTCCTCGAACCGCTCCTGCAGCTCGGCCAGGCGCACGTCGGCCTCTTCGAGCTCGTCGTACAGGTCGAGCTCGAAGTCGTCGATCAGCCGCTGCTGGTCCCAGCGCGTCTCCAGCCACTTGTGGAACGACGTGCCCCGCCGGGCCAGCGGCGCGGGCTTGGCCGGGACGGGACGGCGGATCCTGCGGGCCAGCTCGCGCGGGTCGGCGGCCAGCGTGACCAGCGACGACACGGTCAGCTTCGCGGGCAGCTCGACGGTCGTCGCGGGCCGGCGCCGGTGCAGCTCGCGCTCGCGCAGGAGCAGGTCGGTGTCGCGTTCCCAGGCGCGCAGGCGCTCCTCCTCGAACGAGCGCAGCGGCTCCCCCGCCTCTTCCTCCTCGGCGGGTGAGCCGGCGAGTCTGCCCGAAAGGGCGTCCTCGACCAGGCGGGCGCCGTCGAGCACCGACTCGTAGCGCAGCCCCTCCGGCGTGACGGGCCAGACGGCCTCGGCGGGCTCGGCGAGCAGCGGGTTGGTGGCCCCCTCCGCGAGGTCGCCGGCCCAGAACGAGACGCGGTCGGCGGTGTCGCGGATCTCCAGCAGGAAGTCGGACGGCTCCAGCGGCTTCGTCGCGGTGCCCCAGCGGTAGCCGGAGGCGATCAGGTGATAGTGGGCCCGGGTCACCGCGACGTACGCGAGCCTGCGCTCCTCCATCAGGTCGCGCTCGCGGCAGCGCTCGTCGAACGCGGCCAGCTCCTCCTTGCTCAACCCTCCCAGCCTGGGCAGGTCGGCGGCGTCGCCGCGCAGGGAGTAGGGGAGCTTGCGCGGGTTGTCCGTCCAGCGGCTGTTGGTGACCGGGGTGGCGGGGAACACGCTGCCCGTGGCGATCGTCCCCTTCGAGCTGACGAGCTGCGACAACCCCGGCACGACCACGATCGGCCATTCCAGCCCCTTGGAGGCGTGCACGGTCATCAGCTTGACGCTGTTGCTCTCACCGACCCGTCCGGCCTCCAGCCCGAACTCCTCGCTCTCGGCCGCCTGCAGGTAGGCCAGGAACGCGCCGAGCGTCGGGTCCTCGGAGTCGCCCGCGAATCTGGACGCCGCGTCGAGGAACGCGTCGAGGTCGGCCCGCGCCGCGAACGCGCTCACCGTGCCGCTGCGCGCGGCCACCTCGACGTCGAGACCGAGCCGCCGTTCGACCTCGGAGATCAGGTCGGGCAGCGGTTGCGCGGTGTGGGCTCTGAGCTGGCGCAGTTCGTGGGCGAGCGCGACGAGCCTGGTGCGGGCCAGCGGCGAGAAAGCCTCCAGCCACCCCTCCCTGTCAGGCAGCTCGTCCAGCGCGTCGACCAGGCTGCCGCGCTCCTCCGCCAGGTCGGCCACCACCTGGTCGAGCGGGTCGTCCTCGCGGTGGCTCTCGCTCAGCTCGCGGGCCAGGTCTCTCGCGTGCTCCCCCAGCACCCGCAGGTCGGCGGGGCCGATGCGCCAGCGCGGCCCGGCCAGCAGCCTGGCCAGCGCGTCGCCGGCCGTGGCGTCGTAGAGGACGCGCAGGGTGGCCACGATGTCGCTGACCTCGGGCACGGTGAGCAGGCCGCCGAGGCCGACCACCTCGACCGGGATGTCGCGATCCTCGAGCGCCCTGCGCAGGGCCGGGAACTGCGAGCGCTTGCGCGCCAGGATCGCGACGTCCTGGGGCTGCACGGCGAGCGTCTTCTTGCGCTCTTGCTCGCCCCAGGGCATGCCGTCGGGGGCGACCTCCTGGCCGAGGATCCTGGCGATGCCGTCGGCGATCCACGCGGCTTCGTCGTCGGCGGTCTCGTGGAAGGCGCAGGTGACGCGGCCCCGGTCGACGCGGTTGGGGCCGGGGACGAGGACCGGCACCTCGCGGGCCTCCATGCGCAGCGGGAGCTGGACGCGGGCGGCGACGTCGAGGACGCGGTCGCCGTTGCGGAAGCTGACGCTGAGCTGGCGGACCGGGGCAAGCTCGCCCGAGCTTGTCCGGAAATCTCGGGAAAAGCGGCGAAGGTTGCCGGAGGAGGCGCCGCGCCAGCCGTAGATCGACTGGCAGGGGTCGCCCACCGCGGTCACCGGATGGCCGCCGCCGTAGAGAGAGCGCAGCAGCACGAGCTGGGCGTGGCTGGTGTCCTGGTATTCGTCGAGCAGCACCACGGAGAAGCGGGCGCGCTCGATCTCGCCGACCTCCTTGTGACCGGAGGCGATCCTGGCGGCCAGCGACATCTGGTCGCCGTAGTCGATGACCTCGCGGCGGCGCTTGAGCAGTTCGTACGCCTCCACCAGCGGCAGCAGCTGCTCCCTGGCCTCCTGGACGCCGAGCGGCCTGCGCTGCGCGAGCGTGGTGCGGCCGGGCAGCGCGGCGAGGCGGTCCTTCAGCCACCCGCCCAGCCGCCTGACGTCGGAGGGCGAGCGCAGGTGCTCCGACAGCTCCCCCGCCAGCTCCAGCACGGCGGCCGTGACCGACGGCGGCCCCAGCTCGATCTTGTCCATCGGCCCGTCGTACATCGCCACCACCCGCGACGCGAGCTGCCACGACACGGCGGGCGTGACCAGGCGCATGGTCGGCTCCAGCCCTTCGCGCAGCGCGTGGTCGGTCACCAGGCGGGAGGCGTAGGCGTGGTAGGTGGACACGGTGGGCTCGTTGTCGAGGGCGCCCGGCGCGAGCAGGCCGGCCTCCGCCAGGCCGGACAACCGCTCCCTGACCCTCGTGGCCAGCTCGGCCGCCGCCTTGCGGGTGAACGTCAGGCCGAGCACGTTCTCCGGCTTGACCAGGCCGTTGGCGACCAGCCAGACCACGCGGCCGGCCATCGTCTCGCTCTTGCCCGAGCCCGCGCCCGCCATGACGACGGTCGGCTCCAGCGGCGCCTCGATGACCGCGGCCTGCTCGCGGGTGGGGGGCAGGATGCCGAGCTTGCCGGCGAGTTCGGCCGGGGTCAGCACACCTGGCCCCCGTTGTCGTTGACCGGGCAGCTCGCCCTGGCCGCGCAGGTGCGGCAGCCGTCGTTGACCTTGGCCTGGAAGAACGGGCCCGACATGCCGGTCGCCACGGTGTCGACCAGGTCCGCGGCCCAGCCGGGGTCGCGGTCGTCGGCCAGTGCTCCCTGCCGCTGCTCCAGCGCGTCCTTCTTGCCCGCCGCCTTGCCCAGCTGCACCAGCGCGGCGCCGCCCGGCTCGGCCATGCCGTGCCGGGCGAACGCGCCGAGCAGCGCCGCGAGCTGGTAGACGCCCAGCTGCGGATGGCGGTCGAGATCACCCGCCCTGGGTTTGGCGCCGCCGGTCTTGAGGTCGATGATGACCGCGCGGTTGTCGCCGTCGCGCTCGACCCGGTCGACCCGGCCCTTGATCTGCACGCCGTCGGAGAGCATCGCGGTGAACGCCTCCTCCAGCGCCACCAGCTCGCGCGGATTCTCCTTGTGCCAGCGCAGGAACTTGCCGATCATCTGCTCGGCGACCTGGCGCTGTTTGCGGTTGTACCAGACGCCGCCGAAGTCGAGATCGTTCCAGACCTGGTCGAGGCGGTCGCCGAGGAGATCCTCGCTGGGCAGGTCGGTGGCCGCCAGGACGGCCAGCGCGTGGATGACGTTGCCCAGGCCCTGGGCGGTGCTGGTGCCCGCGGCCCCGACCGCCGTCTCCAGGAGCCAGCGCAGGCCGCACTTCGTGAAGCTCTCGACCGCCGACGGCGAGATGCTGACGACCCCGTCGGGCCAGCTCAGGGCACGATCGTCGGAGATGGGGGTGAGGGCGTACCAGTCGTTGGGGTGGGCTCCCTGGACCCCCGCTGCGGCCAGACGGGCGAGCTGGCTCGCGGCTTCCCGGCGCATCTTCGCCGGCTTGGTGGGGTCGGTCACCGCGCTGCGCAGGTCGGCCACGAGCGCGGACATGGTGAGCCAGCGGGCGCGGTCGTCGACCGTGGCCGTCTCCACCGCGCCCGGCATCAGCTCGCTCAGGAACCTGGACGGCCGTTCGTCGGTGTCGTCGCCGCCCACGGCCGTCACCACGAGCCTGCGCCTGGCCCTGGTCGCGGCCACGTAGAACAGCCGGCGCTCCTCGGCCAGCAGCTTGGAGGCCAGCGACGCGGCGCTCGGCTCGGCGCCCTCGACCACCTCGACGAGGTCTTCGACGCCGAGCAGCGACCCGCGCAGGCGCAGATCGGGCCAGACGCCCTCCTGCACACCCGCGACCACGACGACGTCCCACTCGAGGCCCTTCGAGCGGTGGGCGGTCAGCACGCGCACGGCGTCGCCGTCGGGCGCCCGGTCGGCCAGCGTGTCGCCGGGGATCTCCTGGGCGGCCAAGTCGTCGATGAACACCTCGGGGCCCGCTTTGGGCATGCGGTCGACGAACCTGGCCGCGTGGTCGAACAGCGCCACCACGGCGTCGAGGTCACGGTCGGCCTGCGCGCCCCTGGCGCCTCCCGCCAGGCTCAGGTCGGTCCAGCGCGCGGCCAGGCCGCTGCTCTGCCACACGGCCCACAGGAGGTCTTCGGCGGTGCCCTCCTGCTGTGCGGCCTCCCTGGCGGTGGCGAGGAGCCCCGCGACCCGCTCGGCGGGCAGGGCGATGTGGGGCTCGACGCGGGTGAGCTCGCGCGCGTCCTGCACGGCGGCGACGAGCAACTCGCCGGACGAGCGTGCCGCTGACGGCCGCTCGTCGTCGCCGGCGCCCGCCTCGCGCAGCGCGGCCACGGCGTCGTTCTCGGCGATCTTGAGAGCGCGGCGGAGCCGGCGTACGCCGATCATGTCGGTGCCGCCGAGCGGGCCCGTCAGCAGCTCCTCCGCCACCGGCTCGTCGAGCTGGGCCGGGTCGAGCGCGACCCGCAACATCGTGAGCAGCGGGCGCACGCCGGGCTCCTGGGCGATCGGCACCTCATCGCCCGCGATCATCGTCGGCACGCCCGCGTTGACCAGGGCCCGGCGCAGCAACGGCACCTGGCGTTTGGCCGAGCGGACCAGCACCGCCATCCGGCGCCACGGCACGCCGTCGATCAGGTGGGCCCGCCGCAGGGTGTCGGCCACGATGGCGGCCTCCTGGCTGGTGCTGTCGGCCAGCAGCACCCGCACGTCGCCGGCCTCCGCGTCGGGGAGCGGCGTCAGGTCGCGGTGGTCGTGCTCGTGCCCGTACGCGTGGTCGGGCATGGGGGCGACCGGCAGCCGGGCGGCGACCCGGCGCGAGGCCTCCAGGAGGTCGGCGCCGCTCCTGCGGCACACCCGCAGCGCCAGCACCGGCGCGGGGCGGCCGTCGCGGGCCGGGAAACGCTCGGGGAACTGCATGATGCCCTGCACGTCGGCGCCCCTGAAGCCGTAGATCGACTGGTCGGGGTCTCCCACCGCGACCAGGTCACGGCCGTCGCCCGCGAGCTGGGCGAGCAGCAGCTCCTGGGCCGGGTCGGTGTCCTGGTATTCGTCGACGAACACCACGTCGTGCGCGGCCCGCTCGCGCGCCAGCACCCCGGGCCGGGCCAGCAGCGCCGAGGCGGCCCTGACGAGCTCGGCGTAGTCGTAGGTCTCCTCGGGATCGAGGTCGAACCTGTCCTGATAGCGCTCGGCGAACCGGCCGGCCGCCGCCCAGTCGGCGCGCCCGTGCCGCCGGCCGAGCGCGACGAGGCGCTCGGCGTCGAGGCCGCGCTCGTTGGCCCGCGACAGGAAGTCGCGCAGCTCCTCGGCGAACCCGCGGGTCCTGAGCGGCTCGCGCAGCGACGGCGGCCAGTCGAGCGCGCCGTTCTCCAGCTCGCCGTGGAGCAGGCGGCGGATCTCCAGGAGCTGCTCGGGGCCGGTGAGCAGGCGCGGCGGAGGCTTGCCTTCGAGCACGGCCTCGCGGCGCAGGAGGGCATAGGCGTAGGAGTGGAACGTGAGGGCGAGCGGGGTGCGGGTGGTGCGGCGCAGCCGGGCGGTGACGCGCTGGCGCAGCTCCTCGGCGGCCTTCCTGCTGAAGGTGAGGATGAGCACCCGCTCGGGATCGAGACCCCGCCGCTCGATCCGGTCGACGACGCTCTCCACGATCGTGGTGGTCTTGCCGGTGCCGGGCCCGGCGAGGACGAGGAGGGGCCCGCTCCCGTGCTCGACCACGGCACACTGGTGCTCGTCGAGCACAGGAGGCACAACAGGGCCGCCGTTGCCGCGACGCACCAGCCGCCAGGTCTGACCACTCACAACACTAGATTCCACCAGACCACAGGGGTAGATCGTGCCGACTTGCCCGGTCTCCTCGCGCGATCCGCCTACCGTATCGAGGCAAATATCCAGATCCCCGGCGACACGCCGCCCCGCCGTTCGCTCCGGGCTTCATCCTGCCTACGCAGAGTGATGTCCAGTAACCTCTAGTCATGCGCTGGCTGGTCCACTCCGAGACGTCGCTCTACTCCGATGAGCGGCTGGACCTCAGGGTCGCCGACGTGGAGCTGCCCGACGGGCGCCACCTCGACCACCGGCTCGTCCGCACCGCGCCCGGCGCGGGGGCCGTCGTCACCGACGGCCACGACCGGGTGCTGCTGGTCTGGCGGCACCGCTTCATCACCGACACCTGGGGCTGGGAGATCCCGCTCGGGCGGATCGACGAGGGCGAGATGCCGATCGCGGCGGCGGCCCGCGAGGTCGAGGAGGAGACCGGATGGCGGCCCGGCCCGCTGCGCCCGCTGCTGTCCGTCCAGCCGTTCAACGGGCTCTCCGACAGCCTGCACCACGTCTACCGCGCCGAGTCGGCCACCCGCCTCGCGCCGCCCGCCGATCCTCCGGAGGCCACGCGGGTGGAGTGGCTCCACCTCTCCCTGGTCCGCGGGCTCATCGCCGACGGGGAGATGGTCTGCGGCACCAGCGTGGCGGCGCTGCTCTATCTCCTGGTGGAGCACACCCCTCACGAGGGCTCGGCACGGCCGCCCGCCGAGCCCGCACACGATCCCGGCAGGCGCCTCCTCCTGCCCGACCTGCCCGACCTCTTCTGACGGCCGGCCGCCCCGTCAGGGGAAGAGGTGGTCCACCACGCGCGCCGTGGCCTTGCCGTCGTCCTTGGGCGCGAACGTGGCGCGGAAGGCGTCGTAACGGTCCGCGTGTGCCGCCGCCACCTCGTCGATCGACCTCAGCGCGTCGATCACCTCGGCCGACGTCGAGAGCACCGGCCCCGGCGCCTGCTCGGGCAGATCGAGGTAGAGGCCCCGCTTCGACGAGTATTTCGCCAGGTCGTAGCCGTAGAACACGATCGGGCGGCCGGTGCAGACGAAGTCGAACATGACCGAGGAGTAGTCGGTCACCAGGACGTCGGTCACCAGAAGCAACTCGGCGATGTCCGGATATGTAGTGACGTCGCGGGCGATGTCGGGGACAGCGGGCATGGCCTGCATCGGGTGGGCGCGTACGAGGATCTCGTGGTCGGCGCCCAGCGCCTCCCTTGCCTTGGCGAGGTCGAGCTTGACCATGGCGTTCTTACGGTCGTAGTCACGCCACGTCGGCGCGTACAGCACCACCCGCTTGCCCGGGGCCAGCCCGAGACGCTCGCGCACCGCCGCCGCGAGCGCGTCGCGGTCGGGCGAGGTGAGCACGTCGTTGCGGGGCAGGCCGCTCTCCAGCACCTCGCCCTTGTAACCGAACGCTTTGCGCAGCACCGGCGTGGCCCACGGCGACTGCGACAGCAGCAGGTCCCAGCCGCGCACCTCCGCCGCCTGCCGGTACCAGATCGGCGGCTTCGGGTCGCGCTGCATGTGGGGCTGGTCGTTGCCGAGGTGCTTGGCCGGGGTGCCGTGCCAGGTCTGCACCACGACCTGGTCCTCGCGGGCGCGGAACCACGTGGGCAGGAACGCGTTGGTGATGATGTGGCGCGACCTGGCCAGCGCCGCGTGGTGCTCGCGGCTGCCGGCACGCACGACGGTCGCGCCGCCCTCCGGCACGAACGCGCCGTCCTTGACGATCCAGATGTGCTCGCGGTCGTCGCCCCGCCGCAGCCGCTCCTCGTAGATGGCGCGGACGCTGTCGGCGTAGAGTCGCCCGTCGTTGACGACGTAGGCGGTCGCGTCCGTCAGGGGCTCGGTGCGCTGGGCCGGGTAGAACACGCGACGCAGCACGTGGGTGCCCGCCACGCCGCGCTCGTCGGCGGGCCGGTCCTCCTCGACCGTCACCACCGGCACGTCGAACCGCGTGGAGATCATCCGGAAGGTGCGCCCGTCGAACGTGCGCGGGTCCTCGTCGAACGCGGGCAGCGCGGCGTGGTCGACGCGCAGCGGCACGATCTCACCCGAAGGGTGGCGCACCGACATGTTCCAGGTGCCGGACGCCAGCGGCACGGCATCGCCGAACCGGTCCATGGCCGCCGGCTCGACGCGTACGGTGAACGCGTCGCCGGACCGATCCATGGGGATCCAGTAGGAAAGCCCTGACCTGTGCCGCAACGTGAGCGTGCGGGGACCGGGCGCGTCGGGATAGTCGCCGCGCAGGACGAGCACCGGCCCTTCCCAGTCCGCCGAGGTGATCACCGGCCGGATGCGGTGGGCGGAGACGACGACGCGGTCACGCCGGTCGCCGAGCACGGTGATCTCGCGGTCGCCCACGGTCGTGCGGGTCTCGACAAGGTCGGCGAGCATGACCGACGCGGCGGGGTCGCCCTTGGGCTCGACCCAGAGCCGCCGGCCGTCCTTCTCCTGCAGCAGCGCGGGCACGGCCAGCCCGACGACGACCTGCGTGCCGTCGCCCGAGGGCGTGAAGTCGGCGGCGATGCGGTGACCGCCCAGCCTGGCGTGGCCCTTGGTCACCGTACGGCCGGGCAGGGAGATCTTGAGCTCGAGGCGTTCGCCGTCGAGGGACACGCCCTTCAGCTCGGCCCGGTTGGGCTGGAGCACGATCTGCAGCGCCCTGTCGGACGTCCAGACCGGCCTGGCCCACCAGCCGGGCTTCAGCAGGCGCCCGGCCGGGCGCTCGGCCCTGCCGATCGAGAAGCCGCGCAGCAGGCCGGTGGCCCGCGCTCCCCGGCTCCAGAACACGATCTCCGCGCGCCACGTCGTGGCGTCGGGCACGGAGGGCCGGTGGCGCATCCGGCGCCGCACGGCGGACACCGCGCCGCGCACGGCGCCGCGCCAGCGCAGCGACCACGGGCTGAGCTCCGCGGTGAATCCGGACCAGTCGTAGTTGCAGCCGGGCTCGCGCGCTCCGTGGGTGGCCTCGGGGGCGAGGACCCGGCGGGTGCGCATGCGGATGGGCGGCAACCACCGCGGGCCGCGCAGCACCACGGTCGCCCAGTTGAACCTGCGGCTGCGCACGGACAGGCCCGCCAGGTAGGCGAAGCCGGTGACGCGCAGCCTGCCGTCGACCCAGACGATGTCGTCGATGTGGGTCACCGGGACCAGGTCGGAACGGCGCAGCCGGAGCAGGTCGGACGGCAGCTCGTCGCTGAAGGGCAGCTCGGCGTACCAGCGCAGGCCCTTGCGGATGCGCTTGGACGGCTCGGCCGCCGCGGCCACGACCGTGGTGAGCGTCTCGCCCTCGACGAGCTCATCGTCGGGGCGGTGCTCGATCAGGTGACAGATGACGCGGCGCGCGACCGGCAGGTCACGTTTGACGCGCGCGTCGACGCCCGCCAGGTAGGGGCGGATGAGCTGGAGCATCTCGCGCCGGCGCGCCGCGCCGCGTTTGACCGCGAGGTCCATGCGGTTCCCCAGAGGGCCGCTCAGCACCTCGGTGTCGAACACCGCGTCGCGACCGCCTGGACCGACCGCTCGCATGACCGCTTCGAGAGGCTCGCCACGATCACAAAGATCTTGGACAGCCTTCAGGCGGTCGGCGAGCGAATCGCCGCCCTGGCTTTGGGCTGTAACGCCGGTGGCCATGGGGAGGCACCGCCTTTCGGGCCGCCATCAGTGTTCTGCCCATGGTAATGCGCGTCACATGTCACAGAATCGCCCGTTCGGCGAAAGTGCTGGTCAAGCCGCTTACTGAAAATCCGCTGAACGCCCGTCCCAGCGGGCCAGCCGCATGTCCACCCGCTCGCCGCGCAGCGGAGTGCCCTCCTCGCGCCAGTGAGCCAGGCATCTCCGCAGGTGGTCAGGGGCGGCGCCGCTGCCGTCCGCGTGCACGACCCGCCACCACGGCACGCCTCCGCCCCACGTCGACATCACCGCGCCGACCTGACGCGGACCGCCCTCGCCGAGGTATTCGGCGATGTCGCCGTAGGCCATGACCCTGCCCGGCGGGATGCGCTCCACGAGATCGAGCACCTTCTCCGCGAACGGGTTCATGGAGTCCATGAGGCCGGCCCGGCGTCGATGATCTCGTCGAACTTGCCGATCTCCACCGTGCCGCCGCCCGCCTCGACCTCAATGACGCCGTCACGCACAGCGTAGACCTCGCCGTCCTCGCCCACGAGCCGAGCGCCGAGCGCGGCCGACAACCGCAGGAGCTGTGCCACCTGCCAGTCGGAGCCCGGCTCGCCGATCAGCTGGTCGTCCCAGCGTGCCACCGCGTGCGCGGCGCCCCCGTGACCGGCCACGATCTCGTCAGATCCGCGCAGCTCGAAACCGGCCGGAGCGATGGCCTTCGCGAGCTCCGCGAAGGCGAGTGGTGACTCACGCACCACCCGCAGCTCGTATCCCATGACGGGGGACCATAGCGGATGTTCACTCCTCCCGTCGTACGGAGCCTTTCACTCCTTGCGCTGATTGAGCATGATGATCGCGCCGCAGAACGCCACCAGCGCCACCAGCACGCCGCCGCCGTACAACACCAGGCGGAGCGGGTCGGGCCCTGGAGGCGCCGGGACGGGTGAGTCCTCGCCCTCCCCGAAGTGCTCCATCCCCGGCACGACGCTGCGTTTCGCGCCGGTCAGGCTTCCCGCGGCGTTGAGCGCGGCCGCCGCGTCGACCACGCCGAACCCCGTCTGGTCGTCGTAACCGGCGGCGGGCCGGCCCCTGACGCTCGACGACAGCGCCTGGGCCACCTGCTCGGGCCGCATCTTCGGATGGCGTGACTTGATCAGCGCTGCCACCCCCGCCACGAGCGCGGCGGCCGAGCTGGTGCCCTGCGACATCTCGTAGCCGCTCTTGCGCTTGACCACGGGCACGCCGACGCCGGGCGCCGCGACCATCACCGACAGGTTGTCGCTGCTGAACGTCGCCCGCCTGCCCTGCTTGTCGGTGGCCGCCACGCCGATGACGCCCGGGTAGCCGGCGGGGAAGCTCCAGTAGGAGGTGTCCTCCTTCTTGGCGTAGTCGGTCTGGCCGTCGTTGCCCACGGCCGCCACCAGCACGACGCCCTTGCCGAGCGCGTAGGAGACGGCCTCGCGCTCGGACCTGAGCGGGCCGTAGGAGCCGATCGACATGCTGACGACCTGGGCGCCGTGGTTGGCGGCGTAGCGCAGGGCGCGGGCCAGCGGGCTCTCCCGCGAGCGCCCCGCGTCCGGCGCCGGCGTGGCCATCGTGGGCTCCTCGTCGGTGACCAGGGGCAGCGAGAGGATGCGCGCCTCCGGGGCGACGCCGGTGAACCCGCCGTCCTCGCCCGAGCCGGCGATCAACCCGGCCATGGCGGTGCCGTGCCTGCCCGGCGACACCTCGCGGCTCACCGCGCCCGAGGTCATGTCGGGGCCGGCGGTCACGCGGCCCTTGAGCTCTTTGACCTCGCCGTCCACCGCGCTGTCCACGACGGCGACGGTGACGCCCGCGCCTTTGGTGACCGACCAGGCCCGCTCGATGTTGAGCGCGTCCAGCACCCACTGCTGCTGGTCGCGTACGGGGTCGGCGGCGGGTCCCGCCAGGACGAGCAGCGCGGCCGTGAGCGTGCGTACGGCGTTCAGCACACGTTCCCCTGGGTACAGGGCGGCACCTTGGGCGGGTCCGCCAGGAAGTAGGCGATCTGGTTGCCGACCGACCTGGCCGCCGGCCACAACTCACTGTGCAGGATCTCCTCGGGCGGGACCGCGGCCCTGGTGCGCCCGTCGGCGTAGCCCGCCGTCGAGAACACGATGTACGGCCCCGCGCCCACCCAGCCGGTGCGCTGGCGCTGCTGAGGGCCGAAGCGCTCGGTCACCGTGCCGGGGAAGGCGACCGGCAGCACACCGACGCGATCGTCCTTGGTGAGCTCGTCCGTCGCCGAGACCCTGGACTCCTCGTCCTCCAGCACGGCGACGCCGACCGTGATGACGAACGCGGCCGTCTGGTCGGTGTACGTGGCCCGCAGCACGGTGACGCAGCCGTGGCTTCGCAGCACCCCGGCCACGGAGGCGTCGACGCCCTTGCCGCAGTCGGTCTCCGGTGCGATGCCGACGCGCCTGGCGTACTGCTGGGCGCGGTCGAGGCCGACGTACTTCACCTCTTCCGGGAAGACGCCCGTGGCCGGCCATGCCTGCCAGCGCCTGGCGATCTCCTCGTCCTTGTACTGGTTCTGCTCGGCGGCGGTCAGCGGGCGCGAGCGGGTCTCGGCGACCAGCCCGACCGAGCCCAGCAGCACGACGATGGCCGAGACGGCGAGGATGACGCCGAGCAGCACGACGAAGATGCGCCGGTAGCGGATGCCCTGCCTGAGGTCGTCCATCTGGGCGCGCTGCCGGGCCGCCGTGCGCGTGCGGGAATTGGCCGCAGGCCATGCGCGGACGCGTGACCTGCGGCCGGTCGCGGCGCCGAGCGGGTTGCTCCGTCGCTGCGTGGCCTCTCCCCCGGCGCGCGGAAGCCCTGAGGTCGTCCTACGTGCCTTCACCACCGCCTCGTTCCCGCGTTCGCTTGTCTATTTCGTCCCCCTAAGTAGGCGGATCATGCCTCTTGTGAGCTCTGCGCCCGGCGTACGCGCCTGACCAGGACGAAGATGACGGCCAGGGACAGAAGCGCGCCGGCGCCCGCCGCTGCGGCGATGGCGGAGTAGAGCGTCACCTGCCGCTGGTCCCTGGTGATGACCCTGACGGGGCCCGCGTCGCCGCCGGCCAGCGGCTTGGCCGGGTCGTGGACCTCGGCGCCGGTGGCTGTCTCGGTGTGCCCGGCGAGCTTGCCGGCCTCGGCCAGCGCCCTGGTGGCGTTCACGACGCCGAAGCCGGTGGCGGTGTCGTAGCCGCCGGGCGGGCGGTCGGTGGCGCCGGTGGAGAGGGCGCGGGCGACGAGCGGCGGCGACATATCCGGATATTTCGCTTTAATGAGGGCGGCTACCCCGGACACCAGCGCGGTCGCCTGCGAGGTGCCCCTGCCGACCCAGTATTGGCCGCCAGGGCCCGCGCCCATGATGTCCACGCCCGGCGCGGACACCAGCACCGAGGAGTTGCGGTTGGAGAACGCGGCCCGCCGCAGCCGCCGATCCGTCGCCCCCACCGAGACGACCCCGGGGAACGCCGCCGGGTAGGAGTAGGGCGCGAAGTCGCCGTCGATCTTGTTGTCGCCGTGGTTGCCGGCGGCGGCCACCAGCACGACACCCTTGGAGATGGCGTAACGGATCGCCGCACGCTCCTGCCGGGTCGCCAGCTCTTTGGAGATCGACATGTTGATCACGTCTGCTCCCTCGTCCACCGCGTAGCGAATGCCACGGGCCACCACGTCCTCGAAGCGCTCGGCGGAGTTGAACTCCCGGAAACCGGGCTCTTCATCCTCGAGGATGACCCTTACCGACAGTACGTGCGCTTCGGGCGCGACGCCGATGATCCCCCGTTTTCCCTCGGGCCCGTGGCCGTGCCCGGCGATCAGCGAGGCCATGTACGTGCCGTGCAACCTGCGCGGAGTCACGCCCCGCGGGTTTGCGCCCACAGTGAAATCCTTGCCCACACGGACCGAGCCGGCCAGGTCACGATGGCGACGGTCGACACCGGAGTCGAGCACGGCCACCAGCACCCCCGCGCCCCTGGTGGTGCGCCACGCCTTGGCGAGGTCGAGCGTCTCGATCACCGCCTGCTGGCCGCCCCGCACGTCGTCGGCCCAGACGGGCGGCGTCGCGAGCAGCAACGACCCGAGCGCCGCCACCACCGCGCCTCGCCTCAGCACAGCCCCGCCTCTGCCCCGCCTCAGCACACCCACTCCTCGGCCGTGCAGTCGGGCATCCGTGGCGTGCTCAGCTTCGACAGCACGTGCTCGGAGATCTCTGTGGCGAAGGCGAAGATGGCGGGCCGCTGCTCGCCCACGGTGTCGGCGGGGCGCCCGGCCACCTGGCCGGCCGTGGTCAGCACGAGATAGGGGCCCGCCTGGCGGACAGAACCCGCCTGGCGTACGGCAGGCGTGAACCGGTCGGCCACCGTACCGCGAAAGGCCAGCGGCCGCAGCCCGGGCTCGGGTTCGCCGCTGTCGGAGAAGGCGGACTTGGCCTGCAGGGCACCCCGCTCGTCGCGCATGGCCACAACGCCGATCGTCACGAGCACCCCGCGCAGCGCGTCGATGTAGGTCGCCCGCAGCACGCCCCGGCAGCCCGCCGCGCGCAACGCCGTGGCGGCCCCGGCGTCCACGGAGTCCGCGCACGAAGTGTGCGGCGAGATGCCGATCCTCCTCGCGCGCTCTCGCCCGCCCTGCTCAGCGGCGTAGGCCAGCGTGGTGGGGAAGATGCGGCCCGTGGGCCAGGCGCGCCAGCGCTCGGCGATCTCGCGCTGGGCCGCCGCGTGCAACTCGGCCGTGCTCGGCCCGCGGGTCAGCTCCGTGCCCGCCGCGCTGCCGGCCACCCCGGCGGCCACCGCGCAGATCAGCGTCAGCGCGGAGGCCGTCACCAGGGTGGGCCAGGGGCGTGCGGAATCCACGGCGAGCGCCCCTTTGAGACCGTCAGTAGCTGGGCAGGCTCGGGTCGACCGTCTTGACCCAGCTCAGCACGCCGCCGCCGACGTGGACGGCGTCGGAGAAACCTGCGTCCTTGACGACCGCCAGCGCCTCGGCCGAGCGCGCGCCCGACTTGCAGTGCAGAACGATCTTCTTGTCCTGCGGCAGCTTCTCCAGGGCCGAGCCGTTGAGGAACTCGCCCTTGGGGATCAGCTTGGCGCCGGGGATGGAGACGATCTCATATTCGTTGGGCTCGCGGACGTCGACGACATAGATGTTCTCGCCGCGGTCCATCATGCCCTTGAGCTCGAGCGCCGTGATCGTGGAGCCGCTGGCGGCCTCGGCGGCCTCCTCGGAGACCGCGCCGCAGAAGGCCTCGTAGTCGTCGAGCAGCTGCGTGACCGTCGGGTTTTTCCCGCACAGCACGCACTCGGGGTCCTTGCGGACCTTGACGTCGCGGTATTTCATCTCCAGGGCGTCATAGATCATCAGTCGCCCGACCAGCGGATCGCCGATGCCGGTCAGCAGCTTGATGGCCTCGTTGACCTGGATGGAGCCGATCGACGCGCACAACACGCCGAGCACGCCGCCCTCGGCGCACGACGGCACCATGCCGGGAGGCGGGGGCTCCGGGTAGAGGCAGCGGTAGCAGGGCCCGTGCTCGGCCCAGAACACGCTCGACTGCCCGTCGAAGCGGTAGATCGACCCCCAGACGTACGGCTTGCCGAGCAGCACCGCGGCGTCGTTCACCATGTAGCGCGTGGCGAAGTTGTCGGTGCCGTCGACGATGAGGTCGAAGCCGGAGAAGATCTCCATGACGTTTTCCGTGCTCAGCGCCGTGTTGTGGATCACGACGTCGACCAGCGGGTTGATCTCACGGACTGACGCGGCGGCGCTCTCGGCCTTCAGCCTGCCCACGTCGGACTGGCCGTGGATGACCTGGCGTTGCAGGTTGGACTCATCGACCACGTCGAAGTCGATGATGCCGAGGGTGCCGACGCCCGCCGCCGCGAGATAGAGCAGCGCGGGCGAGCCCAGGCCTCCGGCGCCCACACACAGCACCTTGGCGTTCTTCAGCCGCTTCTGCCCCGCCATGCCCACATCGGGAATGATCAGGTGACGCGAGTAGCGGCGCACTTCGTCGACGGTCAGCTCTGCGGCCGGCTCGACCAGCGGTGGCAACGACACTTTCTACGCTCCCGTTTGCAGGGGGTCTTATCTCACCTTGAAACCTAGCTGGCGAGTCGGGCATTCCCCAATCGAGTCTCACCGATCAGACGGCGTGCCTCCGCCGCCACGACCTGCGGTGTCTCCATCATCGCCACGTGCCCGGCCGTGGGCAGCAACACCAGCCTGACCTTCCGGAATGTACGGTACGCCTTCGCGGCCATGGCCGGGCGGACCAGACGGTCGTGCCGCCCGTGCACGATCAGGGTCGGCGCCTCGATCTTCGCCGCCTGGCGCCAGAGGTTGTCCTCGCCGAAGCGGAAGTATTCGGCGACGATGCCCCGCGCGGAGGCGATCACGGCCTCACCGGCGTGGGGGAGGTCGTCGCGCCTGCGCTGCTCGTCGACGGCGTTGCGCAGGCGTTCGGGATGGACGGCGTCGGCGTCGGCGTAGACCATGGCGAGCGAGGCGCTGACCCGCTGCTCCGCCGGGAACAGCCGCATCGTGCTCGCCGCCCACTCGCCCAGCCTGGGCAGCGCGGCGGCGGCCACGCGGACGGGACCGTACCTGGGGAGCAGGTCGGGCAGGGCGGGCGAGATGAGGGTGAGCGAGCGGACCAGGTCGGGACGGCAGGCGGCGACCCTGACGGAGACCGCGCCGCCGAGCGAGTTGCCGAACAGGTGGGCGGGTCCCGTCCGCTCCAGCAGACCGATCACGGCCTTGGCATGGCCCGCGACGGTGTAGTCGCCGTCGGCGGGGACCGGCGAGTGACCCGCGCCGGGGAGGTCGAGGGCGTGGCAGGTGACCTCGTCCTTGAGCTCGTCCATGAGATCGGTCCAGTTGGTCGCCGAACCCGCCAGCCCGTGCACGAAGACGGCCTGCTCCGTCGGGCCCTCCCTGACCGCGTGCGCGTGCGCCGCGCCCGGTCCCTCGCCGTGGGGTGGCCTGGCGGTGGAGGAACCGGCCCAGGTCTCGCCCGGGGCCGGCTGGGTGGATCGGACGTGCACCGAGCCGATCATGCGTCCCGGCCAGTGCGGGACCGGCTCCGCGGTCATCATCGAGCCTCCTTGGTCGCGCTGGAGCTTCTCTTCCCTCTCCTCAACGATAACCACGCTCTCCTGAGGCAGCCGGCGCCGCGGCGGGCGGGCATGCCGGGCCCGTCGATATGGACATTTCGGCATATATCGCTTCATAGGCATCTAAGGGATCTCATGGCACCCCAAGACTGCGGCAAAAGCCATCGTTTGCCGTTTATGGCAGGCCTGACTGGAAAGCATCAGACCAGCAACACCCAGCGTAATCGCCGTAGCACTTATCGTTAATGGCGGGATCAACGAAGGGGCGGCAACGCCGCGCCCATTCGGGCATGCCCGCCGACGCACGAATGAGTGCCGCCGGTCGATCGCGCCATTCCATCGTGTCGGCGAATACGTGCACCACAAATACCGATCAGGGTATTGCGCCCGCGCGCCCAGGACACCGGACGCCAGGACGGGCAGTATCCGCCATTCCGTGCTGCGATCCTCTGGATAACGGCACAATCGGACATATCATGTCATTTCATTGGATAGATGTTTAAGCCGAGCAATAAGATTGTTAATGCACAGCAAAATAGGGTGATTCCTGTTTGCCCGCCCACAGCCCAGGAAATGACTTTCCACGGATGACTCTTCAGCAGCCGTCCAAGACCTGCTTTCAGGTCACCCGGAAACGTCGAGAACGGGGCAACCGATCCTTTAGGGGGAAAACGCAATGCCCAAGCTCAAGAGTGTTATCGCAGGCCTCGCCCTTAGCACGGCGATGACCGGCGGCGTGGTCGGCCTGGGCGCGACCAGCGCCGAGGCCAACACCCCGGTCCGCACCGGCCCGTCCGTCGTCACTGGGGACGACGGCGGCTGGGGCTGGGGCTGGGGACACCGGCGTCACCACCGCCAAAGCTGCAAGCGTCACGGCCACCACGGTGGCGGCTGGGGCTGGGGACACCGCCGTCACCACCGCGGCAACATCTGCGTCGTCATCCGCAATGACAACCGCAACGAGAACGGCGAGCGTCGCCACCGCCACCACCACAACCGTGACTGGTGACATAACCGCGAATTGATGGAGCAGGAATGAGCACCCGTTATCCGTGAATGGTCGTCGTACACAGCGACGTGAACACGACCAGCGAATATCGGGCTCATTCTCCGCATCTCGCACGGCACTCCCGGCGAGGGCCCCACTGGCGTCAGCCAGGGGGCCCTCGCTGCATTTGTACGACACATAGCTGTGGCAGCCATCCCCACAAAAGCCATACAGGTCTCTACTATCCGGCAAAACTGGACAATTGCGGTTAGTTGGTCATTGATTCGGATATATGTAGACCACGGATGAATCGCTAGCGAGACATCCGATCCCGCTTCCCGCCGATCCTTGCGATCGCAGGAAATGGGAGAACGGGGCAATCGATCCTTTAGGGGGAAAACGCAATGCCCAAGCTCAAAAGTGTTGTCGCAGGCCTCGCCGTCAGCACGGCGCTGACCGGTGGCGTGGTCGCCGCGGGCGCGACCACGACCGCTGCCAGTGCCGCCACCCAGGTCAGCGCGGACACGTCCGTCCTGGCGGGCGGTCACTGCCACAAGCGCCGCTGCGGTTGGGGCTGGGGCCGCGGGGCCCGGTGGGGCGGCTGGGGCAAGTGGGGCCGTCACCGCCACCACGGCCACGGCCGCATCCGGATCGTCATCGTCAACCGGAACCACAACGTCAACCGCTTCGACCACGACCGGTTCAGGTGATCGGGCTCACGCCATAGCCTGAGCCCGGTGGCGCGCTCCCTGCGCCACCCCCGGAGTCCGCCAAGGCGATGAACTCCGGTTCACCACAGAGTGCCCGCATTCGCGGCGACCGACGTCCTCCTTTCGGAGTCTCGACGTCCACCCAGCGGATGCGGGCACTTCACGTTCCTCGTACCGCGCTCCGGGAGCCTCCTCGTCGCCGGCGACGAACACCGGACGGGCTGGGGAGCAGGCGCACGAGCGGGCGGGCAGCCGCACGGACACACGGGCGGGCCGACGGGCGCGCCTGCCACCGGCGCACACACGAGCAGGCCGACGCACCAGCGGGTCGGGCACGCAGGCTGTGGTCATCGCCGCGTGAGCCATCCGCTCACCATCCAGTCACCTGAGATCCACCGCGCACGCTGCGTCCCGCCTCGCTTCGGGCGCCGTGCTTCTCGGCCCCTCTTGCTCCGGCACCGTCCCTCGTCCGTGCTCTGGGAACCATGCCCCCGGCCGGAGCCGGGCCGGCGCCCTCGATCGTGCCCATGCCGGGCGGCCGACATGCCCACCTGCGTGTGCCGGCCGCCTGGGGTGGCTGCGGTGGAAGCGTCGACGCGCGGTGGTGAAGGCCGGCGGCACTGGTCGAGCAGGGCGCTGCGGACCAGGTGGAGCGGCGGGGAACCGGCCCGAGCGGGGTGGGGAGGCGGTCAGGGTGGAGCGGCGGGGAGCTGCCAGGGTGGGGATGGCCGGGTGGGGGATGGCGGGGGTGAGCGGTCGGTGGTGGAGGCGCGGCAGAGAAGTCGAGTGCCCGCATTTGTGGGAGGACGTCGTTTTCTACGGAGAGATGACGTCGATCCCGTCAAATGCGGGCACCCTTTCCCATGCAGGAGTACATCGCATTCAGCGGACTCCTACAGTGGCGCAGGGAAATTGCGCCACGGGCTCAGACCATGAGCGAGCCGATCACCTGAACCGGTCGTGGTCGAAGCGGTTGACGTTGTGGTTCCGGTTGACGATGACGATCCGGATGCGGCCGTGGCCGTGGTGGCGGTGACGGCCCCACTTGCCCCAGCCGCCCCACCGGGCCCCGCGGCCCCAGCCCCAACCGCAGCGGCGCTTGTGGCAGTGACCGCCCGCCAGGACGGACGTGTCCGCGCTGACCTGGGTGGCGGCACTGGCAGCGGTCGTGGTCGCGCCCGCGGCGACCACGCCACCGGTCAGCGCCGTGCTGACGGCGAGGCCTGCGACAACACTTTTGAGCTTGGGCATTGCGTTTCCCCCTAAAGGATCGATTGCCCCGTTCTTTGTGCTCCCGGATAACCAGCAGATACCAGAATGCCGGGAAGCGGCACGGATTCCCCACTAGCGGCTCATCCGCATCCTGCATCTAACCGAGACAATGTCCATCTAACTGGAATTAGCAAGCCTTTTCCGGCCACATCCATCGTCATGGCTTTTAAGCCACGCATTATGTAACAGAGCTCTTGGCCCACCACTTGTAAGACGGCAGCGAGGGCCCCGCGACGGATGCCGGCAGAGCCCTCCCCAGTGATTGCCGTAGGACCTAGAAACAAAGCTCAGGACCGGCCCGTGCGATGAATGCACGGGCCGTTCCCGAGAGTCGAGAGTTCACCCGGCCAATTCCAGCTCCCCGCGAGCGGCGACCGTACGTGAAAGACGACTCCTCATTTCTGCGCCGTCCGGCGGATCACCCTACTCGTCTTCTGCAGGAGTGGCGGTGATGGTGATCGTCGGAGTCGGAGTCGGACGCGGGAACCTGTTGATGTTGCGGTTCCTGTTGTGGACCTTGACCCTCACATGCATCCTGTGGTGGTGGTGACGGCGCCATCCGCAGCGCCACCAGCCATGGCAGCCACCCGCGACCACGGATGTGCCGGTGTTGACCTGGGTTGCGGCACCAGCGGCGGACGAGGTCGTCGCCGCACCAACGGCGACCGCACCACCAGTCAGGGCCGTGCTGATGGCGAGGCCTGCGATAGCACTCTTGAGCTTGGGCATTGCGTTTTCCCCCTAAAGGATCGATTGCCCCGTTCTCGCGTTTCCCGATAAACAGAAAACAGTCTTGGACGGCTGCTGAAGAGTCATCCACGGAATGTCATTTCCGCCACGAAGGGAGACAAACAGCTATCGCCCCATTTTGCTAGGCATTAACAATGTTATTGCTTCTATTAAACATTTATCCAATGAAATGCTATGAATTATCCGGTTTGTCCGATTCGATGATTGATCATGGCGGCGGGTTCGTTTTCGACTTCCGCGTCGGGCCGGCGCACGGCCATGGCCAGGCAGGGCCGGCGGTCCGGCGCGGTCCCTGACGGGCGTGTGTCCGTCCAGCGCGCACCTGCGCGACGCCCGGGACACCGGCTCCGCCCGAAGGGTCCCCGCCGCCGGAACCGTCTCCGGCCCGCAGCGCCTCCGGGCACAGGACGGAGACGTCAGGTGGTGAACCTCGCACCCCGGCGACGGGGCACGGCCGCGCGCCGTACACGATGGCGGGCCAGGGCCAGGGTGGGACGGTGACATCACCGGCCGCCGTCACCGAGGGAAGGTGCTCGCCGACCGCGGTTCGCCGGTCAACGGCCGCCGTCTGCCGCCGGTGTTGAGCCCCATCCGCTACGCCCGCGTCCAGGCGCGCTGCCAGAGCGAACCAGGTTCCGCTGACGAGGCGGCCTGCCACGTCGACAGGTAGGGCGCGTCCCGGCCCGCGCTCAGGCGGCTCCTCGGCCCGGGTGGATCGCTACGCGGACTTGCGGGTCTTGCGCTTGGAAGCGGCCTTGTCCTCGTCCTTCGACTTGCCGCCGGCCTTCTTCTGCTTGGCCGGTTCGCCTTCGCGTTCCTTCTTGGCCGCCTCGACACTCGCCCTCAGCGCGGCCATGAGGTCCACGGCGGGTCCCGCTTCTTCCTCCTCGCGGGCGGCGACGACCTCCTTGCCCGCCACCTTCGCCTCGATGACCTGCTGCAGGGCCTCGCGGTACGTGTCGTGATACTCGCTCGGGTCGAAGTCGGACTCCATGGTGGTGATCAGCGACTCGGCCATCTTGAGTTCCTGCGCGCGTACCTCTATGTCCTCTTCCAGGAAGGGGAAGTCGGGTGTGCGGATCTCGTCGGGCCAGAGCATCGTCTCCAGCACGAAGATGCCGTCCCTGACCCTCAGCGTGGCCAGCGACTCCCGCTGGCGCAGGGCCACCTTGACCACGGCCACCTGGCCGGAGCTCTCCAGGGCGTCGCGCAGCAGCACGTACGGCTTCGCCCCCTGCGCGTCGGGCTCCAGGTAGTACGACTTGGCGAAGTAGATGGGGTCGATCTGGTCCGCGGGGGCGAACTGGAGCACGTCGATCCGGCGCGAGCTGCTGAGCGGCAGGTCCTCGAAGTCCTCGTCGGTCAGCACGACCACCTCGCCGGTGGCGAGTTCGTACCCTTTGGCGATGTCCGAGTAGGGGACTTCTTCGCCGTCGACCGTGCACACCCGCTTGTACCGGATCCGCCCGCCGTCCTCACGGTGCACCTGGTGGAACGTCACGTCCTTCTGCTCGGTCGCCGAGTAGAGCTTGACCGGGATGGTGACCAGCCCGAAGGAGATCGCACCTTTCCAGATGCTGCGCATACGCAACTCCTCAGCACTCAACGGTCCACCGATGGGCACATACCCGTCATGGGGCAACCAATGCCATACCCGGTCGAACCGATGTTGGCTGTGCCCGGGGAACTATCCTCTGATCGCGACATGTACGGGCTTGAGGTCAAGTGGGATGGCATCCGGGCTCTCGTACACATCGAGGACGGCGTACGGGTGACGGGGCGGCATGGGGTCGAGTACACGCGGCGCTATCCGGAGATTTCGGGCTTTGGGGTCAAGCACGCGATCATCGACGGCGAGGTCGTGGCGCTGGACCCGCAGGGCCGGCCCAGCTTCGTCCGGCTGCAACACCGGATGCACCTGACCGATCCCGACCCGGCCATGCTGAAACGGTATCCCGTCACGTACATGCCGTTCGACCTGCTCTACCTCGACGGCATGCCCCTCTTCGACCTGCCCTACCGCGACCGCAGGGCACTCCTCGACGAGCTGGACATCGGTGCGCCCCCGTACTTCCCCGGCGACTCCGACCTGCTGTCGGCCACGTACGAGCAGGGTCTTGAGGGTGTGGTCGCCAAGCGGCTGGACGCGCCCTACCGGCCGGGCACCCGCTCACCGTGGTGGGTCAAGGTGAAGAACCTGAGCACCAGGGAGGTCGTGATCGGCGGCTGGAAGCCCGGCAAGGGCCGCCGGTCCGGCGGGATCGGGTCGCTGGCCATGGGGATGTTCACCGGCGCAGGCCTGACGTACGTGGGGCACGTCGGCACGGGGTTCACGGACGCCGTACTGGACGATCTTCACGGGAGGCTGCGCCCGCTGGAGGTCGCGCGCAGCCCGTTCTGCAACGAGGTTCCGTGGCGGAACCGGTGGGTTAGGCCTGATCTCGTCGGGGAGGTGGCTTACACGATGTGGACGGACGAGCAGCGGCTGCGGCACCCCGTGTGGCGCGGGCTGCGCCCCGACAAGCTCCCCTCGGAGGTGACGCCATGAAGGTGCCGGTCAAGGTCGACGGGCGCGAGCTGGCGCTGAGCAACCTGGACAAGGTGCTCTATCCCGACTACGGCTTCACCAAGGCCGAGATCATCGACTACTACAGCCGCATCGCCCCTGTCCTGCTGCCGCATCTCGCGGGCAGGCCCCTGACCGTCAAGCGGTTCCCGAACGGCGTCACCGGCCAGTCCTTCTTCGAGAAGAACGCCCCTGACCACACCCCTGACTGGGTCAGGCGGGTCAACCTGCCCGCGCCCGGCAGCACCAAGAACCGCGAGAGCATCGACTTCGCCGTCGTCGAGGACCTGCCCACGCTCGTCTACTACGCCAACCTGGCCGCGCTCGAACTGCACGTTCCCCAGTGGCGCGTCGACGACGACGGCGAGGCGCTGCCGCCCGACACGCTCGTGTTCGACCTCGACCCCGGCCCGCCCGCCACGATCGTCGAGTGCTGCCGGGTCGCGCTTATGCTCCGCGAGGTGCTCAAGGGCGAAGGGCTCGTCGCGGTGCCGAAGACCAGCGGCAACAAGGGCATGCAGCTGTACGCCGAGTGGGACTGCCGCGAGGAGCCCTCCGCCTTCGCCAAACGGCTGGCACAACGCCTGGAGAAGGAGCATCCCCAGGAGGTCGTCAGCGTGATGGCGAAGAAGGCCAGGCCGGGCAAGGTGTTCATCGACTGGAGCCAGAACAACCCGGCCAAGACGACCGTGGCGCCCTACTCGCTGCGGGCCAGGGAGCGGCCGACGGTCTCGACCCCCCTGTCGTGGAAGGAGGTCGAGGACTGCGAGCACGCCGAGGAACTCGTGTTCACGGCGCCGGACGTACTCGCCCGAGTGGAGAAACGCGGCGACCTTTTCAGCCGGGCGTAGTCTGGACGCGTCCGCACCAAGAGGGGGACCGACATGTCAGAGATGGACATACGCGGGGACGCGAGCACCTACGAAGAGGAAGAGGAGCGTTTCTCGATCGAGACGCCCGAGGCCGACGCGGCCGAGCAGCAACGTGAGATCCGCCCCGTCGGCAGGCTGCGCAGCGAGCTGCCACTCGACGTCGATCCCGCCGACGCGGCCGACCAGGACCGCGTCGTGGAACTCGACGATGACGACTATCGCTGAGCCGGTGCCGGTGAGCCGGCTCCACGGCTATGACCTGTGCGATGGCGGCTCGTCTGTGACCGTTGTCACCGAGGGCCCGTTGACGCGCCCGTAGGATGTCCGCACAGCCCCGCTGAGAGACCTATGGAGACCCGCGTGACCGCAACCCCGGACGCGAAGCCCCGGGGCACCCGGCTGCCCCGACTCGCCCGACGCCGGCAGCTGCTGAGCGCCGCGCAGGAAGTGTTCGTCGAGAACGGCTACCACGCGGCCGCCATGGACGAGATCGCCGACCGGGCAGGCGTCAGCAAGCCGGTGCTCTACCAGCACTTCCCCGGCAAGCTCGAGCTCTATCTGGCGCTGCTCGACCTCCACGTCGACGACATGGTCAACCGCTGCCGCGAGGCGCTGGCCTCCACTCAGGAGAACAAACTGCGCGTGCAGGCCACGTTCAGCGCGTTCTTCGACTTCGTCTCCACCCAGGGCGAGGCGTTCCGCCTGGTCTTCGAGTCCGATCTGCGCAACGTCGCGCCGGTGCGGCAGCGGGTGGAGCGGTCGCTGCGCGAGTGCGCCGAGATGGTCAGCGCGGTCATCCAGGAGGACACCGGGTGCACCAGCGACGAGGCGCACCTGCTCGGCGTCGGCCTGGTCGGCATGGCGGAGGTGAGCGCCCGCTACTGGGTCACCACGCAGGGCTCGATCCCGAAGGACGCGGCCGAGCAGCTCATGGCTCGGCTCGCCTGGCGCGGCATCAGCGGTTTTCCGCGTACGGCATAACCCGTTCGCTGGGCGCGATCGCCGGCGGTGCTCGCCGGGACGAGCGGTCACCATTGGGGTGAGCCAGCCCCGTCGACTAGGGAGCCAGGATGGAAATCAAGATCGGCGTGCGTTCCGTGCACCGCGAGCTCGTTGTCGAGACCGACCTCACCGCAGAGCAGGTGGAGGAGGAGATCAGAAACGCACTGTCGGTCGAGCGCGGCGTGTTCGCCCTGACCGACGTCAAGGGCAGGCGCATCGTCGTGCCGGTCGCATCGCTCGGGTTCATCGAGATCGGTGAGGACGAGTCGCGGCCGGTCGGGTTCGGCGGCACGCTCTAAAGGCTTGTGAGCGGGGTGCGGCGCACGCGCCGTGCCCCGCCTCCCCCTCACCCACGTGCGCGGCTCCGCCATGCCCGCACCGGTTTCTCCTGGCTCGGCTCCCGGCTCAGCCCTGCGCGGGCGGCTTGCCGATCAGGCAACCCCGGGGCCTGCGCGGCCGGGGCACGGCATCTCGCCTGGGCTCCGTGGCCGGGCAGGCCGCGCTCTGTCTCCGCAGCACCGCCCGCGGTGTCCAGCGGGCCGGCTCACATCTCGTCAAGATACTGCCGTAGCGGCGCGAGGCCCTCATGTCTGGCACGGTACAACCGTTGCGTGCCCTTGCGCCGCCTTATGCGGGCAACGCGCCTGCCTCAGATGCCCATGGCCGCCATACGCTTGTTGTGCGCCTCGGTCAACTTCGCGAAAAGTCGGGATATATCCGTTTGGCCCTCGCCGGCCGACTCCATCAACAGCAGCGCCAGCTCCGGCCGGGCCGAGGCCACCTGCTGGCCCTGGCTGAGCGCCTCGCCGACGAGCCGCCGCGCCCACAACGCCAGCCGCCCGCTCGCCGCCGGGTCCGCCTGGATGCCCGCCCGCACCCCTTCGACCGCGAACTTCGACCGGCCCTCGTCCACCAGCACCTCGTCGACCAGCTTGGCGATCGACGGGTCGAGGTGCCTGGCCGCCTCCCGGTAGAAGTCGAGCGCGATGCCGTCTCCCACATACGTCTTGACCAGCGCCTGCAGCCAGTCGGCCGGCCTGGTCTGCGCGTGCCAGGCGTCCAGCGCCGCGACGAACGGCGTCATCGCCTCGGCGGGATCGGCGCCCAGTTCGGCGAGCCGGTCGCGCAGCAGGCGGAAGTGGGCGAATTCGGTGACGGCCAGCTCGCTGAGCGCCGCCCGGTCGGCGAGAGAGGGCGCAAGAGACGCGGCGTCCTCGGTCATCCGCGCGTGGGCGCTCAACTCCGCGTAGGCCAGCACACCGAGCAGGTCGACGACTCCAGGAGACTCCTTCATAACAAGGCAGCGTACTGGGGGGAATCTTCGGGAACATACGTAAGCTCGGTCAGCGTTGTGGTATCGAGTACACTGCTCTGTGAAAGTGCGACCGCACTGTGTAAATTCGGGGGGTTTCCCTCGATTGACCCCCGTTCCCCGGGTGCGCGGTCGCTGATGACGCGAGAGGGCTGGCTCTACCGCGCGGACCCACGACACGGGGGCTGTTTTCCGCCCGTCGGTCCCGGCAGGCCCGCCTTCATTTGAGACTGAGGCAGGCCACGCTGACGACTTTCCGAGACCTCGGAGTCACACCAGAGATCGCCGATGCCCTTGAGACCGAGGGCATCGTCGCACCGTTTCCCATCCAGGAAATGGCACTCCCGCTCGCACTGAGCGGCCAGGACCTCATCGGTCAGGCACGCACGGGCACGGGAAAGACCTACGCGTTCGGCATCGCCATGCTGCAAGGCATCGGCAAGCCGCGCAAAAACCGCAAGAAGCCGCGCGGGCTGGTCGTCGTACCGACCCGCGAGCTGGCCGTCCAGGTCAGCGAAGACCTCGTCACCGCCGCGGGCAAGCTCGGTTCCCGGGTTCTGACCGTTTACGGTGGGCGGGCGTACGAGCCGCAGATCGAGGCGCTCAAGGCCGGGGTCGACGTCATCGTCGGCACCCCCGGCCGCCTGCTCGACCTGGTCAAGCAGAAGCATCTCGACCTGAGCCAGGTCACCACCCTCGTCCTCGACGAGGCCGACCGGATGCTCGACCTCGGCTTCCTGCCCGACATCGAACGGATCTTCAAGCTGATCCCGGCGCAGCGGCAGACGATGTTGTTCTCGGCCACCATGCCGGGCGAGATCGTCGCGCTGTCGCGCAAATACCTCAACCGCCCGACACACGTACGCGCGGAGCTCGAAAGCGGCGAGGGCGAGACCACGCCGCTCACCCGCCAGCTCGTGTGGCGTGTCCACCGCATGGACAAGATCGAGATCCTCGGCCGGCTGCTGCAGGCCGAGGGCCGCGGGCTCACCATGGTCTTCTGCGAGACCAAGCGAGCCTGCGACATGGTCGCCGAGCAGCTCGACACCCGCGGCTTCGCGGTCGCGGCCGTGCACGGCGACCTCGGTCAGGGCCAGCGCGAACAGGCGCTGCGGGCGTTCCGCAACGGCAAGATCGACGTGCTGGTGGCCACCGACGTGGCCGCCCGCGGCATCGACATCGACGACGTCACCCACGTGGTCAACTACGACTGCCCCACCGACGACAAGACCTACGTGCACCGCATCGGCCGCACCGGCCGGGCCGGGCGCACGGGCATCTCGGTCACGTTCGTGGAGTGGGAGGAGCTGACCCGCTGGAAGATGATCAACCAGATGCTCGGGCTCGACTTCGCCGAACCCGAGGAGACCTACTCCACCTCGCCGCACGTCTACACCGAGCTCGACATCCCCGAGGGCACCAAGGGCGTCCTGCCGCACGCGAGCCGCTCGCGCGCGGGGCTGTCCGCGGAGCGCATCGAGGACCTCGGTGAGACCGGCAGGATCCGCGGGCGCGGCGGCCGCCGCCGCGACGAGCGCGAGGAGCGCCCCGCCCGCACGCCGCGCCAGCGCCGCCGCACCCGCGGCGGCAGGGAGCTGGCGGAGACCGCACCCGCCGAGACGACGGAGGTCGAGCCCGTGAAGGCCAAGACGGAGGAGACTCCCGCCATCTTCTCGCCGGACGAGATCCAGGCCGCCGAGCCGAAGCGGAGCCGCACCCGCAGGGGGGCGGCGTCCACGGCGATCGAGCAGGCGCTGGCCGATTCGCCGGAGGCGCCGGCGAAGCCCACCCGCTCACGCCGGTCCGCCAAGCCCGAGGCCGACGCCGGGCCCATCACCGGGCCCATCACCGGGCCCATCACCGGGCCCGACACCGGTGCCGGCACCCGCTCGAAGCGCGACGCCGGAGCCGAGTCAGCGCCGGTCGCTCCCGCCGCGCCTGTCAGCGAGCCCATCACCGGGCCCACTACCGGGCCCACTACCGGGCCCACTACCGCACCCGCTACTGGGCCCGCCTCCGGGCCCGAGCCGGTGACGCCGGCCGCGGGCGAGCCGAGCTTCCTGTCGACGCCGCCGCCACCGGCGCGCAAGGAGCCCGACCGCATCATCCCGCCGAGCCCGTTCGCGGTGATCTTCCAGTCACCCGATCTGGCCACGGACGACGACGACATCGCCCCGTCCGCGGCGACCGAGCGCAAGCAGCAGCGGCGCCAGTCCCGTGGCGGCAACGGCGGTGGCGGCAACCGCCGCCGCACCAGCTGAGGAGGCGACGCGAGAGGCGCGCACCCCGAGCGGGTGCGCGCCTCTCGCATGCCGGGCGACGGGCCGTAAGGGCCCCTCATACGATGCCGCAGCGCACCGGCCCGATGACCCCGCCCACGTACGCAGGCGGCCCCAGGAGGCGCTCAGCGCCCGCCACGGGGGTCTGGGGGGCGTCCCAGGCCTCAGACGGGCGGGTTTCCCGCACCGCGCACAGCTCGTCTCTCCTGAGAACTCGCACCGGCGTCGTGGCCATGCCGGTGTCGAGGCGCTGACCTCTGGGTATTGTTGCCCCACGTGAGTACGCCGCGATTCCTCGACCTGCCGCCTGGCGTCGCATCACAGAAGATCGAAACGCCACAGGGCACGTTCGCGGTCCTGGAGGCGGTTCCGGTCAGTGGTGTGATCGAGCGCTGGCCCGCGCTGCTGGTCCCCGGCCTGACGGGCAGCAAGGAGGACTTCCTCGCGGTCCTGATGACGCTGGCCCAGTCGGGCCGCCGGGTGGTGGTCGTCGACCTGCGCGGCCAGTACGAAACGCCGGGCCCGGACGATCCCGGGGCCTACACGTGCGCCGCGCTCGGGTCCGACATCGACACGCTCGCCCAGGTCGTCGGCGGCGGCGAGCCCGTGCACCTGGTGGGCCACTCCTTCGGCGGCCTGGTGGCCAGGGAGGCAGTGATCGACGGGGTGACGAAGTTCGCGTCGTTCACGCTGATGAGCTCGGGTCCAGGCCCCATCGAGGGCCGGCGGGCGCGCAACGCCAGGACGATCACCGAGGAGGTGCCGGCGCTGGGCCTGGAACACCTGTGGCACCACAGGTTCGAGCCCGAGGCGCTGGCCGGCGACGTGTCCGACGACATCAGGGAGTTCCTGCACAGGCGCCTGATCAGCAACTCGCCGACCGGCCTGGCACGGATGGCCGAGCAGGTGCTGACCATGCGCGACCGCACCGATGAGCTGCGCCAGATCGAGGTGCCCACGCTCGTCCTGTACGGCGAGCACGACGACGGATGGCCGCCGGAGGCGCAGTCGGACATGGCGGCCAGGCTCGGAGCCGACTCCGTGGTCGTGCCGGGCGCGGTGCACTCCCCCGCCGTGGAGGCGCCGGAGACGACGGCGGCGGCGCTGGTGAGGTTCTGGAATTCGGCCGAGAAACATTACTTGGACACAAGGTCCACTGCCGTGTAATCCTGCGTTCACCATGAGGGGCATCGAAAACATCGTCGTCCAGCCGCCGCAGAGCGCGACGTGGCAGGTGCATCTCGACCGCTCGATGTGGGTCGGCGGCGTACGTGGGCTCATGTTGCAGGCGCTGCACCCGCTGGCGATGCGCGGCGTCTGGCAGAACTCCACCTTCCAGGACGATCCTTTCGGCCGCCTGCGCCGCACCGCCGACTTCGTGGGCCGGGTGACGTTCGGCAGCCCGGAGGAGGCCGACGAGATCGGCCGGCGGGTGCGCGGCATCCACCGGGCCCTGCGCGTCCACGATCCCGACACCGGCGGGACGCACCGGGTCGACGACCCCGGGCTGCTGCTCTGGGTGCACTGCGCGGAGGTCTCGTCGTACCTCGAGGTGGCCAGGCGCGGCGGGCTCGGGCTGACCGAGCGGCAGGCCGACCGCTACCTGCGCGAGCAGCGCAAGAGCGCCACGTACGTCGGCCTGCATCTCGACGACGTGCCCAGCTCGTGCGCGGAGATGGACGCCTACTTCAAGCAGATGCGCCCCAGCCTGCGCGTGACGGAGGAGGCGGCCTCGACCGTGCGCTTCCTGATGTGGCCGCGGTTGCCGCGCGAGCTCAGGCTGCTATCCCCCGGCAAACCCGGCTACTTCCCCTTCGGCGCGCTCTGTTACTTCACGCTGCCCGACTGGGCCAGGCGCATGTACGGCGCGCTGCCCGAGGTGCCCGCGGCGGCCGTGACGGCCGGGCTCGTGGCGTTCAGACTGGCCATGAACGCGCTGCCCGAGCCCGTGCACGACCGTGCGTTCATGCCGGCCACGCGGCGGATGTTGCGGGCCTCCAGGGAGCGGCTCGGCGCCGCCGGCTACGACGTGAGCAGAGGGCTCAAGGGGCTGACCGATCCCCGCCGCTGGCCGAAGTCCCCGGCCGCCTGACGGGCGCGAGCACGCCCGCGACCAGCACCGCGGCTGACACGCCTGCCATGGCCCAGCCGCCCGTGTCCAGGCTCGCCCCGTCGAACAGCACGCCGAGCAGCGCGGACGCGGTCGCCGCACCCACGTAGCGGGACGCCTGGAAGAAACCCACCGCACTGCCCGTGTCGCGCCCGCCCGCGTGCACGAAGACCAGCGAGTTGAGCCCGAACTGGCTGAAGGCCGACGCCACGCCCAGCAGCGCCGCGACCACCGGCACCAGCATGACGGGGCCGACCGCGAGCATCGCGCAGGATCCCGCCACCAGCAGCGCGCCGCTCACCATCAGCACGGCCCGCATGCCGAGCCGGGCCGCCAGCGTCACCGCGACGGGGGTCGCGACGATCGCCAGCACGGACAGCGGCAGCACCAGCAGCCCGGCGACGTGCGCGGGCACGCCGCCGACTTGTTGCGCCCAGAGCGGCAGCGCGAGGAACGCCAGGTAGAAGACCACGTTGACGAGCGCGTACTGGCCGTAGGTGGCCAGCAGCCGCGGGTTCTGGCGCGGCAGCAGGGCCTGCCGTGCACCGTCTACGCGCACCTTGGGCAGCCACCGCAGGGCGGCGGCGAACGCGACCGCCGCGAGCGGCACGTTGACCAGGAAGATCGCCCGCCATCCCCATAAGGAGATCAGGAATCCGCCGAGCACGGGTCCGATGGCGGCGCTGGCGGTGAGCACCATCGAGATCATCGCGATGACGCGCGGCGGCGGCCTGCCGTCGGCGTCGGCCATCGCCGCCTGCACGATCACCATGCCCGCGGGCATGGTGGCGCAGCTGCCGAACGCCTGCAGGAGCCGCACCGCCACCAGGGCCGGGTAGGTGGGCACGAGCGCGGCCAGCACGCCGGTGACGGCCATCGTCACCAGCCCGGCGCAGAACACCAGTCTCGGCCCGAACCGGTCCGCCAGCGTTCCCATCAGCGGCGGCACCATGATGCCGATGAAGTAGAAGCCCCCGGCCAGCCAGGTGACGGCGGCGATCCCGACGTCGAACTCGGCCTCGATGCCGGCCAGGGCGACCGCGATCATCGATGAGTTCAGCGGGTTGAACAGCGAGCCCAGCGCCACCGCGGCCGGTAACCGCTCCACGCCCTTCACGGTCCGGCCCTCGCCGCCAGGGGGTGAGCCCGGCTAGTCGGCAAGCCCGTCCCAGGGGCGGCGCTCCGGCCCTGCGGCCTGCCCTTCGGGGCAGTGGCGGCGGAAGTCGCACCAGGAGCAGATGGGGCCGGGGGCAGGCGCGAACAGCTCGTCGACCTCCGCCGGCACGGCGGCGGGTCCGACGGGTGGCCTGGTGGACGGCCGCTCGCCTGGCGGGGCCGCGGGTTTGCGCGCGGGCGCCGCCACGAGCTCGCGGTAGCGTTCGTCGGCCTCGGCGGCCTCGGTCGCGACCTCCTCCGCGCGCCGCAGGTGGCGGGTGAGCGACTCGTCGGTGTGCCGCCACTGGACGATCTCGCCGGTCGGCAGGTGGTGGAGCTCGACGGTGCGGCAGGGCGTGCGCATCATCGTGGAGGCGGCGATGGCGTAGGCGGCCAGGGCGAGCGAGGAACGGGCGTCGTCCTGCGTGAGCGGGCGGCGGCCGGTTTTGTAGTCGACCACGACCAGCTCGTCGCCGCGCCGGTCGAGCCGGTCGATGCGGCCGGACAGGGCGACGACCTTGGTGCGGGTGGCGACCGTGCGCTCGACGCCGACCGGATCGTCAGCAGGATCTAAAGTCGCGACATATCCGGACACGAGGTCGCGAGCGCGGCCCAGCCACCGGCCCGACTGCTCGGCGTCCTTGAACCCCTCGGTGATCCACCCGTTCGTGACGAGGACGGCCGCCGTCAGCGGGGTCCTGCGTTCGTACGGCTCCCGCCACCAGCCCGCCAGCGCGTTGTGCACGCTCGCCCCGACGCTGTTGTGCGCCCAGGCGGGGCCCTTTGACGGCTGCGGCCGGTCGAGATAGGTGAACCGGTAGCGGCGGCGGCAGTCGAGCCAGGTGTTCAGCCGCGACGGCGTGCAGGAGTAGAGCCGCCGCGGCATCCCTTCCAGCGGAAGCTGCGTGTTCATCCGCCCTCACCCCGCGAGGCGGCCGGACGGGACCCGCCCACCCTGCTCATGGCCTCACTCGTCGCCGGGTCCGAGGCGGATGCCGGAGATCTTGGTGCCGTCGGTGAGCGGGCCGTCGTCGTCGGCGGGCTCGGTGTCGACGCGGGTCAGCGACCCGGACACCCAGTCGTCGAAGTGCGGCTCCAGGTCGCCGACCGTGACCTCGTCGCCGTGGACGGCCAGCACCCGCGTCTCGCCGGGCAGCGTGAACAGCCGCCCGCCGATCGAGGTCAGCTGGTCGGCCAGGGCGGGATATTCGCCGCCCAGCTTGCCGGGGCCGTCGGCCTGCAGGGCCTTGCCGGTGAACACGGCACCGAGCCCTTCGCAGTAGAGCGACACGCCGCCGGGCGTGACGCCAGGCGTCTCCATGACGTCGAGCTGGACGTCGGCCACCTCGAAGACGCCGTCGTCCTCCATGTCGATGTCGGGCCAGGTCTCCGACCAGGTCTCCCGCCACAGCGGCTTGTCCTTGGGATGCAGGGCGACCACGGCCTCGTCTCTGCTGGCCACCTCGATGGCGGCGCCGACGTGGTCGGGCAGGCCCGCCGTGCAGATGACGGCCAGCACCTCACGCTCGCCCACCTGCTCAAGGATCTTGTCGGCGTCACGCGCCGCGTCGATGACGATCACTTCGTCGTCGTCACCCACGATCCAGGTGTTGTTCTCGACCTTGTGCTCGGTGCCGTCGATGTCGACGACGCCCTCGGTCACCACTCGCTCGATACGCGCTGTCACGCCTCCGAACTCTAGCCCGTCTACACGAGAGCGCGAATCGCCGTCGCCCGTCCTACTCCTCGAGCCGGGGAGAGAACGCACCGAAAGGGACATCCAGGTCGTGATCCCGCGCGTCGATCAGCGACAGCTCGGTCAGCGCGATGAGGCAGCCGGCGTCGGCCGGCCAGGCGATCGTCCACAACCAGTTGCCGAGCGCCTCGCCGGCGTAGACCGCCCGGTCGGCCTGCCCGTTCACGCACCACATGGCGGTGGGATGGCCGAGCACCTGGATCTTGGCGTTCGGCGGGCCGGCGTCGAACCCCGAGCCCGGGTCGGGGCCGTCGAGGCCGGCGAACGCCGCGCCCAGCCCGATGCCCGGCTCCTCCGCGATCACGAGCAGGTCGGCGGGCCCTCCCATGAGCGACGGCCCGCTCAGCGCGACCACGCTGGCGCGACCGCCGGTGCGCTGGTCGCCCACCTCGCCGAAACCGGTCACCAGCCAGCCGGCCGGCAACGGCCATGGCAGCCACACGGGAACCACGGAGCTCTTGCGGATCGCCTCCAGCGCCGTGCTGGTCGGCGGCCATGGAGGCTGATAGGGCAGGACATCCCCGTGCGTGTCGCATCGATACGCACTCGACCAGGCGCTCGGCTCGTGAAGCCGGCCAGAACATCGTGGGCAGGTTGCAGCCGCTCTCACAGCTACCCACGGTGCTTCCTTCTGCGGCGTTGCGTCAAGGGCGGTTCTCGTTATCTCGTCGTAATCTTGGTCATGTGCGCGTAAATTGTATTGGGGCGATAGTTTTTGATGCCTTTGACCGAATTCTCCTTGTGCAGCGGGGGCATCCGCCCGGCATGGGCCTGTGGTCCATCCCCGGCGGCAGGCTGGAGCCCGGCGAGACCGACGCCGCGGGACTGCGGCGCGAGGTCCTGGAGGAGACAGGGCTGCACGTGGAGGTGGGCCGCCTGGCCGGCACGGTTGAGCGCCCCGGACCCGGCGGGGTCACGTACGTGATCCGCGACTATCTCGCGGCCGTCACCGGCGGAACCCCCGCGGCCGGTGACGACGCCGCGGACGTGCGGTGGTGCGGCATGGACGAGCTGGCCCGGCTGCCGCTCACCGAAGGACTGCTCGACACGCTGACGGGCTGGGGCGTGTTGCCGCGCTAGCCGGCTCCTACCTGCTGGCGGACAGGCTGGAGGTCCACAGGATCAGATGGTCGGCGTTGTACGTCGTCGACCGGCCGAGGGCCACCACCTCCGCCCCTGAGGCGTCGACACGCGAGACCGCCACCGCCGACAACCACTGCATGCCCTGCCCCGCCAGCCTGTCCTTCGTCAGCTCCATCCGGTTCCACGACAACCCGTCCTGCGAGGTCCAGGCCGCGCTGTCGCCCTCACCGGGCGCGCCGTGCCAGCCGACCGCCACTAGGCCCTCATCGGCCGCCGCCAGGTCATAGACCGCCGCCGCCTGCTTCGCGGGCAGCCAGGCCGTACGCCACGTGGCGCCGTCGTCGTCGGAGGCGGCCGCGAACGCCCGCCGCGCGCCGTCCACCAGCGCCGTGCCGATCGCCACCAGCTTGCCCTGGTACGCCGTGACCCGCCGCAGCCCCGCCGAGGTGGCGCCGGGCGGGGACACCGCGTCGCGAGCGGTCCAGTTGACGCCGTCGTCGGAGTGCCACACGACGGTGTTCTCCTGCTCGGCGGCGCCCGAGCCGCCCACAGCCACGAAGCCGTCGGAACTGGCGACCGCGTCGTGGACCCGCACGCCGGAGCCGCCGTGCGGCAACTTCTCCGATCTGGTGAACTTGCGCAGGTCAGGGGTGAACCAGATGGCCGTGCTCGACGCGCCCGCCTGGTCCTTGGACTCGCCCACCAGGACGTACCCCTGCTTGCCTGCCGTCACCACGTGCGTCGTCAGCGAGGGGTGGTCCTTGTCGCGGGCCAGGTCGCCGGAGACGTCGAGCCTCTTCCAGCTCTCGCCGTCGGCGGAGGTGACGAGGAGGGGGTCGGTGACGGCCACGTTCGTCTCGGTGGCGCCGACCGCCAGCCAGCCCCGCTCCCCATGCGTGACGTCCTCCAGCGACTGCCTGCCCGGCCCGCCGAGGCTCATCGACTTCCAGCTCTGCCAGTTCTTGATCGTCCACAGGCCGGCGTCGCCGGACGCCGAGCCGACGGCGACGTACCTGCCGGAGAAGCTGGCCAGCGCGGTCGTCTCGCGCGCGATCCGCGACAGGCCCTCGACCTCGCCGAGCTTGACGCGCGCCGCCGCACCGCGCGGAGGCGCGGCCATGAGCACGAGCTGGTTGTCGACGTCGGACGCCGCCTGGTCGCCGCCGGCGAACAGGGTGCCGCTGTCGGAGATCGTGAACCCGCGCAGGGTCGCGCCCCGCAGGTCCGCGAAGTCGGCCCGCTTGTCCCAGTCGCGGGCGTTCGTACTCGTCAGCACGGTGTACCTGCCGAGGCCGGCCTGCGTGATCGCCGCGACGCCGGACTTGTGGGAGATCAGCGACTCCACGCCCGGGCTCTCGCCGCTCAGGCCGCCGATGGTGCCGCACTGCTTCCACTGCGCCCCTGTCGGCGAGCAGTAGACGCGTACGTCACCCGTGACCGTGCGCTGCCGCGTCGGCACCAGGACGAACTGCTTGGGCAGCAGGCCCAGCGTCCCGGTGCGCGGCACGGCCTCGGGGAGCTGGAAGCCGGTCGCCTGCCAGTGACGGCCGCCGTCAGCCGAGCGCAGCACCCGCGATCCCTCGCCGACCGCGGGTTGCCCGACGGCCACGACGATGTCGCCCCTGGCCACCACGGCTCTGATCTCGCCCACTTCCAGCCCTCTGGTCTCGACGCGCTCCCACCTGGCGCCGTCGTCCGAGCGCCAGGCCGCGGGCCCGGACCCGCCGTCCTCCCCCGTCGTACGCCCCACCGCGACGAACCCCGAGGCCGTCCGCGCGATGTCGTGAATGTGGTCACCGGCCCGGAACGCGGCCCCGCCCGGCTGCTCCACGGCCGTCCAGCTGAACCCGTCGGTGCTGGTCCACAGGCCGCGCTCGCCCGCCAGGCCGTCGCCGCCGCTGGCCAGCCACCGCCCGTCGCCGCCGACAACCCGCTGGACCGTGGGCGAGGAGACGCCGTTCACCTGCCCGAGCTGCCAGGTCTTGCCTCCGTCCGGCGAGAACAGGAACAGCGGGCGCGGCGTGGGGCTCGTCGTGTCGCTGCCGACCGCCACCACCGCCCGGCCCGCCGAGGCCATGTCGTTGAGCTTCTGGTTGACGCCGTCGCCCGCGGCGGGCACGGTGAACAACTCGTCGCCCGAACGCCCGGTGCCCGCCTCCAGGCGCAGGCCGGGGGCCTCGTCGCCGCTCCACTGCCACACGAGCACGCCGGCGGCCACCAGGACCGCCGCGGCCACTGACAGGACGATGGGGGTCGCCCTGCTGCCGCGGCGCATGGGGCCCGCCCTGCGGACGGCGGCCGGCGCCGGGCCCTTGTGGTGCCTGCCGCTCGACCCCTGCGGGCGGGGCGGTCCGGTGGCGACCAGGAGGTCGGGGCGTGTGGGACGTCCCGACGGCGGCCGTCCGACGCGCCGCACCTCCGGCTCGCCCTCCTCCGGGTGCTCCTCCCGCGGCTCGGGCACCGGCTCGGCGTCGGAGGGCTCCTCGACGGGGTAGACCCGGACGTACGGGGGGATGCGGGTGCCCTGGAACGCCTCCGCCTCCTCCTCGACGGCGTCCGGCTCCGGTTCGGGGGGCGGGCCGCCCGCCACGAGCTTGTCGGGGCGGTTGACGACGCGGCGTGGGCGGCGGCGCGGCTCCACCTCGGAATCCACCGTCGGCGAGCTGTACGGCCGGCGCCCCTTGGGCGGTTCCTGCGGCTCGTCCTCCGGGACGGGAGCGGCGAACGGCGGCATGTCCCACGGTGATGCCAGCGGTAATCCCCTGGCCCGGTCGTCGGTGGGCCCCGGCGGCGCATGGCTGATCCTGGGCTCTTCAGAAGATTGCGGTTCCGACGCCCCCTCAGAACGCGGGTCGTCGTCACCCGGCGGTCGCCGTGGCGGTTCGCTGGGGCCGGAGGCCACGCGCCGTACCTCCTCGTCGAACGTGTCGTACGGGTGGAACTCGTCGATCAATCGGGTCGTGTCCGGGCATGGGAACGGTCGAAACGACTACCTCCGGGAAATCCTCGCCGTCCCCACAGGATCCAGACCAGCATGACTCGGCCGGAATAGCGAGACCTCTCTAGCGAGATTCCCGGCACCCCGTGCCTGATTTATCCAGAAACAGTGCTTATTGACCGCTTTTTGGCTAGATACAACACACCGCCCGCGTAAACCGCGAGCTGCACCCCGGTACCCAGCAGCGCCTGCCAGGGCACCGGCACGTTCGGCTGGTCGAGGGCCTCCTCCAGGCTGCCGGCCGCCGCGCTCAGCCCGAAGGCGAGCACGTTGTTCATGACGTGCAACCCGATCGCCGCCTCCAGACCCCCCGTCCGCACCGTCAGCCATCCCATCACCGCCCCGAACACGAACACGTCGACCAGCCCGGCCGGCTGATACCCGTGCAACGACGCGAACAACGCCGCCCCGATGAGGATCGACCAGATCGGATTGCGCACATGCGCGCCCACCGCCTGCACGAACCAGCCGCGGAAGACGTACTCCTCGGCGGCCGCCTGGAAGGGCACCAGCAGCACGATCACGATCAACGCCGGCAGGAAACCCTCCCAACCGGCCCAGCCGAACATCTCGCTGCTCTCGCCCGAGGCCGACATGACCAGCAACTGCGTGCCCTGGCCGGCCGCCAGCGCCAGGACCGCCAGCCCCGCGCAGCGCGCCATCCAGGACCAGCGCAGCCGCCCGGTCACGGACGAGACCGTGCCGGGGCGGCGGCGCTGGATGAGCGCCACCGTGCCGAGCACGAGCAGGATCATCGGCGCGAGCGACAGCAGCAGGACCACCAGAGCGAACTCCGGATTGCCGGAGAGCTGCCCGCTGGGCTCGATCGTGAACGGGATGCCGGCCAGCAGCGACACCAGCATGCCCGCGAACACCACCACCAGGCCGAGCGTGAAGAACCCCGCGGCGATGGTGAGCGTCCCGACGATCGCCCGCCACGGATGGGACGCGGCGGTCCTGGCCATGTGGTCGTAGCGGGCCCCACGCGGTGGCGGCAGGAACCAGGGCTGGCGTCGGGGCGGGTACGGGTAGCCCGGCGGCGGCGCGCCGTACGGGAACTGTGGCCCTGGGTTTTCCTGCATCCATCCATTCTGTCCGCTTGGTGAGCATTAGTTCACAGACGGCGCGCTCTTTTAGGCGGATGCTCGGGATCGTAGGCATTCGAACCTGGGAGCAGTCCATGTCAAGGCTGGGACCTGTCATCACCCTCGCGGCAGGCGCGGTGCTCGCCGCGGGACTCGGTGTCGCCAGCATCAACGCGGCACCCGCGGCCGACAACACGGCCGCGCACACAGCCGCGGAGGCGCCCTCCGCAGAGGAGACCACCCCCGCGCAGGAGAACACCACGGAGTCGCCTCCCGCGGCGACGAACACCGCGCAGCCCTCCCCCTCACCCTCCCGCACCGAGCCCAAGAAGATCACCAGGGCCGACTACGGCGGGCGCGTCAAGGGCAACGGCGGCCTCATCGCCATCTCGATCAGGAACGGCAAGGCCATCGGCTACTTCTGCGACGGAAGGACCGAGGCCTGGTTCAAGGGCAAGGAGTCGGCGGGCGAGCTGTCGCTGACCGGCTTCGGCAGCGCCAAGGTCACGGCCGCGCTGGGAGGCGGCAAGGCCAGGGGCACGGTCGCCCTCGGCGGCGAGAAGTGGAGCTTCGTCGCGCCCACGGTCGTCAAGCCGTCGGGCCTCTACCGCGCCACCGCGATCGTCAGGGGCGCCAAGCTCAGGGCGGGCTGGATCGTCCTGAAGAACCCGCAGGGCGGCTTCACCCAGGTCGGCGCCGCCGTCCTCGGCGAGGAGCAGCTCGACATCCCGCGGCTGGACGGCGAGCGGCCCACCACCCCCCTCACCGTGGACGACACCACGGTCTACCCCAAGGACGTCGACGGCTTCATCGAGGAGATGTCATGACAGCCATCCACCAGCGGCCCTCCCGCAGCCTGACCCCGCTGCTGTGGCCGCTGATCGCCGGAGGGCTGGTCGTGGTCGCGCTCGGCGTCTTCGGGCGGGCCCACACGCCCACCGGGTTCGCGGTCGGCGTGGCCGGCTTCTCCGCCGCGCTGCCGATGAAGGTCTGGCTCACCACGGGCGCGTTCGTCCTGGCGATCGTGCAGGTGGTCTCGGCCCTGTCGATGTGGGGCAGGCTCGGCGTCACCGTCCCGCCCGGCGTGCACCGCTGGTCGGGCCGGATCGCCTTCCTGCTGACGATCCCCGTCGCCTTCCACTGCCTCTATGCCCTGGGCCTGCAGTACGACGTGCCCAGGGTGCTGGTGCACTCGCTGCTCGGCTGCTTCTTCTACGGGGTGTTCACCGCGAAGATGCTCGCCCTGCCCAAGCGCGGCGCGCCGGGCTGGACGCTGCCGGTGCTCGGCGGGGCGGCGTTCACGGTGCTCGTCGGGCTCTGGCTGACCTCGTCGTTCTGGTTCTTCACCGCCATCGGCTTCAAGGTGTGAAGGAGGTCGTACGGGTCAGCCCGGCGGCCCGCCCCTTGGCCGCCACGACGAGCGCCATCTTGCGGGAGGCCTCGTCGATCATCTCGTCGCCCAGCATGACCGCGCCGCGCTTCTCTACCGTGGTGTAGTAGTCGTACGCCTCCAAGATGAGCTCGGCGTGGTCATAGTCCTCCTGCGCCGGCGAGAACACCTCGTTGGCCGCGTCGACCTGGGAGGGATGCAGCACCCACTTGCCGTCGAACCCGAGCGCGGCCGCCCTGCGCGCCACCTTCACGAAGCCCTCGACGTCCTTGATCTGCAGGTAGGGGCCGTCGATCACCTGCAGGTCGTGCATCCTGGCCGCCATGAGCAGGCGCATGAGGATGTAGTGGTAGGCGTCGCCCTCGACGTAGCCGGGCGGCTGCTCGCCGACGACGAGCGTGCGCATGTTGATCGAGGCCATGAAGTCGGCCGGGCCGAAGACCAGCGTCTCCAGCCGCCGCGACGACCCCGCGATGGCGTCGACGTTGACCAGCCCGCGCGCGTTCTCGATCTGCGCCTCGATGCCGATGCGGCCCACCTCGTGGCCCATGGCCTTCTCGATCTGGGTGAGCAGCGTGTCGAGCCAGACGACCTCGGTGGAGTCCTGGACCTTGGGCAGCATCAGGCAGTCGACGAACTCCCCCGCGCCCTCGACGACCTCGATCACGTCGCGGTAGGTCCACTGGGTGGTGAGGTCGTTGACCCGGACCACCCGCGTCTTGCCCGACCAGTCGCCCTCGCGCAACGCGGTCACGATGTTCTTGCGCGCCTCCTCCTTGGCCTGGGGCGCGACGGAGTCCTCCAGGTCGAGGAAGACCTCGTCGACGGGCAGGGTCTGGGCCTTGTCGAGGAAACGGGGGTTGCTGCCTGGCACGGCGAGCACCGAACGACGGGAGCGCATGCGCACACGGTACTCGTCCGCGGCCCCGGCTCGGCCGTACAGTCGGAGCTGTGAGCGACAACACCTCTGCGATCCAAGAGGGCGCGAAGAAGTCGGGCATCCTCTGGCTCACCCTCGACCGCCCGCGGCTGGCCTGGCACTCCTGGCACGACGGCGCGATCTACGTGGTGACGGGCGGCGAGGAGCAGCAGTTGCCCGGTCTCGACCGGCTCGACCGGGTGCGTGTCACGCTGCGCAGCAAGGACAACGGAGCCAGGCTGGTGGAGTTCGACGCCGCGGTGTCGGTCGTCGACCAGGCCTCGGACGCCGACGCCGTGGCGGTGCTGGCGAAGGAGCGGCTCAACGCCCGCGACGGCGAGGGCCTCACCGAGCGCTGGGCCCGCGAGTGCACCGTCGTGCGCCTCACCCCGGAGCGGTGACCGCGGCCGGTTCCTCGATGACCTGGGGTTCGGGCGCCTCCGAGGGCTGGGCGGAGGCGGTGGCGGTCTGGGCGAGCAGCGCGCCCGAGAGCACGATCAGCCCTCCCACCATCTGGAACACGCCGAGCGTCTCCCCGACGAGCGCCCAGGCCACCACCGCGCCCGCGATGACCTCCAGGGACGCGACCGTGGCTCCCACGGCGGCCGACAGCCGCCGCACGGCGTACATGCTCAGGATGTACGCCATCGAGGTCGCGACGACCGCCATGCAGAGGTAGGCCCCGATCACCGGCAGCGTGACGGCGCCCTCCGGGGTGGCGGAGACCGTGAAGGCCTCCCAGGGGATGTTCCAGGGCTGCGAGACCGGGATCAGCAGGACGGCCGCGCCCAGCAGACCCCAGGCGATCAGGCCCAGCGGGTCGATGTCGTCGCCGAAGCCATCGCACATCAGGAAATATCCGGCGCAGCACGCCCCGGCCAGCAGGCCGAGCAGCAGGCCCAGCGCATCGATCCGCAGCCCCTGCCAGGCCTCGACCACGATCGCGAGGCCCACGACCGCCACGACCGCTCCGACGTACGCGGCCCGGGCGAGCCTGATCCTGCGCACGACCCGCACCCAGGCCACCACCATCACCGGCGCCATGAACTCCAGCAGCAGCGCGACGCCCACCGGCAGCCTGGTGATGGCCACGAAGTACAGTGACTGCACGCCCGCGACGCCCATGAGCGCGTAAAGGCCGAAGAACGGCAGTTTGGACCGGGCGATCCGCAGCGCGCTCGGCCTCACCACGGCGAGCACGGCCACCAGCAGCAGCCCCGCTCCCGCCATCCGCGTCCAGACGGCCTCCATCGGCGCCAGCCCGGCAGCGATGAGGTACTTGGCCATCGGCCCGGCGAACGCGAAACACCACGACCCCACGAACGCGAGCGCCAGCCCCGCATACCTCATCGCACACCATCCGAACCGTAATGACCGTTAAGCGGGTTTGATACTGACACGTCCGGCGTACGGGGCGCAACGGGATAGCCCTGTTAGCCTGGCCACGTGCAGATCTTCGTGGGCCGGCTGCAGGGCACCCCGGTCTTCGACCCCGCCGGCGACCAGATCGGCCGGGTGCGCGACGTCGTGGCGGGCCTGCGCCTCACCCGCCGGCCCAACGTGCACGGCCTGGTGGTCGAGGTGCAGCCGCGCCGCCGGGTCTTTCTGCCCATCACCCGCGTACGCCGCATCGAGGCCGGCGCCGTGGTCTTCACCGGCCGGCTCAACATGCGCAGGTTCGAGCAGCGGGCCACGGAGACACTGGTCATCGGCGAGATGCTCGACCTCACCGTGACCTGCGACGACCAGCCGATGACCGTCTACGACGTGGCCATGGAGGAGGTCAAGCCGTCCACGTGGGAGATCACCAAGGTCGCGCTCCACCGGGGCCGCCGGCGCGACCTGCGGATCGTCGACTGGACCGAGGTGACCGGGTTCGACACGCTGCAGAAGGACCAGGGGGCCGCCGGTCTGATCGCCGCGTTCGAGTCGCTGAGGGCCGCCGACATGGCCAGCGCGCTGCACGGGCTGCCGACCAAGCGCCGCGTCGAGATCGCCCGCGCGCTCAACGACGACCGGCTGGCCGACGTGCTGGAGGAGCTCCCGCCCGCCGACCAGATCGGCATCCTCGGCACGCTGGAGCCCGAGCGGGCCGCCATCGTGCTGGAGGAGATGGCGCCCGACGACGCCGCCGACCTGCTGCACGACCTGCCTCAGGAGCAGGCGGCCAGGCTGCTGGCGCTGATGGAGCCGGAAGAGGCCGCCCCGGTGCGGCGCCTGCTGACCTACCCCGTCGACAGCGCGGGCGGCGTGATGACCAGCGAGCCGGTGATCCTGCCGCCCACCTCCACGGTGGCCGAGGCCCTCGCCCACATCCGCCAGCAGGATCTGACGCCGGCCGTCGCGGCGCAGGTCTACGTCACCAGGCCGCCCACGGAGACGCCGACGGGCACCTACCTGGGCGTCTCGCACTTCCAGCGGCTGCTGCGCGAGCCGCCGTCCACGATTCTCGGCGGCGTGCTCGACCCCTCGATCGACCCCATCAAACCGGAGTTCACGCTGCGCGAGGTCACCTCCTACCTGGCCAACTACAACCTCGTGGCCGCCCCGGTCGTGGACGAGTTCGGCCGGCTCGTCGGCGCGGTGACCGTCGACGACGTGCTCGACCACCTTCTTCCCGAAGACTGGCGCGAAGGGGCCGACCATGACGTCTGAACGCCTCGACCAGCCCCGTGACCTGCGGCGGTCGTTGCGGCCGCACTATGACCCCGAGGCCTTCGGGCGGCTGTCGGAGCGGATCGCCCGTTTCCTGGGCACCGCCCGGTTCATCGTCTACATGACCGTCTTCGTGGCGACCTGGGTGACCTGGAACGTGGCCGCGCCCGATCACCTGAAGTTCGACCCCTACCCGTTCATCTTCCTCACGCTGATGTTGTCACTGCAGGCCAGCTATGCCGCGCCGCTGATCCTGCTGGCCCAGAACCGCCAGGACGACCGCGACCGCATCCAGTACGAGCAGGACCGCGAGACGGCCGAGCGCAACCAGGCGGAGATCGAATATCTGACCCGCGAGATCGCCGGGCTCCGCCTGGCCCTGAACGAGGTGGCCACCCGCGACTATCTGCGCTCCGAGCTCGGGCGCCTGCTGGAGGAGCTCAGGGAGCGCCGGTGATGTCGAGCTTGGCGAGCATCGACCGCACCTCGCCGATCTCGTCAGGGCCCAGCATGTCGAGGAACTGGGTCCTGATGCCGCGCAGGTAGGTCGGCGTCGCCTCGGCCAACCTGGCCTCCCCGCGCTCGGTCAGCACCGCGAACAGCCCGCGCGCGTCGTCGGCGCAGGCCTCCCTCGCCACCAGGCCGTCGCGCTGCAGCCGGTCGATGAGCCTGGTCAGCCCGCTGCGGGAGAGCAGCACGCGCTCGGCGAGATCGTTCATGCGCAACCGCCGCTCCGGCGCCTCGGCCAGCTGCATGAGCACGTCGTACGACGCCAGCGGCAGGTCGTGGGCGACCAGCAGCTCCGCCTCCAGGTGACGGGTGATGCGCACCTGGGCCCGCTGCAACATCCGCCAGACCGCCAGCTCGTCGGCGGTGAGGCCTTCGTGGCGCAGAAGAGTCACGGAGTAACCTTAAGACGTTGTTGCACGAACATCTAACAGCTCGGATTAACCCAGCGAGGCCGCCGGTTCATACGATGGAGGGGCATCCTCACTGGCGTCCAGCGCCTGTCACACATATACCGACAAAGGAGGGACGGCACTCCCTCGTGCCGAGACTTCGATGGCACTAACCCAGGAAACCGTGACGGCCGCTCTCGCCACCGTCATCGACCCCGAGATCCGCCGCCCGATCACGGACCTCGGCATGGTCAAGAGCATCGAGATCGCTTCCGGCGGCGCGGTGCGCGTCGGCGTCTACCTCACGGTGGCCGGCTGTCCGATGAAGGACACCATCCGCCGCGACGTGAAGAACGCCGTCGCCAAGCTCGACGGCGTGACAGACGTGCAGCTCGAGCTCGACGTGATGAGCACCGAGCAGCGCAAGGCCCTGCAGACCAAGCTGAGAGGCGACCGGGGCCCGGAGAAGGAGATCCCCTTCAACCAGCCCGGCTCGCTGACCCGCGTCTTCGCGGTGGCCAGCGGCAAGGGCGGGGTCGGCAAGTCGTCCGTCACCGTCAACCTGGCCGCCTCCATGGCCTCGAGCGGCCTCAAGGTCGGCATCGTCGACGCCGACATCTACGGCCACAGCGTGCCCCGCATGCTGGGTGCCGCCGAGAAGCCCACCAAGGTCGAAGACATGATCATGCCGCCGGTGGCCCACGACATCAAGGTCATCTCGGTCGGCATGTTCAAGCCGGAGGGCAACACGGCGGTGGTGTGGCGCGGGCCGATGCTCGACCGGGCCCTGCACCAGTTCCTCGCCGACGTCTACTGGGGCGACCTCGACGTGCTCCTGCTCGACCTGCCCCCGGGCACCGGCGACATCGCCATCTCGGTGGCGCAGCGGCTGCCGTCGGCGGAGATCCTGGTCGTGACGACGCCCCAGATGGCCGCCGCCGAGGTGGCCGAGCGCGCCGGCTCCATCGCCGCGCAGACGCACCAGCAGATCGCCGGCGTCATCGAGAACATGGCGTGGCTGCCGTGCCCCCACTGCGACGAGCGCATCGCGGTGTTCGGCGAGGGCGGCGGCCAGACGGTCGCCGACGCGCTGACCCGCACCCTCGGCGCCAGGGTGCCGCTGCTCGGCCAAGTGCCGATCGACCTGCGGCTGCGCGAGGGCGGCGACGAGGGCAAGCCCCTGGTCCTGACCGACCCCGACTCGCCGGCCGCCGCGGAGCTGCGCTCGATCGCCGGCGCCCTGAGCAAGCGCTCCTCGAGCCTCAAGGGCCTCCAGCTCGGCCTCGCGCCCCGCGGCTGACCCGCGACCCCGCCGCCCGGCCCGCGCCTGAGCTCACGAACCGCTGACGTTGAGCGCGGACCGGGCCGTCTGAGAGTCCTCGGCGAGGTCGAGGAGCATGGCGGCGGTGTCGGCTCGGCTGTGCGGGCGGGGCTTCGCCAACAGGCCGGTGCCGGTGGTGATGGCGCCGGTCGCGGGCCTGTCGACGAGCCGGTTCAGGCGGGCGATGGTCCAGTCGAGGTCGGCTGCGGAGACGATCCGCTCCATCCGGGACACGTCGGCGTACGGCGTGGCCAGGACGCGGCGCAGAATCCAGATCGGCACGCGGGGCCGCACGCCCACAATGGGATAGGCGCTGACGACGACCAGCCGGCGGACACCGGCGTCGGCCATGGCGGTGATGAGCACATGCGCCGACTCGGCCGCCAGGTGGGGGTCGCGACGGCCGCCACCGGGCAGCAGCGAGATCACCGCGTCGACGCCGGCAAGGGCCGCGCGCACCGTGTCGAGGTCGCGGCCGTCGTTGTGCACGATCTCCGCCGGCGCAGCGACCGCGTCCAGCGCGTCAGGCCGTCGGGTGAACGCGACGACGTGGTGACCGCGCCGCCGCGCCTCTGCCAGCAGGCACAGCCCGGTGCGGCTGGTCGCGCCCAGAACCACGATCTTCATGATGGCTTCTCCTGGTCGAGGTGGTGGAGCAGGGTCAGCAGCAGGCCATGCAGGGCGGCGGTGTCGTCACTGGATCTTCCGCCGAACGGAGCGAGCATGCGCTCGTCGAGCGCCACGACCTTCTGCCGGGCGGCCCCGACGAGCTCGGCGCCCGCGCCGGTGAGGATGAGCCGGACGGCCCTGGTGTCGTCGGGGTCGTCCTGACGCTCGATGAGCCCGGCCTGTTCCAGCGTGCGAGCGAGCTTGGAGACGTACATCGGTTCCAGGCCGGCGAAGTCGGCGAGCCGGCGCTGGGAAGGTGACGCCCCGTTACGGGACAGCTCGCACAGGGCCGCCAGCAGGCCGTACTGCGCGTTGGTCAGCCCCAAGGGGGCCAGCGCCCGGTCGAGCGCGGTCCTGCAGCGCAACGCCACCTGCCAGAGCAGCCATCCGGTCGAGGGCACCTGCTCCCGTTCGAGATCCACATCAAGTAGTAAACTCTATTACTATAACCGTGGCAACTATTTGCCCGGCACGGGTTGCCGCAATCACCGCTGGAAAGCACGCCGGCCACGGCCGGCGCAAGGGCGCGACCGTCGCCGCCGAGCAGGATCGCCCGGGGCGGCCGGCGTCACCCGGTGCCGTCAGGTGGCCTCGGAGTCATAAGGGGGGAGCTCGCCGTAGCCGAGCTCGTCCACCGGGTCGGGTGTGGCGGGGGCCGTGGTCGCCGGCTCCAACTCGCGCGGCTTGTTGTTCCAGTCGTCCTCGATGTCGTCGAGGAGATGCTTGCGGACGAACGTGCGCGGGTTGAGGTCGGCGGGGTCGAAGTTCGAGAACTCCGGGCCCAGCCCGGCACGCAGGTCGTCGCGCGCGTTGGTGGCCATGCGCCGCAGGTTTCGCAGCGTCCGGCCCGCCTGCGAGGCGGCCTGAGGCAGTTTGTCGGGGCCGAAGACGAGCAGCGCGATGACGATCAGCGCCGCGAATTCCCCCCACCCGAGTCCGAACACCGTGAGCTCCTACCGCAGTCCAACCTCTCCGAGGACAACCCCGGCCTATCCACAGACTAAGGGCTCTCCGGCGTAGGTCGGTCGCCGCCCCATGGTCATTTCTGCTGCGAATCCCGTGCCCAGCCGCCCGATCCGCTCCCGCGCGCAGCCGTCCGGTCCGCCACTTGCCCCCGCCACTTGCCCCCGGACCAACACCCGCGGCCCGGAACACCCGCACACCGCGCGAACAGCCGGGCCGCCACCCCGCACACGAACCACCGCGCGCGGACCGGGGTGCCTGGTCACCACGCGGACGGCCGAGCCCGGTTCGTTACGGCGGCACGGCGGGGAAGCCGGTGAGCGTCACCCTGGAAGGCCGGTCAGGCACGCCGGCGGGTGGAGCCAGGTCGGCTGTGCCGTGAAGGGAGGAGCGATCGGCTGCTGTGGCGGAGCAGCCGATCCACAGACGACGGAACGCGCTCAGGACGGGGTCGGGGCGGGCTGGTCGTCGGCCTCGACGGTCAGTGTGGCGCTCTGCTCCTGGCCCGCACGCTGGAACTTGATGTTGATCGTGGAGCCGGGCGCCTTGCTGCGGATGAGCGCGATCAGCTCGTTGCCGTCCTGCAGAGCGAGCCCGTCGATCTCCAGGATGATGTCGCCCGCCTTCAGCCCGGCCTTGCCGGCGGGCCCGTCGGCGTCGACCGGCTGCTGGCCGCCGACCGGCTCCGAGGCGATGCGTACGCCCTGGCCCTTGTAGTCGCGGTCGAGGAGGATGCCGATCTTGGGACGCTTGGCCTTGCCGGTGGCGATCAGCTCTTCCGCCACCCGCCGCGTCTGGTTGACGGGGATCGCGAAGCCCAGGCCGATGCTGCCGCTCTGGCTGTTCAGCGAGCGGCTGAGGGTGGCGATCGCCGAGTTGACCCCGACGACCTCGCCGCGGCCGTTGACGAGCGGCCCGCCGGAGTTGCCGGGGTTGATGGCGGCGTCGGTCTGGATCGCGCTGATGTAGGCGGGCTCCTCGGAGCTGGCGCCGGTGTCGTCGCCCGCGATGACCGGGCGGTTGAGCGAGCTGACGATGCCGGTCGTCACCGTGCCGGTCAGGCCCAGCGGGGAGCCGACGGCGATCACGGGGTCGCCGACCACGACCTGGTCGGAGTTGCCGAGGGTGATCTCGGGCGTGCCGAACGTGTCCTCGGGCTTGATCACGGCGAGGTCGGAGCCGGGGTCGCGGCCGACGATGCGGGCCGAGGTGGTCTTGCGGTTGTTGAACATGACCCTGATCTCTCCGCCCTTGGCGGCCGGGGAGACCACGTGGTTGTTGGTCACCACGTAACCGTTCTTGATCACGAAGCCGGATCCCGAGGCGCCTTCGGTGGCCATGCCGTTGCCGGCCTCGATGGAGACCACGCTCGGCAGCACCCGGGCGGCCACGCCCGCCACCGAGTCGGGGGCCCGGTTGGTGGCGCCGGTCGGCACCGGGCCCAGGCTGTAGCCGGGGTCGTTGTCGCTGGTCGGCTTGGTGAGCAGGTAGGTGCCCACGCTGCCGAGCAGGGAGGCCACCAGGGCGATGACGACGGCGGTCGAGATGAGAAAGCCGGTGCTCGGGATGCGGCGCGGCCTGCTCCCGTGGCTGTGCGCGCCCGAGGGCGGCGGCGCCCAGCCCGCGCCCATGCCGAGTGCCTGGCGCGGAGGCGGCGGTGGCGCGCCTCCGTAGGAGGGCGGGCCGCCGAAGAGCGGGGCTTCGTACGCCCGCGTGCCGCCGTCAGGGCGGCCGAACGCGAGATTCTCCTGCGTGCCGCCATCGGGACGGCCATAGCCACCCTCGCCGCCGTCAGGCCGGCCATAGCCGCCCTCACCGCCGTCAGGGCGGCCGAACGCGGGATTTTCCCGCGTTCCGCTTTCCGCGAGCCCGAAGAACGGCCCGTCCTGGGAGCGTGAGTCCCGATCGGACGGCGGGCCGCCGTAGGGGCGCGCGCCCGGCTCGGACGGCAGGCCGTCATGGGAGCGGGCACCAGGGTCGGGCGGGCCGAACGAGGGTGCACCGGGCCGCGGCCCGCTCTGGCCGGAAGTGTCCGGCGCGACCCCGCCGTCGGTGGGCGAGCCGCCGGATGGGCGGCTGTCGTACGGTGGCGTGCCGGGACGCTCGGAACGGCCGGACGGGTCGCCCCAGGAGGTGCCGAAAGAGGCGGGCGGCTCGGGCCGCTTGCCTTCGTGCTCGGGCGTGTCCTCCGCGGGCAGGAAGTCCGGCCGCCCCTGTGGCTCGGGGTAGTCCGACGTCGTGCGTCCTTCGTTGGGGCGCGTCTCGTCGGTCATCTAAGTCTCACCACTCCTTGGCTCGGCCACCGCAATCCTCGCTCTTGCGGCATACGAGGGTCATAAAGCATTTGTCAGGAATCGCTTGTGACAAATCCCGAACCCAGATCGTATGCCCCACGCGTCGTTGACTACGCCACCCCAAGTATCCCAGGCATGGTGCGATCTCAAGGTGTGGCGGTGGGGGGAGCACTCGTCGGCGAGTTGCGATCGGGCTGCTGGAAGAGCTCGACCGGAGGCGCGGGGTTGCTCTGGCCCACGCCGGTGGCTGCGAAGAACGTGCCGAGCGCGACGGCCGCGGAGACCACCCCGACCGCCACGTAGGTCGTGCGCCGCCTACCCCCGCGCCCAGGGCCCGTGGCCCCACCAGCGGCGTCCCGGCGCGGGCGGTTGTCGAGCGGCGCGATGCTGTGCGGCCCAGGGATCGGCACCCCGCCGAAGGTGCGAGTGGGGAAAGGGCGCTCCCTCGGGGGCAGCGGCCCTCCCGGCTCCGCCATCCGGAGCAGGGACATCGTCAGGTCGGCCGGCATCGCGGGATCGTCGAGCGAGCGCAGGCGCGACTTCAGCGCCCGCATCGACTCGACCTCTCGCCGACAGTCAGCGCAGAAGGTCAGATGGGCAAGCGCGCGCTCGCGTTCGGTGTGGTTGAGCTCCCCGTCGACAAGCGCGGATACGCGTTCTCCAAGATGAGCCATATCAGTTTTCCTCCCCACGGGTCACGGTCGGGGGGAGTTGAGAATTACGGGGGGCTCGGTGGTCGAGCGCCTCCCGCAACTGCGCCCGGCCACGGTGAATCCGGCTTCGGACCGTGCCCAGCTTGACGCCGAGCGTGGCCGCGATCTCTTCGTAGGACAGGCCCTCGATGTCGCAGAGCACGATCGCGGCCCGGAACTCCGGGGCGAGCGCGTCGAGGGCGGCCTGGATGTCGGGCTCCAGATGGGCGTCGTCGAGCGCCTGGGCAGGAGACGGCTCACGACCGCGCAGCCTCTCGGCGGCGTCGTCGGCCAGCCCCTCGAACCTGATGCGCTGCTTGCGCCGCGCCATGTCGAGGAACAGGTTGGTCGTGATCCGGTGCAGCCATCCCTCGAAGGTGCCGGGGGTGTAGCTCGACAACGACCTGAAGACCCGGACGAAGACCTCCTGGGTCAGGTCTTCCGCGTCGTGGACATTGCCGGTCAGCCGGTACGCCAGCCGATACACCCGTGCGGAGTGGGTCCGCACCACTTCCTCCCATGTGGGAGGAGTCCAGTCAGACGACACCGGAGTATCTGTCTGGTGGTCGCTTTCGTCCACCAGAACTCCTCTCTCTGGGACCACCGCTACCGCCATAGTGCCTGGTTTCGTCCCTTCGTGCGCACTGCCTGCCTTCCGGACCGGCAAAGCCCGTTTAAACCTGCAACGCCTCAGGTCCCTCCTGAGTTCCCGTCCCGGCGTGTCTCCCATAGGCTGCGATCGACACCAATCACGTGTATGACCTTTTGCGACAATCGCACGAAAGTGGGGGGAGGCGGCCGATGACCACTCCGGTGGAGGCCACTCTGGCCTATGCGGAGCAGTTCCATCATGAGGATGAGATCGTGCACGCTGCGCGGCAGCGCGGGCTCGAGATGGGGGCCACGCCCATCCTTCCCGGTGGCGGGGCGGCTCTGTGCTTCCTGGCCACCGCGGTCAACGCCAAGTCCGTCGTCGAGATCGGCACGGGCTGCGGCGTCTCCGGTCTGTGGCTGCTGCGCGGCATGCGCACCGACGGCACGCTGACGAGTGTCGACGTCGAGCCCGAGCACCAGCGGCTGGCCCGGCAGGCGTTCGCCGAGGCGGGCTTCTCGGGCGGGCGGGTGCGGCTCATCTCGGGCCGGGCGCTCGACGTGCTGCCACGGCTGTCGGACGGCGGCTACGACATGGTGTTCGCCGACGGCGCCAAGCACGAATACGCCGACTACCTCTCCGAGGCGGTCCGGCTGCTGCGCGTGGGCGGCATCGTGGCCTTCGACAACATGTTGTGGCACAACCGGGTGGCCGACCCGGCGCAGCGTGACCCCGAGACCGTGACGCTGCGCGAGGTGGGCAAGCTGGTGCAGTCGGACGACCGGCTCCGCTCGGTGCTGATGCCGCTGGGCGACGGCCTGCTCGCCGCCATCAAGATCGCCGACTGACGCCCGTCAGGTGCGCGTGAGCCACTCCAGGAGCACGCGCACGCCGAAGCCCGTGGCGCCCTTGCTCAGGGTGCCCTCGTCGACCGTGCTGCGCCCGACGCCGGCGATGTCGAGGTGCGCCCACGGCCGCTGCCCCGCGAACTCCCGCAGGAACAACGCCGCCGTGATCGACCCCGCACCGAACCTCGACCCCGACTCGACGTTGCTGAGATCGGCGATCGGCGACTTCAGCGCGGGCACGTAGTCCTCGATCAGCGGCATCCGCCAGAGCCGGTCGTCCGCGGTCTGGCCGGCGTCGACGAGCTGCTTGGCCAGCGCGTCGTCGGTGGAGTAGACGGCGCCCATGTTGCGCCCGAGCGCGACGGTGATCGCCCCGGTGAGCGTGGCGACGTCGACCACCGCGTCGGGGTCGAGGACGGCGTCGGCGTAGGCGAGCGCGTCGGCCAGCACCAGGCGCCCCTCGGCATCGGTGTTGAGCACCTCGACGGTGCGGCCGCCGTAGTGCTTGATGACATCGCTGGGCCGCTGCGCCGTGCCGGACGGCATGTTCTCGGCGGCCGCGACCAGCCCGGTGACCCGCACCGGCGCGCCCAGCCTGGCCAGCGCGCCGAGCACGGCGATCACGGTCGCGCCGCCAGCCATGTCGGTCTTCTGGGTCTTCATGTTGTCCGTCGGCTTCAGCGACAACCCGCCGGAGTCGAACGTGATGCCCTTGCCCACCAGCACCACGTGCCGGTCGGCCGGCCGCTCGGGCGTGTAGGAGAGCTGGATGAGCCGGGGCGGGCTGGCCGAGCCGCGGCCCACGGCGAGAATGCCGCCGAAGCCTTCGGCCTGGAGGCGCTCTTCGTCCCACACCTTGACCGGCAGGCCGCTCTCGGCGGCCCGCTCGGCGAGCCAGGCGGGGTTCTTCACCGAGGACGGCGTGTTGGCCAGGTCGCGGGCGAGCGCCACCGCCTGGGCGACCACCTGCGCGCGGCGCACCTGGGCCTCGTCGGCCCCCGCGAACGCGAGCGTCCGCACCGCCGGCTTGCCCACCTTGCCGATCTTGTACGAGTACGCCGCCAGCAGCGCCGCCTCGGCGAAGGCCGCCACGTCGCCGCCGGGCGGCACCACGGTCAGCGTGTCCTTGCCCTTGACCCTGCGCGTGAGCGCCGCACCGGCCCGGCGCAGCGCGCGCGGGGAGCCGTCGCCGACGCCGTAGAGCAGCACGCGGCGCACACCGCCACCCCGTGCCACCGGGACCTCGACGACCTCTCCAGCCTCCCCCTTGGCCTCGTAGTGTGCCAGCAGGTCGGACACGGGCAGGTGCAGCTCGACCGCGTACGCTGGGGTGAGGTCAGAGGTGTAGGGGACGGCCAGCAGCTCGGGATCGTCGGAAACCTCGGCGACCACCGACGCAGTGGTCTCTATGGGCACGGAATCTCTCCTCGAACGTCAGCGACCCTGGCGCCGGATTATCGCCAGGGTCGTAGAACCAAAAAGGTGTCTCTCGGGAGCGCTCAGCCGACGACGTTCTTCAACGCCTCGCCGAGCGCCTTGGCCTCGTCGGCGGAAATCTCCACGACGAGCCGGCCGCCACCTTCCAGGGGGACCCGCATGACAATGCCGCGCCCTTCCTTGGTGACCTCGAGCGGACCATCGCCGGTCCGCGGCTTCATCGCCGCCATGCGTGTTTCCCTTCCTGCCTTGGGCTCCCGCGGCCCGCGATTTCCGACCGCCCATCGGGGGTGGTCGGCGCATTCACGTCTTCTGTGATGTCCTATTCTCCCGCATCGAGAGCGCTCATGGGTAACGATCTCCTCCCAGAATGCGTTGTCGAGGTCGGCGATCGCGTCCAAACTGGACTTCGTGCACGCTCGCGCCGCTCTGTTCGACCTCTATGGAGACCACCTTCGCTCGCGCGGTGGGCAAGCCACCGTGGCCGCTCTCGTCCGGCTCATGAAACCCCTGGAGATCGCCGCTCCCGCCGTGCGTACGGCGGTTTCGCGCATGGTCCGGCAGGGCTGGCTGCAACCGGTCAGGCTCCCTCAGGGCCCCGGCTACGGGCTGACGCCGAAGTGCGTCAGGCGCCTGGATGAGGCGGCGCTGAGAATTTACCGAGCCGGAACGCTGATCTGGCACGGCAGGTGGCATCTGATCGTCTTCGGACCCGTCAAGGACCGCCCTCGCAGGGAGCGGCTCCGCGCCGATCTGACGTTCCTCGGTTACGCCGCGCTGTCGGAGACGGCCTGGATCGGCCCGCGCTCGTCGATCGAGCTGGACAACCTGCTCGAGAGCGAGGGCGTGCGGGCGGACAGGTTCGACTCGGCGCTGGAGGGCGACCCCCGGGAGCTCGTCGCCAGGGCGTGGGATCTGGCCGCCATCGGCGAGGCGTACGAGCATTGGCTGGCCGAGGCTGACACGCTGATCAGCGGGCTCCCGGATGGGGCACCGGCCGACCAGGTGTTCGCCACCAGGAGCAGGCTCGTGCACGGCTGGCGCAACTTCCTGTTCCGCGACCCGGGGCTGCCGCCCGAGCTGCTGCCCGCCGGATGGCCGGGCGAGAAGGCCAGGGTCTATTTCGAGCAGGAAGCCACCCGGCTGCTGCCCGCAGCAGCCGCGTTCGTCGACAGGGAGTTGCTTTGATCCGCTATGACGTGGCCGACGCCGTCGCCACCATCACCCTCGACCGTCCCGACGCGATGAACTCGCTGACCACCGAGACCAAGCAGGCCCTCCTCGACGCGCTGCGCCGGGCGGCGGCCGACCCCGCGGTCAGGGCCGTCCTGCTCACCGGCTCGGGGCGGGCCTTCTGCGCGGGCCAGGACCTGCACGAGCACGCCGGCAACCTGGAGGCGGGCCGCGGCCTGGGCAACACCGTGCGCGAGCACTACAACCCGATCGTGGAGCTCATCACCACCATGGGCAAGCCGGTGGTGGCCGCCGTCAACGGCGTCGCGGCGGGCGCTGGCGCGTCCCTGGCCTTCGCCTGCGACCTGCGGGTGGCGTCCGACAGGGCCAAGTTCGCGCTGGCGTTCGCGGGCATCGGGCTGGCGCCCGACTCGGGCGCGTCGTGGACGCTGCAGCGGCTGATCGGCCAGGGCAGGGCCGCCGAGCTGATGTTGCTCGGCGAGCCTGTCGACGCGGCCCGCGCGCTGGAGCTGGGCCTGGTCACGCGCGTGGTCCCCCAGGACGACGTGCTGAAGACCGCGCGGGAGCTCGCCGGGTCGCTGGCCCAGGGCCCGACCGTGGCGTACGCCGCCACCAAGCGGGCGCTGGCGTACGCCGCGACGCACGCGCTGCCCGACTCGCTGGCGCTGGAGGCCGACCTCCAGGACGCGTGCGCCGCCTCACGCGACCACCAGAACGCCACCAGAGCCTTCCTCGCCAAGGAACGCCCCACGTTCGAGGGCGCCTGACGGGCACGACCGTTCGTTCCTACGCCGGCTGTTGGACACCGCCTGTCGGGCGCCGGCCGGGGCTGCCGCCGGAGAAACCGCCCGCGCACGCTCGCCGGCGCCGCTAGCGTGCCAGGCAGCCCGCGATGTGGTCGTTGACCAGGCCGATGGCCTGCATCAGCGCGTACGCCGTGGTCGGGCCGACAAAGGTGAAGCCGTGCCTCTTCAGCTCCTTGGCCAGCGCCTTGGAGCCGGGGGTCGTGGCGGGCACGTCGGCCATCGTCCTCGGCACGGCCGCGTCGGGCTCGGCGAAGCGCCACACCAGGTCCGACAACCCCTCGGGCAGCTCGAGCGCGGCCCTGGCGTTGTTGATCGCGGCCTCGATCTTCGCCCGGTTGCGGACGATGCCAGGGTCGCCCAGCAGCCGTCGGGCGTCCTGCTCGGTGTACGCGGCGACCTTGACGATCGAGAAGCCGTCGAAGGCGGCGCGAAAGTTCTCCCTCTTACGCAAAATCGTCAGCCACGACAGGCCCGACTGGAACGCCTCCAGAGCCACCCGCTCGAAGACCGCGTCGTCACCCTTGACCGGGCGGCCCCACTCCTCATCGTGGTAGGCGAGGTACATCGGGTCGGACATGCCGGGCCACGTGCAGCGGATCGGCTCGGTCACGACCGATCGTCTCCCGTCGTGGAGCGCGCGGGCGTCTCCGCCTCTTCGCGCACCTCCCCGGCCACCGGCTCGCCACCCGTCTCCGGCTCACCGCGCGTCTCCGAGCCGGACTCCGGCTCGCCGTCCATCTTCGTGCCGCCCTTCGGCGCAGTGCCGGCCTCCGCGGCGGACGTCCCCGCGCCGCCCGTCTCCGTACCGGTCGTCCCCGTGCCGGTCGGCTCGGCGGGCTTGTCTTCCCGCTCACCGTCGGGGGGCACGTCCTGCGCACCTTCGCCGTCCTGCGGCGCGCCCTCCGGCTGGTCCGCACGCTCGCCACCGTCCGCGGCCCCGTTTCCGAAGCCGGGGCCGTCGCCTTCCCGGAGCTCGTGTCCGGCCGGTGAGGCGCCGTTGGAGGCCTGCTCGACGGCGGCATCCCGAGGCGAGACGCGCCACTGCGCGTACTGGCCCTCCGCGTCGTCGTCCCGGGGCCCTCCACCGGGCACCGGGTCGCCCGACTCGGGCAGCTCCCTGTAGGTGGCAGGGGCCTGCGGCGCGTGGTCCGTGCGCAGACCGGCACCCGGTGCGGCGTGGCTCTCCTGCCGCGCGTACAGCCGGCTCGACAGCAGCTCGGAGACGCGCTGCTCCAGCACCGCGATCCGGGTGTCACGGGCGCTGATCGCGCTGGCGGCCCTGCGCAGGGTCTCGTCGACGCTCTGCGTGTGGTAGCCGACCAGGTTGACCGGCAACTGCAGCGCCATGAAGTCGACCGCCGTGAGTTGCGCGGGCTCGGGAAGTTCGAGAGGCGGCACGTCCGGCGGGAACTCGGTCAGCTCACCGCCCCTGCCAAGGGAGACCAAGACCACGCATGCCAAGATGGCGATCGCGGCGATGGCGAGTACGACCAGCACATTGGCATCGTACTCATACGGCGGGGCTCGTTCAGCATCACCGCAAGCATCGCAATCCGGTCAGCCGGTCGCCTCGCCGAGTTCGGCGACGCTGGGCCGCACGGGCTGCGAACGGGCTTCGAGATGGGCGAACGCCTCGTCCACGGTGGAGGTCCAGGAGATCGCGTCGAAGACGTCGGCGCGGGTGAAGCCCTCGTCGTACATGGTGCTGACGAGGGTCCTGAGCGGCTCGTACAGGCCCCAGGGGTCGAGGATCACCAAGGGGCGGTCGTGGATGCCGAGCACCCGCGCGGTCCAGATCTCGAAGAGCTCCTCCAGCGTGCCGATGCCACCCGGCAGCACGAGGAAGGCGTCGGAGCGGGCGTCCATGACGCCCTTGCGCTCGCGCATGCCGTTGGTGACGATCAGCTCGTCGGAATCCTCGTCGGCCACCTCGATGTCCACCAGCACCTGCGGGATCACACCGACCGTGCGCCCGCCGGCGGCCCGGGTGGCCGAGGTGACCGCGCCCATGCAGGAGACGGTGGCACCGCCGCTCACCAGCGTGTGGCCGCGCTTGGCGAGCTCGGTGCCGACCTGCCGGGCCAGCTCGATGTATTTCGGGTCGATACGCAGACTGGAGGCACAGAAGACGCAGATGTTCACGAAGCGCCAGCCTATTGGGGCTCTGCGGGCTGGGCGGCGGCGGACGCCAGTTCTTCCTCCTGCTGCTTCGACCGTGCCCGGTCGGCGTCGGCGATGATGCGCACGGCCTCGTCGACGTCGTCGGTGACGGTGATCAGATCGAGATCCTGGGGGGCGATCTTCCCGGTGCCGAGCAGAGCGGACTTGACCCACTCGAGCAGCCCGCCCCAGAACTCGGTGCCCACCAGCACCACGGGGAAGGAGGTGACCTTGCGCGTCTGCACCAGCGTGAGCGCCTCGAACAGCTCGTCGAGCGTGCCGAAGCCGCCGGGCAGGGCGATGAAGCCGCAGGAGTATTTGACGAACATCGTCTTGCGCACGAAGAAGTAGCGGAACTCGATGCCGAGGTCGACGTAGTCGTTCATGCTCTGCTCGAACGGCAGCTCGATGCCGAGCCCGACGGACACCGCGCCGTCCACGTCACGCGCGCCCCGGTTGGCGGCCTCCATGACGCCGGGCCCGCCGCCCGTGATGACGGCGTAGCCCGCCTCCGCCAGCGCCCGGCCAAGACGGCGGCCCTGCGTGTAGTCGGGGGACTCCTCACCGGTGCGCGCGGAACCGAAGACGGTGACCGCCCGCGGCAGCTCGGCGAGCTGGCCGAAACCCTCCACGAACTCGGCCTGGATGCGCAGCACCCGCCACGGGTCCATGTGCACCCAGTCGGACGGCCCCTGCCGGGCGAGCAGGCGCTGGTCGTGCGTGGAGGTGGGGACGAGGCGACCGCGGACGACTGCCTGCCCCTGACGGCGTTCCCGACGTGACTGTTCCATGCGGGTCACGCTAGTCGCCTTCGGACGCCGCCGGTTCCACCTCCGCTCGGCGGACGGAGCCGTACGGTGCCGGCGGACGGAGGTGCTTATCAGGACGAAACCGCAGGTAGGAGCCTTGACACCGGCCAATAAAAATTCTTGGAAGAAGCAGGGAACCGAATTTCGACTCCCCCGCGTCTAATTGCCGAGGGTGCTGCTCGGGACTGAAAGTGGTCTTCCCCGCCAAATGGCCGGCGAGGAAGGCCACTTTCATGTGGACAGCCAGTCGAGCATGGCCCGCTCGCTCTCGACGATCTTCGTCAGCGACACGTACTCCCCCTGCTGGTGCGCCAGGTTCGGATCGCCTGGCCCGTAGTTGACGGTGGGCACCCCCAGCGCGGAGAAGCGGGCGACGTCGGTCCAGCCCAGCTTGGCGCGCGGCGTGCCGCCGACCGCCTCGGTGAAGGCCGCCGCCACCGGATGCGTCAGGCCCGGCCGCGCCGCGGGCGCGGCGTCGACGAAGGCCACCTCGAAACCGTCGAACACCTCGCGTACGTGCTCCTGGGCCCGCTCGATCGACAGGTCGGGTGCGAAACGGTAGTTGACGGTCACGACGCACTGGTCCGGGATGACATTGCCCGCGACCCCGCCGCGCACGCCGACCGCGTTCAGCCCCTCGTGGAACTGGAGACCGTCGACCACCGGCCGCCTGGCCTCGTACGCGTTGAGCCTGGCGAGCACCGGCTCGATCCCGTGAATGGCGTTGACCCCCAGCCACGACCTGGCGCTGTGGGCGCGCTTGCCCGTCACGGTGACCTCGGCGCGCAGCGTGCCCTGGCAGCCGCCCTCGATGACGCCGTCGGTCGGCTCCATCAGCACCGCGAAGTCGGCCGCCAGCCAGCCGGGGTGGTCTCTGGCGACCCTGGTGAGGCCGTTGCGCTCGGCCTCGACCTCCTCGCAGTCGTAGAACACGTACGTGATGTCCCTGCCCGGCGCCGGGACGGCCGCCGCCAGCTTGAGCGCGACCGCCACGCCGGCTTTCATGTCGGACGTGCCGCACCCGTACAGCAGGTCTCCCTCGACCCTGCTCGGCAGGTTGGCGGCGACGGGGACGGTGTCGAGGTGCCCGGCGATCAGCACCCGCTCGGGGCGGCCCGCCCGGGTGCGGGCCACGACGGTCTCCCCCGACCGGTCGACCTTCAGGTGCGGCAGCGCCGACAGCGCCCGCTCCACCTCGTCGGCCAGCCGACGCTCTGCGCCGCTGACCGACTCGATGTCCACGATCGCGGCGGTGAGCGCGCGTACGTCCTGCGTCAGGTCAAGCATCAGGTGTTCACTCCGTGTTCGCGCAGCACCTCGTTGAGCGCCGCCTTGTCGTGCCGTTGCCCCGGCTCCAGGTATTTGAGCACGAGCACGCAGGGCAGGCCGAACGAGCCGCCGGGGAACTCCTTCTGGCGGGTGCCGCCGACCGCCACGCACCACGCGGGGATGCGGCCGCGGGCGACCTCTTCGCCCGTCCGCACGTCGATCACGGGGATCGAGCCGGAGAGGATCGTCCCCGCGCCGACCACCGCGCCCTGCCCGACCCGGGCTCCCTCGACGATCATCGCCCGGCTGCCGACCAGCGCGTCGTCCTCGACGACGACGGGGACGGCGCCGGGCGGCTCCAGCACGCCGCCGATGCCCACCCCGCCGGACAAATGCACGTTTTTGCCGATCTGGGCGCAGGATCCGACCGTGGCCCAGGTGTCGACCATGGTGCCCGCGTCCACGTACGCGCCGATGTTGGTGAAGGACGGCATCAGCACCACCCCGGGCGCCACATAGGAGCCCCACCGGGCGATCGCCCCCGGCACCACCCGCACCCCGTCGAACGAGCTCTTGAGCGGGTGTCTGTCGTGGTGCTGGAAGTCACCCACCTGCGAGCGGGCCATGCCGAGCACCGTGAAGCTGAGCAGGATCGCCCGCCTGGCGCGCTCGTCCACGACGACGTCGCCGCCGACCAGGCGGGCCGCCCTGGCCTCGCCCTTGTCGAGCAGGTCGACGGCGCCGACCACCACGTTGCGCGCGTCGACGTCAGCGGGCGACAACTCCGCCCTGCGCTCCCACAGCTCGTCCACCACCGGCGAGATCGGTGACGAGGTGCTCACGTGACTCATGGCCTCGGAGCTTATCCGTCCGGGTAGGTTCTTCAGCGTGCGCGTGCGCTTCTCCCGTGGGGTCATCACCATCGCGATCATCGTGATCGTTCTCGCCGTGGCCATTTCCGTGGGCCTCTACCACCTGCTCAAGCGGACACCCCAGCTGGCCGAGCGGCACGCGTACTGCGTGGTCAACACGCCCGACGGCGTCCGCAACCTCGATCCCGAGCAGGCGCAGATCTCGGCCACCATCGCGGCGGTCGCGGCGCGGCGCAGGCTGCCGGAGCGGGCCGTGGTGATCGCGTACGCGACGGCGATCCAGGAGTCGAAGCTCTACAACGTCAACTTCGGCGACCGCGACTCCGTGGGCGTGTTCCAGCAGCGCCCGTCGCAGGGCTGGGGCAAGAAGAAGCAGCTCATGGACCCCGTCTACGCCACCAACAAGTTCTTCGCCGCCCTGGTCAAGGTGAAGAACTACCGCAAGCTCCCGCTGGCGGAGGCGGCGCAGGCCGTGCAGCGCTCGGCGGGCGGCTACGCCTATGCCGCGCACGAAAGCGAGGCCGAGATTCTCGCCGCGGCGTTCACCGGGCGCGTTCCGCAGGCGGTGCACTGCTGGTATCCCGCCGGTAAGACGCCCGCTCCGAAGTCGCGGGCCGCCGCGGCCCGCAAGCAGCTCGCCAGGGCGCTCGGCAGCACGGCGATCACCACGAAGCGGCGCGGCTGGCTGGTGGCCGCCTGGTCGGTGGCCCACGCCGAGAAGTACGCGCTCAACCGCGTCGGCTACAACGGTGCCACCTGGGTCAACGACTTCGAGCGCGACGGCTGGCAGGCGGGCGGCCAGGCGAGCGCCCGCCGGGTGGACCTGTCGTAGCGCCCGCGGGAGGCCCGGTCAGAAGGCCCGGTGAGAGGGCTCGGCCAGGAAGCCCGGTCAGGACGCCCTGCGCACGATGGAGATCGAGCCGGGCGGCAGCGGCTGGGCGTAGCAGGCCGTCCATGGGCGGCCCTGGATGCGTTCGAAGGAGAGCAGCCGCCCGTCCGACGCACGGTAGTCGGCGAAGTCGAGCAGGCCCCTTTCGGGGTTTCCCGTGTCGCCCTCGCTCCTGAACGCGGCCGTGCCCCGCTCGATCGGGAAGAACTCCACGCCCTCCATGATCAGCATGCTCTTGGCCGGGACCATGCCCTGGGTGGGCACGTCGGTCCAGAGCAGCACCTCGAGGTGCGGCGGGTCGCCGTCGAGCACCTCCACCGACAACCACTGCAAGCGCCGCGAGCCGTCGCGCAGGAGATATTCGGTCCACTGGTTGCCCTGCCACGAGACGTGCATGGAGCCGAGCACGCGCGCCGGCGAGCCCTGCACCTCGATCCGGTCGCCGACCTGGATCGTGCGAGGGTCGGTGTAGTCGGTGCCGGCATGCCCGGGCGCGATCACCGGCGCGGCCAGCGGGGTCTCGACGGGAGCGACCTCAGCCGGCGGCGCGCTCGTCCGGCCCTTCCTGTCCTGTCGCAGGGTGGCCAGGAAGGCACCCAGCAACAGCAGGATGGTGACGATGCTCAGCCCGAGTACGACCATGGAGGTCATGCTCATCGATCAGCTCGCTCCACTCGCGGTCTGTCTCGGCAAAAGCTCTTATCAATTTATGCGTCAAGCCCGCGCGGCGGGCTATGTCGCGCGATCCTACTGGAGGCGGCGCACGGCCGCACCGATCCGCTCATCAGTGGCCGTGACGGCGATGCGGATGTGCCGCTCACCTGCCGGTCCGTAGAACTCGCCCGGCGCGACCAAAATGCCGATTTCGGAGAGCTTGCCCACCTGGTCCCAGGCGCTCTGCCCGTTCGACGCCCAGAAGTACAGCCCGGCCGTCGAGTGGTCGACGCGCCACCCGGCCCGCTCCAGCGCGGGCCGCAGCAGGGCGCGGCGGGCGGAGTAGAGCTCGCGCTGCCGGTTGGCGTGCGCGTCGTCGCCGAGCGCGGCCGTCATCGCCGCCTGGACGGGGGCGGGCATGATCATGCCCGCGTGCTTGCGCGTCTCCAGCAGCCGCTTGACCAGGACGGGGTCACCCGTCACGAACCCGGCTCGGTATCCGGCCAGGTTGGAGCGTTTGGAGAGCGAGTGGACCGCGAGCAGGCCTTCGTGGGAGCCGCCGCAGACGTCGGGGTGCAGGATCGAGACCGGCTCCTCCTCCCAGCCGAGCTCGATGTAGCACTCGTCGGAGGCCACGACCGTGCCGCGCTCGCGCGCCCACGCCACGACCTTGCGCAGGTGCTCGACCGGCAGCACCTTGCCCGTCGGGTTGCCGGGAGAGTTGACCCAGACGAGGTCGGCCCGCTCGGGGCCGAGCGCGAGCGTGCTGTCGGCGGCGGTCGCCACCGCACCGGCCAGCCGGGCGCCCACGTCGTAGGTGGGGTAGGCCAGCTCGGGGAAGACCACCCGCCGTGCCCCGAGGTAGGTGGGCAGCCAGGCGACGAACTCCTTGGAACCGATCACCGGGAGCACGTCACGCTGGTCGACGGTGACGCTGTGCCGGCGGCGCAGCCACCCCGCGGCCGCCTCGCGCAGCGCCTTGGTGCCGTGGGTGAAGGGGTAGCCGGGACTGTCGGCCGCCTGGACCAGCGCGTCCTGGACGTTCTGGGGCACGGGGTCGACGGGCGTGCCGACCGACAGGTCGACGATGCCGCCGGGATGTGCCAGCGCGCGCTCCTTGTACGGCTCCAGCTTGTCCCAGGGGAAGTCGGGCAGGTTGTTCACGGTTCTCCAGGGTGTCACGTTGCCGTATCGAGCGCCGGGCACGCCTCGAGAACGGGGCGCACCCGGCCTGGATGCCCCCGCTCGCTCCGTGCCGGGACCGTCAGTGGCCCTCTGCCTGCGGCGGCAGGGCGGCCACCACCGGGTGGTCCTTCTCGATCTTTCCGACCTTCGAGGCGCCTCCGGGCGAGCCGAGGTCCTCGAAGAAGTCCACGTTCGCCTTGTAGTAGTCCTTCCACTGCTCGGGAAGGTCGTCCTCGTAGAAAATGGCCTCGACGGGGCATACAGGCTCACACGCGCCGCAGTCCACGCACTCGTCGGGGTGGATGTAAAGCATGCGCTCGCCCTCGTAGATGCAATCAACGGGGCATTCCTCGATGCACGCCTTGTCCAGGACGTCCACGCAAGGCTGCGCGATGACGTAGGTCACCTCGAGCTCCTTCTCTCCGCACCATGACATGACTCTGACCGCGGTTTGCTACGCCCTAGTATTGCCGTGCTTGCCGACTGGCCGAAACGGAGGGTGGCAAACTCGTGGCGGCACGGCTCGTCATCGCGATCACAAGTCAGGACATCGGCGCACGAATCACCACCCGCAGGCGCGTTCCAGAAGGCTTTCGCGACGCGGTGGGCATCCTCGTGTCGTGGGAGTCAGGGGTGCTGACCGTCCGCAAGAGGGACGGCACTCTGGTGGAGATTCCTGAAGAGACACTCGTAGCCGCCAGGGTCGTTCCGGCCGCGCCTCCTCGACCTGGACGGATGTAGCGGTAAGTATTCGTTGTGTGACTGTACGTACCTGCGCCGCCGCAGCAGCCATCCTCGCCAGCGCCGGATGCGGCGCGTCGTCCACCGACTCCGCCTCCACCGAGGCCAAGAACCTGCCGCCCGTCAACGCCCAGGCCGCCTCCATGAAGGCCGGCTTCGGCACCATGGAGCGGCTCGTCGAGACCGCGGCGCGCGAGGGCGAGCTCAACGTGATCGCCCTGCCCCGCGACTGGGTCAACTACGGCGAGATCATCGACACCTTCGCCGACAAGTACAACATCAAGGTCAACGAGCTCGAGCCCAACGCCGGCAGCAAGCGCCAGCTCGACGTCGCCGCGCAGCTCAAGCCCGACGTGTTCGATCTGACGATGGATGTGGCCGTCGCCGGAGCCGGGCGGTTCGCCCCGTACAAGGTGCAGGGCTGGCAGGACCTGCCCGACCAGGTCAAGGACCCGTCAGGCGGCTGGTACGCGGCCTACGGGGGCTACATGTCCATCGGGTACGACCCGCGCGCCGTCAAGCCGCCCGCCTCCTTCGCCGACCTGCTGAAGCCCGGCTACCGGGTCGCGCTCGACGGCGACCCGCTGCGCTCGGCGTCGGCGTTCGACGGCGTGATGGCCGCTTCCATGCGGGCCGGCGTGCCGCAGCCGGCGCAAGGGGTGTCGCTGTTCGCCAAGCTCAAGCAGGCGGGCAGGCTCACCGAACCGGCCAAGGCCAACACGATCGTCGCCTGGGACCACCTGAACGCCGCCCGCAGCGCGCACCAGCCCGACGGCTGGAAGGTGACGATCCCTCGCGACGCCGCGCTCGGCGGCTACCACGTGCAGGCGATCAGCAAGACGGCGCCGCATCCGGCCGCCGCCCGGCTGTGGCAGGAGTTCCTGTTCTCCGACGAGGGCCAGAACCTGCTCATGAAGGGTTTCGCCCGGCCCGCGCGCACCGAGGCGATGCGCATGAAGGGCACGCTCGACGCCGAGCAGGCCGCGAAATTGCCCAAGGCGCCCGGCCCTCCGGTCATCCTGACGATTCCGCAGGCAGACGCGGCGAAGGCGTACCTCAAGCGGCAATGGGCGAAGAGCATGGGATGAGTCCGATGTGACTTGATATGTCGTAGGGACGTTCAGGCTCTAAAGTGAACGGACAGCACGGCCACGGGGGCCCGATGTCTGATCGAATGTGAGCTGATCGTCTTGCGATACGACACGCCGAGTTTGGAGCGGTGGAACAGTCGCGCCTACGACAGCAGCTTCGGCTACGTCTCGACCCAGGGCGCGCCACTGGTCGACCTGCTCGACCCGCGACCCGGAGAGCGCGTGCTCGACCTCGGGTGCGGCACCGGAGTGCTCACCGCCCAGATCGCCTTCAGAGGCGCCGACGTGCTCGGCATCGACGGCTCAGCCAAGATGATCGAGAAGGCGCTGGCCCAGTATCCGGGCATCAACTTCATCGTCGGTGACGGGCACGACTTCACCGTCGTCGAACCGTACGACGCGGTCTTCTCCAACGCGGCGCTGCACTGGATGAGCCGCGACCCCGGCACCGTGATCGCGAACGTCCGCGAGGCGCTCACGCCTGGCGGACGTTTCGTCGCCGAGATGGGCGGAGCGGGCAACTGCGCCGAGCTGACCGCGGCCATGCTCACCGCCTGGCGGGAATACGGCCTGCGCGAACCGGACCTGCCGTGGTATTTTCCCACGCCTGCCGAGTACGCCCGGCGTCTCGAACAGGAGGGTTTCGTCGTCAGGTTGCTCGAATACTTCGACCGGCCGACGCCCCTCGACGAGTGCCCGGGCGGAGCCGCCGACTGGGTGAACACGTTCGCCGCCTCGGTGCTCGAGGGGCTCCCGCCGAACATCGTGGGGCCCCTGCTGCGGCGCGTCAACGAACTGGCCGCCCCTGCGCTGCGCAGGGAGAGCGGCTGGATGGCCGACTACGTGCGCCTACGCTTTGCCGCTGTTCGGCGCTGATGCGTAGTGCATGATGCGTAGGGCTGTTTTGCCGGACTATGGTCTGTTCCGTGGGCGGCGAGACTATGGCTGCACCGCTGCGGCGGCGTGAGGGGCTGGTGAACGGAACGGGATGAATTTCTGCCTGAGCGACCTCGTACCACCGTTGAGGTGGAGCGACGCGTCGACGATCACGCTACTCACCGGGCAACCGGACCTGCCGGACGCGTGGTGGCGCACCCTGCCCATGCCACACGTGCTCGCGGCCATCGGCCCGGAGTCGCTGGGCGAGCTGCTCACGGAGATCGCCCTGGAGCACTGGCCCGCGGCGACGGTGGGCGACGTCCTGCCAGCACTGCACGTCCTGGACCCCGACGAGGCCGACGAGCCCGCCGTCGCCATCGCGCTCGACCGGGCCGGCTCGTGGGCGGGACTGCTGGCGCTGACCAGCCGGGAGCTGGTCGACCAGCCTTTCATCCAGGCGCGGCCGGTGCTGAACACGCTGTTCTCCGCGGTCCTGGTACGCCTCGCGCGCCCGCGTCCTGAGCACCCGGTGCCGGCGGCCGAGGCCGCGGCCTCGGTCGGCCCGATCGTGGCCCCCGCACCGGCCGCAACGGCGCACGGCTCCGAGCCCGTCGCCGCCGGCCCGGAGCCCGCGCGGACGGCCGGGGAGCCGCCCCGCGAGACCTCGCGGAGAGGGCGCGCCTCTCAGGCGCGTGCAGCCGAGCACCCGGCGGAGGGCGCCGAGCACTCCGTCGCCGCCGTCCGGCCGGGCGCTGAGCACTCCGCCGCGGCCGACCAGCGGGGCGAGGGTCAGGATGCCGTCGAGGCGGGTCAGCTCCGCGGGCGGGCCGCCGAGCACGAGACGCCTCAGGCGGCCGGTGAGCGTGCCGCCGAGGCGCCGGCACGGTTCGCCGCCGAACCGGGCGAAGCCGCGCCAGTGACCGACCGCGACGCTGAGGCCGACCGCGACGCTGAGGCCGCGAGTGCCGAGCAGGTCGCGGAAGCCGGCGCCAATGCCGCGAGTGTTGCGCAGGTGGTGGAGTCCGCGGCTGAGGCCGTGAGCCCGGAACGGGTAGCGGAGCCTGAGGCTGCGGAATCCGCGGCTGAGGCCGTGAGCCCGGGGCCGGTCGTGGAGGCCGAGGCCGAGGCGGGCGGCCCCGCGCACGGTGCGGAGAGCCCGGAGAAGGGTGCTGAGAAGGGCCAGGAGAAGGGCGCTGACCAGCCGGCCGAGCTCCGGTCCGAGAACCCTCCGTTCGAGCAGCCAGAACAGTTCCAGAGTGAGCAGGCTCGCCCGGCCGACTTCCCGCAGGCACCAGCCGAGCAGGCGGAGGCCGAGCAGGCGCAACTCGACGCGCAGCCGTCGGAGGGGTACCCCTCCGTAGAGGGTGCGCCCGCCGCGGAGGCGGGGCAGTCGTGGCAGCCGTTCGGCGGGCGGGCGGAAAGCGCGGGCGACGCCCTCGCGCCCGGTCAGGACGTGCTGGAGTCCTCCCCCGTGGCTGCGGAGCCGGTGAGCGCGGCCGGGCAGGAGCCCGCGCACCAGCGCAACGCCGCGCCGGAATCCGAGCCCCAGGTCGTGGCAGCGCCGGAATCCGAACCTCAGGCCGTGGCGATGGAGTCCGGACCCCAGTCCGACGCGGCGCCGGAGCCCGGGCCTCGGGCCGATGCGGCGCCGGCGCATGAGTCCCAGGGCGATGGGGCGGTGTCCGGACCGGGCACCGTGGAGCCCGAACCGGTGGCGGAGGCGGCCGGGCGCGAGCAGCCGTTGCCGGCGCTCATCGAGGCCGCGTTCGCCGGGCTGGACGACAAGAGCTGGGCGGTGGCGCAGAACCGGATCTTCACCGACGAGCCCTCGGCGGTGGACCAGCTGGCCAAACTCTTCGCCGTCCCGCCGGCGGAGATCGCCGCCACCGAGGACGAGCTGCGCGCCCGCCTCGACCAGTGGCTGGCCAGCGAGGAGGCGGCGCCGTACCGCGCCCACCTGGACGACCTGGTGCGGACGCTGGGCCCGGCCGCCCCCAAGGAGCAGCTCATCGGCGTGGCCGACTGGCACCAGGTGGAGATCCGCGCGCTGGAGGTGCCCGCCTGGCAGTTCGTCCTGGCGACCCTCGCACCCCAGCCCCACCCCCAGCCCCAGGCCGCCCAGGCACCGCAGGCGCAGTCGGCGTTCGGCCCGGTTCAGGCGGCTCCCCCGCCGGCCGGCCCGCCGCAGTTCCAGGCGTTCGCGCCGGTCGCGCCTGCGGGCGAGTCGAACGGCGGCTCCGCCGACGAGGGCGGCCAGCCGTACCAGCCGTTGAAGGACGTCTCCCAGACCCGGCGCTGTTTCCGGCAGCCTGACGGGCGCTGGTGGTTGCGCATCGACGTGACCGCCGAGCAGCTCGCGGGCGGCGAGTGCGCGCTGCCGACGGGGTTCGCGTCGTACCTGGGCCTGTCGCCGGGCGAGAGCAGGACGGTAAGGAGCGCCGCGGGCGAGCTGACGATGACGTGGCACGGCAAGCCGGTGCTCGAGTCGATCGAGCGCCTCCTGGTCGACGTGGGCGCGCGCGAGGGCGGGCACCTGTTCCTGACCTTGTCGGACGAGGGCGTGCTCAGGGCCAGGCACCTGCCGGTCGCCGCCCAGGGCGCGGAGAAGATCACCAAGGCGCTGCGCCTGGTCGGGTACACCGCCCCGGGAGGCACCAGGGACCAGGCGGCCCGGGTCATCGCCACCAGGATCGGGATGACGGGCCCGGTCAGCCTGCCCGACCTGCTCACCAGGCTCCGCGAGCGCGGGGACCGCGACCTGCTCGCTCTCCTGGACTGAGCCGGTGCCGCGGCTCGCGATCGGCCCTGGGTTTCCCAGGGAGCTCAGCGCACTGGCGCCGCCGGTGCGCAGGGATGCCGTGGTCGCGCTGCGCCGGTTCCTGCTGAACGTGGCCGGTGCCCCGCATCCGCAGCGGGTGCGGGGCGCCAGGGACGCGAGGGTCGCGACGCTGCGCCTGGCCGAGGGGCATCGCGGGGTGGTGGTGCGGCAGCGGGACGTGTTCTGGCTGCGTACGGTGCTGCCCGACCCGGAGGCCTGGTCGTACGCGCAGCGTCACAGGTTCGGCGTCAACCCGGTGCTCGGCGTGATCGAGGAGTGGGACGCCGAGGCGCTCGAACGGGTGGAGCCCGCGTTACGCAGGTCGGTGCGCAAGCCTGGGCTGTTCGCCCCGATCTGCGACGGCGATCTGCTCGCGCTCGGCCTGGACTTTCACGCGCTGCCGCTGTTCAGGCTGGTCACGACCGAGGCCGACGTGGCGGCGCTGGAACCCCTGCTGCCGCCCACCCAGCACGCCCCGCTCGCGGTGCTCGCCCGTGGCGGCACGCTGGCGCAGGCGTGGCGGGAGCTGGACGCCTGGCGTGCCTCGTCCGAGGAGCCGGGGCCGGTCGACCCCGACGATCTGTACGCGGCGCTGCTGCGCAGCCCGGACCGGGCGGTGTTCGTGGCCGGCAAGGTGGAGCTCGACCGGGTGTTGCGCGCGCCTGACTGGTGCACGTTCCTGCATCCGCCGCAGCACCGGCTGGCCAGGGCCGCGCGCTACGAGCACCCGGTGCTGGTGGTGGGCGGAGCGGGCACGGGCAAGACCGTCGTCGCCCTGCACAGGGCCGCTCATCTGGCCGCGCACGGCGCGGGACCGGTGTTGCTCGTGACGTTTTCCCAAGGGCTTGCCGAAGAACTGTCTGCGAAACTCGACCTTCTGATCGATGATGAGGTGGTGCGTAAGCGGGTCGAGGTGGACAACGCCGATCGCCTGGCCATGCGGATCGTGACCGACGCGGAGGGCCGGCGACCGGCGCTGGTCGGGCAGGGGGCGCGCTCGCTGGCCGAGCTGACCGACGAGGCGCTCAGGCTGCTGTCGCGCGCGACGGGCGACCTGCTCGACGACGTCGATCCGGGGCACAAGCCGTACCGTCACATCGTGGTGGACGAGGCGCAGGACGTCAGCCCGGCCCAGTGGCGGCTGCTGCGGGCGGCGGCGCCGCACGCGCGCGACGACCTGTTCGTGGTCGGCGATCCGCACCAGCGGGTCACCGACGCGCGGGTGGCGCTGGGCGCGGTCGGCATCCCCGCCGTCCAGCACACGCTCAAGCTCTCCTACCGCCTGCCGCAGGAGCTGCTGTCGTTCGTGGTCAGGCTGCGCGGCGGCGGCCTCGCGCCCGGCCTGGTCAAGGGCGCCACCGACATGTACGGCCTGCGCTCGGCTCGCGACGGCGCCCGGCCGGTGGTCAGGGCGTACGCCACCCAGGAGGAGGAGCTGGAGGGGCTGCGGACCGTGGTCGAGTCGTGGCTGGCGGACGGCGTGCCCGCCGAGGAGATCGCGGTCGGCGCCCGTGACGTCCGGCATGTGCGTGCCGCACGGCGGGCGCTGTCGGGCCTGGACGTGCGCGCGTGGGCCTTCCCTCACCTGAAGGGGCTCGAGTTCGAGCGGGTGGCGCTGGTCGGAGTGGCGGAGGGCGTGGTGCCCGAGCCGCCGCCGGAGGAACCGCCGGAGGATCCGCACTCCAGGGCTCGTGCGTTGCAGCGCGAACGGAGCATACTGTTCGTCGCCTGCACCCGTGCCCGCTCGATGCTCTATATCTCCCATTCCGGACGAGGGAGCCCCTTTTTGTCCCTCTGATCACATAGTCTGAACTGCGGATATAACGTCCCATTGCCGGTTGGACCTCAATGAACCTCAGCCTGAGCGACCTCGCGCCACCACTGCGCTGGACCTCCCCTGGTCAGATTGCGCCGATCGTGGAGGAGCCGCAGCTGCCCGAGGCCTGGTGGCAGGCGATTCCTCTCGACCGTGCCTGCGCCATCGCCGGCACGCAGACCGTGGCGGGCCACCTGGCCGGCCTGGCCATGGCCTGCTGGGGTCATCTGATGCTCGGCGACATCCTGCCGCTGCTGCGCTTCTCCGACCCCGCCGAGGCCGAGCGGACGCCGGAGACGCTGGGCAAGGACGTGGTGCAGAAACTGTTCACCGGCGTGTTCGAGCGGCTGCTCGAACCCCTCCCCGAGGCCGTGCCCGCGCCGTCCAGGGCGGACAAACCGCTGCCCGAGCTGATCGACGACCTGTTCGGAGCGCTGGACGACCGGCAGCGGGCCATCGCCCGCGACCGGCTGTACGCGACGCAGCGGGCCACGCTCGACGAGCTGGCGCAGCGGTTCTCGGTGACGCGCGAGCGGATCAGGCAGATCGAGCGCGACCTGCGCGAGCACGTGGAGGCCTGGCTGGCCAAGCCGGAGGCCGCCGCGGTGGCCGCGCACGTGTCGTGGCTGCGCGGCCGGCTGGGCTCGGCCGTGCCCGCCGACGACCTGCAGGCCGCGGTCCCGTGGCACGCCGCCGAGCTGCGCAGCCTGGGCATCCCGGCGTGGCGGTTCGTACGCACGCTGCTGACCGGCTACGAGCAGTCCGACGGCTGGCTCGTGGCGGGCGGGGCGGACGACCTGAGGGAGAAGACCCGCCAGCTGTTCGCCGACGGGCCCCACCCCCTCGCCGAGGCCGTGACCATGGTCGCCCAGCTCGGCGTGCGGGAGGACGTCGCGGAGCGGTGGATCCTGAGCGTGCCGCACCTGCGCGTGCTGGGCACGCACGTGGTGCCGTGGCCGCGCAGCGTCAACGAGAAAGCGGAGGCGGTGCTGGCGGTGGCCGGCACGCCGCTGTCGCCCGAGGAGATCCAGGAGCGCATCGGCGAGGACTACAGCCTGGTCGGAATCCGCAACCAGCTCACCGCCGACGACCGCTTCCGCCGGATCGACCGCAACAAGTACGGCCTGACCCGCTGGGGCGGCGACGAATACCTGGGGATCAGGGAGATGATCGCCCGGGAGATCGAGCGGGCCGGCGGCGAGGCGTCGGTGAGCACGATCGTGACCAACCTGACCTCCCGCTACGACGTGAGCGAGAGCTCGGTGCGGGCCTACTCCGGCGGCCCCGGGTTCGAGCGGACGCAGCGGGGCTGGATCCGGGTGGCGGGCACCTCGCCGAGCGGGGAGGCGGAGCCGTACCATCCGCGCAAGGGCGTGGCGGAGACGCGGCGCAGCTTCCGCTCCCGCGACGGGCGCTGGTGGCACCGGGTGGACATCAACGCCGAGCACCTACGTGGCTCCGGCTCGCCGCTGCCGACCGGGTTCGCGGCGTACCTGGGGATGGCGCCAGGCGGGTCGCTGACCGCCTCCACGCCGTCAGGTGACGTGGTGATCAGCTGGCACAACCAGCCCACCATGGGGTCGATCCGCAACGTGCTGGCCGACTTCAAGGCGAGCGACGGCGACCACGTGTTCCTGACCGTGTCGGACGGCGGCGAGTTGCTGACGCGCCACATGCCCGCCGCGCCGCCCGGCATGCCGCCGCTCAACCGGGCCCTCTACCTCATCGGGATCACCGCACCGGTCAACTCGGAGATCGAGGGGCTGCGGCTGATCGGGGCCAGGATCGGGGCGTCCGACCTCGCCACGCGCGACGAGATCCTGGACAGGCTGCGCGAGCGCGGCGACAGGGACATCCTCGGTTTCCTGGGCGGATGACCTCGGGCTAAGCTCGGCAGATGGTGCGGATCTACGACACGCGCACCCGGCAGGTCGAGGAGATCGCCGCCGGGCGGGCGGTGCGGATGTACACGTGCGGGCCGACGGTCTACCGCCACGCGCATGTGGGCAACCTGCGCACCTACCTGCTGTCCGACCTGCTCAGACGGGTTCTGGAGCTGCGGCGGGTGCGCGTGCTGGCCTGCCAGAACATCACCGACGTCGGCCACCTCGCCGACGACGCCGACGAGGGCGAGGACAAGGTCCTCGCGCAGGCGCGGGCCGAGGGCCGCCCGGTGAGCGAGCTCGCCCGCTTCTACGAGGACGCCTTCAGGCGTGACACCAGCGCGCTCGGCCTGCGGCCTCCCGAGCACATGCCGCGCGCGAGCGAGCACATCGACCTGATGATCGAGCTGATCGCCAAGCTGATCGAGAAGGGGCACGCGTACGCGGTGCCGGACGGGTCGGTCTTCTTCGACGTACAAACCTTTCCCTCGTACGGCGAAATTTCCGGTAACCGGCTGGACGCGCTCAAGCCCGCCCACCGCATCGACGCCGTCGACCCCCGCAAACGTTTCCACGCCGACTGGGCCCTGTGGAAACCCGCCACAGGCGAGCTGAGCTGGGACGCGCCGTGGGGGCGCGGTTTCCCCGGCTGGCACGTGGAGTGCTCGGCCATGTCGCTGCGCTATCTCGGGTCGCGCTTCGAGATCCACACCGGCGGCATCGACCTGAGGTTCCCGCACCACGAGGACGAGCGGGCACAGTCCGACGCGGCCGCCGGGCACGAGGTCGTGCGCCACTGGGTGCACGGTGAGCACCTGCTGTTCGACGGGCGCAAGATGGCCAAGTCCACCGGCAACGTGGTGCTGCTCTCCGACGTGGCCGACGCCGGCCTCGACCCGCTGGCGCTGCGCCTGGCCTTCATGGAGCACCGCTACCGCCAGCAGCTCAACCTGACCTGGGAGACGTTGCGGGCCGCCGACCGCACGCTGCGCAGGTGGCGCTCGCGGGTGGCCGAGTGGTCGGAGTCGGTCAGCGCGCCCATGCCCCGCGACCACGTGGCGCGGGTGGAGGCGGCCATCGAGGACGACCTCGACACGCCGTCGGCGCTGCGCGCCCTGCGGGAGCTGGAGCGGGACGAGTCGGTGGCGCCTGGGGCGAAGCTCGAGGCGTTCCTGCACCTGGACCAGGTGCTGGCGCTGGACCTGCCGAGCGAGATCGGCAAGACGCGGGTGCTGCCGCCAGGGGCCGGGGAGTTGCTGGAGGCCCGCGCCCGGGCCCGCGAGGCGAGAGACTGGGGGGCGTCCGACCGGCTCAGGGACGAACTCGCCGAGATGGGGGTCCGCGTGGCCGACACCCCGGAGGGGCAGACCTGGGCCTGATCTTCGGGTCCTGATCCTGTGGCCGGCGCTCCGCGCGCCCGTTGCGACGTTCCAAGGAGTGATCTTCGGCTGTCAGACTTGATGCCAGTTTCGGCATGATGGAGGTAGTCGGTGAGGCCCTATGCGTGGATGCCGTGGCCGTTGCGGTGGTTCGCTCGGGTGTTGACCGTTCTGCTCGCGCTGGCGCTGGTGCTTGCGGGAGTGCTTGTCGTCACGGTGCGGACGTCGTTCCCTCAGGCGGATGGATCGCTACGGTTGCCGGGTTTATCCGGAAAAGTGGAGATTTATCGCGATAAATCAGGGATTCCGCACATCTACGCTGGCACTGCCGCGGACCTGTTCATGGCCCAGGGGTTCGTCCACGCCCAGGACCGCTTCTTCGAGATGGACTTCCGGCGCCACATGACCGCCGGCCGCCTCTCGGAGCTCTTCGGAGCCTCAACGCTCAAGACCGACAAGGCGCTCAGGACCATGGGCTGGCGCTGGGTCGCCGAACAGGAACTCGGCGGGCTGGCCCCGGAGACGCGCGACAACCTCAACGCGTACGCCAAGGGCGTCAACACCTGGCTCGCCGCCAACCCCAACGCCTCCGACCGCAGCCTCGAATACTCCGTGCTGAAGCTTCAGAACGGCGCCTACCAGCCGGAGAAGTGGACCGCGGCCGACTCCGTGGCCTGGCTCAAGGCCATGGCGTGGGACCTGCGCTCCAACGTGGAGAGCGAGATCGACCGCGCGCTCGCGCTCACCAAGCTGCCCAAGGAGCGGGTCGACCAGCTCTACCCCGGCTATCCGTACGACCGCCACTCCCCGATCGTCACCCAGGGCACGCTCGCCCGGGGCCACTTCGACCAGGAGGCGGAGCCACGGCGGCGGGCCGGCCGGCTGCTCACCCAGGCGGCCGCGGCCCTTGACGCCGTGCCGGACACCATGAGCACCGAGGACCGCGAGGGCATCGGGTCGAACTCGTGGGTGGTCTCCGGCGCGAACACGGCCACCGGCAAGCCGCTGCTGGCCAACGACCCGCACCTGGCCCCGCAGATGCCCTCCGTCTGGTACCAGGCGGGGCTGCACTGCAGGAAGCTCACGGAGGAGTGCCCGTACGACGTGACCGGGTTCACCTTCTCCGGCGTGCCCGGAGTGATCATCGGGCACACCGACAAGATCTCGTGGGGCTTCACCAACCTCGGACCCGACGTGGCCGACCTCTTCCTCGAGCAGGTGGAGGGCGACACGTACCTCTACCAGGGCGAGCGGCTGAAGCTGGCGACCAGGAAGGAGCAGATCAAGGTGGCCGGCGGCGACCCGGTCACGATCACGGTGAGAAGCACCCGGCACGGGCCGCTGATCAACGAGGTGATCGACACCGCCCGGCCCAGCGGCGAGGCCAACGCGGTGGCCCTGCAGTGGACGGCGCTGACGCCGGGGCGGACGGCCGACGCCATTTTCGAGCTCAACAGGGCGAGCGACTGGGAGCAGTTCAAGGCGGCGGCAGCGCTGTTCGACGTGCCCGCCCAGAACCTGATTTATGCCGACACATCAGGCAAGATCGGCTACCAGGCCCCCGGACGCATCCCCGTACGCGAGAACGGCGACGGCACCTGGCCGGTCCCCGGATGGACGGGCGAGTACGACTGGAAGCCGGAGCCGATCCCGTTCGACCGGCTGCCGTCCGTGGAGGACCCGGCCGACGGGTTCATCGTCACGGCGAACAACGCCGTCATCGACCCCGCGCGCTACCGCCCCCTGCTGACCAAGGACTGGTCGTACGGCTACCGCTCCGAACGCATTCGCGACCTCATCGAGGAGGCGCTCGAGAAGGGCCCGATCGACGCGGCGGCCATGGCGCGCATCCAGCAGGACACCTACAACGGCTTCGCGGAGACGCTGATCCCGGCGCTGATGCGGGTCGACCTGGCAGGGCCCAGCGGCCAGGCCAGGCAGTTGCTGAAGACGTGGGACAGGCGGGAGGACCTCGACTCCGCGGCGGCCGCGTACTTCAACGCCGTGTGGCGCCAGGTGCTCGTGCTGACCTTCAACGACGACCTGCCCGAGCAGGCCAGGCCGGCCGGCGGCGACCGATGGTACGAGGTCGTCAGGCTGCTGCTCGCCGCCCCCGGCGACCCCTTCTGGGACGACGTCACCACGAAGAACCGCAAGGAGACCCGCGACGACATCCTGCGCCAGGCGATGGCCTCGGCTCACCAGGAGCTGGCCAACCGGCTCGGCGACGACGTCACGTCGTGGCGCTGGGGCGACCTGCACCGGCTGGAGCTGGTCAACGGCTCGCTGGGGACCTCGGGCATCGCGCCGGTCGAGGCGCTGTTCAACCGCGGCCCGCTGTCCGTGGCCGGCGGCAAGGACGCGGTCAACGCCACGGGGTGGAACGTGCAGAGAGGGTACGAGATCACCGCCGTCCCCTCGATGCGCATGATCGTCGATCTGTCCGACCTGGACAGATCCCGGTGGATCAACCTGACGGGCGCCTCCGGGCACGCCTTCCACGACAACTACGGGGACCAGGCGGAGGTCTGGGCGCGAGGAGAGCTGCTGCCGATGTTGTCCACGCCGGAGTCGGTCAGGAAGGCGGCCGTGCACACGCTCAGGCTCAACCCCTGAGGGCGCTGTTTTACAGCGGCTGTCAATCGCCGCTCCTGCGCGTTCGCCACCGGAGGGGAGCGCGCGGGTAGCCGCCGTCCTCCAGATCGGCGAGGCGCTCGAAGACGTTGTAGGACGCGCGGTCCCCGCAGACGATCGCCGAGACGAGCATGGCGACCAGATAGAGCGGCAGCATGGGCAGCCCCGCGCACCACGCCCACTGGGTGGCGTGCCGGTCCTCGTGCAGGACGAGCCGGTGGTTCAGCGAGTTGCTCCTGGTCAGGACCACGTTTCCGATGGTGAACGCGCTCGCGGCAGGGAAACGGTAGCGGTAGCCGAAGGCCAGGATCAGCCCGTTGGGGCCGGGTTGCCGGGTGGCGCCGCCGATGCGGGCGATGAGCAGGCCGAGCGGGGTGGCGAGGTTCAAAGAGTTCGCCACACGCCGGAACCGGAAGCGCTTGTCCATGCGTCTCAGTCTTGACCGATCTTGACAACTCGGAATAATGGCCAGGGTCCTGAAATCTCCCACAAGAGCAGGATTATGAAACTCTCCATCCTGGGCGCGCTGCTCGGCACCGTCGCACTGGCAGGAGCCGGCGGAGCCGCGATTTCCCAGACGTCAGCGACCGAACCCCTATCCTCTGGCAGCCCACTAGCCGCGAGGGTCGCGTTAACCGACGGCCCGACCGAGACTCCAGCTCCATCGGAAAGTCCCACGACCGGGGAGTACACCGCCAAGACCAAGGTGGTCAAGAAGAGAGGCGTCTCCTATCTGGACGTCTCCCTCACCCACGAAGGGCCCGCGCTCCTCACCGTCAAGCAGAGGGTGTGCAAGAGGAGGTCGTGCAAGACCGCGACCGCCGACATCCCCGTCATCGACGGGGCGGCCGAGTCCACGAAGAGGCTGGGCCGGGGCACGTACAAGAAGCGTGGCAAGGCGCGCGTCGAAGTGACGCCCATCCCCCTGCCGACCGTGACGGAGAGGGTCACGGTGACCATCACCGAGCCCGGCCCGACGGTCACGTTCACGTGCCGGCCCGGCGACCCCCCGACGGAGACGCCCCCACCGACCGACACGCCGACCGACACACCGCCACCGACCGACGCCCCCACGGACACGCCGCCGCCCACTGAGGCGCCGACCGAGACCCCGCCGCCCCCGACGCCCACGGAAACCGCCACCGACACCCCTCCGAGCACCGAGCCGCCGGCGGACACCGCGCCGCCTCCGAGCACCGAGCCGCCGGCCGACACCGCGCCGCCGACGGACGGCGTGTCGCCTTCGGCGAGCCCCACGGAGGAGATCCCCACCTGCCCGCCCGCCTCGCTGCCGCCGACCGACGTACCTCCCACAGGGCCTCCCACAGGGCCTCCCACCGAGGCCCCGTCGGACGCGCCGCCCACTGCGCAGCCCACTGCGCCGCCCACTGAGGCGCCTCCGACGCAGACCGTGACACCGACGGACACCGGCGTCCCCACGGACACGGGCGCTCCGTCGCCGTCGGAAAGCGTCCCCGCCCAGTAACGCGGGAACGCGACCCGTGATCGGGCCAGGCCTCGTGCCTGGCCCGACTCATGCGACCCTGCTCCATGACGTGCGGGCGCCCGCGCGCATACGGCAGGTCAAAGCTTCCTGTAGCGGCCCTCGTGGTAGAGCAGCGGCGCCTCCTCCGAGGGCGTGCTGAGCGCCCGCACCTCACCCACCACGATCGAGTGGTCGCCGGCGTCGTGCACCGCCATGGTGACGCACTCCACGGTGGCGATCGCCCCGTCGAACAGCGCCGCCCCCGTCTCACCCCGGTGATGCGCCCACCGCGCGAGTTGCCCGTTCAGCGGCCGCCCGCGATGGGCGAAGAAGCGTGAGACGTCCTCCATCGAGGCCGGCAACACCGACACCCCCCACGTCCCGGTCTCCAGCACCGCGTCATGGAACCTGGCCACCTTCTCGGCGCAGAAGAGCACGAGCAGGGGTTCGAGGGAGACGGAGGTGAAGGAGTTGATCGTCATCGCCAGATCGACGCCGTCGCGCCACGTCGTGACGATCGCGACTCCGGTGGCGAAGCGGCCGACGACCTTGCGATGCGTTGCGGGGTCCACGTGCCGCTCAGTGAAATGCACAAAGATTACTTTATGCCCCTACATCGGATTAGTCGGAGAATACCCTCTCAACAGCCACGAACCCCGACTTGACGAGGGCGAAAGCAGATAGGCCCCGACAAGGGCCAGCAAACCTCCGTAGAGGTAGATGTAGCCGGGAGCCCCCTGCGCGATCACCAGGTCACCCGCCCCCAGCTCCAGCGTGAACGGCATCGTCACCAGCAGCCACCCGATCGCCGTCGCGACCGCGCCCAGCCGGGCGCGCATCAGCCGGCCCGCCCCCAGGCCCACCCCGAACAACGCCAGCACCCAGACCACCGCGGCCACCGGGACCCCGTCCATCTGCCACACCGGGTGGGTGAAGCCGCCGACGACCGCCATCACGATCCCGAGCACGAACAGCATGCCGTACGCCGCCCCGCCCAGCGCCGACTCGACCTGGCTGTCATGTTCCATAGCGATCGAGATTAGTGGATACCGGCGAACAGATCGTTCTCGCGGTTGTACGGCTCGCCGAGCCCTCCGGCCTCCACGGGCGGCCCCGGCACCGGCAGGCCCGGCGACCCGATCGCCAACGTGTAGTGCTCGACCCCCGCGATCTCCTGGCCGATGTTGTTGGACAACGCGAACCACGGCTGCGCCACGGTGATCTGCGTGCCGTGAGCCCGCATGGCCTCGATCTTGTTGCCGATCCAGGGGCGCGCGTCGATCTCGGTGGTGATGTCCTGGTCCGCGCAGCCGTAGGCCATGTCCTCGACGTCCTCGACGAGGAACCCGACCGCGGCCTCCCGCAGCGCCTCCGAGGTTCGGCGCAGCGCGGACCTGGCGACGGCGGTGTGGTAGAGCTTCGCGATCCACCACGGCTCGCCCGAGCCGAAGCCGGGATCCGCGGCCAGCTCGAACGCCCTGCGCGAGACACGGTGCGCCTGGATGTGGTCGGGATGGCCGTAGAAGCCGTTCTCGTCGTACGTGACGAGCACCTGGGGACGCACCTCGCGGATGACCTTGACCAGCTCGCCCGCCGCCTCGTCGAGGTCCGCCTGCCAGAACGCCTTCGGGTGGTCGTTGGAGGCCACGCCCATCATCCCCGAGTCGCGCCAGCGCCCGGGTCCGCCGAGAAAACGGTGATCCTCGACGCCCAGCGCCTTACAGGCGGCGGCGAGCTCGCCGATCCGGTACGGCCCCAGCGCGTCATCCCTGTCGGCGGCCAGGTGAGCGAGGTCGGCGGGGATGATCTCCCCTTCCTCGCCGAGCGTGCAGGTCACCAGCGTGACGTGGGCGCCCTCGGCGACGTATCGCGCCATGGTCGCCCCGGTGCCGATCGACTCGTCGTCCGGATGGGCGTGCACGAGCAGGAGCCGTCGATCAGTCATAGCCCCGAGCGTAACAATGGTGCGTTCCTGGCAGGATTGGCCCCATGAGTGAGAGCTTCCCGCGACTGTCGGCCAGGACCCGCCGGTTCACCCTCGGAGTGCCCAGGGGTTTTACGATCTCCCCTGACGGCGGCCGGGTGGTCTTCCTGCGGTCGAAGTCGGGCGACGACCCGGTGACCTGCCTGTGGGAGCTCGACACCGAGACGCACGTCGAGCGCCTGGTCGTCGACCCGCGCGCGCTCGACGCCGACGAGGAGGACCTGCCGCAGGAAGAGCGGGCCAGGCGCGAGCGCAGCAGGGAGTCCGCGGGCGGCGTCGTCGCCTACGCCACCGACGCCACGGTGACCAGGGCATGCTTCGCCCTGTCCGGCGGCCTGTACGTGGCCGACCTGGCCGGCGGACAGGCGTACCGGCTCGACACGCCTGGCGCGGTCATCGACCCCCGGCTCTCCCCCGACGGGCGGCACGTCGCCTACGTCACCGGCGGCGCCCTGCGCGTCCAGGACGTGCTCTCCGGCGCCGACCGCGCGCTGGCCACGCCGGAGTCGCAGACGGTGACGTACGGGCTGGCCGAGTTCATCGCCGCGGAGGAGATGGACCGCATGCGCGGCTACTGGTGGGCGCCGTCGAGTGACGCGCTGCTGGTCGAGCGGGCCGACGAGGCTCCGGTCAACGTCTGGCACATCGCCGACCCGGCCAACCCCGACCGTCCTGCCACGGTCCAGCGCTATCCGGCGGCCGGCACGCCCAACGCGGTCACCGAGCTGTTCGTGCTGGGGCTCGACGGGTCGCGGGTCGCGGTGCCGTACAGCGAGGAATACCTCACCACGGCGTCCTGGGACTCCCACGCGCTGTCGATCGTGACGATGACCCGCGACCAGAAGACGATGCGGCTGCTCTCGGTCGATCCGGCGACCGGCGCGACCACGCTCGTCCGCGAGGACACCGATCCCGCCTGGGTCGACATCGTGACGGGAGTGCCCGCCCACCTCGACGACGGGTCGCTGGTCTGGGTGGCCTCCGCCGACGGCGGCCACCGCCTGTACGTCGGCGACCACCCGGTCACACCGCCGACGTTGCAGGTGCGGGCCGTGCTCGGCGTCGACCACGACAGCGTGCTGTTCAGCGCGAGCGGCGACCCGACAGAGATCCAGCTGTGGACGTGGGACGGCCACTCGCTGCTGCCCGTCTCGACCCGTTCCGGGGTGTTCTCTGGGCGCATGTCGGGCGGGGTCGGCGTGCTCACCGAGCAGAGCCTCGACACCGAGGGCGTGTCGGCCACGGTCGTGAAGCGCGACGGCACGGCGGTGCCGATCCCGTCGTTCGCCGAGCGCCCCGGCCTCGACATGCGGGTCTCGCTCGGCCGTTCCGGCCACCGCGACCTGGCCACCGCCGTGGTGCTGCCGTCGTGGCACGAGCAGGGCTCGGGCCGGCTGCCGGTCCTGATGAATCCGTACGGCGGCCCGCACGCCCAGCGGGTGCTCAACCAGCGGAGCATCTTCCTGGAGAGCCAGTGGTTCGCCGAGCAGGGCTTCGCCGTGGTCGTGGCCGACGGGCGCGGCACCCCCGGCCGCGGCACGGCCTTCGAGCGGGCCGTGCTCAACGACCTGGCGACCCCGGCGCTGGAGGACCAGGTCGACGCCCTGCAGGGGGTGGCCGAGCAGTACCCCGACGACCTCGACCTGACGAAGGTGGCCATCCGCGGCTGGTCGTTCGGCGGATACCTGGCCGCGCTCGCGGTGCTGCGCCGTCCCGACGTGTTCCACGCGGCGGTCGCCGGAGCGCCGGTGACCGACTGGCGGCTGTACGACACGTGCTACACCGAGCGCTACCTGGGCCACCCCGACGAGCAGCCCGAGGTGTACGAGAAGTCGTCGTTGTTCGCCGACGCGAGCAAACTCGAACGCCCGCTGCTGCTGGTCCACGGCCTGGCCGACGACAACGTGGTGGCCGCGCACACGCTCCGCCTGTCCTCGGCGCTGCTCGCAGCAGGGCGCCGGCACAGCGTGCTCCCGCTGTCCGGCGTGACGCACATGACGCCTCAGGAGGTGGTGGCGGAGAACCTGCTGCTGCTGCAGCTGGACTTCCTCAAGCAGGCACTCGCCTGACGGCCGCCGCGCACACGATCTTGGGCGGGCCCTGACCCGCCGCAACGACAGAACTCCTCAAAGCGGGCGCCGGGCTGACGGTCTGACAAACCCAGGTCCGACACCCACGCCACGAAGATCAAACCCTGGTCCGACGCGATCCCGCCGCCCTCTGCGGGTCTGCGCGGACCTTCGGGTCCCGGCCGACTGGAGCAAACCCGACGGCCGCACGATCACCCTGAAGCTGGGGCGGCTCAAGGCCACCGGCGCCTCGGAGGGCTCGGTGCTGGTGGCCTACGGCGGCCCTGGCGGCCCCGGCATCGCCCTGACCCAGGCCAATCCCGGCTGGTGGGCCAAGCTCCGCGAGCGTATGGACATCGTCACGTGGGACACCCGGGGCTACGGCGAGCAGTTCCAAGGCCTCAGCACCGGCCTGCAGTGCGCCTGGACCCGCGTCCCCCTCCCCGACGACCCGGAAGACGACGCCGCCTTCGGCCGGCTGTCCGACACCAACCGCGGCTACGCCGAGGCCTGCCGGCTCAAGGACCCCGAGCTGTTCGCCCACATGAGCTCCGCCGACCACGCCAGCGACATGGAGGCCATCAGGAAGTTCCTCGGCGATGCCCGGCTCAACTTCTACGGCGCCTCCTACGCGGGCATCTACGGCCAGGCATATGCCCGCCTCTTCCCCGGCCGCATCCGCACGATGGTCCTCGACGGCACGATCAACCACAGCACCGCGAGCTGGAAACGCGAGCTGGAGGAGTCGGCCAAGACCAACGAGCGCTTCCTGCAGCGCTTCTTCACCTGGTGCAAGGCCAACGGCTGCTCCGACGTCCCCGGCCGCTGGCGGGCGCTGATCGCCAGAGCCGAGCGCACCCCCGTCCCCACCACGACGGCCAATGTCGCCTACAACGGCCGCGACCTGCAGTCCTTCGCCATCAGCAGGGCCCGGCAGGGCAAGCCGGCCTGGCCTGACCTGGCCCAGACGATCCGCAAGGCCGCCAGGGGCGACGCGTCCGGCTTCGTGCCCGCTCGCGGCGCCCGCTACCCCGACCAGGCCACGGGCGTCACGGAGTGCACCGACTGGCCCCGCTTCGCCGACCGTGAGGAGATGGCCGCCACCCAAGCCCGCCTGCGCAAGATCGCCCCCAACGCGGGCACCGCCAACACCCTGTCCACGGCGATGCTGGGCTGCATCGGCTGGCCGGTCCCCGTGACCAACAAACCCGCCCCTCTCCCCAAGGGCCTGCCGCCCCTGCTCGGGGCAGGAGCGTGGGGCGAGTCCGACGCGGTGGCGCGGGCACTGTCCCCGGTCTCGGGCAGCGCCGTCATCCATCACGACGGGCCCGGCCACACGCTCTATGGCTTCAACGAGTGCGCCCGCGACCACATCAACCGCTACTTCACCGACCGCACCGTCCCCGCCAAGTCCGCACGATGCTGACGGGATCCCTCCGGAGATTCCGTCCCGCCCTCGTGGGCAAGCGGTGTCATTGGCGAGCGGAGGAGGAGGTGCCGTGCCAGCTGGTCCAGAGGGCCGCGTAGGAGCCGCCCGCCGCCACCAGCTCGTCGTGGGAGCCCAGCTCGCTGATCCGCCCGTCCTCCACGACGGCCACCCGGTCCGCGTCGTGCGCCGTGTAGAGCCGGTGGGCGATCGCGATGACCGTCCGCCCGTCGAGCACGGCGGCCAGCGAGCGTTCCAGGTGTCTGGCGGCGCGTGGGTCGATGAGGGAGGTGGCCTCGTCCAGCACCAGGGTGTGCGGGTCGGCGAGCACGAGCCGGGCCAGGGCGAGCTGCTGCGCCTGCGCGGGCGAGACGGCCAGCCCGCCGGATCCCACGTGCGTCTCCAGGCCGGCGGGCAGCTCCAGCACCCACTCGAGCGCGTCCACCGCTTCGAGCGCCTTCCTCACAGCCTGGTCGTCGGCGTCGGAGCGGGCGATCACCAGGTTGTCGCGCACCGTGCCCTTGAACACGTGATGTTCCTGGGTGACGAGCGCGACGTGGCCGCGCAGGTCGTCGAGCGGCAGCTCGACCAGCGGCACCCCGCCCACGGCCACCGCGCCGGCGCGCGGTCCGTGGATGCCGGCCAGCAACCGCCCGAGCGTGGACTTCCCGGCGCCCGACGGCCCGACCATGGCCAGCCGCTCCCCCGGCTGGACGGTCAGCGACACGCCGTGCAGCACGTCGCGGCCCTCACGGTAGGCATAACGCACGTCCGACGCCTCCAGCAGCTCGCCGGAGGGCGACGACGACGCGGAGGCCACCCGGTCGTCGGGCACGTTGGCCACGCCGAGCAGACGCGCCATGGAAGCTCCGCCCACCTGCAGCTCGTCGATCCACATGAGAAACCTGTCGAGCGGGTCGATGAGCTGCTGGGCATAGAGCGTCGCGGTCGTCACCTGGGCGAGCGCCACCCAGCCGTTGGTGTAGAAGAGGCCGCCGACCAGCAGTGTGGCCACGACCGGCAGCACATAGCCCAGCTCGACGGCGGGGAACCACACGGTGCGCAGGTGCAGCGTGTAGCGTTCGGCGGCGTACGATCGCGCGATGTCGTCGTCGGTGCGGGCCCTGCGCCGCTCCTGCAGCCCGAGCGCCTCCACCGCCCTGGCGCCTTCGACGGTCTCGGCCAGCCCTTCGGTGAGGTCGGCGTAGGCGGCGTTCTCACGGAGATAGCCGTCGCGCGCCCGCTTCAGATACCACCGGGTGGAGATCCACAACACCGGGCCGGCGATCAGCATGGGCAGCATGAGCAGCGGGCTGACCAGGAGCAGGGCGCCCACGGTGATCACGAAGGTGACGGACGCGATGAGCGTCTCGGGCACGGCGTGCCGCACGGTGCGCGACAGGGCGTCGACGTCACGGGAGGTCCTGGTGATCAGGTCGCCGGCGCCGGCCCGCTCGACCGTGGACAGCGGCAGCCCGAGCACCCGGTCGACGAACTCCTCGCGCAGCTCGGCCAGCACCTTCTCGCCGAGCCTGGCGGAGGCCAGCACGGCATAGCGCACGAGGACACCCTGCAGCAGCAGGAACCCCCCGATGGCGGCGGCCACGACGACGACGTCGACCTCGGCTCCATACTGCACGTCCTGCACCAGCCTGCCGAGCTGCCACGGCACGGCCAGCCCGGCCACGGCGGCCAGACCGTGCAGGAGGAGGGCGAGCGTGAGCTCGCGCGGATAGCGCAGGGTCAGCCGCCTGGCGTAGGCGCGCACCTGTTTGGCGTCGGCGACCGGAAGGATCTCGCGGGCCATGGGTCAGTCCTCCCCGCGGGTCACGGTCGCGGCGTAGGCGGGCGTGCTGTCGAGCAGCTGGCGGTGTGCGCCCTCGGCCAGCACCCTGCCGTCCTCGACGTAGATGACGTGGTCGGTGCGGTCGAGCACCAGCGGGCTGGTCGTGCAGATCAGCGTGGTGCGGCCGGCGCGGGCCTTGGCCAGCCGGCCGGCGATACGGGCCTCGCTGTGGGCGTCGACGGCGCTGGTGGGCTCGACCAGGATGAGCACCTCGGGGTCGGCCAGCAGCGCCCTGACCAGGCGCAGCCGCTGCTGCTGCCCGCCGGAGAACTCACGACCGGCCTCGGCCACGACCGTGTCGAGCCCGTCGGGCAGGGCCTCGACGATGTCGTCGGCGCAGGCCGCGTGGAGTGCCTCGCGCAGCTGCGCGTCGGTGGCGCCGCCGCGCACGTCGAGCTCGTCGCGCAGGCGCCCGGTGAACAGGCGGGCGCTGTTGTCGGCGACGAGGATGCGCTCGCGGACCTCGGCGATGGGCAGGTCGGCCAGGTCTGCCGCGCCGAAGGTGACGTCGCCGTCGGCGTAGCGGCCGAGCCGGTCGGCGATGGCGGCGGCGTCGTCGGGCGAGCTCGCGGCGATGGCGGTCAGCGAGCAGGGCTGGAGGGTGACGCCGCTGTAGGAGTCGCGCAGCACGCCACCGGGGCTGCTCCCGGCGCCGCCGGCGACCTCGGGCTCGATCGACAGGATGCGGATCACGCGACCGGCGGCGACGTGGCCCTTGGTGAGCTTGTCGGCGGCCTCGGTGAGGGTGCGCAGGGGGCCGATGAGGAAGACCGCGTAGAGATAGAAGGAAACGAGCTGGCCGGTGGGGATCTCGCCGGCGACGGCGAACGAGGCGCCGACGCCGGTCACGATGGCGATGAGCAGGCCGGGCAGCACGATCTGGGCGCCTTCGAGCACCGACTCGACCCTGGCCACGCCGACGCCCGCCTGGCGGACGAGCTGCGACTCCTCGCGGTAACGGCCGGCGAACACGTGCTCGCCGCCGATGCCGCGCAGCACCCGCAGCCCGGCCACGATGTCGCTCGCCCTGGTGGACAGGTCGCCGACCAGCTCGCGGTGCCTGAGCTGCCGCCGGTGCAGGGGGCGCAGCAGCGGCGAGACGGCGAGGGCCATGATCGGCACGCCGAACAACACGAGCAGGCCGAGCGGCAGCGAGGTCGAGATGAGGATCACGGTGACGGTGACGATCGCCACGATGGAGCCGATGCCGCGCAGCAGGATGTCCATGGAGTTGCCGATGTGGGCGATGTCGGAGTTGCCGACGCTGACGACCTCGCCGGTGGACAGCCGCTTGGGCAGCGTCGCGCCGAGCCTGGCGGCCTGCCTGGCGGTCACCTGCACGGTGCGGTAGGCGGCCGACAGCCAGGTGTGCACGGCCATCCGGTGGCGCATCAGCCCGGTGTAGGCCTGCAGCAGCCCGAGCGCCAGCAGGACACCCGCCCAGAGCAGCAGCGCCCGGGTGTCCTTGGCGGTGACGGCGTCGATGCCCCTGCCGAGCACGGCCGGCATCAGGGCCTGCACCAGCCACCACAGGGTCGCGAAGCCGATGCCCGGCAGGAGAGACGGCCACTGCCTGCGCGCAGTCCACCACAAATAGCGCAGCGGGCTGCGGATGTCGGGCACGCCAGGATCGGCCTCAGGAAGGGAGCGCATAGCCTGACAACCTTGACAAGGCGCGAGGCGGCCCGGCAAACGGTTTTCGACCTGCTGGAACGTTCCCCTGGACGGCCGGGTCCCGACGGCGGCGCCGGACAACCCCGACGAAACCGGCAGAAGCTCTGGCGTCACCTCAGCCTTCACCCCGTGGGCGATGCGCAGGTCCGCCGCCGCCCTGAGGATGGCGTCGAGCCTCCAGCGCGGGTGTGGCGGCCGGTGCGCAGGGTGGCCGGCACCATCTGATCACCGGACATGTCCCGGTTCGGGTCCGTGGTCGCGGTCGACGAGTGACGGGGCCGGTGCGGCGGTTGCGCTAGCGCCCCTGGAGGCCCTTGAAGGCCCGCATCGTGTACGCCAGCGTCACCAGCGCCGTGAGCGCGAGCAACGCGAAGCCGACCGTGTACGCCCCGGTGGCGGCGTAGACCGCCCCCATGACGAGCGGCGGGAAATAGCCGCCGAGCCCTCCGGCCGCGCCGACGAGCCCGGTCACCGTCCCCACCCTGGACGCCTCGACCAGCTTCGCGACGAGCGCGAACACGCCGCCCGTCCCGAGTCCGAGGAAGAGCGCCATGAACACGAAGCTCGCCCCTGCGGGCAGCTCGGCCGGCGGCTCCAGCGCCAGTACGAGCGCCATGACCGTGGTGCCGCCGAAAGCGATGAGCAGGACCTTGACCGGGCCGATCCGGTCGGAGAGCGTGCCGCCGAGCGGCCGGGCCAGCACCGCCGCGATCGAGAACCCGGCCGTACGCAGCCCCGCGCCGGTCTGGGCGAAGCGGTACACGTTCTGCAGCAGGGTCGGCAGGTACGTCGAGAAGGCCACGAACCCGCCGAAGGCCACCGCGTACAGGAAGGCCGACTGCCAGGTCGCCTTGAGCGCCATGGCCTTCCTGATCCGGGGCCACGCGGGGGCGGTCGCGGGCGACCAGCGCGGCGAGTCGCGGCTCGCGCCCAGCATGACGAGACCCGTCACCGCGAGCGCCGCCGCCATCAGCACGTGCGTGAAAGGCCGCCCGAACGTCTCCACCAGGACCGGCGTGCAGAACGCCGACAGCGCCGTGCCGCCCATGCCGGCCCCGAACACGCCGGTGGCGAAACCCCGGCGGGCGGGTTCGTACCATGCGTTGACGAAGGGGATGCCGATCGCGAACGACGTGCCGGGGATGCCCAGCAGGAGTCCCCAGAACAGCAGCCAGCCGTACGACGTGGACCAGCCGGTGAACAGGACGGGCACGATCGAGACGAAGCAGACGACCGCGAACATGCGCCGGCCTCCGAACCGGTCGGCCAGCATCCCCACCGGGATCCGCCCCAGCGAGCCGACCACCACGGGGATCGCCACCAGCAGCGAGAGCTGCGTCTGCGACAACCGCAGCTGCCTGCTGTAGCTCCCGGACAGCGGACCGATGAGGTTCCACGCCCAGAACGTCACCGCGAAGGCCACCGTGGCCAGCACCAGGTTCCGCACCTGGCCTGCACGAAGTTCGGACATGCACTCTGTGTAACAGATTCTCGCTTTCCTGTGACGACGTGAGGGCGTGCGGCGACGACCCAGGCGGACACTCTTTACATGGTGCCCACCGTGGCCGGGATTGTGCTGTCCGCGCCTTTCCCGGTCAGCCGCCCGGAGCGCGCTCCTTCCACCCCGCTGGGCGGTCTGCCCTGTCCTTACATCGTGTATCGCGAGCGCGGGCGATAGTGCGCGGGTGCACCCGGCACGGGTCCCGGTGCGCCAGAATCGACCCTTGTGAAGCACGGGTACACCAACAGCACGGTCGGCGACGGCGCCCTGGTCGTGAAGTGCTACCAGGGGCCCGAGGCGGCGTTCAGGCTCAGCACGGAGAGCAGATATCTGCGCCGCCTGCGCGGCCGCATTCCCGTCCCCCGCGTCCACCAGGTCACCTCGACGAGCCTGACCACCCGCTGGGTCCAGGGCTCCCACGGCCAGGACCTCCTGGACGACGGCCGCGCCGCGGAGGTGCTCGCCGAGTGCGGCCGCATGCTGGCCCGCATCCACAGGCTCGGCATCGTCCACGGCGACTACGGGCCGCAGAACATGCTGTTCCACCCGGCCACGTTCGAGACGACCGCGATCCTCGACTGGGAGTGGGCCCATCCGGGTCGGCCGGTCGAGGACCTCGCCTGGTGCGAGTGGATCGTCCGGATGCACCACCCCGAGCACGTGCCGCTGCTGCCGCGGTTCTTCTCCGCCTACGGCGAGCCCGTGCCCGGCTGGGCGGAGCGCCACGCGGCGATGCTGGCCCGCTGCCGTGACCTGCTCGACTTCTGCGTCCGCTGGGAGCCCGGCGGCGGCGGCGAGAAGATGTGGCGCGAGCGCATCGACACCACGGCCGCCTGGACCGAGCGGGCCGCCGGACGTCTTTGACAGGTTCTGTCGGTGTCCTTTGCTTGACTCGGGGCATGACTCGGCTCGTGATCCTCGTCCTCGGAGCGACAGGCACCATCGGGCGGCGCGTGGCGGAGCGGCTGCGCGCGGCCGGCCACGCCGTGCGTGCAGCCTCCAGAGGCGGTGAGACCACGTTCGACTGGGCGCGGCCCGGCACGTGGGAGCCCGCGGTGAGAGGGGTGTCCAGGGTCTTTCTCATGGCCCCCGACGGAGTCCCGATCGACCCCGCGTTCGTGTCGCTGGCAGTGGATCAGGGGGTCGAGCAGATCGTGCTGCTGTCCAGCGGCGGCATCGAGGTCATGGGCGATGAGCGGCTGATGGCCGCGGAGCGCACGGTCCGCGACAGCGGCGCCGGGTGGACGATCCTGCGGCCGAGCTGGTTCGACCAGAACTTCGACGAGGGTTTCCTGCGGCCCGCGGTCATGGCGGGCGAGCTGATGGTGCCGATGGGCGCCGTGCGCCAGGCGTTCGTCGACGCCGGCGACATCGCGGCCGTCGCCGCCGCGGCCCTCACGCGGGACGGCCACGCGGGGCACTCCTACGAGATCACGGGGCCGCGCGCCCTGTCGTTCGGGGAGGCCGCGGAGATCATCGGCTGGGCGGTCGGCCGCGAGATCATCTATCTGGGCGGCGAGGAGGAGTACATCGCGGCGCAGGGCTTCTCCGGCGACGCCATCCGTGCGGCCAAGGCGTTCACCGCCCTGCGTGCCCTCGGCGACCAGCCGGTCACCGAGGTCGTGAGCCAGGTGACCGACCGGCCGCCGAAGCCGTTCGAGAGCTACGTCACCGAGACGGCGGCGCGGGGCGCCTGGCGGCCGTGAGGCCCAGCTCGCGCACCAGGGCAGCCGCCGCGTCGAGCAGTTCCAGCTCCCTGGTGGTCATCGTGGGGTTCGCGCCCCGGCGGGCCTTGGCGCGGTCGAGGGCGTCGCCGTAGCCCATCGCGGGGCCGAGTCCGGCCAGCAGCGCGCCGAGCACCACCCGCGCCGCCGGCGCGCTCTCGTCCCGTGCGTCGGCCGCGACCTGCGCGAGGATCATCGCTGACATGGCGCAGTCCTCCTCCGGACTGCCCTCCTCGGTGTTGGACCAGTCGATCACGATCGGTCCGCGGGCCGTGAGCATGACGTTGTCCGGGTGCAGGTCCAGGTGGAGCACCCGGGCATCGGGGTCGGCCGAGTGCCGGGCCGGGATCCGGTGCAGGCGCAGGAGCAGCCGCGCGATAGCGTCGCCCGCCGCCTCGAGTCCCAGGTCGCCGTCGAGCATCGCCCGTAACATCGTCGGCCCGGTCAGCCGCTCCATCACCAGGTCGCCGGGCGGCCCCTCTCCCGGATGGACGCGGGGGACGGGATAACCGTGCCCCGCCACGTAGTCCATGACCGCGGCCTCCCGGCGCGCGTCGATGCCCGCCCGGTAGCGGCGCAGCACCCGCACCTCGTCGATCGCGTACACGTCGGCGCTGCGGCCCTGCCCCAGCAGTTCGCCTGGCTCCATCCGGTCAACCTACCGAGCCGCGCCTCACGTGCGTCCGGCGATCCTGTCCAGCTCGGCCAGGTGGGCGGTGTGGTCGCGCCGCATGGCGGAGGCGAGCTCGCGGGCCTGTCGCGCGCCGCCCGCGCTCTGCTCGCCCTTCGCCACCAGCGCGAGCTGCTCCAGGTACGCCCGCAGCAACGTGACGAACCGCCGGTCGAACGCGTCGTCCCGCAGCCCGGACAGCGCCGTCAGGTCGGCGGCGGTGGGCATGCCGGGCATGTCATGCCTGGCGTGCGGGTTCTCGCCGGCGACCCGGGCCTGGGCGAGCAGGGCGCGCAGCCGGCCGCGCCCGCCCTCGTGCTCCGCGCCGAGCCGGGCTGCCAGGCCGGCGAGCGGCCGGTCGGCCGCGCGGTCCCGCGCGAGCTCCAGGAGGGGCAGCGCCCGCGTGTGCAGGGCCTCGGCCAGTTGCAGCCAGGCCACGTCCGTGGTGGTGAAGGCGCCGCTGGAGGCGGGCGCCTGAACAGGAGCAGGAACAGGAACGGGGTCAGGAGCGGCCGAGCAGCCGAGCAGCAGGACGGCCGGCAGCAGGAATCCGAGCACCCGTGACACGCGTACGACCTCCGGAGGGCCCGGGCGGTGACGGCCCGCCCGGGCGAGAAGCAGACGTTACGACGGCCGCCCGTCGGCCCCGCACTTGATGACCGGCCGGATGCAGTCGCGCACCCGGCGCTCCATCTCCGCCGCCGGCCAGGCGTTGAAGAAGTCACCGTGCATCGTGAAACCGCCACCCGACGCCAGCCGGAAGTGCGAGGGGTCGCCGCTCACCGGGTAACGGATCACCTGCCGCAGCTTGGGCACCGGCACGGGGTGCGTGCTCGGGCAGGCGCCGCCCACCGGGTAGGCCATGTGGCTCTTGTGGTCGGCGGAGTCGAGGTCGCGCCCGTTCCAGCACTGCGGGAAGTCCAGGTACGACTCCAGCATCGTCCCCGGCGGGCAGGTGACGAAGTCCTTCGACGCGCCGACGTGCCCGGCGTGCAGGCAGGACCACCGGGAGATCGTCGTGTGGTCGGGCCCGGTCGCCATGGCGTTGCCCGCGACGATCCGCAACCCGAGGGGCAGCGGCTGGGTCCTGGCGACGATGTCGTCGCGCACGCCCTCGCCGAGGTAGTAGAACGTGACGATGGCCGGCTCCACGGGTGCGCCGTCCCTGTAGAGGGTCGGCACCCAGTACGACGACTTGTCCACGGCCGGGTTGCAGTTCGTGGCGCCGTTGAGCAGGTCGTTGAGCTGGGTGTGGGCGTTGGTGACGCGGCTGCCGAAGAAGCTGTGCATGTGCGAGGCGCCCGGCAGGCCGGGGAAGACGATCGGGTCGTCGGGCAGCCGGTGGCTGAACGGGCAGTCGGCGAGGAACTCCGCCACCCGTACGGGCTCGGCCACCGCCGGGCGGGGCACGACGGCGACCAGGCCGATCAGCAGGGTCAGCAGCGCTGAGAGTCGTGAGGCGAGCATGGCGGCTCCCTTGGGCGTCATGGGTGGACGCGCACGATGTCGGTGAGCATCCGTGACGGGGAACGGCGTGGCCGCGTCGGGCGCTCCCGGCCGGTCGCCGCCGGTCGCGAGGGCGGGGGATGGCGGGTCGAAGACCACGGGTCGGGGTGTGGACTCACGACGTCTCCGTCAGGGTGCGAAGCGGGGGGTGTTCGGGGAGCGCTCCCTGATTGGGAGAGTGCTCGCCTCTCCTGCTGCTGTCAAGATGCTCGTTAACAGATGAAAACCCACCTGACACGCACGAGACCGCTTCTTACACCCCCATATGCCGCTTCTAGCAGTGAGAACGACTCATCTCCCACCGAGCGCGACCCTTCTCCCGCGCCGCACCGAACAGGAAACAGTAACCCGGCCATGACCGCCCGGAACCCCGCACCGAACCTCGACAAGGGAGCGCTCTCCCACAAAGGGAGACAACCGCCATGAATGTCAGCCCACGTGAACCTGGAACGGTCGGCGTGACCCGCAGCCGGTAAAATGGGTGGGAAATCCTTACTGGCCCCGCCAAACTGATCAACGAACCAGTAAGGAGCAACTTTCATGCCGAACCAGCCCGCACCGAACCTGCTGTCGTGGGCCAGCGAGATCGACGAAGGCGCGATCATGCAGGCCGCACGCACCGCCCGCCTGCCGTTCGTCTCCGGCCACGTCGCTCTCATGCCCGACGCGCACGTCGGCATCGGTGCGACGGTCGGCTCGGTGATCCCCACAGAGAACGCGATCATTCCCGCCGCCGTCGGCGTCGACATCGGTTGCGGCATGGTGGCCACCGAGACGACGCTCACGGCCGCGGACCTGCCCGACACGCTCGCGGCCCTGATGCCCATGGTGGAGCACCGCATCCCCGCCGGCGTCGGCAAGGGCCACGACGACCCGTCGACCGACCGCGCCCTCAGCGACCTCGGGCTCCCCCACACCGATCTCAACCCGAAGCAGACGAAGAAGGTGACCGACCAGTTCGGCACCCTCGGCTCCGGCAACCACTTCGTCGAGGTCTGCCTCGACGAGCGCGACCACGTCTGGACGGTGCTGCACTCGGGTTCGCGCGGCATCGGCAACCAGCTCGCCCAGCTGCACATCACGGGCGCCAAGAAGCTGATGAGGAAGCAGGAGGTCGGCCTGGAGGATCCGGACCTGGCGTACTTCGTCCAGAGCACGCCGGAGTTCACCGCGTACATCGAGGACATGTTGTGGGCCCAGCGCTACGCGATGGCCTCGCGTGCCCGGATGGACAAGGTCCTGATCAACGCCCTGTTCCGGGTCGTCGGCCAGGGCCGCCGTGTCCGCACGATCAACTGCCACCACAACTTCACCCAGCAGGAGACCCACTTCGGCAAGTCGATGTGGATCACCCGCAAGGGCGCCATCAAGGCCGACAGGGGTGACGAGGGCGTGATCCCGGGCTCGATGGGCACGCGCTCGTACATCGTGCGCGGGCGCGGAAACCCCGAGTCGTACACCTCGTGCTCCCACGGGGCGGGCCGCCGCATGTCGCGCACGAAGGCCAAGCGCGAGCTGTCGGCGAGCTCGCTCACCGCGGCCATGAGCGGCCGCACCTGGAACGCCGACCGGGCCGCCGCACTGGTGGACGAGCACCCTGAGGCGTACAAGCCCATCGACCAGGTGATGGCGGACCAGACCGATCTGGTGGAGGTACGGCACACGTTGCGCCAGATCTTCAACTACAAGGGCTGACCGGACTCCGGCTCCCCGCCTGCGCGACAGGCGGGGAGCCGTCTTTCTGTCGGTGCCAGAACGTAGGGTTCGGCGGGTGGACGAGACCTCCAGAACCCGGCGTGCCGTGCAGGCCTACGTCGACAACACCGAGCGGCGGGATTGGCAGGCGCTCGGCGACCTGCTCGATGAGGACGTGGTGTATGAGATGCCGCAGACCCGCGAGCGCATCCGCGGGAAGCCGGCCTTTCTCCAGTTCAACAGGGATTATCCCGGTGACTGGCACCTACGGGTGCGGCGCGTCGTCGCCGACGGTCTCCATGCGGCGGCGTGGATCGACGCTCGCGTGGGCGATGAGCCGCTGGACGCGTGCGTCTGGTTCGACGTCTCGCCCCATGGGCTGATCATCCGCGTCACCGATTACTGGCCGGAGCCCTACGATCCGCCGGCCGGCCGCGAGCACCTCGTGGAGCGCTGGTGACCCGTCCACCGGGTGCGGCGTTCCACGCCAGGGGCACCACGAACGCCAATTCCACACAAGTGGTCCGCATCAAGAACCTGCCGGTGCCGTGGCGCGAGGTGTTCCGTCATCAGGTTCTCACCGCCTCCTTCTGTACGACCTGCGCAGGCGGCCTGCCGGGCAGGAGCGGGATGACCGCCAGCACGATAACCAGCACGGTCACGACGAGCCAGAAGATGCCGTGGAAACCGGCGATCACGTCCCCGGCGGTCTGCAGGACGAGCGTGACGACCGCCACGCCGAGCGCGGCGCCGAGTTGGTTGAGCATGTAGAGCACCGAGCTGCCCTGCGCCACCATGGGCTCGGGCAGCGTGCGATAGAGCGAGCTCATGGTGGGCGCGCTGAAACATCCGCTGCCCAGGCCGAGCGTGAGCGCCGCCAGCGCCGGCCGGATCTCGGGCGTGTGGGCTCCCATCCGGGTGAAGGAGAGCGCGCTGAGCAGGGCGACGACGGCGCCCGCGATGGCCAGTCCGCGCGCGCCGATCCGGTCCGACAGCCACCCGGCCAGCGGCATCGCGATGGAGCCGCCGAGCCCGAGCGGCGCCATCAGCAGCCCGGCGGCGAGCACGCCGTGCCCGTGGGCCTGCTGGTAGTACAGCGGCAGCGCGAACAGCGCCCCGAAGAGGGACAACCCGCCGAGCCCCATGATCGTGACGCTGGCCGTGAACCCGCGGTTGGCGAACAGGCGCAGGTCGATCAGCGGCGGTTTCCTCCGCCCAATGAGCGAACCGGCGGGTGAACCCGCCGGGCGCGCCCGCAGCGCGTGCACCGCATAGCCGGCCAGCAGCAGCACGCCCGTGGCCAGCGGCAGCAGCGCCTGCCAGGCGGCGAACGACCCCTGCTCGGCCGTCTGCGACAGCGCCAGGACGACGGCCGCGAATCCGGGCCCGAGCAGCGCCAGGCCCACGAGGTCCAGCCGGGCGGGCGACACGCCGAAGGTCCCATGGGACGGCTCGTCGGCGGGGACCACCCGTACGGCCAGCAGCAGGGCGACCAGTCCGACGGGCACGCTGAGCAGGAACATCCACCGCCACGACAGTCCGGCGAGCACCGCGCCGCCCGCGATCGGCCCGAGCACGGGCCCGAGCGAGAGCACCACGCCCATCAGTCCCATCACCCGTCCGGCCCGGCGCGGCCCGGCGGCCCTGGCCAGCAGGATCAGCACGAGCGGGTCGAGCAGTCCCGCCCCGAACCCCTGGAGCACCCGGAAGGCGATCAGGCTGCCGACGTTCCAGGCCAGTCCGGCCAGCAACGATCCGGCCAGGAAGAGCGACAACCCGGCCAGCCAGAGCCGCCTGCCGCCGAACCGGTCGACGGCCCAGGTGGTGAACGGGATGGTGGCGGTGACCGCGAGCAGGAAGCCCGTGGACGTCCAGCCGACCGTGCTGAGCGAGGTGGCGAAGGCGACGGCCAGGGTGTCGATGGCGACGGCGGCCATCGTGCTGTTGAGGATGCCCAGCAGCCCACCGAGCAGGATCACGCCGATCATGCCGAGGAGCCGGGAATCCATCCGGTCATCCGATGTAATTGAACTCATGGGTTCAACGTAGTTGTTCGCATGCAACCCGCACGTCCACGGGAGTGAACCAGCGCGTACAATAACCGGCATGGCCACCAGTACACGCGGGCGCATCGACAAACGCCAGGCGATCCTCGGCGGCGCGTTCGCCGTGTTCGCCCGCCTGGGATACGCGCAGGCCTGCGTGCAGGACATCGCGGACGAGGCCGGCGTGGCCAAACCGACGGTCTACAACCACATGACCGACAAGGCCACGCTGTTCCGGCACGCCGTGGAGGCCGCCTCGCAGGCCGCGCTCGATGCCCGGATCGGCGCGCTCGCGCCGCTGGCCGATCCGGGCGACGATCTGGCCTGCGCGCTGGAGGGCGTCGCGCACGCGCTGCTCCGCCTGCACACCGACGAACGTTCGTGCGCGTTGAAACGGCTGCTCTACTCCGAGATCACGAGATTTCCTGACATCCTCGACGTCGTGACCGGCAGCGGCCCTCACCATCTCACCCAGGCGCTGGCCGACCGCCTGGCCCGGCTCGCACTCTCCGGCCGCCTGCGCGCCGCCGATCCCGATCTCGCGGCCGAGCAGTTCCTCGCCCTGCTCCTCGGCCCACTGGAGGCCCGCTCCCGCCTGGGCACCCGCCAGATCAGCGACGCCGAGCTCCGTGACCTGGCCCGCGCCACCGTGCGCACCTTCATGCGCGCCTGGGGCCGGAACGCGCCATAGCCAATGTCGGCGACAAGGCCTCTTGTCGGTGGTAGGCAAGGGATATAGTCTGCCGCGTGTGGTGGAACGAGACGACTACGCGGCCATCCGCGATCGGATCATCGGGCTCTCCCACACCCATGGCTTGCGCTGCGACTGGGCGGAGACGACCAGGCGGCAGCGCTTCCTCCTGCTGTGGGACGCCGAGGGCCGCGTCGCGGCCCGCGCGATCGTCCCGCTCTACCCCGGGGAGACGCCCCATCTGGTCGACTCCCTCGAGCAGGGGCTCGCTCACCTGTTCGGCGACCACTGGCTGGAGGATTCATGACCGCGGACCGCGTTGACGTTCACATCACTCTGGCGGGCAGCCTGTGGCTGGCCCAGGTGGACGGCGTGGCCGGCGGCATGTCCGCGCGCACGCTGAAGGAGCTGCACGCCGACGTCACCGAAGGGCTGCCGTTCCTGTTCGCCGACCGCGACCGGCCGCCCGCGCCCGTCTTCCACTACGCGCTGCCCGGCCTGTCCGAGCAGGACCTCGACGACTTCGCCGCGCTCCAGCGCCAGGCCGCCGCGATCGCCGAAGACTACACGCGCACGCTGAAGAAACGCGTCAAGCACATGCACGAGCTGGGCCTGTCCGACGGCGACATCGGAGAGCTGCTCGGCCTGACCAAGCAGCGCATCCAGCAAATCCGCGCCAACGCCAACGACGAGTCCCGCCAGACCGCCTGACAGAGCTTCCCGCCTGGTCCGACGCGCCAGCCTCCGACAGACGGACGGTCCGGGTCGACGGGCTCCACATCCGAGCACCAGCGCGCCACTTCCACCTGGTCATCGGTCGGGCACGGCACGTCCACGCAGCCGGCGTGGCCGAGACCCGATGGTGACGCCTTCGTAGTACTTGACGTAAAGGAGCAAGTACTTGCTATTGTGCGTCAAGTGAGTACGCGCGAGCACGTGGCGTTGGCAGGCGAGCTGGTCGAGCTGGTCGAGCGGCGGATCGTCGATCCGCTGGAGATCCTCTTCGGCTCCGGCGAGCAGGTGGACCCGGTCAGGGCCCGCCTGCGGATCGAGGCCGAGGTGTGGGCCGCCCAGTTGCTGGGCCCCGACGAGAGCCTCGCGGTCCGTACGGCGGCGAGGTTGATCGCGGCCGCCTTCCCCGGCGACGGCCCGTTCGATCCCCCCGACGAGTGGTGGAGCACCGCCTTCGGCAGGGCCGTGGCCAGGCGCGCCGGCCATCCGGGCAAGGAGGCGGTGCCGTTCGCCACGGCGGGCGCGATGCTCGGCATCACCCGGCAGGGAGTTCACGACCTGGTCAAGCGCGCGAAGCTCGACCGGCATCCCGACGGCGGGGTGAGCACCCACTCGATCCGCGAACGGCTGAACCAACCTCAGGAGCGTCATGCCGCACGACGTCACCATCACTGACCACGACATCCCCCTCGCCGTACGCGACCACGGCGGGCCCGGCGAGCCGGTCCTCCTCCTCCACGGCCTGGGCGGCACGCTGGAGGCGTGGGACCGGCTCGAACTCGCCGGCCACCGAGCCGTGGCGCCTGACCTGCGGGGCCACGGCCTGTCCGGCGACGGCCCGTGGGAGTGGGAGCGGGCGCTGGACGACCTCGAGGCGGTGGTGGCACACCTGGGCCTCGGCAACCCGGCCGTCGCCGGTCACTCGCTGGGCGGCATGCTCGCCGTGTTGTGGGCCAGGCGACATCCCGAATGCCCGGCGATCGTCAACCTCGACGGGCTGCGCTCCGCCGAGAGTTCCCCGGACAACTACCCGGGGATGGACCCCGTGACGAGGGACCGGGAGCTGGCGAGCCTCAAGGCCGTGTTCGACGAGCAGTCCGCGAGCATGGGCCGGCCGCTGCCCGCAGAGCTCCGGCCCATGTTCCCCGCCAGGGCTCTCGCCGAAAGGGACGGGCAGGTCCACGCCCGGCCCGGCGCGGAACTCCTCGAAGCGGTGCGCCACACTCCGGAGTTCCGCGACACGATCCCCCTGCTGCACGAGGTCACCTGCGACGCCCTGGTCGTGATCCCGACCCGCGACCCGCAGGCCATGCCGGGCGGCGAGCTGATGGCGGCGTTCAGGAGAGGAGTGCGCCGCGACCTCGCCTCCCTGCCGGCCCACATCCGGGTCAGGGAGCTGGACTCCGGCCACGACCTGCTCGCCGAGCAGCCGCAGGCGGTCGCCGCCCTGATCACGGACTTCCTCGCCGCCCCGAGGTGAGGTCGGCGGGCTACTTGGCGTTGGCCTTGAGATAGTCGCTGTTCATCTGGGCGATCGTGTCCAGCGGGATGCCCTTGGGGCAGACCGCCGTGCACTCCCCCGTGTTCGTGCAGCCGCCGAACCCCTCCGCGTCCATCTGGTCCACCATGGCCTTGGCGCGGGACACACGTTCCGGCTGGCCCTGGGGAAGCAGGCTCAGGTGAGTGATCTTGGCGGCGGTGAACAGCGAGGCCGAGCCGTTCGGGCAGGCGGCCACACAGGCCCCGCAGCCGATGCACGTCGCCGCGTCGAACGCGTCGTCCGCGTCCTCCTTGCGTACGGGGATGCTGTGGGCGTCGGGCGCCGAACCGGCGGGAACGGAGACGAAGCCGCCCGCCTGGATGATCCGGTCGAACGCGCTGCGGTCCACCACCAGGTCCTTCACCACCGGGAACGGCGCCGCCCGCCACGGTTCGATGGTGATCGTGGCGCCGTCCTCGAAGTGGCGCATGTGCAGCTGGCACGTCGTCGTGGCGCGCTGCTCGCCGTGCGCCACGCCGTTGATCACCATGCCGCACATGCCGCAGATGCCCTCGCGGCAGTCGTGGTCGAAGGCGATCGGGTCGTCGCCCTCCAGGATGAGGCGCTCGTTCAGGACGTCCAGCATCTCCAGGAAGGACATGTCCGGGGAGACGTCCTCCACCCGGTACGTCACCATCCGCCCGTCGGCAGAGGGGCCGCTCTGCCGCCAGACCTTCAAGGTCAGGTTCACGCCCGGGGCTCCTTCGCTTCGCTCAGTCGCCCATTCCCGGGCATGAACAGGTTGCTGCGTCTGATGGTTCGCTCGCTTCGCTCGCTCACTTGTAGCTCCGCTGGGTCATCTTGACGTACTCGTACTCGAGCGGTTCCTTGTGCAGCACCGGCCCGTCAGGGGTGCGCTCCCAGGCCGACACGTGCGCGAAGCGGTCGTCGTCGCGCAGCGCCTCGCCGTCGGAGTCCTGTGACTCGGCGCGGAAGTGGCCGCCGCACGACTCCGTGCGGACCAGGGCGTCCAGGCACATGAGCTCGGCGAGGTCGAAGAAGTCGGCGACGCGGCCGGCCTTCTCCAGGACCTGGTTCAGCTCCTCGGCGGTGCCGGTCACCTTGACGTTCTGCCAGAACTCCGCGCGCAGCTCCGGGATGCGCTCCAGCGCCTTGCGCAGCGACTCCTCCGTGCGCTCCATGCCGCAGTAGTCCCACATGAGCTTGCCCAGCTCGCGGTGGAAGGAGTCGGGGGTGCGGGTGCCGTTCACCGACAGCAGCCGATCGATCTTGTCGCGGACCCTGATCTCGGCCGCGGCCACGGCCTCCTCGTCGACGTCGTTGTACGGGCCGTCCGCGAGATAGTCACCGATGGTGGTGGGAAGCACGAAATATCCGTCGGCGAGCCCCTGCATCAGCGCCGACGCGCCGAGCCGGTTGGCGCCGTGGTCGGAGAAGTTGGCCTCCCCGATGACGAACAGGCCGGGGATCGTGGACTGCAGGTCGTAGTCCACCCACAGCCCGCCCATCGTGTAGTGCACGGCGGGGTAGATGCGCATCGGCACGTCGTACGGGTTCTCGCCCGTGATGCGCTCGTACATCTCGAACAGGTTGCCGTACTTCTTCTCCACGGCGTCGCGCCCGAGCCGGCCGATCGCGTCGCGGAAGTCCAGGTAGACGCCGAGCCCGCCGGGCCCGACGCCGCGGCCCTCGTCGCAGACGTTCTTGGCGGCCCTGGAGGCGATGTCGCGGGGCACGAGGTTCCCGAACGCGGGGTAGATCCGTTCAAGGTAGTAGTCGCGCTCCTGCTCCGGGATGTCACCGGGGGCGCGCGTGTCGTTCTTGCGCAGCGGCACCCAGACGCGGCCGTCGTTGCGCAGCGACTCCGACATCAGGGTCAGCTTCGACTGGTACTCGCCGGAGACCGGGATGCAGGTGGGGTGGATCTGCGTGTAGCAGGGGTTGGCGAAGTACGCGCCCCGCTCGTGCGCCCGCCAGATCGCCGTGGTGTTGCAGCCCTTGGCGTTGGTGGACAGGAAGAACACGTTGCCGTAGCCGCCGGTGGCCAGCACCACGGCGTCGGCCACGTGGCGCTCGATCTCGCCGGTCACCATGTCGCGCACGATGACGCCGCGGGCCCGCCCCTCGGAGACGATCAGGTCGAGCATCTCGTGCCGGGTGTGCATGGTGACGGTCCCGGCCGCGACCTGCCGCTCCAGCGCCTGGTACGCGCCCAGCAGCAGCTGCTGGCCCGTCTGGCCGCGGGCGTAGAACGTACGGGAGACCTGGGCGCCGCCGAACGAGCGGGTGTCGAGCAGGCCTCCGTACTCGCGGGCGAACGGCACGCCCTGCGCGACGGCCTGGTCGATGATGTTCACCGAGACCTGGGCGAGGCGGTAGACGTTCGACTCGCGTGCGCGGAAGTCGCCGCCCTTCACGGTGTCGTAGAAGAGCCGGTAGATGCTGTCGCCGTCGCCGCGGTAGTTCTTCGCGGCGTTGATCCCGCCCTGCGCGGCGATGGAGTGGGCGCGTCGGGGTGAGTCCTGGTAGCAGAACGAGGTGACGTTGTAGCCCAGCTCGCCCAGCGTCGCGGCGGCCGAGCCGCCCGCCAGGCCGGTGCCCACCACGATCACGTGAAGTTTGCGCTTGTTGGCCGGGTTGACCAGCTTGGCGCTGAACTTCCGCTTCTCCCACCGCTCCTCGATGGGTCCGGAAGGCGCCTTCGCGTCCCGGATCTCGGAGCCCTCCGTGTACGCGCCCATGGGTCGTTCACCACTCCTCATTGCACAACTCCGAACGTGATCGCGAGGGGCGGGGCGAGGAAACCGATGACCAGCACGGCGGCCAGCAACCCTGCCCCGAGGCGCAGCGTCTTGTTGCGGGCCCGGTTGGCCCAGCCGAGGGTCTGGAACGCGCTCCAGACGCCGTGCCGCAGGTGCAGGCCGACCATGACGACGGCGACGACGTAGATGAGCGTCACCCACCATCGGGAGGCGTCGAAGCCCGCGACCATCCGGTCGGCTGGGGCGGAGTCGAAGCCCTTGGGGTTGACGACGCCGAAGGTCAGGTCGAGCAGGTGCCAGACCAGGTACAGCGCGATCGTCAGGCCGCCGAACCGCATGATGTGGGTGGCGTAGCCGCCCGCCTGCGACTTCTTGGCGACGTACTTCACCGGCCTGGCCTTGCCGGCCCGCCGGGCCAGCGAGATCGCGGCCCACATGTGCAGGACGACGGAGGCGGCGAGCACGATCTCCACGACCGTCAGCACCGAGCGGTAGGGGGCGAGCGGCTCGAGCAGCGTGCGCAGCGCGTGCGCGTAGTCGTTGAACGAGTCGCGGCCGAAGAAGATCTTGAGGTTGCCGAGCATGTGGAGGACGAGGAAGAGCACCATCACGGCGCCCGTGACGGCCATGACGGCTTTCTTGCCGTTCGAGGAACCCATGAAGCCGCGCGCTCTGCGGCGCTTCCTGGTGCTGGGAGGGGTGACGGGCGCTGTGGCGGCGCCGCGCTCTATCGTGGCTGTCACGTCTCCAGACGCTATGTACGCAGCGACGATCCGTCCAAGTCATCGAAGGTCTCGTTTCGATAGCCACCGGCTATGATGCGGGTCTGTACGGTCGCCCCACGCCGGGGACGGTCGGCCGATGCGAGGAATGTCACATGCAGCTGCAACAACTGGCCTACTTCGTCGCGGTCGCGGAGACCAGGCACTTCACGCAGGCGGCCGAGCGCATGCGGGTCGCGCAGCCGTCCCTCAGCAAGCAGATCAAGACCCTGGAGAGCGATCTGGGCACCCGGCTGTTCTCCCGGGCCCGGGGCAACGTCACGCTGACCGCGGCGGGCGAGGCGCTGCTGCCGCTGGCGCGCCGGATCCTCGCCGACGCCGACACCGCCCGGCAGGAGGTGGCCGAGCTCGCGGGGCTCCGGCGTGGCCGGGTGCGGCTCGGCGCCACGCCGTCGTTGTGCGCGGGGCTGCTGGCCGACGCGCTGGCCCGCTTCCACCGCGCGTACCCGGGGATCGAGCTGCTGGTGGAGGAGGGCGGCTCGCGTGACCTGGTCAGGGCGCTGGCCCGCGGCCAGCTCGACCTGTCGCTGATCATCATGCCGCTGCACAGCGACGACCCGGCCCTGGTGACGGAGGAGATCCTCAGGGAGAACCTCGTGGTCGCCGCACCCTCCCACGAGGCGGCACGCGGACGATACCTGCACATCGAGGACCTGCGCGGCCGGCAGATGGTGATGTTCCGGCGCGGCTACGACCTGCGCGATGCCACGCTGGCGGCGTGCCGTCAGGCGGGGTTCGAGCCGAGATTCGCGGTGCAGGGCGGCGAGATGGACGCGGTGCTGCGGTTCGTGGAGGCGGGCCTGGGCGTGGCCGTGGTGCCGTCGATGGTGCTCGACGGGCGGCCCGGCCTGTCGGGCACGCCGCTCGCGCCGCCGGGGCTCAGCCGCACGATCGCCCTGGCCCACCGCAAGGACGTCGAGCCGGCCAGAGCGGCACAGGCGTTTCGCGAGATCCTGCTAGCTTTCGTGGTGGAATCTGAGCACGAAGGCACGCTTCCGCAAGGCGTGGAGCTCATCGCAAAATGAGCACCACCACTCCGACCCCCCGAAGAGGCGTCTTGACGGCAAATCTCTCAATAACGCTGACGCTGCTCCTCATCGAGGATGACGACGGCGACGCCTTCCTCGTCGAAGAGCTGCTCAAGGAGGCGGAAGCCCCACCCAGGATCTTCCGGGCGCGAAGTCTGCGCGAGGCGAAGGAGAAGCTGACCGAGCAGATCCAGTGCGTGCTGGTCGACCTGACCTTGCCCGACGCCAACCGCCTGGAGGCCCTGGAGGAGGTCCTGGAGCTGGCTCCGCACGCCGCCGTGCTCGTGCTCACCGGCCTGCGGGACGTCCACGTCGGCGTCGGCGCCGTCCAGGCCGGCGCCCAGGACTACCTGGTCAAACAGGACATCGACGCGCGGCTGCTCGCCAGAGCCATCCGATACGCGATGGAGCGCAAGCGGGCCGACCTGGCCCACCTGGCGCTGCTGCAGGCGGAGCTGACGGCAAAGGAGAACGCCAGGCTGGAGGGCGCGCTGCTGCCCGACGCGCTGCTGCGTACCGACGCGATCGAGCACGTCACCCGCTACCTTCCGGGCAGCGGCGGCACGCTGGCCGGCGACTTCTTCGACACCGTGCAGACGCCGGACGGCTCCCTGCACGTCGTGATCGGCGACGTGTGCGGGCACGGACCCGACGAGGCGGCGCTCGGAGTGGCGCTGCGCATCGCCTGGCGCACGCTGGTGCTGGCCGGGCAGACGGACGAGACGATGCTGCGCACGCTCGACGCGCTGCTGCGGGCCGAGCGCCAGGCCCCCGAGATCTTCACCACGCTCTGCACGGCCACCATCTCCCCCGACCTGCTGCACGCGAAGATGCACGTGATCGGCCACCCGCCTCCCGTGCTGGTGCGCGACGGAGGCGCCGAGGCGGTGTGCGACACGCCCTCCGGCCCACCGCTCGGCATCTTCCCCGACGTTGAGTGGCGGGTGATCGACGTCCCGCTGGGCGAGGAGTGGACGATGATGCTCTACACCGACGGCCTGATCGAGGCGGCCGTGGGCGAGCCCGACGGGGAGATCGGGGTGGACGGCCTGATCGAGCTCGTACACGCCCACGGAGACATCGACCTCGACCGGCTCATCACCCACGTCGGCACGCTGAGCGACGACCTCGCCGTGATCCTGCTGCGCAGGAGGAAAGCATGAGCATCCACCCGCTGCCGCCCGCCCCGGAGCCCACGGGGCTGGGCCGGCTGCCGGTCGCCCGCTGGTTCCTGTTCGTCGGGGCGATCGCCGGCATCGCGTTCGTGGCCGGGGTCACGGTCGTCCTGGTGATGAGCGCCCGCACGATGGAGCTGTCCCCGCCCCCCGAGGTCGCCGCGCAGCTCACCCGGCTGAACGTCACGCTGATCGTGGTGTTCGCGGTGCTGCTCGCCTGCGGCATCGGGCTGGCGTTCATCGTGCGCCACTTCGTCCTGAACCCCATCGACCGGCTCACCACACAGGTGCGTACGGTCGCCGGCGGCGACTTCGACCACGTCCTGCACGTCGACCGGCCGGCGGAGCTGGCCGAGCTGGCCGGCCACGTCGACTCCATGCGCGACCGCATCGTCGCGGCCTGGCGGGTCGCCGCCGACCAGAGCGAGGAGCTGCGCAGGTCCAACGGCGAGCTGGAGCAGTTCGCCTACGTCGCCAGCCACGACCTCCAGGAGCCGCTGCGCAAGGTCGCCAGCTTCACCCAGATGCTGGAGCAGCGGTACGGCACGCAACTCGACGACCGGGCCAAGCAGTACATCCACTACGCGGTCGACGGCGCCAAGCGCATGCAACTGCTCATCAACGACCTGCTCGGCTTCTCCAGGGTCGGCCGGGTCACCAGCGGCAAGACCGCGATCGAGTCGGGCGTGGCGCTGGACGCGGCGCTGGAGAACCTCTCGGCCGTGATCGAGGACACCGGCGCCACGGTGACCCGCGACGAGCTGCCCCGGGTCACCGGCAACCGGATGCAGCTCACCCGGCTCTTCCAGAACCTGGTCGAGAACGCCGTGAAGTTCCGCGCCGAGGAGCCTCCGCGCATCCACATCGGTGCGGAGAGGTCCGGCGACATGTGGGAGTTCAGCTGCTCCGACAACGGCATCGGGATCGAGCCGAAGTACGCCGACCGTATCTTCCTGATCTTCCAGCGCCTCCACCCCCGCGACGTCTATCCCGGCACCGGAATCGGGCTCGCCCTGTGCCGCAAGATCGTCGAGTACCACGGTGGCCGGTTGTGGCTGGACGGTGACACCGAGGGCAGGGGCACGACGTTCCGCTGGACACTACCTGTGGCTGGAGGCTGATCACGATGGACGTACGACCGATCGATGTGCTTCTCGTCGAGGATGACCAGGCGGACATCCTGCTGACGAAGGAGGCGTTCGACCTCAACAAGGTCCGCAACCGCCTCAACGTGGTCAACGACGGCGAGCAGGCGCTGGCCTACCTGCGCGGGGAGGGCGACTACCGCGACGCGACCCGCCCCGACCTCATCCTGCTCGACCTCAACCTGCCGAGGATGAGCGGCAGCGAGGTGTTGCGGGAGGTCAAGGACGACCCGGTGCTGCGCACGATCCCGGTGGTGATCCTGACGACGTCGGAGGCCGAGGAGGACATTCTGCGCAGCTACCGGCTGCACGCCAACGCGTACGTGTCCAAGCCGGTGGACTTTGAGCAATTTATCCGTGTTGTCCGACAGATAGATAATTTTTTCGTAACGGTGGTTAAACTTCCTACCTCGGGGCAGCCCATGTGACGCACCTACGTGACAGGAATCACAGCGGGTCATCGAAATTGTGAGTGACCCCGCTCACTAAACTCGATCCTGTCGTCGTAACGTATCCCCCACCAACGCGCGCCTGAGCGGAGATCGCCATCCGCGCGCCCAGCGAATACGAAAACCACGGACCCCCTGCGCGATGGGTCCGCGGGAGGTGGAGAGGTCCGCGATGACCCAAACGACGCCCGACGCACCAGCGAGAAGGCAGCGTGCCCAGGTCAAGGTGCGCACGCTGCGCACCGACCGATGGTGGCTCGTACCGCTAGTGACGTTCCTCGGGCTCAGCTCATTCCTTGTCTACGGCGTGTGGGCGATCATCGACACGAGCAACTTCGTCGATCCCTACATCGCCCCGTTCGCCTCGCCCTGCCTGACGACTCAGGAGGTCTGCGACGGCGCGCGGCTGTTCGGATGGGCGCCCGTCGGCGGCTGGTACGCGCTCCCGCCGGGGCTGCTGATCCTCGGCCTGCCCGGCGGGTTCCGGCTGACGTGCTACTACTACCGCAAGTCCTACTACCGCTCGTTCTGGCTGTCGCCGGCGGCGTGCGCCGTGCAGGAGCCCCATGGGAAGTACACCGGCGAGACCCGGTTCCCGCTGATCATCCAGAACATCCACCGCTACTTCTTCTACTTCGCGGTGGTGATCGGCGCCATCCTCACCTACGACGCCGTCCTGGCGCTGGTGCACAAGCCGCTGGGCCTCGGCTCGTGGATCCTGCTCCTCAACGCCGTGCTCATCCTCGGCTACACCTTCGGCTGCCACTCGTGCCGCCACATCACCGCGGGCCGGCTCAACCACTTCTCCCGTCACCCGCTGCGCTATCGGGCCTGGACGTTCGTCTCCAAGCTCAACGCCAAGCACCAGCAGCTCGCGTGGGCCTCGATGTTCTCCGTCATGGGCGCCGACCTCTATGTACGCCTGGTCGCCAAGGGCATCATCGCCTTCCCGTTCGCGTAAGGACCAGCTTCAGTGGAAAACCCGATGAACACAGAGCGCCACGAGTACGACGTCGTCGTCATCGGCGCGGGCGGCGCCGGCCTGCGGGCCGCGATCGAGGCGCGCCAGCAGGGCAAGCGCACGGCGATCGTCTGCAAGTCGCTGTTCGGCAAGGCGCACACCGTCATGGCCGAGGGCGGCGCCGCCGCAGCGATGGGCAACGTCAACCCCGACGACAACTGGATGGTGCACTTCCGTGACACCATGCGGGGCGGCAAGTTCCTCAACAACTGGCGGATGGCCGAGCTGCACGCCAAGGAGGCGCCCGACCGCGTCTGGGAGCTCGAGGCCTGGGGCGCGCTCTTCGACCGCACCAAGGACGGCAAGATCAGCCAGCGGAACTTCGGCGGGCACGAGTATCCACGGCTCGCCCACGTGGGTGATCGCACAGGGCTGGAGATGATCCGCACCCTGCAGCAGCGCGTCGTCGCCCTCCAGCAGGAGGACTACGAGACCCACGGCGACTACGAGGCCTACATCAAGGTCTTCGCCGAGTGCACGGTCACCCGGCTGCTCAAGGACGGCGACGCGATCTCCGGCGCGTTCGGCTACTGGCGCGAGTCGGGAAGTTTCATCCTCTTCGACGCGCCGGCCATCGTCCTGGCCACCGGCGGGATCGGCAAGTCCTACGTCGTCACCTCCAACTCCTGGGAGTACACCGGCGACGGCCACGCCCTGGCCCTGCTCGCCGGCGCCAACCTGATCAACATGGAGTTCATCCAGTTCCACCCCACGGGGATGGTCTGGCCGCCGTCCGTGCGCGGCATCCTCGTCACCGAGTCCGTCCGCGGTGACGGCGGCGTGCTGCGCAACTCCGAGGGCAAGCGCTTCATGTTCGACTACGTCCCCGACGTGTTCAAGGACAAGTACGCCACCAGCGAGGAAGAGGGCGACCGCTGGTACACCGACCAGGCCAACAACCGGCGCCCGCCGGAGCTGCTGCCGCGTGACGAGGTGGCCCGCGCGATCAACGCCGAGGTCAAGGCCGGTCGCGGCTCGCCCCAGGGCGGTGTCTTCCTCGACGTCTCCACCCGGCTGCCCGCCGAGGAGATCAAGAAGCGGCTGCCGTCGATGCACCACCAGTTCAAGGAGCTGGCCGACGTCGACATCACCGCCGAGCCCATGCAGGTGGGCCCGACCTGCCACTACATCATGGGCGGCGTCGAGGTCGACGCCGACACCGGCGCGGCGGCCGTGCCCGGCCTGTTCGCGGCCGGCGAGGTCTCCGGCGGCATGCACGGCTCCAACCGGCTGGGCGGCAACTCGCTGTCCGACCTGCTGGTGTTCGGTCGCCGGGCGGGCGCGGGCGCGGCGGCGTACGTGGACGGGCTCGCGGCCCGGCCCAAGGTGGCCGACGACGCGGTCGAAGCGGCCCGCGAGGAGGCGATCGCACCGCTCGGACGCAGCGGCGAGAACCCCTACGAGGTGCACCACGAGCTCCAGCGCACCATGAACGAACTCGTCGGCATCATCCGCAAGCCCGACGAGGTCGCCGAGGCTCTCCAGGTCGTGGAGAAGCTGAAGGAGCGCGTGGCGCTGGTCGGCGCGGCCGGCTCGCGCGTCTACAACCCCGGCTGGCACCTCGCGATCGACCTGCGCAACATGGTGCTGGTGTCGGAGTGCGTGGCGCGCGCCGCGCTGCTGCGCGAGGAGAGCCGCGGCGGGCACACCCGCGACGACTTCCCCGGGATGAACCCGGAGTGGCGCCGCAAGCTGCTCGTCTGCTCCACCGAGGGCGGCTCGGCCGTCCGCGTCGAGGAGAGGATCCAGCCGCGCATGCGCGACGATCTGATCAGCCTCTTCGAACGCGACGAGCTGAGCAAATACCTCACCGACGAAGAGATGACCGAGTTCGACGGGATAGCGAAGTCATGAGCTACAAGGCAAAGTTCAAGGTCTGGCGCGGTGAGGGCGGCGAGGGCAGGCTCGAGGACTTCACCGTGGAGGTCAACGAGGGCGAGGTCGTCCTCGACATCATCCACCGGCTCCAGGCCACGCAGGCGCCCGACCTGGCCGTGCGCTGGAACTGCAAGGCGGGCAAGTGCGGCTCGTGCAGCATGGAGATCAACGGTAAGCCGCGGCTGGGCTGCATGACCCGGATGTCCACCTTCGAGGAGGACGAGACCATCACGGTCACGCCCATGCGCACGTTCCCCGTCATCAAGGACCTCGTCACCGACGTGTCCTACAACTACCAGAAGGCCCGGGAGGTCCCGTCCTTCACCCCGCCGGCCGACGTCCGGCCAGGCGAGTTCCGGATGAAGCAGGTCGATGTCGAGCGGTCCCAGGAGTTCCGCAAGTGCATCGAGTGCTTCATGTGCAACAACATCTGCCACGTGATCCGCGACCACGAGGAGAACAAGCCGGCCTTCTCCGGCCCGCGCTTCCTCATGCGGATCGCCGAGCTGGACATGCACCCGTACGACGTGGCGGACCGGCAGGAGACGGCCCAGGAGGAGCACGGGCTCGGCTACTGCAACATCACCAAGTGCTGCACCGAGGTCTGCCCCGAACACATCAAGATCACCGACAACGCGCTGATCCCCATGAAGGAGCGCGTGGTCGACCGGAAGTACGACCCGCTGGTGTGGCTGGGCAACAAGATCTTCAAGCGCACCTCGTAGGGCGCTGACACGGAAGGCGGGGGCCGGATGATCCGGCCCCCGCCTTCGTGCGTCCACGTCCTTCGCGGCGTGCGCCTGCCTTGCGCCCTACTTCTTGCGGCCCCAGCGGCGCTTGCGCTTGGCGTCGCCCGGCGCCTCCTGCGGGGGCTCCTGGCCCTCCTGCGTGCCTGCCGGCTGCTCGGGCTCCGGCTCCTGGTCCGGCAGCGGCTGGATCGCGGTCACGTCGCCGTCAGCGGGCAGGTAGGGCAGCGGGTCGTAGTTACCGCCGCGGACGGGCGGCTCGAACAGCGAGGCCGACGGGCCCTGCCAGGGCTCCGCGTCACCCGGCTCCGCGGCCGAGGCCGGCGCGCTCGGACGCTCTCTCTCCTCGTCGAACGGGCTCGCACCCCCCGGCGGAATGTCCGCAGGCGGGATCACCGGCTCGAACGGGTCACGGTATTCGCTCTGCTTGGGCGGCTCGTGGCTGTAGGAGCCGAACTCGTCCGGGTGCAACACCACCGGCTCCTCCGCCGGGGGCGGCTCCTCGTGCGGGTAGTCCTGCGGCGGAGCCGGCTGCGGGTCCTGGTAGACGGCGCCGTACTGCACCTGGCCGCCCGGATAGGTCTGCACGGGGACGAAGCTGATGATCGGCGCGTACGCCGTGCCGCCCGGATAGCCGGGGGCGGGGAAGCCGGCCGTGGCGTAGCCCGGGCCCGCCGGGTAGCCGCCGCCAGGAGGCATCTCCGGCGGGGCCATCGGCCCCGCCTTGCGTACCGCCGCCGCGTGGGCCATCCGGCGCAGCCGCCCCTCGAAGATGAGGACGGCGAAGAGCGCGAGGAGCACCAGCACCAGCGCCGGGATGCTGAGCTTCTGCGTCAGCGTGCGCTGGTCGAACTCGGGCGCCGCGTTCCGCAACTCCAGCGGCACCTCCTCGGAGGAGGCAGGCGGCGTCTCGCTCAACGGCGCGCTGGGGGGCGTCTCGGTCGGCGCGACGGTCGGCATCTCCACGCTCTCCTCAGGAGTGGCGGGGGCGGAGGTGCTGGGCGGCACCTCGACGCTCTGCGTGGGAAGCGGCTGCGGCTGCTGCTGCGGGGTGGACGGCGTGGTGCTCGGGGTCGGGCTCTTGGTGGTCTTCTTCGGCGTGGGGCTCTTGGTGGTCTTCGTAGGAGTCGCGGTGACGGTCTGGGTGATCGTCGTCTGCGGATCCTGATCCTCCTCCGGCTCGTCAGGAGGGGGCTCGCCCGCCGTCGCCGTGACCGTCACCGTGGTCTCGGGATTCCCCGGCCACGCATCGCACACATCGCCGGGATTGCACCCCTCCACCGGGTCGTACGCCGCCGTGGAGGCGCTGGCGCTCTGCACGATGAACGGGGCCGCGCCCGCACCGGCGAGGCCCAGCGCCAGGACGATCGCGGACACGGCTGTCGCTCGCCTGCGCTCCACCGTTGCCCTCCGCCAGTCCCGAAACCATGGTCAAGGGAATACTAGCCGGGTCAAAGTAACAGTAAAGACTGATTTACAACTCCAATTTACGGTTACGGCCCTGTTGTACCGTGACAATGAGTCTCAACGCCCCCAGCAGCAGTCCGACGGCTGCGGCCGCCAGCCAGAAACCCGTCGCGCCGTCCACGATGCTGACCCCCTCTTCCGGGCGCACACGTTTGACCGACGACACCATTTCGAACGGCAACGGGGCCGACCCTGGACTTGCGGCCGGCGGGAACGACATCTCCGGGGACGGAACGGTTCCCGCGGTCGCCGCCACCTGCGGCGCCCCATCGGGGAACGCGTGCGCGAACCCGTCAGGCATCTCCTGCACGTTCCCGTGGGGCAACGACTGCGTGGACCCGTGGGACCGGGTCGAGCCCTGAGCCTGCACTGCCCCCCGGTTCTGCGCGGGCAGGGAGTGCCGGCCCTGAGCCTGCGCCGTCTTCTGAGCCTGCGCGGTCTTCTGAGGCTGCGCCGTCTTCTGAGCCTGCGCTGCGCCAGGCTGCGCGGCGCCCTGAGGCTGCCCGGCGCCCTGAGGTGCGACAGCCTGAGGCACCGCGCCTTGGGGCTGGCCGGACCCCCGCGACTGCGCTCCCCCATGAGACCGAGAGCCGTTGGATGGGGAGCCCTGAGCCTGGGTCCCGATAGGCGGTTGTTGCGCGGGCTCGGGATCCGCTCCCTGCTCCTGCGCTGACGTTCCCGGCGCCCGCTGCGGGGAGACGGCGGGCGGCCCCTGCTCCTCAGCCTGGCCCCGCATGGCCGGTGGTTCCTGCGCCTCGCGCCGCGTACCCTCCAACTCGCGGATCGCCTGACCGTGCTCCTGCGCGCCGGCCTCCACAGGCTCCCACGCTTCCACGCCACGCTCCCGCACCCCAGGATCGCCCGCACCGCGCCGCACCGGGGAATGCCGCTCGGCGCCGGCCGGTCGGCGTCCTTCCACAGCGACACCCGCGGGTGAACGTGCCTCGCCAGAATCGGGAGGCGGCCCGTCTCCCGTCTCCGGCCCGACGGGCCGTCGGCCGTCCACGCCGGAACCTGGAGGCGGTCCATCCCCCGCCCCGGGACCGACGGGCCGCGGGCCGTCCACGCCGGGACCGGGAGGCCACCAACCCCCTGCCACGGCACCGGACGGCGGCCAGAACTCCGCGCCAGGCCATTCCCCCGCCCCAGGGCCGGCCGGTCCCTCGGCGACAGCGGGATGGCCGGCGTCCTGCGACCGGTCGCGCACACCGTAGGGCACCCGTGCCCCGCCGCCGGACTCCTCCGGTCCTGACGAACCCGGCGGCGCCGGTACGGTGCTCGTGACCCGCGTGGAGACGGTGTCGGCCGTGGTCGTCAGCCCGTCACCGGTGCCGGTGCGCATCCAGGCGGCCGCCGCCAGCGCCACGGCCCTGACCCCGGCCGGTGCGGTGAGCGTCACCTCAACGGATCGTTCCCCGGCGACCTCGCCCAGCCTGCACACCCGCGTTCCCGGAAGGGTGGCGCTGGCGCGGGTGGAGCCGGAAGGGACCGACAACGCGCGTACGGCAAGCTCCTCGGAGGCCACCTCGCCCGCCGTCACCACCTCCGCCCGGGAGCCTCCCGCAGGCTCCTCCCGGCTCGCCCCGGGAATGCCGGCATGCTCCGGCATGACAGCCCCCGGCCCGAAACTCCAGGCGGGACGATCGGGCGACGGGGCGCAGACGACCTCCGCCAGCGCTTCCGCCGGGCTGGCCGCCACCGCGACCCTCGCACCCCTGCCCATCCCGTTCAGCCGTACCTTGAACCGCTGGACGTCCCCCGTCCTGACCCGCTTGCCCGCGCCGTCAGACCCCTTGATCCGCTCGAGCACCAGCGACACCCCCGTGGCCCCCACGGGCACACAGGGCACCGCCGTCAGAAGGAGGGCTCCGGCAATGATCCAGCCACGCCGCATCATTCCCACTCCCCCGTTGCGACAAATCACACTGAGTCACCATCATGACACACAGGGTGAGGAGTCCATCACTGGGGCAGCAGGTTCTCCACGGTCTTCATGATGGGCAGGTCAGCGCCCAGCCAGTCGACGTCGTAATAGTCGCCTGGCCCGAGCCACCGCAGCGCCAGGTGCTCCTTGGCTTCGGGCACGCCCGAGATCAGGGAGCACAGCCACACGCGCATGACATACCCCGCCGAGAGCGGCCAGTCACCGCCCACGCGTTCGCCCACCGCGATCTCGACGCCGAGTTCCTCGCGGCACTCCCGCACGAGCGCCGCCCGCTCGTCCTCCCCCGGATCCACCTTCCCGCCGGGGAACTCCCACCCGCCGGCCAGCGCCGCCGGCTCGGCGCGCTGGGCCGCGAGCACCCGGCCGCCAGGGGCGACAATCACCGCGGCCACGACCACGACCGTGCTCATCACGTCACATTCCTCACCGGGATGGATTCTGCAGCTTCTTGAGCTGTTCGAGCACGTCGGGGTTCTGGAGAGGGCGGGTGAAGCCGACCCGGTTGGTACGGGCCTGGTAGCTGGTGACCTTGATCGGCCCGCACAGCCGGCAGCGCGCCTCCAGCATCTTGCCCTTGGACACGACCAGGCCGACGTGGCCAGGGTTGTTCGCGGACGTGCCGGGACCGGAGTTGAAGAACACCAGGTCACCCGGCTGCTCGTCCCCTTCCTGGATCTTCACCCCGAACGGCCACTGCACGAACGTCGTACGCGGGATCACTAACCCCGCCGCCCGGTAGGCCGCGTAGATGACGCCCGAGCAGTCGAACGCGTCGGGCCCCGTGCCGCCCCACAGGTACGGCTTGCCGCGCTGGTCGAGCGCGTACTCGAGGATCTTGGCCACGACGTCGCTCGGCGCGGCCTCGATCAGCGGGTCGTCGCACTCCTCCGAGGCCTGCGGCGGCACCTTCACCTCGCCGGACCTGGCGTATTTCCTGGCGATCTCGACCACCTGGTCGACGTACCACCAGGCCCGGTTGTAGACGAACAGCGCCTGCCGCACGTTCTCCGGCGCGCCGTTGCGCTTGAGCATCTTCGCGGCGCCCAGGATGGCGTCGGCCGGGTTGTAGACGTCGCCCACGCCGTCGCCGTCGCCGTCGGAGGCGTAACCGTTGAAGTCGGACGACATCGGGATCCTGGCCTTGCCGCCCCACGTGGAGATCAGGAACTGCATCGGCCCCGCCGCGCCCGCGTGGTTGGTGCCGTTCTTGACGCCGGGCAGGTCGGAGCGGCCGTGGTCGGTCTCGCGCTTGCCCACGGCGGCCAGGATGTTCCACTGCACGCCGATCTTCTTGCCGTGCTTCTTGTACAGCTCCAGGTATCTGCCGGGAATGTCGGAGGAGCCCGAGTCGGACACCTCCTCCACCTGCGTGTCGTCCTCGCAGTCGATGGAGCCGCCGCCGGAGATGAAGGACGGCAACGAGATCAGCAACATCGGCGAGACGATGACCGCCACCAGGATCAACGCCCCGGCGAGACCGATCACCAGGGCGAGACGCGTACCTTTCACTCCAGAATGTCCCCCTCCTGGCCCTCCGTCGACGGACGGAGATCGAAGACCCGCCAGTCGGCTCCCTCCTGGCTCACCGTGACCGCGTACTCCTCGTTGTGCTGCTTGCCGCCGCTCTTCGCGGCGACCTGCCGGCTGGCGCTGATCACGAAGACGATGGAGGTCTTCTCGACCTGCCTGATCTCCTTCAGCCTGGCCGTGGCCGTGGAGACGATCTCGTCGTTGCGGTTCTGCTCGATGGTGCCCGCCGAGGAGAGCGTTCTGGTCAGCTCGTTGCCGAACTCGGCCGTCGTGTACGCCTTCAGCCGCGTCGCGTAGGCCGCCGGATCCTCGTCGTAACGGAACGTGCCGTACTCGGCGGTGAACCGCTCGGCCAGGTCCGCGGCCGCGGCGAGCTGCTCCTTCTGCATGGGCAGGTAGGAGTAGACGTCGAACGGCTCGGCGCTCGCGGTCGCCAGCGGCGTGCTCGAAGCCACCGGCGTGACGGCCGCGGGGGTCGCCTCAGGCGCGGGCTCCGCCTGCTCCTCCGAGGGCGGACCGATCGTCAGGTAGACGCCGACCGCGGCGACGACCACGACGATGACGGCGAAGGCCAGCCCGCGCCGGTCACCTGGCTGTGCCATCAGATCCTCCCGAGGGGACCGTCGCCAGAACCTCAGCCATTGTCGCCGCCTCCGGATGGGATCGGCTTCGTGCTTTCGGGCATCGGTCAGGGCTTGGCCGTCGTCTCCCGCGCAAGCGGGGCGAGAAGCCGCTCCCTTCAGGGCGCGGAGGAGTCACATTCAGTCCTTGTCCGGGGAGTTCGGCTTGAGCCAGAACGGCACGGAGGGGCTGTCACCCCCGGAGCCGCCACCGTCGCTGCCGCTGCGCAGCCAGAGCGGTGGCGCCTCCGAGGAGCGGGACGACGACTCGCCGGAGCTGAAGATCCGGGAGCCCGCCTGGCCGCCGCGCGGCCAGGCCTGGCCTCCTCCGCCGCCGCCGGACCGCGTCCTGCCGGAGCCGCCGGAACCGTTCGATCCGCCGAACAGCCCGCCGCCGGGGCCGCGGGAACGTGTGCCGCCCGACCCGCCGAACCGGGACCCGCGCGAGCCGCCGGACGAGCCGTTACGCGAGCCGCCCGACGAGCCGCCGCGCCGCGCCCAGCCGCCACCGGACCCGCCGCCGAACCAGCCGCCGCCGGAGCCCGCGGACCCGCCGGAGCCCGCGCCCGCGCCGGCCGCGCCACCGGAGCCTCCAGGACCGCCGCCGGGCCTGGCGCCACCCGCCCCGCCGCGCGTGCGGGTGGGCGTGCCCAGATTGAGCGGCGGCGCCGTGCCCCTGCGTGGTTCGAGCGGCGCCCTGGTCGCCGCCTTGCCGCCCTGCTGGTCGGTGTCGAGGGGCGCCGCCGTGGCGGGCACGCGGGTGCCGGAAGGAGTGCCCTCGCCTTCCTCGGCGCGTACCCTCGCCTGCCCGGTCGCCGCCGTGGCCGCCGCACCCGCCGGGTTGGCCGCGGCCGCCGCCCTGATAACCGGCTCGGCCTTGCGCAGCCCCCAGCGTCCGATCCTGGCCGACGCGACCGGCGGCAGCGCGCCCGCGGACCGTTCGAGCACGGACGAGCTGGCCGCCTCGCCGAGCATGCGGGTGGTGACCGTGTGGCCGTTCAGCGAGGCGAACAGGTGCTGGAACGGGCGGCGGTAGAAGAACACCGCGATCGTCAGCAGGGCCATGAACAGCACCTGCAGCCCCCACGGCATGGCCGTGGAGATGATCAGCGCGTAGCCGTACACGAGCACGCTGAGCACGATCGTCAGCACGGCCTGTCTCAGCAGCGTGCCGACGAGCATCTCAACCCAGCGCATGGCGATGATCCGCCCGCTGCCCGGATGCACCCCGATGAGCAGGAAGATCGGCCCGAGGATGAGCAGCAGCAGGAAGCCCACCTTCAACACCAGCAGCGAGACCGCCACCAGGAAGATGAGCGTGCCGGCCACCAGCGCGGCGATGAACGCGCCGACGGCCACGCCTAGCCGGTTGGACCAGTCCCTGCCGGAGAAGACGGTGTAGCGGGGGTCGTTCCTCAGCTGGGAGGCCAGCTCCGCGTATTCCGACTGGCGGGCCCCCACGTCGGGGGCGGGCTGGCCGGCGACGGCGGGCGGGATCGACTGGATCTCCAGCATCTTGCGGCCGAAGTCGCGCACGATGGGCTGCTGCGGGTCGGCGGTGCCGAACTGGCCCACCAGCCACGGCTTGCAGACCAGCGTGGACCACAGCGCGTCGGCGTTCTGCTCGACGCCCGGCGTGCCGCCCTGACCGAAGCCGCCCGGCTTGAGCTCGGGATCGGCGTCGCCCGGAGGCGGCAGGCAGGACGCGCCGCCCGCGCCGGGCAGGCCGGAGAACGCCGAGTTGACGACCTCGCCGGTCTTGTCGGTGACCACCTTGCCGAGCCCGGTGAAGTCGCCGGGCCGGCTGAAGAACCAGACCGCGACGGTGACCGCCAGGACCATCCAGATCACGCCTTCAGCGGTCGTGGTGGCCCGCTTGCGGATCAGGCCGTACCAGGCCAGCCAGATCGCGCCGATGATCACGATCGGGCGGAGGAGCGGCCAGTACATCGCGTTGGCCAGGTTCGTGACGATGTCGTCGACCACGTCCTTGATCGACTGCAGCGGCCCTTCCGTCGCCGCCGCCTGGTACGTGGTGATCGTCAGCCGGTCGACGGCCTTCGCCGCGGTGAAGATGCCGTTGGCCCACATGTTGCCGAGCACGGCGACGTAGTCGGAACAGCCCAGCTCGTGGGTGTGCCAGAACTGGCCGCTCATCCCGAACTGGCCGTAGTTGGTGGTCGGAGCCTGCGCCCCGCCCTCGGGGGGCGGCGGCTGGATCATGCCGTCGGTGCCGCCGCCGATCACCTCAGGTGCGAGCGCGCCCGACAGGTCGCAGGGCGCCGCGGCCGCCGGGGCGGACACACCGCCCACCACGACGGGCACCACGAGCACGGCGGTGACGAGCGCGAACGCCAGCGCGAGTCGTCGGGATAGCCGGACCTTCATGACCGTACCTCCTGCGCTCTGCCCACGCCCCCCTGAAGATCATCATGCCCGTCGGCGACGGGTTTGTCGTGTGTGGGGTTCGTGTCGAGCCAACGGAGAAGTTCCTCGGAGATCAGGTCTACTCCGATACGGCCCGCCCTGCCATCCAGATCACGGAACACGCATTCGCCGTTTCCCAGCGAGCGCAGCACGGCCTTGTGCTCTTCCGACTGCTCCACCCCGAGCAGGGACATGACGTGGTCCACCTCCACCCGTTCGGTGGACCTGAACGCGAAGACGGACGACAGGCAGTTGGTCACCTGCTCGTTCAGCAGGTCTCCCGCGTTCTGCGAGACCAGCACCAGAGCGGTGTTGCGGGAGCGGCCCATCCGGCTGACCTCGGGCACCAGCTTGGCGCCCTCGGGCGTGGAGGTGATCGCCCACGCCTCGTCCAGGAAGATCGCCTTGGGGGCGCGCCGGTCGAGGCCGTTCATCAGCCTGCGCGCGAACTGGGACACCAGGTAGAGCAGGGCCACCGACAGCCGCTGCTCGTAGGAGTAGTCGTCCCTGGTCGTGGCCACGTCGGGCAGCGTCAGCCCGCCCAGCGTGAACACGGTCGTCCACCCCTCCGTGTCGATCTGGTCGCCGCCGGAGGGGTCGAAACAGAGCCTGGCCAGGTGCATCTCCGACATGGAGCGCAGCACCGCGCCGAGGTTCTTCGACGCGGCGTCGCCGGCCTGCTCCAGGAAGTCGACGACCTTGCCCAGCGAAGGGTCGGGCGCGTTCGACACCGCGGCCACCGCCTGGATCATCGCCGACTCGCGCTCCTCCGACATGCGGGGCAGCAGCAGGCGCAGCGTCTCGGTGGCCATCGTCTTCTTCGCCGCGATGTCGTCGCCGAACGAGAACGGGTCGAGCAGCCCGGGCGCCGCCGACCCGAGCGGGATGATGCGCGCCTTACGCCCCCGCTTGTCGAGCAGCCGTACGAGCGACTCGGCGTCGCCCTTCGGGTCGATCACCGCGACCGTCACCCCGCGCAACGCCATCTGATAGATCATCAGCAGCGCGAGCGTCGTCTTGCCGCCGCCCGGCTCGCCGGTGATCGCGATGGCGGTCGGGCGGTTGCGGCTGGCCGCCAGCAGCGGGTCGAAGTGCACGATGCTGCGCGCCCTGCCCACCGTCTCGCCGATGTACGGGCCCAGCCAGCCCTCGCTGCCGTCGTCCAGCCGGTCGCCCAGGTCGACGGTCGCCGTGGCCATGCCGCCCGCGATCGTCCGCAGCGGCTGCCGCTGGGCATAGGCGTTGACCTGCACCTTCTCCCCCGGCAACGCCTCACGGAACAACGAGAACTGGTCGCCGGTCGAGTTGACCACGTCGATGCCCATGTCGCGGTAGTGCTCGACGACCGCCTCCACCCGCTGCACGCAGATGTCCTCGGTCGGGGCCGACACGATCAGGCGGTGCCAGCCGTACACGAACGGCAGCCGCTCCTTCGTGATGCCGTGCTCCAGCATCCTGGCCGCGTCGATCTGCTCCGCCAGCGCCAGCGGCGCCTCCGCGCCCGCCTCTCGAATGTGGTGGTCCATGTCACGGGCGTGCGCCAGCTTGCGCGCGACGTCCTTGGACGCCTTGACCGGCGGGATCAGCCGCATCCGCGACGAGATCTCCACGGGGAACGCGAGCTGGTCGGCGAAGTGCATCCACGGCTCGCCGTCGGGGAACGGCATGAGATCGGGGAAACGCGCGAACGACAGATGAGCCACGTACGAGTCGCCCTGCGGCTGCACGATCCGCAACAACGACCTGCCGTTGTGGATCTCGCCCTCCACCAGCGCCTCGATCTCGCCCCTGCCCCAGCGCCGCTTCGGGCTCGCCGACGGCGGCGGGTCGCCCAGGGCGCCCGCGGCCGCGTGCTGGAACAACCACGCCACCTCCACGGAGGTGGCGTGCCTGGCGTAGAGGGCGCTCGACGCGAGCGCCCTGCCCAGCCGCTCCGCCTGTTCCGTCCACCGCCCGATCTCGCTGTCGGGCACATGGTCGTCCTCCATGCCGAGAGACTTCTCGGTCTTCTGGTAGAAGCCGAGGAGCTGGCTGAGCACGCCGCTGCCGAGCTGCTTGCCGCGCGGCCCGAGCCGCACGCCGAGATAGACCTCCTTCGACCAGAAGTCCTTCGCCCAGACGTGCCGGTACATCTCCTCCAGGTAGTCGCGCCAGCCCGGCCCCTCGTCGGACGTGGCGTTGAGCGCCATGGCCCACTCCGCCGCGGGGTAGGTGCGGTGCGCGACCCTCAGGTGAACCTCGGCGTCGGGCATCCTGATCGCGGCCAGCGCGATCGTGATGTTGGTGGCCAGCGCCTCGCGCTCCTCAGGCGTGACGAACTCGTAGCTGACCGTCGGGAGTCTGAAGTACGCCCATGCGCAGGTGTCCGTGAGCAGGATGCGGTCGTCGAAATAGCGGACCGCGAGGCGCTGGTGCGCTCGTGATGCCCTGCTCATGCCGCCCCCTCAGCGCATGAACGGGCCAGGCCTGCTCGCTTGTTCACTTATCGCTCACCGATTCTCGTGCCCGGGGGGTCACTCGCCAACTCCTCCTCGCTCGGTCGGACGGTCTGTGCCTGTGCCGCGAAGCCCGCTATCACCACGCCCGCGAGGGCGAGGTAGGCCCGCCGCCCGGCCGCGCGCAACTGCCCCGGGTCGACGACCTCCGCACCGCCGGGCGCCAGATCGTCCTCCCAGGGGACCCTGACAATGGCCCGGCACCTGCCTCTGGCCACCGCCTCCGCCTGCTCGACGTCGGCCATCGAACGCCTGCTGACGCCGTTCACGACCATCACCGCACGCCTGCGCAGCTCCGCGCAGCCGTGCCCGTCGAGCCACTCGTACGTCATCGCCACCGCCTCGGACGCCTCCTCGCTCGCCGGCACCACGAGCACCAGCTGGTCGGCGTACGGCAGCACCCGTGCCGCCAGCGCCGCCGCCGGGTCGATGACGGCCAGCTTGTAGTGGCGGTCCAGCAGGCGCATCGACTCGCCCAGCCGGTGGTCGGAGAAGAGGGACCGGTCCGCCAGGCGTTGCTCGGCGCCGGCGTCGGTGTCCGCGCTGATCACCTCGAGCCCGGAGGCCGTCCTGGTGGTGTATCCGCGCATGGCGAGATAGCCGCTGACCCGGTCGAGACCGGACAACAACGAGGTGAGCGTCTCGGGGGTCTCCAGCTCGATCTTGCTGGTCAGGGTGCTGCCGCCGGTGTTGGCGTCGACGGCCACCACCCTGTCGTCGCGGTAGCGGGCGAACGTGTGGCCGAGCATGAGCGCGGTCGTGCTCTGCCCGGCTCCGCCGGTGCAGCCCAGCACGACGACCCTGCGGCTGCCGCTGAACACCGCCCTCGCCCTGGCCTCGTCGATCTCGGAGCCGTCGGTGCGTACGCCACCTCCGCCGACGACCACCTGGGCGATCCGCCGCCACCCGCCGGAGTCGCGCCCGACCACCGACTCGACCCGGCGCACCCGGCCCTCACCCGGACGCGGCCCGGGCACCGGTGGCACCAGCTCTCCGCCCCGTCCGGGTTCGCTCCGCAACGGCGGCGCCTCCCGTCCCGCGGCCCTCTGACCGCCGCGCCCACCAGCCACCCGGGCGTCACGGGCACGCGCCGCAGGGGCGTCACGGTCGGCTGCCGTACCGGGCGCAGGCGCGTCGCGGCCGCCGGCCGTGGCGGGCGCAGGGGCGTCGCGCTCCCGTGACACGTCGAATCCGGGCGCGTCGCGGCCCTCGCCGGTCGTCCTGCCCGGTCCGGGCCCGTCGACGGGGACCAGCGTCGGCCTCACCCGACGGCCCACCGCCTGGCCCCGCGTCGAGGGCTGCGGGGTGCCTGGCGCTTCCCGTACGTCCGCGACCTGGCCGGAGGTGTTCCCCGCCTCTTCGTCCTTCGCGCTCCTGGACCCGACACCGACGGCGTCAGGCACGTCCTGCGCGGCGTCACCCGCTCGCGGCGGGACGGCGGCCGGTGTGCCGTCTCCTGACCCCCTCGCGACGGCACCCTCCGAAGGGCTGTCCACCTCTTCGGAGGCCGCGTCACCAGCGGCAACCGGCGGAACGTCAGCGGCCCCAGGCGCGTCACCGGCAGCGGCCGGGGGAACGTCGTCGGCCTTCGCCGTGTCGGGCGCCGTAGGGACGGTTTCTGCGCGGTCGTCCTCTGTCGCGGAGGCTCCCACGCGGTCATCTCCTGCGTGAGCTCCCGTGGGAGTGGCTCTTGTGCGGTCGTCTCCTGCGGGAGCGGCTCCCGTGGAGGTGCCTGCCGCGCGGTCGTCCGTGGGCGTTGCGGGGCGGGGCAGGGGCTTGGCGTCGGGGTTGAGCGGTGGCCAGATCCGTTGCGTGCCCTTCAGCACCAGGGCCGGCCCCAGCCGGGGCGGCTGCCCCTTCCTGTGCTGATCGCGTGCGACCTCGTCCTCGTGCCGCCCGCCGTCCCGCCGCTGTCCCCCGTCGTGGCGCGCGCCGTCGCGCGCATCGTCACCGGCGTCGGGGCGCGCATCGTCGCGGGGGCGCTCGGCCGGTGCGGGCTCCGGCGTCCCGGCGGGCGCGTCGGCGCTCGCCGCGAGCCTTCTCAACCTCCGCAGCGCCTCGGTGTCGATCGGCTTGCCGGCGACGGGCTTGCGGCTCTCCGCCGTCTTGATCGGGACGACCGCGTCCCGCGCGGCCCGCGCCTCGGCGTCCGTCTCGCCGGACGATGTACGCCTGTCACCGGGCTCGGGCGCGCCGGAGCCCGGTGACGGCACGGGCGAGCGGTCGTGACGGCGTTCAGCGCCGCCTGAGAGCCCCTTCTCGCGCCGGATCGCGCCTCCCGCGGTGCCGCGTGCCGGCGAGGGGGGCGCCTGGTGTGCCTGGGCCTTGAGCGCCGGCGCGGTGCCGCGGCGCGTGCCCCAGCCGGGACGCGCGCCCGGCTGCTCGCCCACCGGGGCCTGCGCGGCAGCGGCAGCGGCGGCGGCCACGACGGGCCGCACCTGGCGAGGCCCGGTGGTCCGCTGGCCCTCGCGCCTGCGCTGCGCCTGGCGGGCCTTGCGCGGCTTCTTCGCCTTGACCCTGGCGGGGGTGGCGCGCCAGACGCGAGCGGAGAACGTGACGGTCTCGGGCTCGGCGCCCGGCGCGAGGCGGTACCAGGCTCTGGGCTGGCCGAGGTAGCGGAGCTGGGACTCGAGCAGTTCGGTGAGCCGCTTGCCCTCGATGACGGGACGGGTGGACAACCACGTGACGATCCCGGGCGGGACGAGGAACAGCACGTGCCACGGCATCTCCACCGGCACGCCCACCAGGACCAGCAGGAGCGACCACGGAACGAACACTCCGACGAAGACGCCGATCCAGACGATCGGCAGCGGCATCGGCAGGCGAAGGTCGTACAGCTTGTACAGCCGCTTCTCTATCCGCCAGATGTTCGTGTACGTGGGCAGGTCCACACGGCCCTCCTCTCGCCCGCTCGTTCATGACCGCCGGGGAGCGGTCTCAACCCTTACGTGATGCCCAGCGCGCCCGCGATCGCCTTCGCCGTCACCTCGATGATGTTGGGAACGTAGAAGATCACTCCGATGGCCACGGCCAGGATGAGGAACTGCACGAACCGCGTGATCTCGCGGGTGAAGAGGAAGAACAGCGCGACCACGGAGACGACGACCAGGAACAGCGGCGCGAAGAACGCGCGCAGGAAGTCGGCGAGCCCTCCGGTGTCGATGCCGGTCGACACCGGTGTCGGCGTCATCTCGATCAAGGTGAGCAGTACGGTCTTATAGGTCACTTCTTGTCCTCCCGGGGGGTACCGATCAGCAGCGTGGCCATGCCCTAATCAGCGACCCGGCCGGCGCCGCGGATATCGGCGACGAACCACTTGTCGCCCTGCTTCTCGACGGTCAGGCGATAAGCCTGCTCCAGACGCCCGCCGGCCGCCGCCGGGTCGGTGGAGTCGGGAGTGGGCGGGGCGTCGCCGTTCGGCACCGTCCACACCACCACCGCCTGGATCTCTCTGGTGGCACCCCCCACAGGCACCACGACTTCCTTGAGCTCCGCGAAGGTGAAGGCGCCGCCGAAGCTCGGCAGGCTCTTGCCTGCGGCGACGTAGCGCTGCAGCCCGGCGGCGTCGCCGTCGGCGTAGTCCTTGAAGAAGCCCTCCAGCTGCGGCTTGAGCTCTGCCGCGGCCGCGTCGTCGGTTTCGGGCTTGGCCACCTGGGGGAGGTCGGCCGGGGCCGGGGCGGGCAGGATCGCCGGACGCCCTGAGACGACGAACCTCTCTCCGGCGTCGTCGCCGGAGAAGTAGATCGGGACCGACACCATCATCCTGCGCGGGCCGGTCTGGAAGGCCACGCTCACCACCGCGTTGTGGGCGTCGGCCGCCTCGATGTCGTAGGCCTGGATGGCGACGGCCGCCAGCTTGCCGAAGCCGTCCCAGCCCATTTGCGGGTCCATGCCCTGGGCCAGGAACGCGGCGAGTTTGCTGGATCTGCTCGCCGCGTCGTCGGGGTTGAAATTCAGGTAGACGCCCGCGAACTGGGCGGCGAATGCCATGCCTCGCTCGGCGGGGAATCCATGGTGCTCCTGCACCGCACCATTGGGCGCGGCAACCTCCTGCTGGGTAAACCTCTCAAATGGGGCACGAATCCCATTCACCACGACAACCACAATAAGTGCCCAGAGAATGATGCGGCCGGTCCATACCAGCCACCGTCCGCCGCCGCCCGACCAGCCGCCGCGCCGGGGCCGGCGAGGCGGCGGCGCGTCGAAGTCGTCCGTGTCGAGGCGCGCGGAAAGCTCGGGCTCGCCAGCGATCCGAGGATCGTGCTGGACGGTAGACCTACGAGCCATCACGCCTCCGCTCGCGCCGATCCCCCCGGCTGGCGCGGTGTCGTCCGTTGCCGATCCCCATCATCCGCGGTGAAGTAGTCACCCTATCCGGTCTCCGCCATTGTTCCAGGAAAGCCACGCCCATGCTGCGGCATGACCGTCCTCACGGCAAACCGGGCCCGCATGACAGGGCCCAGACCCGATTCCAGTGAGTTCCCGGCGTAAACGGCTTTTGACCAGGCCAAACGCCTAAAAACGCATAGCGCGGCGGCCACGGATTCCTGTCCAAATCGCGCATGGACTCTCGCGACCTGCGGATTCGGCATAGGTCACGAACGGAGGCGGAGCGTCAGGCGGGCTCAGGATCCTGAGACGAGTGCGACCGGCGCCTGCTGTCCAGGTCGACGACCGTCGGCTGCACCGCCCGCTCCAGGGAGCCGCGGAGATCGGCCAGCATGCCCGCGGGGCCCTGCTCGCGCATGCGGGTCACCATCTCGTTGCGCTCGTCGACCTTTCTGCGGAGGTACGCCTCGCGGTTGACACGCAGGCCGTACATGAGCTCGACCCTGATCAGGGCCAGCTCCTCCTCGAGGCTGATGCCCGTGAGCGTGGGTGCGGGGCGTCGTTTCCGGATGATGCGACGGATCATGAGGGTCTCCCGAGTCAGCGTGAACGCCGTGACGATTCGACGCGCGGACGCCCGCAGAGGTTGACGCATCAGTCGTCCCGGGATCAGACGTCCGATCCTTTCCCGGGACCGTCCGGTCAGACGTTGAAGCGGAACTCCACCACGTCACCGTCGCGCATGACGTAGTCCTTGCCCTCGATGCGGGCCTTGCCCGCGGACCTGGCGTTGGCGATGGAGCCCGCCTCGACCAGCTCGTCGAAGGAGACGATCTCGGCCTTGATGAAGCCGCGCTGGAAGTCGGTGTGGATCACGCCGGCCGCCTCCGGCGCCGTGGCGCCCTTGCTGATCGTCCAGGCCCTGGTCTCCTTCGGGCCTGCCGTCAGGTAGGTCTGCAGGCCGAGCGTCTCGAAGCCGACCCTGGCCAGCTGGCGCAGGCCCGACTCCTCCTGGCCGACCGACTGCAGCAGCTCAAGAGCCTCCTCCTCGTCGAGCTCGACCAGCTCGGACTCGATCTTGGCGTCGAGGAAGACGGCCTCGGCCGGCGCGACCAGCGTGGACAGCTGCTCCCTGAGCGCCGCGTCGGCCAGCTCGTCGGAGTCGAGGTTGAACACGTACAGGAAGGGCTTGGCCGTCAGCAGGTGCAGCTCGCGCAGCTCGTCGCGGTCGAGACCGCTCTCGAAGATGGTCTTGCCGGTCTCCAGCACCCTCAGGGCGCCCTCCGCGGCCTCGAGCGCGACCTTCTTGTCCTTGTTGTTGCGCGCCTCCTTCTGCAGGCGCGGGACGGCCTTCTCGACCGTCTGCAGGTCGGCCATGATCAACTCGGTGTTGATGGTCTCGATGTCGCGCTTGGGGGAGATCTCGCCGTCGACATGGGTGACGTCGGGGTCGTTGAAGACCCGGATGACCTGGCAGATCGCGTCGGTGTCGCGGATGTTGGCGAGGAACTGGTTGCCCCTTCCCTGCCCCTCGGAAGCCCCCTTGACCAGCCCGGCGATGTCGACGAACTCGACCTTGGCGGGCAGGATGCGGGCCGAGCCGAAGATCTCGGCCAGCTTGGGCAGGCGGTCGTCGGGCACGCCCACGATGCCCACGTTGGGCTCGATCGTGGCGAACGGGTAGTTCGCCGCGAGCGCGTTGCCGGACTTGGTCAGCGCGTTGAAGAGCGTGGACTTGCCGACGTTGGGCAGGCCGACGATGCCGATGGAGAGACTCACGGACGTCGAGTTTACTTGCTCAGCACGTCCAGACAGGTCACCGGGCGCGGGGCGGAGGCCGAGCGCAGGTATCGCTCGGAGCGCGCCGGGCAGTCCTTCGCGGCCGACTCGAACGACAGCACCCTGGCCCACGCCCGGGCCGAGCCGCAGGCCACCCGGGTGACGTCCGAGCGGTCGGCCACCCGGCCCGGCGGCCGCGCCACGCACGCGCCCCGGTCGAGCACCTGTCCGCCAGGGCCCAGGCAGACCGTCCTGGTGCCGCTGCCGAGGGTGTCCAGGGTGTCCTCGGGGCAGGCGGCGGCGTCCGGCGTGATCGCGACGGCTCTGCCGTACCAGCCGGACCGGCTGCACGGCCGCTCGCGGCCGTCGTGCGCCACGCAGTCGCCCGCCCTGAGCAGGCCGCCGCCACCGCCGGGGGCTCCGGGGTGCGGGTCGAGGAAGTTGCGTACGCACGCCGTACGGCCCGGCCCGACGCGCAGGACGTCGTCGGTGTCCTCGGGGCAGTCGCCCGGACCCGGCGGGTCGGGAGCGATGGCCACCACCTCGGAGACGCCGCCGTTGCACGGGGTCAGCGCGAAGTCGCCGGTGACGCACGCGCCCGGCGACCAGCGCAGCGCGGCAGGCCCCGGCGTCCGCTCGGGCCGCGAACTCCTCGCCGCGCCGGCGATGACGGCCCCGGCCAGCGCGACCAGCGCCGCCGCCACCGAGACGCCCACCACCACCTGCTTCGCGAGCGTGTCCATCCCACTACTCTCGGCGACGAGAGTCTCGGCGCACAAGCGGAACGCCCAAGCGTGTCGGGGAGATCCGCGCCCGGGAGTCCTGCAATCATCGATGAAGTGGATGTCATCTCGCTTCTCACAGGTCTCGCCGTCGGGCTGCTCATCGGTTTCCTCGTCGCCAGGACACGCGCGGCGGTGCGGGTGGCCGAGGCCGACGCCCGGGCGAGGTCGGCCGCGGAGAAGCTGGTCTACGTCGAGGAGCAGCTCGCCGAACGCTTCCAGGCCCTGTCCACGCGCGCGCTCGACGTCAACAACGTGCGCTTCCTGGAGCTGGCCGAGACCAGGCTCGCCGCCAGCCGCGCCGAGGCCACCGGCGACCTGGAGCAGCGCAGGCAGGCCGTCGAGCACCTGGTCGAGCCGCTGAAGGACGCGCTGTCCCGGGTCGAGTCGCAGCTGCGCGACACCGAGTCGGGCCAGCGCGCCGCGCGTGCGGAGCTGGCCAAGCAGATGGAGTTCGTACGCCAGAGCCACGAGCAGCTGCGTTCCCAGACCACCGCCCTGGTCAGGGCCCTGCAGCGGCCCGAGGCGCGCGGCCGGTGGGGTGAGCTCCAGCTGCGCAGGGTCGCCGAGATCGCCGGGATGCAGCGCTACTGCGACTTCGACGAACAGGTCGCCGAGGGCTCCATGCGGCCCGACATGGTCGTCAGGCTGGCCGGCGGCAAGAACATCGTGGTCGACTCCAAGGTGTCGCTGGCGGCATACCTGGAGGCCGCGGAGGCGTCCGACGAGTCGCTCGCCACGGTCAGGCTCGACGCGCACGCCAGGCACGTGCGCGAGCACATCGACCGGCTGGCCGCCAAGTCCTACTGGCAGGGGTTCAACCCGTCGCCGGAGTTCGTCGTGCTGTTCATCCCCGGCGAGGCGTTCCTGGCGCCCGCCCTCGAACGCGACCCCGGGCTGCTGGAATACGCCATGACGCGGCGGGTGCACATCGCCACGCCGACGACGCTGATCACGATGCTGCGCACCGCGCACTACGCCTGGCAGCAGGCGGCGCTCAGCGAGAACGCGCGGGCGGTGTTCGAGCTGGGCAAGGAGCTGTACGAACGGCTCTCGACCCTGGGCAGGAACGTCGACTCGCTCGGCAGGGCGCTGACGCGGGCCGTGGAGGCGTACAACAAGTCGGTCGGATCGCTCGAAAGCCGCGTGCTGGTCACCGCGCGCAAGCTGCACGATCTGGGCGTCGTCGACGGCGACCTCGACTCCCCCGAGATGCTCGAAGGGCTGCCCAGGCCCCTCGCCTCACCCGAACTGCTCGAAACCGCTTCTCAGCCAACCTCGTCACTGATTTCGCACCCGAACGGTAAGTTGGCCAACGGGTCGCAGTAGACGGGGGTGGGCCAGTGGCCGGGAAAGGCAGGCGTTCGGCGGTCAAGCTGACCGCGCGCGGCGCCATCGCGCTCTCCCTGGTCGCCACCCTCGCGGGCTACGTGCTGACCGCCCTGCTCGACGTCCCCCACCTGGTGGGCGGTGCGTTCGTCGTGGCCAGCCTGCTGGGCGTGCTGCTCGTCAACCGGCGCGAGCTGCTGTCACTGGTGGTGACGCCGCCGCTGGTGTTCTTCTGCGCCACGCTTTTCGTCGAGCTCGGCCGGGCGTTCGGCTCGGTGTCGATCGTGCAGTCGCTGGCGCTCGGGCTCTACACGTCGCTGACGCAGGGGGCGCCGTGGTTGTTCGCCGGCTCGGCCGCCGTGCTGGGCGTCGCGTGGCGGCGCGGGCTGCGGGACAACGTACGCGACCTGCGCGAGGAACTGAAGGCGGGCGCGGAGGTGCCGCGCCCGCGCCAGCCGTTCGTGCCCGAGCCGGAGGGCTACTTCGAGCCGAAGGTGTACGGCACGCCGCGCGGCGACGACTGAGACAGGTTCCGATCGCCCCGCGTCATGAGACCCGCAGGTCCTTACGCAGCTCGTGGGGCAGGGCGAAGCGCATGCGCTCGTCGACCGGCTGCACCTCCGTCACGTCGCCGAACCCGTGCTCGGCCAGCCGCGCCAGCACCCCGTCCACGAGCTCTTCGGGAACGGACGCGCCGCTGGTCACACCGACCGTGGTGACGCCGTCGAGCCACTCGTCACGGATGAACGTGGCGTCGTCGACGAGGTAGGCGGCCTCGGCGCCGTAGTCTTTCGCCACCTCGACCAGCCGCTTGGAGTTGGAGGAGTTCTCCGAGCCGACCACGATGACCAGCTGCGAGTCGGCGGCGATCTCCTTGACCGCGACCTGCCGGTTCTGGGTGGCGTAGCAGATGTCGTCGCTCGGCGGGTCGATCAGCGTGGGGAAACGCTCCTTGAGCCGGGCGACCGTCTCGGTGGTCTCGTCGACCGACAGCGTGGTCTGCGACAGCCACACGAGCTTGCTCGGGTCTTTCACCTGCACCTTGTCGACCGCGTCGAGCCCGTCGACCAGCTGGATGTGGTCGGGCGCCTCGCCGGAGGTGCCCTCGACCTCCTCGTGGCCCTCGTGCCCGATCAGCAGGATGTCGTAGTCCTGGCCCGCGAACCGCTTCGCCTCGTTGTGCACCTTGGTGACCAGCGGGCAGGTGGCGTCGATGGTGCGCAGCCGGCGGGCTCTGGCCTCCTCGTGCACGACGGGCGCGACGCCGTGGGCGGAGAACACGACGATCTCGCCCTCCGGCACCTCCTCGGTCTCCTCGACGAAGATGGCACCCCTGGCCTCGAGCGTCTTGACGACGTGGGTGTTGTGGACGATCTGCTTGCGCACGTAGATCGGCGCGCCGTACTGCTCCAAAGCCTTCTCGACCGCTACCACGGCTCGATCGACTCCGGCGCAGTAGCCACGTGGTTTGGCTACGAGGACTCGGCGGGAAGTGGGGGTCTGGGGCTCCATACTTCTTATGCTACGTGGAGCGGCCAGTAGGCCCGCGCGTGCGTGGCCGCCCGCGGTTTGCCACACTGGCCGTCCAATACTGACCTCCCAGGGAGACGTACATGTCCCTCAGCGACGTGATACGCAACATCGCCAAAACCGTTACCAACAAGGACGAGCTCAAGGAGAAGGCCAAGGACCTGCCACTTCTCGTCGCCCAGACCGCGCTCAGCGCCGCCGGGCAGGCGATGCTGCTCGTCGACCGGGTGAAGAACTCCGTCAGGGGCTCGGGCGACAAGGAGGAGCAGGACTCCCGCCCCGCCGTCGACCAGCTCGCCGCGCCCGCCGCGGAGGACGAGGAGAAGCCCGCCCGCAAGGAGCCGGTCATCTTCGCCCCTCGCCCGGGGGCCGCCGAGCCGAACGGCACCGGCAAGAGCAGGCCCGACCCGGTCATCTTCGCCCCGGCCGGCAAGACGGAGCCCGCCACCGCTGAGCCCGCCGAGCCCGCCGAGCCCACGGGCAAGGCCGCGGAGACCAAGCCCGCGGAGGCGAAGGCTGCGGAGGCGAAGCTCGCCGAAGCCAAGCCCGCGGAGGCGAAGGCTCCGGAGGTCAAGCCCGCCGAAGCCAGGACCGCGCAGGCAGCGGCGGCACCCGCCACGCCCGAGGCCGCGGAGCCCGCCGTCGAGGACAAGCCGGCGGTCACGGAGGAGCCCGCCGTCGCGGAGAGGGCCGCCGCCGCGAAGCCCGCCGCGAAGCCTGCCGCGAAGCCGAAGGCGACGCAGGCCAAGCCCAAGGCCGCGAGGAAGCCCGCCGCCAGGAAGTCCGCCGCCAAGGAGCCCGCCGCGGCGCCCGAGCCCGTGACGGCCCCGGTGACCGACCTGGCCGAGCCGCTGCCCGGCTACGCGGAGCTGACCGTCGCCTCCCTCCGCGCGAGGATGCGCGGAAAGACCGCCGAGCAGATCAGCGCCTTCCTGGCCTACGAGCGGGCGACGACGGCCAGGGCCGAGGTCATCCGCATGTTCGAGAACCGCCTCGCCAAGCTGCAGGCCGGCGAATAGCGGGGAAGAAACGTCCGGCCGCGGGAAGCGAGCCTCCCCGCCGCGTAGTCTTCCGCCATGAGCTCGAAGACCTCGCCTGAGTCACCCTTGCCGATCCGCACTGTCCTGCAGATGGTGGGCGGCTGGATCGGCAGGCTCGGCACCGTCTGGGTCGAGGGCCAGATCACCGACCTGAGCGCCCGCGGCGGCACGGTGTTCATGACCCTGCGTGACCCGGTCGCCAACGTGTCGGCCAGGGTCACCGCCCCTCGCGGGGTCTATGAGGCGGCCATGCCGAGACCGGCCGACGGCGCCAGGGTGGTCGTGCACGTCAAGCCCGACTTCTGGGTCAACAGAGGATCGTTCGCCTTCACCGCGATGGAGATCCGCCCGGTCGGCGTGGGCGAGCTGCTGGCCAGGCTCGAACGCCTCAGGCAGCTGCTGGCCGCCGAGGGGCTGTTCAACGCCGACAGGAAGCGGCGGCTGCCCTTCCTGCCCGGCACGATCGGGCTCATCTGCGGCCGCGACTCTGCGGCCGAGCGCGACGTGCTGGAGAACTCCCGCAGGCGCTGGCCCGCCGTGCGGTTCAAGGTCGAGGAGGTGGCCGTCCAGGGACCGTACGCGGTGGGCGAGGTGACCGAGGCGCTGGGCAGGCTCGACGCCGACTCCTCCGTCGACGTGATCGTCATCGCCCGGGGCGGCGGCTCTCTGGAGGATCTGCTGCCGTTCTCCGACGAGACGCTGGTGCGCTCCGTGGCCTCCTGCCGCACCCCGGTGGTGAGCGCGATCGGCCACGAGCAGGACAGCCCGCTGCTCGACCTGGTGGCCGACGTACGCGCCTCCACGCCCACCGACGCGGCCAAGAAGGTCGTGCCCGACGTCGGCGAGCAGCTCACGCTGGTGCGCCAGCTGCGCGACCGGGGCCGGCGGGTGCTGAGCGGCTGGCTCGACCGCGAGATGTCATGGCTGACGTCGGTACGGTCCCGGCCGTCACTGGCCGATCCCGTACGCGAGCTCGAACGGAGGGCCGAGCAGGTGGACGCGCTGCGCGAGCGCGCCAGGCGGTCGTTGACCGGTTCGCTCGACCGGGCGTCCGACGACCTCACCCACCTGCGTGCCCGGCTGGTCGCGCTGTCGCCTGCCGCCACCTTGGAGCGCGGCTACGCCATCGTGCAGCACCCGTCCGGTGACGTGGTGCGCCGGGCGAAGGACGTCTCCCCCGGCACCGTGCTGACGATCCGCCTCACGGACGACCGCCTGACCGTGCGCGCGGAGGAGCCCGATGAGACCTGACCTGAGCTCCGGCGAATGAAGGTCACGAAGTTCACGCACGCCTGCGTACGCGTGGAGCATGAGGGGCGCAGGCTGGTCATCGACCCGGGGACGTGGACCGAGCCCTCCGCTCTGGACGGCGCGGACGCGGTGCTGGTCACGCACGAGCACGGCGACCACGCTGACGTGCTGCGGCTGCTGGGGGCGGGTGTGCGGGTGTACGCGCCGGCCGGGGCCGAGCTGGGGCGGCTGCCGTACACACCGGTGAGCGCCGGTGAGGAGCTCTCGGTGGCGGGCTTCCACGTGCGGGCCTGCGGTGGGCGGCACGCGCCGATCTATGGCGGTCTGCCCGACTGTGCCAACATCGGCTACCTCGTCGAGCACGCCCTCTACCATCCCGGAGACTCGCTGCACGTGCCGCAGGAGCCGGTGGAGACGCTGCTGGTGCCGTTGCAGGCGTCGTGGCTGAAGACGGCCGAGGTGATCGACTTCGTACGCGCGGTGCGGGCGCGGCGGGCGTACGGGATCCATGACGCCCAGGTCAACGAGAGAGGGCTGGCGAGCGTGAACGGGTGGCTGGCCCAGGAGACCGGCCCCGGCTACCGCTGGCTGCCTCCGGGCGGGACGCTGTAGCCGCGGCTGACCACCGTGGCCAGCCGGCCCAGGCCGGCCTTGATCTCCTCGATCGTCATGCCGCGCTCTTCCTGCTGGAAGGCGATCAGGCGGGCGTTGGCGGGCGCGAGGAGCGCGTCGGCCAGGAACGCCGGGTCAGCCGCAGGGCAGGCCTGGGCGAGCAGCGTGGCCAGGTGGACGTGGTGCACCCGGTACGGCCCGCCGTACCGGATGGTCTTGCCGCACTTCTCCAGCTGCACGAACAGCCCGTGCTGGGCCACGACCCGGTCGACCAGAGCGTCCAGGAACGCGGTGATCCGTTCGGCGGCGGGGGCACCGGGCCCGAGCGGCGGCGGCCCGGCGAGGAAGGACTCCTGGAACTGCCGCTCCTGGTCGTCGATCAGGGCCAGGACGAGCCCGGTGCGGTCGCCGAAGCGCCGGTAGACGGTGCCGACCCCGACGCCGGCGACGCGGGCCACCTCGTCGAGCGAGATGTCGTCCGCGCCGTGCTCGGCGATCATCCTGGCGGCCACCTCGATGATCTTCCGTCGGTTACGGGCGGCGTCGGCCCGTTCCGGCTGGGGCTGCCCGATCACGGGCAGGATTCGGCGTCCGCACACGGGGGGAGCATACAGCTTGTAAACGGAGAACTCTCCGATTAATCTTCGAACCGGAGATCTCTCCGATTCCCTGAGGAGCTGTGATGAAGGATTTCAACCAGCAGGTCATAACCGAGTTCCGCGCCAACGAGGGGCGGGTCGGGGGCATGTTCGAGGGGGCGCCGCTGCTGCTGCTCACCACCACGGGAGCCAAGAGCGGCAAGCAGAGCACCACCCCGTTGATGTACCTGCCGGACGGCGACCGCCACGTCGTCATCGCGTCCGCCGGCGGCGCCGACAAGCACCCGGCGTGGTACCACAACCTGCGCGCCACCCCCAAGGCCACCATCGAGGTCGGCGCGGACACGTTCGAGGCCAGTGCCGTCGCCGTGGAGGGCGAGGAACGCGACCGGCTCTACGCGCGGATGGTGGCGCAGGCACCCCAGTTCGCCGAGTACGAGGCCAAGACCACCCGCCGCATCCCGGTGGTCGTCCTCGTGCCGGCCGGCTCCTGACGCTCCTGAACCGCGACCGGCCACCAGGCCCCGGACCGGCCGCGGCAGGAACGGCAGCGGGTCCCGCCGCAGGCGGAAGGCGCCGGCCCGGCCGCAGCAGCCTTGCGGCGGTCGGGCACAAGGGGGGCGCGGCGGGCCCGCAGCCAGGACGGCGGTGCGGCGATCGCGCCGCACCGCCCAGCCACCATGCGTGCCGGCGGGTCGGAACGTGGCGTCGCCCGACGTGGGCGGGTCAGAACGGGGCGTCGCCCGCGTCGTCCGACGTCGGATCGGAGCGGCGGGCCATGGCCGCGGCGAGCTTGACCCGGGCCCCCTGCAGCCACTCCTCGCAGACGGCGGCCAGCTTCTCGCCCCGCTCCCAGAGCTCGATCGACTGCTCCAGCGTGAGCCCGCCGGTCTCCAGGCGGCGCACCACCTCGGTCAGCTCCTCGCGGGCCTGCTCATATGAGGGTGCCTTCTCGTCTGCCACGGCACCCACCCTAGACGCGACGGCGCGTGCCCGGGCGCAGGCGCGTACCCGCACGCGAGCGGCAAAGCATGCCCTGGCGGGCGCGAGTCAGCCCTGAGGGCGTTGCTGGAGGAGGGCGGCCAGCTCGGCCAGCTCGGGCCAGCCGGCGGTGCCGGTGATCACCAGGGTCACGTCGGGCAGCATCCGCACCAGGGTGCGCTGGTTCTTGTCCTCGCGGAAGCGCTGCTCCCACGTGACCCCGCCGATCTGCTGCGTGCCCACGGCCTTGTCGCTGTTGGCCATGCGGCTCGCGAACCCGGCAGGCGGCTTCTCGTCGCTCTGCGCGAACATCGCGTGCTCCCGCTCGGCGGTGGCGTAACCGAGGTAGAGGACCTTGGCGCCGCTCGTGCCGGCGGCGATCCGGTTGCTGTTGGGGATCCATCCGGCCGGGTCGTTCCGCGGCGCCCACACGCCGTAGGGCACCTCGTGGCCGAAGTTGGCGACGGTGATGGAGTAGTCGACCCGGGGGATGTGCTCATCGCGGCTCTGCGGGGTGACCAGCAGGAACACCCCGGCTCCCACCAGGCAGACCAGCAGGGCTACCGCGTAGCCGTAGAAACCTTCGGTGAACCGTCGCACACCTGGCGAGGTTACCCGCTGGACGAGGCGGTCGCCGAAGTGGCCGGGCGGATCTGGCCGATGATGGCGAGGGCGTCCTCGGCCAGGCCCCGGTCGCCTGACCGTACGACCTCGGACACGGCCGCGGCCAGCGCCCCCGTGATCACCACGACCAGCGCGCCTTCGTCCTCGAACAGGGTGGCGTTGAGCTGCGCCCACTTGCGGAGCCGGTCGCGCATGATGACGTCGAAGCCGGGCGGGCCGTCGCCGCGCAGGAAGAGCGCGGCCAGCTCGCGCTCCTCCAGGCAGCCCTCCAGATAGGCGCGGGCGGCGCTGACGAACACGCGCATCGGGTCTGTCTCGCCGCCCGCGCGGGCCGCGCGGGCGGCCAGCTTGGTGCGCTGCGACAGCCCGGCCTGGAACTCCTCCCACAACGTGAGGTAGAGGTCGGCCTTGCCGGAGAAGTGGTGGTAGAGGCTGCCCACGCTGGCCTCCGCCCTGGCCACCACGTCGGTCACGCCCGCCTCCGCGAAGCCCTTGGAGACGAAGACCTCCCTGGCTGCGGCCAGCAGCGAGCTGCGTGTGGCCGCGCCCCGCTCGGACGTGCGCGACTGGGCCACCACGTTTTCCACATCGCTCATTCGGATCTCCTCCACGGCGAGGCGCCATCCTGCTCCACGGCGGAGGCGGGACCTCCGGCGCGGAACCCGTTCTCCGGCAGGCAGAACGACCAGTCGAAGCTTACCGAGGCCGCCTTTTCCCCGCTTCCGGGCAGAGGAGCAATGTCGACAGGGCAGATTATCCCGCCCGGAGCGGGAATATGGCGGCAACTACGATCGACGTAGAGGTTCCACGAGGAGGCCACGCATCATGTCCGACGAGACGTCCGTACCGGCCCAGCTCGCCACGGGCGAGCACGCCCCCGATCGCAACCTGGCGATGGAGCTCGTCCGGGTCACGGAGGCCGCCGCGATGGCGGCGGCCCGCTGGGTCGGCCGGGGAGACAAGAACGGCGCCGACGGCGCGGCGGTGAACGCCATGCGCCAGCTGATCAACACGGTGTCGATGAACGGCGTGGTGGTCATCGGCGAGGGCGAGAAGGACCACGCCCCGATGTTGTTCAACGGCGAGCAGGTCGGCGCCGGCAGCGGCCCCGCCTGCGACGTGGCCGTCGACCCCATCGACGGCACCAGGCTGACGGCGCTGGGCATGCCCGACGCGGTGTCGGTGATCGCCGTGAGCGAGCGCGGCTCGATGTACGACCCGTCCGCGGTGTTCTACATGGAGAAGCTGGTCACCGGCCCCGAGGCGGCCGGCGTGGTCGACATCGAGGCCCCCGTGTCCGCGAACATCAACGCGGTGGCCAAGGCCAAGCACTGCTCGCCGTCCGACGTGACCGTGGTGGTGCTCGACCGGCCCAGGCATGAGCGGCTGGTCAAGGAGATCAGGGAGACGGGCGCGCGGATCAAGTTCATCACCGACGGTGACGTGGCCGGCGCGATCATGGCGGCCCGTTCCGGTACGAACATCGACCTGATGCTGGGCATCGGGGGCACGCCCGAGGGCATCGTGGCGGCGTGCGCGCTCAAGTGCCTGGGCGGCGTGATCCAGGGCCGGCTCTGGCCCCGCGACGACGCCGAGCGGAGCAGGGCGGTCGACGCCGGGCACGATCTCGGCCAGGTGCTCACCACCAACGACCTGGTCAGGTCGGACGACGTGTTCTTCGCGGCGACCGGCATCACGCACGGCGAGCTCATGCAGGGCGTGCGGTTCAGGGCCGGCTCGGCGGTGACGGAATCGCTGGTCATGCGAGGCCGGTCGGGGACGATCCGCAAGATCGAGAGCGAGCACCAGCTCTGGAAGCTGCGCGCGTACAGCGCGATCAACTTCGACACCGCGGGCTGAGGCGGCGGGCCCGGCGCCGATGGGGCGCGGTCAGCGGCGGCGCTTGCGGCGGGGTGGCTCCTTGACCTTGACCTCGCCGGCGAAGTTGGTCGTGCGCACCTCGACGACGGGACCGCCCGGCTCCGTCGGCTGCTTGGTCAGCCGGACGGTCTTGTCCCTGGCGACCCTGATCACCTCGAGCCCTTCGGGCACGTGGATCTCCAGCCCGCCGAAGACGAGGGTGGCGTTGATGATGATCCGCCGGTTCTGCAGGATCGCGTCACGGAAGTCGAGTTTGGTCGTGCCGAACATGGCCGTCACGGCGAGCTCGGCGGGCACGACCCAGCGCCCGCCGCGCTGCTCCTTCCTGAAGATGGCCGACACCGGACGGTCGTCGAGGTTGAGCGGCTGGTCCTCGGCGGGCAGCAGGTCGGCGGTGAGCGAGGCCAGCTCGCCGAGCGTGCGCGAGGAGTAGAGCACGCCGAGCCGTTCCTCCAGCTCCTCCAGGGAGAGCCGGCCGTCGGCGTGGGCGTCCTGGAGGACCTGGGCGATGCGCTCCCGGTCGGCGTCGGACGCGCGTAGCTCGTGCGGCTGCGGTGCGTCGCCGGACGCCGGCGGGCGGCGGGCCGACACCCACTCCTCGGCCAGCCGCTCTCCCACTTCCTGCAGCTTGGGCAACCACGATCCAGCGCGTTCGTTCACACTTCTGACGATATCTGGCGCTCGCTGGATGCGCTCGTCCCGAACCGGTCCGCGTCAGCCGATTCGCGCCGGGGAGGCGACGATCTCCCCGGCCAGGTCCTCGTTCGTCTCGGCGTGGCGGAAGGCGGCGCCCCGGGGGGCGAGCCGCGAGAAGTTCGCCCCGCGCGGAATCCGTGCGCGCCCCCGGCCGTTGATCAGGCTTAGGAGGTGTGTGCGCGTGCATCAACCGGCGCGGTGGGGTCTCGGCGCGGCAGGCGCGGGCATTGCGGTCATTTTCGGCCTGGAGGTGTCCAGCCTCGACGGGATGAACCCGATCAGGCGGACCATCAGCGAGCACGGCCTGGGCCCCGACGGCTGGATCTTCGGGTTCGCCGTGGGTCTGCTGGCGGCGGGGTCCGTGGGCATCGGGGTGTCCCTGGCGCGCAGGAAGCTGGCCGGTGTTCTCGGCACCGTGGCGCTCATGGGGTGGAGCGTCGGCCTGCTCATGACGGCCTGGTTCGAGAAGCACGACTGGTCGGTGGGGCCGAGCGTGAGCGGGAGCATCCACCGGGTGGGCAGTTTCTTGGCCTTCCTGTGCCTGCCGCTCGCGGTCGTGCTCATCACCGGGCCGTGGCGGCGCCGCGAGCGGTCGCGGGCCACGCTGGTGGCGTTCGGGCTCGGGGTCTGCTCGGTGTTGTGGGTGGTGGGCATCGGCACGGTGGTGTTCGTCGGCACGCGCAACGGCCTGCCGTGGTATCGGGTCATGCCTCTCGGGCTGGTGGAGCGCGGCCTGGCCGTCACGGAGGTGGCGGCGCTGCTGGCGCTCGGCGTGTGGGCGGCCACTCCGGGGAACCGGTCGCTGAAACCCGGTCTGCTTGCTGGCGGAACGGCTGGTTCTGCGGCTAACCTGACTCCGCCTCACGTTTGATCCACCCCCGATCAGGAGGCCGCCGTGCCGTCCTCGCGTGATCGCCAGGCCCGGCTCGCCACGTACGTCGTCTACGCCGTGCAGGGCCTGTCGTTCGCCTCGCTCCTCATCCAGGTCGCCGCCCTGCAGGACAAGCACGAGCTCGACGAGGGCACGCTGACGCTCCTCCTGCTGATCGTTCCCGTCTTCGCGGGGGTCGGCAGCGTGGCGGCGGGGGCGTTCGCCGCCCGCCACGGCAGCAGGGTCCTGCTGCGGGTCGCCCAGCCGGTGGTGGCCGCCGCCGTGGTGCTGGCCGGGGTCGCGCCGAGCGTGCCGCTGCTGGTGCCGGTGCTGCTGGTGTTCGGCCTGGCCGTGGGCGCGGTCGACGCGGGCATCAACATGCAGGGCGTGGCGGTCGAGCGCAGGTACGGCGTCCAGGTGCTCAACGGCTTCCACTGCGTGTGGAGCGCGTTCGGCATGGCCGGAGCGTTATGGGCGTCGGTGGCCGCCGATCTCCCGCTGCCGCTCATCATGGCGATCCCGATGGTGTTCGCGCTGGCCGGCTCCCTCTACGCGGGCCCCGGCCTGTGCGCGCCGGACGAGGAGAAGGCCGCGGCCGCCCCAGGGACCACCCCGGGCCGTTTCCCCTGGCGGCCGATCGTGCCCCTCTGCCTGGCCATGGGCTTCCTGTACGTCGGCGACGCCGCCGTGTCCAACTTCAACACCGTGTTCATGAAGGACGTGCTGGCGGCGGGCCCGCGCGTGATCCCGCTGGCCTACGTGGCCTACCAGGCGACCACGCTGGCCGTCAGGCTCGGCGGCGACCTCGCCGTCCGCAGGTACGGCCCCGCCGCCATCGTCAGGATCGGCGGCGTGATCGCCACCGCCGGTTTCCTCGGCGTCGTCCTGGCCCCGAACCAGCCGCTCGGCATCGCGGCGTTCGGGCTGACCGGGGTCGGGCTGTCGGTGGTGGCGCCGCAGTCGTTCTCGGCGGCCGGCCGGCTCGACCCGTCGGGCACCGGGGTCGCCATCGCCAGGGTGAACCTCTTCAACTACGTCGGCTTCATCGTGGGCGCGGCCCTGGTGGGCGGCATCGCGGACGCCGCGGACATGCGGGCGGCGTTCGCCGCGCCGCTGGTGCTGGCGGCCGCGATCATCGTGCTCGCGCCCGGCTTCGAGCCCAGGAGCCGCACCGGTCAGCCCGCGCCCACCACCCCGTCGAGGTAGGCGAGGCTCCGCCGCACGTCCTCGACCGGCCGGTCGTCAGGGCCGGACAGGATGACGTCCTGCTCCATGACGTACCAGCCGTCGTAGCCGCTCCTGGTCAGGCCGGTGATGATGGCCTCGATGTCCACGTCGCCCTGGCCGAGCGGGCGGTAGACGCCCTCGCGCACCGCCTGCGTGTAGGGCAGCGTCCCGGCGGCGACCCGGGCGGCGAGGCGGGCGTCGACGTCCTTGAGATGCACGTGTGCTATTCGCGACGCCGCCGCCTCGACCAGGGCGGCCGGGTCGGTGCCGCCGACCAGCAGGTGGCCGGTGTCGAGGCAGAGCGGTACCGAGCTGCCCTCCAGCACCCGCTCGACCTCGGCCCGGCTCTCGACCATGGTGCCCACGTGCGGGTGCAGGACCGCTCGGGGGCCGAGCGCGGCGGCGATCCGGTCGAGGTTGCCCAGCAGCGTGGCCCAGCCGGCGGCGTCGAGCTCGGGGCGCGTGTCGTAGCCGTCGTCGCCCGTGGCGGCGGCCAGCACGAGCAGCCCGTCTTCCGGCAGGCCCGGCAGCGGGTCGTGGCCCGGGTCGTGGAGCACGACGGGCACGAAGGCGCCGGCCAGGCGCAGGCCGTACCGCTCGATGAGACCGGGCGTCAGGAAACCCTGAGGGCCCAGCTCGGTCGCGGTGAGGCCGAGCTCGCACATCTCGGACAACACCCGGTCGGGCGGAAGTTGGTGGCCCCAGCCGGGGACCTCGCACACGCCCCACGAGATGGGCGCTCCCGCGAGCTTCATCACCGCACCTCCGCCACGTCGACGGGACGGCCTTCGCGCAACGACAGGTCGGCGGCCTCGGCGATGTACAGGGCCTCCAGAGCGTCCTCGATCGAGCAGAGGCCCTGGCCGCCGCGGAGGAAGCAGTCGATCTCGTCGCGGTACGCGGTCGCGAAGCGGGTCACGAAGTCGGGCCAGGGATCGTCCGGTTCCCGCTTGCCCTCGGTCGTGTGGAGCGGGGCGCGCGGGCCGAGCCCCACCGCCTGGGTGCGGCGGGTGCCCGCGAGTTCCATGCGCACGTCGTACCCGCCGCCGTTGTAGCGCGAGCCCTGCAGGGTGGCCAGCGTGCCGTCATCCAGCGTGAGCAGCGCGGCGCTGGTGTCCACGTCGCCCGCCTCGGCGAAGAACGCGGCGCCGCGGTTGGCGCCCCGCGCGTAGACGGACACCACCTCGCGGCCGGTCACCCAGCGCAGGGCGTCGAAGTCGTGGACGTGGCAGTCGCGGAAGATGCCCCCGGACAGCGGGATGTACGCGGCGGGCGGCGGCGCGGGGTCGGCCGTGACCAGGTGGACCCGGTGCAGCTCCCCCAGCTCGCCGTCGCGCACGGCCCGCGCGGCGGCCGCGTACCCGGGGTCGAACCGGCGCTGGAACCCGACGTGCACCCGGTTGCCCGCGCGCGCCTCCAGCACCTTGACGGTCTCGGCCACCGTGCCCGCGACCGGTTTCTCGCAGAACACCGGGATGCCGAGTGCGCAGGCTCGGACGATCAGCTCGGCGTGGGTGCTGGTCGGGGTGGCGATGACCACGGCGTCCGACTCGAAGGGGTCTCCCGGCCTGCCGTACGGGGACGTCCGCACGGGATCGGCCACGATCAGCTCGTCCACCAGCGGATGGGCGGCCATGGTCGCGGCGTGGAAGGCCCCGATCCGGCCCAGCCCGAACAGTCCCACACGCATGAACGTCTCCCGTCCCCGCCGGAGCCTCCGCCCAGGCGGATATGAAACCTTTAATCCATAGCATGTCCTGACATACTTACTTTTAAGCCTCGGACGGCCTCGGCGGCCTTGTGACCGGGCAGCCGCGCGAACCCCACCACCACCGCCGGCCTCCCTGGCGACCGGCGCATGGGGCCCACAGGCTCGGCGGACAACCCCAGCTCCCGCGCCACCCGCGCCGTCCGCGGCTCGTCCCAGCCGTCCGGCAACTCCAGGTAGACGTGCAGGCCCGCGTCGATGCCCTTGACGCTGATCTCGGGAAGCTCGCGGGCCAGCGCCCTGACCAGGGCGTCCCTGCGGCGGCGGTATTCCCTGCGCATGCGGCGCAGGTGCTTGTCGTAGCCGCCGGTGCGCAGGAAGTGCGCCAGCGCGTACTGCTCGATGACCGGCGAGCCCAGGTCGAGCTCGCCCCTGGCCCGGCGCACGTCCTCGGCCAGGTCGGGCGGCGCGGCCACCCAGCCCAGGCGCAGGCCGGGCGCGAGCGCCTTGCTGACGCTGCCCGACAGGATCACGCGGTCGGGCGCCAGGCCCTGCAGGCAGCCGACGGGGTCGCGGTCGAAGCGGAACTCGGCGTCGTAGTCGTCCTCCAGGATCACCCGGTCGCCCACGTGGACCCACTCCATCAGCGCCGCCCTGCGGGACGGGGAGAGCACCACACCGGTCGGGAACTGGTGGGCCGGCGTCACCAGCACCGCGTCACCGCTCAAGCTGCGCACGTCGAGGCCCTCCTCGTCCACGGGCACCGGGACGAGGTGCGCGCCCGCTCTCCTGAGCAGGGGCGCCTGGCGGTGGCTCGTCGGGTCCTCCACGGCGAGCCGGAGCGCGCGCCGCCGGGACAGCACGTGGAGCACGAGACTCAGCCCCTGCGCCACGCCGCCGACGATGATGAGGTTCTCCGGGCGCGCGTCGGCCGCCCTGACCCTCCTGAGGTATCCGGCCAGCTCTTCCCGCAGCTCAGGCACGCCGCCAGGGTCCCCGTAGTCGAGGGCGTCCGAGGGTACGGTGGCCAGGACGTGCCTGACCGCCGCGAGCCAGCGTTCACGGGGGAAGTGGCCCAGGTCAGGAGAGGTGGGACGATGACCGTAATACGGCGCGGGGGTGTCCGAGGCGGGCCGGGCCGGCGTCGCCGCACGCTGCCAGGGTGCTGCTCCGGCGGCCGGCGCCGGGGTGACCTGGGTGCCGACGCCCACGTGGGAGACCAGGAACCCTTCGGCGACGAGCTGCTCGTACGCCTCCACCACCACGGCCCTGGAGACCTGGAGGTCGGTGGCGAGCTCGCGGGTCGCGGGCAGGCGGGTGCCGGGGGCGAGCCGGCTGCCCCTGATGGCATCGCGCAGTTCGGAGGCGATCTGACCAGCGATCCCTCCATGGTCTCGATCTATCTGAATGTGGAGATCTGCCATATTGGTCCTCTGCCCCAGCGCGGTATTGGACTGTTTTCCCGAACCATCGTTCTCCTAGCATCCCGCACATGAGACACGGCATCGTGGGCGCGGCCTCCGCCATGTTCCTGGTCGGGACGCTGGCGGGCGTCTCCGGCCTCATCGGCGACTACCCCATCTACGGCGGGCAGGCGGTGCGCTACCTCGTGGCCGCCGTCATCCTGCTCGTCATCACGCGAATACTCGGCCTGCCCCTCCTCCGGCTGACGCTGCGGGAGGGCCTGTGCCTCGCCGGGCTCACCCTGCTCGGTCTGGTGGTCTTCAACGTCTGCGTGATCGAGTCCACCAACGATTCCGGGCCCGCGCTGGTCGGCACCATCCTGGGCACCGTGCCGCTCTGGCTCGCGCTGGCCGGCGGGCGGCCCGCGCCACGGGTGCTCGTCGGAGCGTGCGTGGTGGTGGCAGGGGCGACCCTGGCCACCGGCCTCGGCAGCGGCAACCTGCCCGGCCTGCTCTGGGCCCTCGGCGCGCTCGTGGGCGAGCTGAGCTTCTCCCTGCTGGCCATCCCCCTGCTGCCGAAGCTGGGCGCGATCAGGGTGGCGGCGTACTCGACGGCGCTCGCGGTGCCCATGCTGGCCCTGGTCGGGCTGGCCTACGAAGGGCCCGACATGGTGCGTACGCCGACCGTGGCCGAAGGGCTGGGGCTGGCCTACCTGGCGATCGTGGTGACCGTCGGAGCCTTCTTCCTTTGGTATTCCGCGCTGCCCCGGCTGGGCCCCGGGCTGGCCGGGCTGTTCGCCGGTCTCATCCCGGTCGGCGCGATCGTCACGGGGGCGGTGCTCGGGATCGCCATGCCGACGGCGTACGACCTGCTCGGAGCCGGGCTGGTGATCGCCGGCATCACGCTCGGCCTCACCGCGGGCCGGTCGCGGGCGCGAGCGCAGGCGGCCGTCTCCGAGGCGTGAAGCCCGGGTCACCCGTTAACCTCTTGGGTGACCGAAAGGATGGACATGGGCGAGTTCGACTACACCGACCTGCTGCCGCTGGGAGCCGACGAGACCGAATATCGGCTGATCACCACGGAGGGGGTGCGGAAGGTCGAGGCGGCCGGGCGTACGTTCCTCGAGGTCGAGCCGGAGGCGCTGCGGCTGCTGACCGAGACGGCGATCCACGACATCTCCCATTTCCTGCGAACCTCCCACCTCGCCCAGCTGCGCAAGATCGTCGATGACCCCGAGTCCAGCGGCAACGACCGCTTCGTCGCGCTCGACCTGCTGAAGAACGCCTCCATCTCGGCCGGCGGCGTGCTCCCCATGTGCCAGGACACCGGCACCGCGATCGTCATGGGCAAGCGCGGGCGCCACGTGCTGACCGACGGGCGCGACGCCGAGCACGTCTCGCGGGGCGTCTACGACGCCTACACCCGGCTCAACCTGCGTTACTCCCAGATGGCTCCGCTGAGCATGTGGGAGGAGAAGAACACCGGCGACAACCTGCCCGCCCAGATCGAGCTGTACGCCGAGGACCCCCACGGCCACCCCGACGAGTACAAACTGCTGTTCATGGCCAAGGGCGGCGGCTCGGCCAACAAGTCGTTCCTGTACCAGGAGACCAAGGCCGTGCTCAACGAGAAGCGCATGCTGGCCTTCCTGGAGGAGAAGATCCGCTCGCTGGGAACGGCTGCCTGCCCTCCCTACCATCTGGCGATCGTCGTCGGCGGCACGTCCGCCGAATACGCGCTCAAGACCGCCAAATACGCCAGCGCCCGCTACCTCGACTCGATCCCCACCGAGGGGTCGCCGTCCGGGCACGGTTTCCGGGACCTCGAGATGGAGGCCAAGGTCTTCGAGCTGACCCAGAAGCTGGGCATCGGGGCGCAGTTCGGCGGCAAGTACTTCTGCCACGACGTGCGCGTCATCCGCCTGCCCAGGCACGGCGCCTCCTGCCCCGTGGCCATCGCCGTGTCCTGCTCCGCCGACCGGCAGGCGCTGGCCAAGATCACGCCGGAGGGCGTGTTCCTGGAGCGGCTGGAGACCGACCCGGCGCGGTTCCTGCCGGAGACCACCGACGAACACCTCTCGGACGACGTGGTCCAGGTCGACCTCAACCGGCCCATGCCCGAGATCCTCGCCCAGCTGACGAAATTTCCGGTCAAGACGCGGCTTTCCCTCACCGGACCGCTCGTGGTCGCCCGCGACATCGCCCACGCCAAGATCGCCGAACTGCTCGACAACGGCGGCGAGATGCCGGAATACCTCAAGAACCACGCCGTCTACTACGCCGGGCCGGCCAAGACCCCCGACGGTTACGCCTCCGGCTCGTTCGGGCCGACGACGGCCGGGCGCATGGACTCGTACGTCGGGCGTTTCCAGGCGGCCGGCGGGTCGATGGTGATGCTGGCCAAGGGCAACCGGTCCAAGCAGGTCACCGAGGCGTGCGAGCAGCACGGCGGCTTCTATCTCGGCTCCATCGGCGGCCCCGCGGCCAGGCTGGCGCAGGACTGCATCAAGAAGGTCGAGCTGCTCGAATATCCCGAGCTCGGGATGGAGGCCGTGTGGAAGATCGAGGTGGTCGACTTCCCCGCGTTCATCGTCGTGGACGACAAGGGCGACGACTTCTTCACCGACAGGACGGGCCCGGTCCTGTCCATCGGCCGCCGCTGACGGCGGCGAGGGGTTCCGCGCGGGGGGTCGCCGGCGGGCGGATGCCGGCGACCGCGGGGCGCCGGCGGCCCGGGGGGTTGAGGAGCCGCGGTCAGGCGCCGGCGGGTGCCTGGCGCGGCGGCTCCGGCCGGAGGTGGGCGGTCACGCGGCCACCGGTGCCCGGTGCGGTGCCACGACGGAGCCGTCGGGCAGCAGCAGGCCGGTGTCGTCGAACAGCACGACGCCGTTGCAGAGCAGGCTCCACCCCTGGTCAGGGTGGGAAGCGATCACGTGCGACGCCTCACGGTCGGGCGAGTCGGCACTGGGGCAAACGGGGTGGTGACTGCACATCGCGCACCTCTCAGATAGCGCTCCTGGTCGTGGTCTCAATAGGGCAGCAGGCGCCCGGACGGCGTGCGAAGGTCCAGGCCGGTTCCGGCCGGCTTCTTCGGCCGGCGGCGAACCTGGGTCTGGCGCATCTCCATCACGTCCTTCAACGATCTGGCATCGGTGGGAGGACTTCGGCCTGTGCCTCCAGTCTGACGCTCGGCTCCGACATTTCCGGTGGCCCAGGACTTGGCCCTCCCTCATGGCTTTACCATGCCCCCGCCCGCTTTCGGGACCCTTACAACCCGCTGACGGCGCCCCCTAGACGCCCGTAAGCGAGCGAGTTGACCGGCTGACATTCCCTCCCAGGCATCATCCGCCGATATCGGCGACAAGAGTGTGCCGATGGGCACACTTACCCCGGCGAGCTGCGCGAACACGCTTCCGGCAGCGGATGATCTCGTCGGTGGGCGCCGCTCGCCGGCCCTTCGAGAGTGAGGAGGCGGGCTGGGCAGAGAGTCACGCCGCCCGACGCGGACCGGACCGTCGACGCCGGCGAGACGAGGGCGAGGAACTGCGAGCTCGGCCGTTCACGGCGGAGAAGCCGACTATCGGAACGTGCACGTCGAGAAACTGTGGGGCCTCATCAACAGGGATGACGTGGACCACGAGGTTTGCCGACGTGACGAGTCAGGCCACTTGACTTAACTTCGCAACATTTTATCGGCCACGCCTCTACTGGTCGGTTTACACAAATAGGTAAGCTGCCAGGCATGCGTGCGCCCTCCGGTTACCTACTCGCCGCGCGCTACCGGCTCATGGAGCCGGTTGGTCGTGGCGGCATGGGCACCGTTTGGCGGGCGCATGACGAGCTGCTCGACCGCGACGTGGCGGTCAAGGAAGTACGCCTGCCCACCGTGCTCGACGAGGAGTTGCGCGCCGAGTTGTGCGCCCGCACGGAGCGCGAGGGCAGGGCGACCGCCATGGTCACCCACCCCTCGGTCATCACCGTGTTCGACGTGGTCACCGAGGACGACCGGCCATGGATCGTGATGGAGCTGCTCCGTGCCAGGTCTCTGGAGCAGCTCATCCAGGAGCGCGGGCCGCTCCCCCCGCGCAGGGCCGCCGAGATCGGCCGGCAGATCCTCGGCGCGCTGCGCGCGGTGCACGCGAAAGGCATCCTCCACCGCGACGTCAAGCCGAGCAACGTGCTCGTGACCGAGGACCGCGCGGTGCTCACCGACTTCGGCCTGGCCGCACTCGAAGGTGACGTTTCCATTACCCAGGCGGGCATCGTGTTGGGGTCCGCCGGTTACATCGCGCCAGAGCGGGTGCTCGGCTCCAAGGCCAGCCCCGCGGGCGATCTGTGGTCGCTCGGGGCGACTCTCTACACCGCCGTCGAGGGCAGGGGCCTGCACGGCCGCCGTACGGCCGCCGCCGCGCTCGCGGCGCTGACCAGCGGCGAGCCGATCCCGATGAGCAAGGCCGGCCCGCTGGCCCCCGTGCTCGACGCGCTCCTGCGGATCGACCCGCAGACCAGGCTCGACTCCGTACGCGCCTCGCTGATGCTGGCCAGGGTGGCCGCGGGAGGCTCGGCGGAGGAGCCGCTGACCCCGCGCAAGCCCAGATCCGCACGCCCGGTGCCGGCCCTCACGCCGCCGTCTTTCACACGCAGGCCCGCGCATCGCGGGCTGCACCGCGCCGAGACGCAGACCGTCACCGTGCCCGCGCCGAGGCAGGAACGCAAACCCGGCGAGGGTGTGCACAGGAAGCGCGTTGAAGCGCGGCCGTCGCCGTCGGCTTATGCCCGTTTGAAAGCGACGGTGATAAAGTTGTGCCTTCCTCGGCGGTTCTGGCCAAGAGAACTTCGCAAGCGAGGGTAAAGCACTTCCCAAGCGAGAATCGATATCTTCTTCTCATGCCGGAACAGCAGACACGCCTGCTCGCGGAGCGCTACGAGCTCATCACCCCGCTCGGCCGGGGCACCATGGGCACCGTGTGGCGCGCACGCGACCGCGCGCTCGGGCGCGAGGTGGCGGTCAAGGAGATCCGCCAGGACCCGGTGCTCACCGAGGAACAACGGACGGAGCTGCGCGAACGCATGGTCCGCGAGGGCCGCATCGCCTCCCGGATCAACCACCCGTCCGTGGCCTCCATCCACGACGTGATCATCCACGACGACAGCCCGTGGATCATCATGGAGCTCATCGAGGCCCGCTCGCTGGAGCAGGTGATCGACGAGGAGGGTCCGCTGCCGCCCCGGCTCGTGGCCGAGATCGGCGTCGACCTGCTCGGCGCGCTGCGCGCCGCGCACGCCCAGGGCATCACCCACCGCGACGTCAAGCCCGCCAACGTGCTCATCACCGAGAGCGGGCGCGTGGTGCTGACCGACTTCGGCATCGCCAAGGCCGAGGGCGACTCCCGGCTCACGAAAACGGGCATGGTGATCGGCTCCCCCGGTTACACCGCCCCGGAACGTGCCAGGGGCGACTACACCGGGCCCGAGTCCGACATCTGGGCGCTCGGGGCCACGCTCTACTTCGCGGTCGAGGGGCGGCCGGCGTACGAACGGTCCACGGTCGCTGAGACGCTGGCGGCACTGCTCACCGAGAGCGCCGACCCGCCCACGCAGGCGGGGCGGCTCCGTCCCGTGCTGAACGGGCTGCTGAACAAGGACTATCGGCAGCGTCTCGGCGCTGCCAAGGCGGAGACCCTGCTGCGCATGGTCGCCGACACCCCCACGAGCGAGATGCCGGTGCTCACGGCCGAGGCTCTTAAGGCGCAGGAGGCCGCTTTGCCCGATCCGTTCACTGCCCAGAAGACCCCCGCCGACCAGGCGCCCGGCCCTGGTGGCCAGGGTGCCGGCCCGGGCGGGCGCGGGCCAGGACACGCGCCTGGCGGACCGGGAGCGCCCCAGGGCCAGGGCGGCCCCGGCCAGGGTCCGGGGGGTCACGGGCAGCGTCCCGGGGGGCCCGGGCAAGCTCCTGGAGGGGTCGGGCAGGGTCCCGGAGGCCCCGCGTACGGGCCGGGCGGTCCGGCGCCGCGGGGGGCGTTCAGCGGGCCGAGTGGGACCGGCGGACCGGGGCAGGGGCACTCCGGCCCGTCCACGCCAGGTCCGAACGCCTTCACCACACCCGGTCCGGGCCAAGGCGCGCCGGGTCCGCAGGGCGCCTTCGGCGGCCCAGGACACGAGCAGGGCCGCTCCGGGCAAGGACCGGGCGGGTCCGGAGCACCTGGGCAGGGCCCCGGTGCCACAAATCCGATGGGCTGCAGGCCCGGCCCGGCACCGGGCGCGGGTGGCGGTCCCGGCGGTCCCGGCGGAAGGCAGGGCGCTGGCGGACCCGGTGGCCAGGGACCCGGCGGGCAGGGACCCCGAGCGCAGGGCCCCGGAGCACAGGGACCCGGTGGGCAAGGACCCGGTGGGCAAGGACCTGGCGGTCACGGGCCCGGCGGTCACGGGCCCGGCGGTCACGGGCCCGGCGGTCACGGGCCCGGGAACCAGAGGCCTGGCGGGCAGGGGGCCGGGCCGTACGGGGCCGGAGCGCCGGTGCGGAGTTCCAACGCGCCCACCGTTCCGCAGAGCATCGGGCGCCCGCAGGGTGAGCAGCGCCTGGGTGCGCAGGGGAACACCGCGGGCGGCGCCGGGCCGCAGGGCGGTGCGCCCGGGACCGCGTCCCCCGAGGCGGGGTTCGATCCGGAGCGCACGGTCAGCATCTCGCGGCCCAAGGGCCCCTTCCCCTCGGCTCCCGAGCAGGGCACGCCGCCCCCGGGGCAGGGTGACGAGGGCGCGTTCATGACCACGCGCATCCCGAAGGGCGGGTCGCCGGGCCAGCAGGTCTACCCGCCGACCGACCAGGAGCCCGGCTCGCGGCAGCAGCCGCCGGTGCCGCAGGGCAGGGGGTCCGGAGGGGGGCAGGGCGGGCTGGGCACCGACCTGTTCGCCATCGCCGGCCAGCCGGAGCAGCGATCCGAGGGCAACCGCAACGGCATGCTGGTGCTCATGGCGGTCGCCGCCGCCGCGGCCGTGGTGATCGCCATCCTGATCGTGGCCCTCATCTCGAGCTGAACGCGGGGCGCTTCCCGGCGGCCCCGGATCCGTGAGCCAGACTGAAGTCATGAGCGAGTTCAGGATCGAACATGACTCGATGGGTGAGGTTCGCGTGCCCGCGGGAGCACGGTGGCGCGCGCAGACCCAGCGGGCGGTGGAGAATTTCCCGGTTTCCGGGCGGCCGATCGAGCCGTCCCACATCGCCGCGCTGGCCCTGATCAAGGCCGTGGCGGCGGAGGTCAACGGCGAGCTCGGCGTGATCGAGAAGGACATGGCCGAGGCGATCGCGCAGGCCGCCGCCGACGTGGCCGAGAACGAGCACGACGCCCACTTCCCGATCGACGTCTTCCAGACCGGCTCGGGCACCTCGTCCAACATGAACGCCAACGAGGTGATCGCGACGCTCGCCGAGGAGCGGCTGGGCCGGCCCGTGCACCCCAACGACCACGTGAACGCCTCCCAGTCGTCCAACGACGTCTTCCCCACGTCGATCCACGTGGCGGCGGCGACCGAGGTGACCTACCACCTGCTGCCCTCGCTGCGGCATCTGGCGGAGGCGCTGCGGGCGAAGGCGATCGAGTTCGAGGGCGTGGTGAAGTCGGGGCGCACCCATCTGATGGACGCGACCCCGGTGACTCTGGGCCAGGAGTTCGGGGGGTACGCCACGCAGATCGAGCACGGTGTCGTACGCGTCACCGCGGCGCTGGAGCACGTGCTGGAGCTGCCTCTGGGCGGCACCGCCGTGGGCACGGGCATCAACACCCCCGCCGGGTTCGCCCAGGTGGCGATCGAGAAGTTGCGCGAGGCGACCGGCATCCCGTTCCTGGAGGCCAGGGACCATTTCGAGGCCCAGAGCGCGCAGGACTCGATCGTCGAGCTGTCGGGGCAGCTCAAGGTGGTCGCCGTCTCGCTGAACAAGATCGCGAACGATCTCCGCTGGATGGGCTCCGGCCCGCGCGCCGGGCTCGGCGAGATCAACCTGCCCGACCTGCAGCCCGGCTCGTCCATCATGCCGGGCAAGGTCAACCCGGTCATCCCCGAGGCCGCGGGCATGGTCGCGGCGCAGGTCATCGGCAACGACGCGGCGATCACGTTCGCCGGCGCGTCGGGGAACTTCGAGCTGAACGTGCAGCTGCCGGTCATCGCCCGCAACGTGCTGGAGTCGGTCAGGTTGCTGGGCAACGTCTCGCGGCTGCTCGCCGACCGCTGCGTGTCCGGCATCACGGCGAACGTGGAGCGCCTGCGCGAGTACGCCGAGTCGTCCCCGTCGATCGTCACCCCTCTGAACCGGTACGTCGGTTACGAGGAGGCGGCCAAGATCGCCAAGCAGGCGCTGGCGGAGCGGAAGACGATCCGCGAGGTCGTCATCGAGCGCGGCCACGTGGCCGACGGCACCCTGACGGAGGAGCAGCTGGACGCCGCGCTCGACGTTCTGTCGATGACCCGTCCCTAGGACGGCCGCGCCCGCTGCGTGGCCTGCGCCCAGCGGGTGAGCAGGGCCGCGGCGGCGCCGGAGTCGACGGCGTCGGCGGCCCGCTTGCGGGCGGCGGCGAGGGCGGCGGTGAGCTCGGCGGCCGGCGGCACCCCGCCGGCGGCGACCACGGCGGCGGCCGCGTTGAGCAGCACGACGTCTCGTACGGGGCCCGGCTCTCCCGCGAGGACGGCGCGGGCCACCGCCGCGTTGTGCCGGGCGTCGCCGCCGCGCAGGTCGTCAGGGCGGGCCCGCGGGATCGACAGGTCGGCGGGGTCGAAGGCGGTCCGCGTCACCGTGCCGTGCCGTACGACCCAGATCGTCGAAGGGCCGCACGTGGTGAGCTCGTCGAGCCCGTCGTCGCCGCGGAAGACGAGGGACGAGCCGCCGCGTTCGGCCAGGACGCCCGCGATGACCGGCGCCATCGCCGGGTGGAAGACGCCGACAGCCTGCGCGGCGGGCAGTGCGGGGTTGGTGAGCGGGGCCAGGAAGTTGAAGACCGTCGGCACGCCCAGCTCGCGGCGCGGTCCGGAGGTGCGTTTCAGCGCCGGGTTGAACGCCGGCGCGAAGCAGAACGTGATGCCCACCTCCTCCGCGACCGCGACCACGGCGCCGGGCGGCAGGTTGACGACCACGCCGAGCTCTTCCAGGACGTCCGCGGCGCCGGCCATGGAGGAGGCGGCCCGACCTCCGTGCTTGACCACCTTCGCGCCCGCGGCGGCGGCCACGACGGCGGCCATGGTGGAGATGTTGACGGTGTTGGCGCGGTCGCCGCCGGTGCCGACGAGGTCGACCGGGTCGCCGGACACCCTGATGGCGGCCGATCGCGACAGCATGCCGTCGGCCAGCCCTGACACCTCCGCCACGCTCTCGCCCTTGGCCCGCAGCGCCACGGCGAGCGCGGCGATCTGCGCGTCCGTGGCCGCGCCCGACATGATCTGGTCCATGGCCCAGGCGGCCTGGCGCGAGGTGAGTGACACGCCGTCGAGCAGCAGGGTGAGCAGCTGCGGCCAGGTGGTGGCCCCAGTCGTCTGCCCGGTCGTCTGCCCGGTCGCGGTGCCGGGCGTGGTGGTGCCGGTCATGGTGAGCGTCCCTTTTCGTCAGTGCTCGACGGGGGCGCGTGCGACATGAGTGCGGCCACCTCGTCGAGGCGGCCGTGTGCGTATGCGCTGGAAGGTCCGCCTAGGAGGCGGGCCACCACAGGAACGAATACGCGATCATGCGATCCAACATAGCAGACCTCGTCGGCCACATAAGACGACACTGTTCTATGTCTCACGCACCCATGCGCCTGGGCGCGGCGAGCGCCTAAGGTAAAGGGATATGGCGAAGGAGCTGACGGGGCGGACCGCGCTGGTCACGGGTGCGGGCGGCGGCATCGGGGCGGCCTGCGCCCGGCGGCTGGCCGCGGCGGGAGCCAGGGTGCTGGTCGTCGATCTGCGGGCCGAGCCCGCCAAGGAGGTCGCCGACGAGATCGGCGGCGTGGCCGTCGTGGCCGATCTGAGCGAGCCCGGCTTCGTGGCCGCGCTGCCCGGCGAGCCCGTCGACATCGTGGTCAACAACGCGGGGTTCCAGCACGTCGCGCCGGTCGAGGAGTTTCCGCCGGAGGTGTTCTCGGCGATGCTCAGGGTCATGGTCGAGGCGCCGTTCCTGATCGCGCGCGAGGTGCTGCCCGGCATGTACGCCAGGGGCTGGGGCCGGTTCGTGAACATCTCGTCGGTCCACGGGTTGCGGGCCTCCCCGTACAAATCGGCCTACACCGTGGCCAAGCACGGGCTGGAGGGCTTCTCCAAGGTGGTCGCGCTCGAAGGGGCGGCCCATGGGGTGACCTCGACATGCGTCTGCCCCGCCTACGTCCGCACCGGGCTGGTCGAGGCGCAGATCGCCGACCAGGCCAGGGTGCACGGCATCGCGCCCGACGAGGTGGTGACGGACATCATGCTCCAGCCGGCCGCGATCAAGCGGCTGATCGAGCCGGAGGAGGTGGCCGAGCTGGTCGCCTACCTGTGCGGACCCGGCGGGGCGTTTATCACCGGCGTGTCGCTCCCTGTGGACGGCGGCTGGACGGCCAGGTGACCGGCGCCACCTTCCTCGAACTGCTGGCCAGGGAGGCGTCGGCGGTCGAGTTCGAGGGTCCGATCATCGCGGCGAGGGCCGCGGGCGCGGACCCGGCCACGATCGTGGAGCTCGAACAGGCCAAGGTCGAGGCGCTGAAGGTGCGCGACCTGCTCAAGAGGCGCGCCAGGCGGGAGGCCGAGCTGTCGGCGCTGTACGACACGGCCGGCGACCTGGCCGCGCTGCGCGACCTCGACGCCGTGCTCGAGGCCATCGTGCACCGGGCGAGGCAGTTGCTGGCCACCGACATCGCGTACATGACGCTGCACGACCCAGACCGGGGCGACACGTACATGCGGGTCACCGACGGGTCGATCTCGGCGAAGTTCCGTGCGCTGCGGCTGGCCATGGGGTCGGGTCTGGGCGGCCTGGTGGCGCAGACGGCGGTCCCGTACTCGACGGCCGACTATTTCGCCGACGCGAGGTTCCGGCACAAGGACGACATCGACGAGGCCGTCACGGAGGAGGGCCTGGTCGCGATCCTGGGCGTGCCGCTGCGGCTGGGGCAGCGGGTGATCGGCGTGCTGATGGCGGCCAACCGCAGCGCGCGGCCGTTCCACCAGGAGGAGGTGTCGCTGCTGGCCAGCCTGGCGGCGCACGCCGCGGTGGCGATCGACAACGCCAGGCTGCTGCAGGAGACGAGGAACGCGCTGGAGGAGCTCTCCCAGGCCCACCGGACGGCGAGGGCGCACAGTGAGGCCGTGGAGCGGGCCGCGCTGGCGCACGACAGGATGACCTCGCTGGTGCTGCGCGGCGGCGGGATCGAGGACGTCGCGGCGGTGGTGACCGACGTGCTCGGCGGCTCGCTGGCGGTGCTGGACGACCTGGGCCGGGCGCTCACCGGAGACGTCGGGGAGCTCGACCAGGAGGTGTTCGAGGCCGCGCAGGCGTCGAGGGCGCTGGGCCGCACCGTGCGCAGGGGCGACCTGCTGATCGCGTCGGTGGACGTCGGCGGCGAGCCGCTGTGCACGCTGGTCCTGCGCAGCGACGACGCCGACGAGCGAATCCTGGAGCGGGCGGCCCTCGTGTGCGCGCTGCTGCTGCTGTTCCGCCGGAGCGTGGCGGAGGCCGAGGGGCGGGTCAGGGGCGAGCTGCTCGACGACCTGATCGCGCGGCCCGGCTCCCCCGGGCTGGCCGACCGGGCGCACCGGCTCGGCGTCGATCTCGGCGCGCCGCACGTCGTCGTGGTGGCCAAGCACGCGGGGCAGCGCGAACGGGCCGCGTTCTGGGCGTCGTCGCAGGCCACGATGCGGCACGGGCTGGCCGCCGGGCGCGGCGACGAGGTCGTGCTGCTGCTGCCGGGCGCCGACGCGGGCGGCGCCGCGCAGCGGGTGGCCGCCGAGCTGAGCGCGTCCCTGCAGAGCCCGGCCACGGCGGGCGCGTCCGCCATGCCGGGTGAGGGCAGGGAGCCGCCCGGGGCTCAGCACGTCGCCAGGGCCTACCAGGAGGCGCGGCGGTGCGCGGAGGCGCTCATCGCGCTCGGCCGTGCGGGCGACGGCGCGAGCGCGGCCGAGCTGGGCTTCGTCGGCCTGCTCGTCGGCGACGGCCGTGACGTGCGCGGTTTCGTGGACTCGACGCTCGGCGCGGTGATCGAGTACGACGCTCGCAGGGGCACCGCGCTCGTCGACACGTTGTCCGCCTACTTCGGCTCGGGCGGGTCACCATCGCGTACGGCCGAGGCCATGCACATCCACGTCAACACCGTCACGCAGCGGCTCGACCGGGTCGGCAAGCTGCTCGGCGAGGGCTGGATGGAGCCGGGACGCGCGCTCGAGATCCAGCTCGCGCTCCGCTTGCACCGGCTCGGCCACACATCGACCACGTAGACTGTAGGTTCCGACGCCATATGAGTGACGCCGGTCACTCCCTACCGTGACCGGCATGGCCACTTCCATCAAGAAGGTCGTCGCCGCGAGCCTGGTCGGCACCACCATCGAGTGGTACGACTTCTTCCTCTACGGCTCGGCAGCCGCCCTCGTGTTCAATCAGCTCTTCTTCCCCGGCTCCGATCCACTGACCGGCACCCTGCTGGCGTTCCTCACCTACGCCGTCGGGTTCGTCGCCCGCCCGCTCGGCGGCCTGGTCTTCGGCCATTACGGCGACCGGCTGGGCCGCAAGACGCTGCTGGTCGTCAGCCTGCTGATGATGGGCACGGCGACGTTCCTGATCGGCTGCCTGCCGACGTACGAGACCCTCGGCCCGGCCGCGGCGCTGCTGCTGACGGGGCTGCGCCTGGTGCAGGGCTTCGCACTCGGGGGCGAGTGGGGCGGCGCGGTGCTGATCGTCTCCGAGCACGGCGACAACAAGCGGCGCGGCTTCTGGGCGTCGTGGCCGCAGGCCGGCGCCCCCGGCGGCAACCTGCTGGCCACCGGCGTGCTGGCGGCGCTGGCCGCCTGGCAGTCGGACGAGGCGTTCCTGTCGTGGGGCTGGCGGGTGCCGTTCCTGCTGTCGGGCGCGCTGGTGCTGGTCGGGTTGTGGATCCGGCTGTCGATCAGCGAGTCGCCGGTGTTCCAGCAGGCCGAGCCGGAGGAACGGGCGCCGATCGTGGGCGTCCTCCGCCACCACTGGAAGGACGTGATCATCGCGATCGGCGCCCGCCTGGCGGAGAACATCTCCTTCTACCTCCTGACCGTCTTCGTCATCACGTACGCCAAGCAGATGCAGATCGACAACTCCACGGTGCTGACCGCGGTGCTGATCGCCTCGGCCATCCATTTCGTGACGATCCCGATGTGGGGCGCGTTGTCCGACCGCGTCGGCCGCCGCCCCACCTACCTGGCGGGCGCCGCCGGGATCGGGGTGTGGATCTTCGCGTTCTTCCCGCTCGTGGACACGGGCAACTTCCTGGCGATCACCCTCGCCGTCACCGTCGGCCTACTCTTCCACGGCATGATGTACGGCCCGCAGGCGGCCTTCTTCTCGGAGCTGTTCGCCACGAGGACGCGCTACACCGGCGTGTCCATCGGGGCGCAGCTCTCGGCGATCGTGGCCGGCGCGCTGGCGCCGATCATCGCGGTCGCGCTGCTGCGAGAGTACGCGAGCAGCGTGCCGATCTCGGCCTACCTCGGCCTGGCGGCGGTGCTCACCCTCGTCTCCGTCTACGCCGCGCGCGAGACCCGGGGCAGCGACCTGGCCGAGCCCAGGCCGCAGGGCAGGGTCACTCCTTGAGGTACCGGTGGCCGCCCGCGCGCGCCATCCGGACCATGTGGCGCGCGCCGGGCAGCCGCCGGCCGATCCGGTGCAGCAGCGTGTCGCGGCCCATGGGCGAGCGGCGCTCGGGGTCGGCCGCGGCGGCCGGGCGCACCTCGATCCGGCCCCTGCGCATCTCCAGCGCGAACCTGAGCCCGAACTCCCCGTCCGACGAGCGCAGCGACGATAGCCAGGTGCCGGGGCCGAAGTGGTCGTCTTCCGGCATGATGCGCTTGACCGGCAGCTTGGCCACGAGCTGCCCGGCGAACCTGCCCGGCACGCCGGCTTCGACCAGCGCGGGAGCGCACACCTCGCGGGCACGCCGCCCGGTGCTGCGCAGCACCAGCTCCAGCGGCGGCCCTCCGCTGGGCGGCACGTACGGCACCGGCAGGACGACGTACAGGTGGCCGTCGAGGTGCCTGACCGTCACGCCAGGGGACACGAGGGCGATCGACTCCGAGAACGAACGCGGCTCGATGACCAGGCCCAGCTCACCCTGGTCGGTCCAGCACGGCACCACGAGCCGCATCCTGGGCCGCTGGGCCAGCACGCCCAGGCAGTTGAGCGGCCCCTTGGCGCGGCTGACGCGGCTCCTGGCCTGGTTGGCGCCGCCGAACATGCGTACGTGCACCTCCCACTGCCCCGGCCTGAGCGGCTCGCCGAGCGCGGCGCTGGTGACGTCGAGCCTGGCCTCGCCCTTGATCTGCACGCGGAAGCGGCGGCGGCCGTCCTGGACGCGCTCCACGTGCTGGGTCAGCGGCAGGAAGTGCACGAGCCCCGTCTCGGTGTGCCGGACGTAGACCTCGATGCGCGCCCGCTCGACCGCGTCGGTGACATCGGTGACGCTCTCCGGCAGGCGTTTCGTGTCGATCGAGCGCGGCGGGATCCAGTGCAGGCGGTCGCCGTCGGCACGGTACCTGTCGGGTGTGCCGTCGCCGCCGTGCACCTCCACGGTCAGCCCGAGCACCAGGACCTGGGCGTCCCAGCGCACCTCGGTCAGGTCGGAGCGCAGGCCCGCCCGCCTGGTGGAGTTGGACAGGAGCACGATCTGGTCCAGGCGTCCCGTGCGCACGTACGCGGCCACCACGCGCATCTGAACGGGCAGGTAGGTGTCGAGCCGCTCGGGGAAGCGCTGGAACACCAGCTCCTGGACCACCCGGAAGTGCATGCCGCGGTCGACGGATGAGTCGGCGAACTTGCTGGTCAGCAGCGGGCGCAGGACGACGGAGCGGAACCAGTGGGCGTACATGCGCTCGCGCTGGCGGCCCTCGCCGACGTAGGTGTCGATGTCGTCGAGCAGCGCGTGCAGTTCCTTCACGATCGCCCGCGGCTCGTCCTCGGCGACGGGGCGCCGGCCGAGGTGGCAGCAGACGTGCTCGGCCAGCACGGCGATGGACTTGGCGTGCAGGTACGCCCGCATCACGAACGCCTGCTCCCCCATCAGCCCGCCGGGCACGGGGAAGCCGAGCTCGTGCTGCTCCAGAAAGGTGCGCCGGTAGAGCTGCTGCGGCAGGAGCAGGGTGAGCAGCTTGTCGCGCAGGACGTCGGCGCGTGCGGTGCTGCGCTCGAACGCGGCCATCGGCGACCCGTAGTCGCGGACCAGCCGGCCGATCAGCACGTCGGCGTCGGTCTCCATCGCGCGGTCGTGCATGCGGGCGATCGCGTCACGTTCGAGGCGGTCGCCCTGGTCGAGAAAGTAGACGTAGTCGCCGGTGGCCGCGGCCAGGCCGACGTTTCGGCCGCGCATCGGCGTACCCGTGTGCGGCAGGTGCAGCGCGCGGACGTTGGGGCGGGCCGAGGCGATGGTGTCCAGCCGTTCCCCGATGCCGTCGGACGATCCGTCGTCGACGAAGATCACTTCGTAGTCGTCCGCGGGCATCGTCTGCTCCAGCGCGGAGCGGATGCACGCGTCGGCGGTGTCACCCGGATTGCAGACAACGACGATCACACTGACCTTCACACCCATGCGGCCAGCGTGCGCCGATATACCCGATCGGACGCGGCGACTTGCTGATTAGAGGAGGAAAGTTGACCTGTTAGTACCAGCCCACCGACTGTGAATGGGCCCAGGCGCCGCACGGTGTGCCGTAGCGGCCCTTGATGTAGCCGAGGCCCCACTTGATCTGGGTGGCGGCGTTGGTCTGCCAGTCGGCACCCGCGCTGGCCATCTTGGTGCCCGGCAGCGACTGCGGGATGCCGTACGCGCCGGAGTAGCGGTTCATCGCCCGCTCGTTCCAGCCGCTCTCCTTCTGCCAGAGCCGCTCCAGGCAGCCCCACTGGTCGTTGCCCCAGCCGCTGGCGGCGAGCATGGACTTGGCGGTGGCCTTGTTGCTGCCCGGCGAGGGGGTGCTGCCCGGCGGGAAGTTCGCGGCGGGGAACCCGTCACCGCCGGGGGCCCGCTCGGGGACGACCCAGTCGAAGTCCTTGTCCTTGCCCTTGCCCGAGCGGCCCTTCTTCAGCTGGTCGGCGCGGTAGGCCTGCTCGGCGGCGTTCTTCAGCGCGTCGGTCTCTGGGTCGGGTGCCGACAGGTCACCGCCGGCCAGCTTGGCGAAGTCGTCGACGGAGAGCGCGGCCTGCTGCGGCCTGTTGGCGTTCTGGACGGCGCGATAGGCGACGAAGCCACCGCCGCCGAAGACGATCACCAGCGTGACGGCGACGATGATGACGCGCTTCGGCGTGACACGCGAACGTCGCCGCGCCGAGGGAGGGGCATCCTTCGGGTGGCGCTCGCGAGGGCGCTCGCTCAACTGCGGACCGGGGCTCACGGTCCACGAGCTTGCCCTGTCCTGGGGGGTGGTCCGCAACCGAAACGCGGGAATCGCTTGGCGTAAGTTTGGCTAACTGTCGGGTTAGCGTGGAGTTTCCCGATCGGTGTGACATTCCTCACACCTTTGCAGCATTAGCTGCGAACACGGGCTCCACACTCGGCACGTCATAACATCATCTACGGATTGTCACGATTTGGTGACGTAACTCGGATATTTAGGACATGGAACAATAATGTGCGCGTGGCTGGCATCCTTCTTGTAGAAGACGACCCCTCCGTCCGCACGGCACTCGAACTCGCGCTGACGCGGCAGGGGCACTCCGTCACGTCCTACGGGACGGGCGAGGAGGCGCTCGACCACATCAGGGCCCGCCGCCCCGAGATCGCGATTCTCGACGTCATGCTCCCCGGGATCGACGGCATCGAGGTGTGCCGCCGCATACGCAAGCTCGACCAGCTCCCCGTCATCCTCCTCACCGCCCGCGGCGACGACCTGGACGTGGTCGTCGGACTGGAGGCGGGCGCCGACGACTACGTGATCAAGCCCGTCGAGCCCAGAGTCCTGGACGCCCGCATCCGCGCCATCCTGCGCCGGGCCGAGTCGGCCGCCTCCGACCGCATCACCTTCGGCGACCTCGTGATCGACCGGGGCGCGCTCAAGGTCACGCTCGCCGGCAAGGAGATCCACCTGACGCCGACCGAGCTGCGGCTGCTCCTGGAGCTCATCCGGCACCCCGGCCAGGTGCTCAACCGTCGCTATCTGCTGCGCGAGGTGTGGGACCACACGCACATCGCCGACTCGCGGCTGGTGGACGCCTGCGTGCAGCGGGTGCGCGCGAAGATCGAGCCAAGGCCGGGCGAACCCGTCTTCATCCACACGGTGCGCGGGTTCGGCTACCGGTTCAGCCCTCCGTGATCCCTGTGCCCACCGGGCTGCGCGCCCGCCTGGTCATCACGTTCACGCTCGTGGCCGTGGCCGCCTCGCTGCTGGTCGCCACGATCGGCTTCGAGCTGGCCAAGACCGCGCTCGTCACCCGGGCCGAGACCACGGCGCTCGACCAGGTCACCAGGGAGCTCGGCAGCATCACCTTCCCCATCGGGCGGCTCAGGCCGGGCGAGGCCGCCCCCACGGCGAGGGAGCTCGGCCGCCTCGCCCACGCGCTCAACGGGCCGGGCCGCAGCGTCCTCATCGAGTACGGCGCCCTGATCGCCTCCGAGGGCCCGATGTCCATGAGCGACGTCCCCAACGAGCTCCACGGCCGCGCCAAGCAGAGCGTCGTCACCCAGCGCAAGATCATCCGGGGCGAGCTCTGGCTCATCGTCGGCGCCGAGGTCTACCGGGAGGCCGGCAGCAGGGTCGAGGCGACGGACCTGCGGGCGTTCGTCTTCTTCCCGCTGAAGGACGACGAGCGGCAGCTGGCCACGCTCAGGATCACCTTCATCCAGGCCGGCGTGGTCATCGTGCTGATCGCGCTGGTCGTCGCGCTGCTGTCGGCCCGGCAGGTGCTGCTGCCGGTCCGGCGGCTGAGCGCGGCCGCGCAGGCGCTCGGCCAGGGCCGGCTGGACACGCGGCTGCCCGTCCACGGCCAGGACGAGCTGGCCGAGCTCACCAGCAGGTTCAACGACGCCGCCGCGGCGCTGGAGCTGAGCGTGGCCGAGCTGCGCTCGCTGGAGGCCATGTCGCGCAGGTTCGTGGCGGACGTCTCCCACGAGCTGCGCACGCCGCTGACCTCGATGACGGCCGTCGCCGACATGCTCTCCGAGGAGGCCGGCCGGCTGCCCGAGGCGCCGGCCGAGGCCGTACGCCTGGTGCTCAGGGAGATCGAGCGCCTGCGCGGGCTGGTCGAGCACCTCATCGAAATCAGCCGCTTCGACGCGGGCACGGCCACGCTCAACCTCGAGCCGGTGAACGTGGCCGAGGCCATCGACGACTGCCTGGCCGTGCGCGGCTGGAGCGACCAGGTGACCGTGAAGGCCCCCCAGGGACTGGCCGTCAACCTGGACCCCGCCAGATTCGACGTGATCGTGGCCAACCTCGTCGGCAACGCGCTCAAGCACGGCCGGCCACCGGTGCTGGTCAGCACAAGAACCACGCAGAGCGGCCTGGAAGTGAAGGTGCGCGACCACGGCCAGGGCATCCCCCGCGAGGCGCTGCCGCACGTCTTCGACCGCTTCTTCAAGGCCGGCGCCGGCCGGTCGCGCAGCCAGGGCAGCGGTCTCGGCCTCGCCATCGCCAAGGCCAACGTGCACCTGCACGGCGGCACGATCTCCGTACGTGCCCAGAACCCCGGCACCCTCTTCACCGTCTGGTTGCCCCACGCATGAAAGCCCAACGCATCCTCACCGTCGTCGCGCTCGTCGGCGCCGCGGCCTGCGGCATCTCGCCCACCGACGTCCAGGACCGCGGCAACGCCCCGACCACCAGGATCCCCCCGCCGTCCAAGACGATCTACCTGCTCAAGGACGGCGAGCTCATCCTGGAACCCGCCGACGTCGACAACGACACCGTCGGCAGCCTGCTCGGGGCGCTCTTCGACGCGTCGACCAAGCCGCTCGGCAACCGGGACACGGCGCTGCGCGGCTTCACGTACATCGGGATCAAGGACTCGCTCAACCCGATCCAGCGCGACGAGGTGCAGCTCCCGCGCACCTCGACGCTGACCGTCTACATCAGGGGCGAGGGCACGCTGACCAAGCTCGGCAAGGCCCAGATCGTCTGCACCGCCCAGCAGGACGCGGCGTTCGAACTGGTCAAGATCGTACGGGAGAACGAGAACCGCCCCTCCAAGACGGAGGGGCGGTACACCTGCGGCGAGCTCAAGTGATCAGAGCGTGATGTCCTCCAGCATCTCCGTCACCAGGGCGGCGATCGGGGAACGCTCGGACCTGGTCAGCGTGACGTGCGCGAAGAGCGGGTGGCCCTTGAGCTTCTCCACCACCGCCACCACGCCGTCGTGCCGGCCCACCCGCAGGTTGTCGCGCTGCGCGATGTCGTGGGTGAGCACGACCCGCGAGTTGGCGCCGATCCGGCTCAGCACCGTGAGCAGCACGCCGCGTTCGAGCGACTGGGCCTCGTCCACGATCACGAACGCGTCGTGCAGCGAGCGGCCGCGGATGTGCGTCAGCGGGAGCACCTCCAGCATGCCCCGGTCGAGCACCTCCTCGATCACCTCGGGTGAGGTGATCGCGCCCATCGTGTCGTAGACCGCCTGCGCCCACGGGCCCATCTTCTCGCCCTCGGTGCCCGGCAGGTAGCCGAGCTCCTGGCCGCCCACGGCGTAGAGAGGGCGGAAGACGACCACCTTGCGGTGCTGCCGACGCTCCAGCACCGCCTCCAGACCTGCGCAGAGGGCCAGCGCCGACTTACCGGTGCCGGCCCGGCCGCCGAGCGAGACGATGCCGATCTCCGGATCCATCAGCAGCTCGAGCGCGATGCGCTGCTCGGCGGAGCGACCGTGCAGGCCGAACACCTCGCGGTCGCCGCGTACGAGCTTGACCGACTTGTCCGGCAGCACCCTGCCGAGCGCCGAGCCCTTGGCCGACAGCAGCCGCAGGCCGGTGTGCGTGGGCAGCTCCCTGCCCTCCTCGACGTCGGCGGTGCCCTGGTCGAAGAGCGTCTCGACGTCTTCGGCGGTCACCTGGAGCTCGGCCATCCCCGTCCAGCCGGACTCGTGCACCAGCTCCGCGCGGTATTCCTCGGCCGACAGGCCGATCGAGGCGGCCTTGACCCGCAGCGGCAGGTCTTTGGACACCAGGACGACGTCGCAGCCCTCGGCGGCCAGCGAGCGGGCCACGGTCAGGATGCGGGTGTCGTTGTCTCCCAGGCGGAAGCCCACGGGCAGGATGGACGGATCGCTGTGGTTGAGCTCAACCCTGATCGTTCCATCCCCCGTCGGCATCGGCTCGTCGAGCCTGCCGTACTGGACGCGCAGCTCGTCGAGGTAGCGCAGGGCCTTCCTCGCGAAATAGCCGAGCTCGGGATGGTGCCGCTTTCCTTCCAGCTCCGTGATGACCACGATGGGAAGGACGACGTCGTGCTCGGCGAAGCGGGTCATTGCCGCCGGGTCGGCCAGCAGGACCGAGGTGTCGAGCACGTACGTGCGCTTGGCCGGCTTGGTCGTAGGGTTGCTCGAGGACACTGCCACACGTTCTCCCCCGGGCGCCCATAGGTGCGGGCACCCTGCAGACGAGGCGGGAATCGGACCGGACCCGCATCCCCGACCGCTACGTGCCGTCGGAGCCGGGGTCCGGCCCCCCTCGGCAGTTCACGATGCAAAGGCGGGCCCTCTCCGAAATGTCCGTCCTGTGGCCGGACATTTCCAACGTTACGTCCTGAATACCCAGATGTCGCGTCAGGAACCGTAACGCCGGTGTCTCGCAGCGTAATCGCGCAGCGCTCGGAGGAAGTCGACCCTGCGGAAGTCCGGCCAGTAGGCCTCGTGGAAGTAGAACTCCGAATGGGCGCTCTGCCAGAGCATGAAGCCCGACAAGCGCTGCTCGCCCGAGGTCCGGATGAGGAGGTCCGGGTCGGGTTGGCCGCGAGTGTAAAGATGCTCCGCGATGTGCTCCACATCGAGCACCTCGACGAGGTCCTCGATGCTCGCCCCCTTGCTCGCATGCTCCTGGAGGAGTGAGCGCACCGCATCGGCAATCTCACGCCTTCCTCCATACCCAACTGCAACGTTCACAATCAGGCCTGGACGGTGCGAGGAGACTTCTTTTGCCTCTTTGAGGACATTCGCCGTCCGGTCCGGCAGCAGGTCGAGCGCTCCGACCGGGCTGATCCGCCAGCCCTCGGCCACGAGCTCCCGCGTCACGTCCTCGATGATGCGTAGCAGGGGCTCCAGCTCGTCCCGCGGCCGGTTGAGGTTGTCGTTGGACAACATCCACACGGTGACGACCTCGACCCCGGTCTCGCGGCACCAGCCGAGCAGCTCCGAGATCTTGTCCGCGCCCTTGCGATGACCGCGGGCCACGTCGTGCATGCCCATCGCCCGCGCCCAGCGGCGGTTGCCGTCGATGATGACCCCGACATGCCGGGGGACGCTGTCCTTGGACAGCTTGGCCTCCAGCCGGTGCTCATAGAGCCGGTAGACCAGATTGCGCAGGCCCACGGACGTGCCTCCCAGCGGTGCTGTGACCTAACACGCAATTATCACCGTGATTCGCCCGTGCCTGCCCCCTGGACTGGATTTCTGGCCAAGTCTCTGCCGTCCAGACACCCCTCGGCCTCCTCCACCAGCCCGCGTACGAACCCTGACAGCTCGGCCGAGGTCAGCACCGCCCGCGTGCCCACGCCCGTGGCGCACCACGCCTCCACATAGGCCCGCCGGGTCAGCCGCCACTCCCCGGTCACGGGCTGCCACCTCGGGATGGTGCGCAACTGGCAGCGGAGCTCACCGCCGCCCGCGCCGGAGCGCGTGCGGTAGCGGAAGGAGAACAGCTCGCTGTCGGACGCCTCGCCGGGGAAACGATCGTCGGGATCGGCCCACCGCCCGGCCGCGCCGCCGTCCCTGCGGGCCTCGTCCACACCGCGCGCGAGGCGCGCGAGCAGCCAGCCGCACCGCTCCCCCACGCTGCCGTAAGGCGTGCCGTCCCGGTGCAACTCCAGAGTGATCTCGTACGGCCTGCCGACGCTGTCCCTGCACGCGATGGGCGTGACGCTCAGATAAGAACCATCGACACAGCGCAGTCCCCCCATCCCCTGACAGTTTCCGGACGAAAGTCGGCTAAACGCGGGCGACCGGCTCAGGACTGGCCGGGCCGGGCGGCGACGCACAGGACGTTGCCTGCGCGAAAGCCGATCTAAAGCGGCCGTGTCTACGGTTGTCCCGCGTCCGGCCGCGACAGCCGGGAGATCAAGATACGGGGAGACATGCGAAAACTTCTGGTCACCTTCGGGCTAGTCGCCGCCTTCGCGGTGGCATCCGGTACGCCGGCCTTCGCCGTGCATCACACCCCGGGCACATGCGATCCCAACTTCCCCTGGACGTGTGACATGAGCTGGACGGACGATCCGCGGCGGTGAGGGACTCACCCATGGCGGGACAGGGCGGTGGCGGCCTTCGCCCGCCACCGTTCCGCCTCCATGGCGGCGAACAACGCGTGGGCCTCCCTAAGGTGCGTCACAGCTTCCGGATCCTCCTGCTGTTCGAGCAGCAGGCCGAGCGAAAGCCTGGACCGTCCCTCGATATGGCGCTCGCGCAGGTCCTGGGCGAGCGCCAGGGCTTGTGACAGGGCCCGCCGGGCGGGTGCCGCCCGGCCCAGGGCCGCCTGCGCCGCGCCGATTCCGTGCAGGACGTATGCCTCGCCGATCCGGTCACGCATGCCGCGCACCATGCTGAGAGCCCTTTCGAACGACTCCAGCGCCCTTCCCGGCTCGCCGCGCCGCAAGGAGAGCTCAGCGTGACGGTTGAGCGCCTGAGCCTCGCCCCGCTGCACGCCCTCCCCCCTGAAGATCTCCAACGCCTGGTCGAGCAGGGGTTCGACCTCCCCCAGCCGGCCCTCCTCAAGGTGTATGACCGCGATGCTCACCAGGACATGACCTTCCGCTGCCCGATCTCCCACCTCTTCGAGCAGGCGAAGTGCCTGACGGTATCTTTCGAGCGCGGCGTCGAGATCGCCCCGGACTCGCTGCGAGAGCGCCAGGTTGCGCAGCGCGAGAGCCGTGCCGTGCGGTTCGCCGATCTGCTCGAAGATGTCGATGGCCTGCAGCAGCAGGGGCTGCGCCTCGCTGTAGCGCTGCTGGAAGATGGCGAGCGTGCTCAGTGAGTACATCATCGCCGCCTCGCCGCGTCTGTTGTGCGCGTGGCGACAGGCCTCGAGCGCGATCTCGGTCAGGCTGCGCCACTCATCGTAGTAGCCGTGGGTCTCGAAGAGAGTGATCGCGGTCATCGCGATGTTCCAGCAGAGCTCGTCGAGGCCGTGTCCGGAGGCCTGCCGTACGGTCGCCAGGAGCGTCAGCCGCTCGTCGTCCAGCCACCTGAGCGGGTCATCGCCGAAGAGCTCGTCGGCCCGGGCCGCGGCCTGGTGGTCGCCGACGGCCTTGCCTCTGAGCAGGGTGAAATGGCCGCCGTAGTAGCGCTGGTGCGCCAGGTCGGCCAGAGACAGGAAGGCCGTGCAGGCACGATCGACCGCGGCCTGACGCTGCTCCGGGCTCTCGTCGGTTGTGGCCTGCTCGCCGGCGTAGACGCGTACCAGGTCATGCATGACATACCGATGGCCCCTGCGCGTCAGCAGTGACGCCTCGACCAGCTCGTCGAACGCACCGTCGGCGTCGTCGCCGAGCAGCGCGGCGCCGAGCCAGGGGGCGCTCTGCGGGCTGTCCAGCAGGCCGAGCCGCCGGAACAGCGCGCGGGCCCGGGGTGACAGCCCGCGGTAGCTGACGTCGAGGCCGGCCCGCACTTCCAGGTCGCCATGGCTGAGTACGTCGAGCATGTTACGGGTGTCGCCGAGCAGGTCGACCAGTGTCTGAACGGACCACAGCGGCCGCACGGCCAGGCGTGCCCCGGCGATGCGCAGCGCCAGGGGCAACCCGCCGCACTGCTCGGCGAGCGTCCGAACCGGTGAGGGCTCCAGTGCGGCGCGCTGTGCGCCGATGTCGTAGGTGAGCAGCTCGACCGCGCTGTCCTGGTCCAGGACCTCAAGGCGGATGATCTGATCCTCCGGTAGTCCGATGGGCCGGTGGCGGCTGGTGATCAGGACGGCACAGGGCGCGCCGCCCGGCAGCAGCGGCCGGATCTGCTCGAACGTGCCCGCATTGTCGACGAGGAGGAGCATCCGGCCGCCGGCGACGATGGAGCGGAACAGGGCGGCTCTTTCGTCCTCCAGACGCGGCACCGCCGAAACGCCCAAGGCGCGCAGGAACCGGCTCAGCACGTCGGTGGGCTGCACCTCGCCGCCTTGCAGGTCGACGTAGAGCTGACCGTCCGGGTATGCCGGCGCCAGCCGATGGGCTGCCTGGAGAGCCAGCTCGGTCTTGCCCACGCCGGCTCGGCCGACGATGGCGGCGACGGGCAACTCGGCGCCCGCGCTTGTCTCGCCCAGGAGCGAGCCGATGCGGCGCAGTTCCGGGTCGCGCCCCGCCAGGCGGGAGATCACCGCAGGGAGCTGCCTGGGGATCGGCGTCCGCCGCGGCACCACGGGAGCGTTCTCGAGCTCGGCTTCCTGGTTGAGAATGGCCACCTCGAGCCGCCGGAGCTCGTCACCGGGCTCCAGGCCCAGCGTGTCGAGCAGCATCTCCCGATAGGCGCGAAAGGCGTCGAGCGCCTCGGCCTGCCGCCCCGAGCGGTAGAGAGCGAGCATGAGAAGGCCGCGCAGCCGCTCCCGCAGGGGATTGTCCTGGACGAGGGCGCGCAGTTCGGTGACCAGCCGCTGGTGGTGGCCCGCCGCCAGTTCCAACTCGATGCACTGCTCGTGGGCGAGCAACCGGCGTTCCTGCAGGCCGTGCGCGATCGTCTGAACGAGGTCACTGCTGATGTCGGACAGGGCGGGGCCGCGCCAGAGTGCCAGCGCCTCGCGCAGGCTCCTGGCAGCGCGGTCGGGCTCCTCTCGCTGTGCCCGGCCGGTCAGCTCGTCGAAGTGGGCGAGATCGAGCCGGCCCTGCCCCGCCCTGATCAGGTATCCGGGGGGTGTGGTGATGAGGAACTCGTACGGCTGCGCGACGTCCCCGAGCGTACGACGCAGCTGGGAGATCTTGATCTGGATCTGGTTACGCGCGGTCGTCGGCGGGGCCTCGCCCCAGACAGCGTTGATCAATCTGTCGACGGGAACGACCCGGTTGGCATCGAGCAGCAGCATCGCCATGACGACGCGTTGGAAGCTGCCCCCGAGCGGCACTTCGTCCCCGTCGCGTTCGACACTCAGCGGTCCGAGAATCTTGAAGAACATGATTTCCTCCGCCGCCGATCCTGCCCGCGCGAGCTTGTAGATCAGTTGATCTCGGCTTTCTTCCCGGCCGAAGATCGCTGGCGCCGCCCAGGGCCCCGCGGAGATCGTCGTGCGGAGCGGACGCGCGGGACGGCTCCTGCCAGGGCACGCCCACGCCGAGGAAGCTGGGCCTCAGCCGGTGACCGGCCGGATGATCGTCTGGTGCCAGCCGCCGCCCTCCGGCTCCGACATCCAGGCCAGCAGCGGGCGCCCCGCACCGTCGATCGCCAGGTGGACGGCACGTGCGGTGCCGTCGACCGTGCCGACCGGACGTGCCGCACAGGTGCCGGTGGCGCACGTCGCCAGGTGCACCACGCCGCCGGGGGCGAAGACTGCCACGAGAGTGCGGCCCGCTCCGTCCACGGCGAGTGTGCTGCGCACACCGCGCGAAGCCGCGGCGGGGACCGGCACCCTGCGCGCGGCGGCGCAGGCTGCATCTGCGCACTCCAGCAACACCGGGGTGGCGCTGCTCGCGTCGTGGTAGAGCACCCGCGGATACCCGTCCTGGCCGATCGCGACGGCCGGTCGCGGTGTCCCCCAGCCGGCCGCCTCCGCATCGGCGGGCCGGGCGGACGTGGCCGGCACCGTACGGCGAACGCTGCCGCACTCCGGACTGTCACAGCTGAACACGGCGACCTCGCCGATGCCCCAGTTGTGCCGGACCACCACGGGCCGTCCATCTCGCGTCACCGCCACCGCGAGCTGCTGGTCGTCCGCAGGGCGGAACGGCTCCTCCACCTCGGCGATCTGCCTGCGCGTGGCGGAGCCGCAGTCAGGATCTCCGCAGTACAGCAGCCACAGGGACGAGCGGGACCGAGGCTCGGCTGCGAGGACGGCGACCACCGGGCCAGGCCCGCCCGGCAGGGACGCCGCCGCGACCGCGCTCGGGAACTCCGGAAGGGGCAGCCCGTCACCGGGTCCGCAGCCCCTGTCGCGATACCAGCACAGCTTCAGCGCACGCCCGGCCACCGCCGTCGCCCGCCGGGCCGCTGCGTGTACGTCGGAGCTGCCGGGCCCCGTGCACAGAGCGTCGGCGCACTCCAGCAGCAACGCGTCGTCGCGGACCAGTACGGCCCGGCCGTCCGCCGACACCGAGAAGTGGGAGAAGGACGTGAGCTCGCCGCTGCCGGACCGTTCCCCCCGCTGGTAGGCGGGCCAGTCCATCGGGTTGGCCGCGGTCACGCCGATCAGCAGCAGGCCCGGCAGCGCCAGCCCTGCCAGCGCGATCACCGGCGCGGCACGCTTCCCGGCCGGGGCAGGCGGCTCGGCCGGCAACCCGTCCACCACGGCGCGGAACGCCATCGGGGCGTCACCGCGCCAGCCGTGCGTCAGGGCGAGCAGGAACACCAGCGTCACCGCCGTGGCCATCAAGGCCATGAGCACGGGCAGCATCGCCAGCCGTCCCGGCGGCCACCAGTCGAGCACCGCCACCGCCGGGCAGAGCGCCAGCACGCACGTGATCACCACCGTGCGCCCGCCCGCCAGGGCGAACGCGCGGCTCAGTGCCTGCCGCGCCGTCCGGCCCTCCAGAACCACAGCCGGTACGGCGGGCAACAGCGGCAGCAGCACGACCGCCGCCACCCCCGCCAGCGCCGCCTTCGCCCAGAAGGACACCATGAACGTCATGGCGACCGTCACCCCGGCCACAACCGCCGCGCCGCCGGCGGCGAGCACCAGCAGCGCCCTCCGGTGCCGAAGCGCGACCCGCAACGCGACAGGGAACGGTACGGGGCGCCCCAGGAGCGATCCCGCCGCCATGGTCACCAGGGTGGGCAGCAGGAGCCCGAGCCCGGCCGTCGCCGCAGCGGCCACCATCGCGGCCCAGGCCAGCACCCTTGCCGGGAGCGGCCCCACCACGGCGGGCACGCCGTTGACGAGCGCCACGCCGCCGGGGTCCCGCAGGAGCGGGAGCGTGCCCAGAGCCAGGACCCACCACAGGGCGCATCCCGCCGCCGCCGGAGCCACGAGCCGCGACGCCGCCCGCGCAGCCCTCCATGGCCGCCGTAGCTGCGCTCCCAGTGACAGCAGCCCGTCCTCGATCAGTCCGGCGTGTCACCGTGTTTCGTCCTGGAGTGAAACACGGAGTTACACCTCGCGTGGTGCCGTACGGCCGGCGCTCCACGCCGGCCCGCCTGCTGGTCCACGGTTTCCGCTCGAACAGCCGGATGAACGCGGGCGATGTCGCCGGTTACCCGGGCCAGCCGTCCGGCCGGGACCGGCCCACGTTCCCGGGCAGGAGACGAGACCACCAGCGGACCTTCCCGGGCGGCGCGGGCATGCGGCCACGGGCTCGCAACCAGGCGGCGAAGTCGTCGGCGTCCGCACGATAGCCGGGCGGCGGCGTGCTGCGGGAACGCGCGTAGGCGGCGTACTCGGCGGCCAGGTCGGGGCCCGCGGCGGCGGCCGCGTCGGGGCGGAGCCTGGCCACGATGCCGCGCCGCTTGGCCAGCAGGCTCGCCGCCTGCACCCGCATCCGTTCCCGGTCGAAGCCCTCAGGCGGCTCCGCCCCCGTGACCAGGGCCGCCACCACCCGCCCCTGCGCCTCCGCCAGCCGCCGCCGCGCCTCGTCCGTCGCCGCGGCTCCACCGCCGGGGACCTGCACGTCGGTCACCGCGGCTCTCCCGCCAGGGACATGGCCGCCCTGATCCGGGACAGCTCGGCCGCCAGGACGGCGTCGCTCGGGTAGTCGTCGTCCCATTCCAGCAGCACGCCGGGCGGCGTGGCGCGGGCGCACAGCTCGGTCAGCAGGTCGAGCACCGGCTGCGGGGCGACCTTGGTGTGGGTGTCGTGCCAGATGCCGCCGTGCTCGTACCCGCCGGCCACGTGGACGTAGGCGAGGTGCTCCAGCGGGAGCGTGTCGAGCGCGGCCACGGCAGGAAGACCCAGGTTGACCTGGTTGGTGTAGAGGTTGGCCACGTCGATCAGCAGCCCGACGCCGGTGGCCGCGACCAGCTCCGCGAGGAACTCGGCCTCGGTCAGCTCGTCCTCGGGCCAGCCGAAGATGGCGGCGACGTTCTCCAGGGCCAGCGGCACGGGCAGGGCGTCCTGGGCCCGCCGCACGTTCTCGGTGACCACCCGCAGCGACTCGCGGGTGCGCGGCACGGGCAGCAGGTGCCCGGCCTCGACGCCGCCCCCGCGTACGAATGCCAGGTGCTCGCTGACCAGCGGCGCGCCGAGAGCCTGCGCGCAGGCGGCCAGATGAGCGAGCCTGGCGGGCGAGGGCGGCTCCGCGTCACCGACCCCGAGCGACACCCCGTGCGGGATCACCGGCAGGCCCCGCTCACGCAGCACGCGTAACGACTCGGGCAGCCGATCCGGCCTGACGTTCTCGGCGACCACTTCGAGGAAGTCGACGCCGTCCATCCGCTCGATCGTCAGGTCGAGCTCGCTCCGCCAGCCGATGCCCACTCCAAGCTCGGCCATGTCAACTTCCTCCTCCGCAACCGCTGCCGCAACCGGCGCTGCCGCCGCAGCTCGAGCCGCCGTGCGAGGCTCCGCCGCAACCGCCGCCGGCGCAGGAGCCGACGCCTCCCGTGCCACGGTACGTCGCCCGCCGCGAGTTCCGGCGCGGCGACCTCATGACGCCCAGCTCGGTCCGCAGGCGCGGGTCGGGCGACTCGGCCGGGCCGTACAGGGCGATGTACACGGGACCGTCGCCCGTGCCCCTGGGGTGGCCCGCTCTTGCCTGGTCGAGCCGCTCGGCTCCCTCGGCGGTGAGCGTGCTCCGCCAGGACCTGCGGTGATCACCGGCCATCACCGCCGCGCCGATGCCCGTGCCCGTCAGGAGGAGCAGGGGGAACAGCGCCGGGGTGGATACGAAGCATGCCACCGCCGCCGTCAACGCCAGCCCCGAGACCGCGCGCAGCCGGATCGCCAGCCGGCCCAGCCGCTTGACCCGGCGGGCGGGCAGGACCAACCCCAGCTCTGTGAGGTTCCGCCGGCGCGCGTCCATGGCCAGGCTCCCGCCCACCCTGCGCTTCAGCGCGGACGACTGGAGCCCGGACACCGTCGCGACCTGGGCGAGCGTCTCCCGCTCGATGGGGTCGCGCGTCACGGACGGCGCGTGCACGCTGTGCACGTGGCCCCCGCGTGACACGCGCACGTCCCCCGAGCCGGCCAGCAGCGCGATGGCCGTGCCTGCCACCTGGCCGGGCCCGCCCGCCAGATAGGCGAGATCGTAGTGGTCCAGGTCGGGAGCACCACGGGCCACCAGGGCCTCCTGGCCGGCGGCACGCTCGCGTTTCATCGAGAAGACGGTGGCACCGACGACGGCGGGCAGAGCCACCGAGAGGATCAGCAGGAACAGGTCCATGACGCCTCCCTCCAGACAGCCGGAACAGGCTGTTACCAGAAGGACGCCAGGGCGAAGGTCAAGGTTTCGTTCTGCTCATTTACGTCACGGCGATCACGAGCCGCCACCGCCACCGCAGCCCGATCCTCCTCCGCCGCAGCCCGACGACCCACCGCCGCAGCCCGACGACCCGCCGCCGAAGTCCGTGCCGCCGAAGGTGGTGCCGTCGGAGCCGCTGAAGCTGCCGCAGGCGCCGGCGCAGTCGGCCCCGGGTGCTCCGACGGACAGCTCGTCGCAGAGCAGCTGGTCGCCCGACTCGCTCAGCCCGTACAGCGCGACCGGGATCCCCACGGCCAGGGAGAGCGAGCGCGGATCGCGTACGCCCCTCGGATGGTGGGCGTGGGCCGACCTCAGCACCTCGCGTCCCTGGCCGGTGACGACGTTGCGCAGCCTGCGCTTCTGCCGGTAGAGCCCGATGAGACCGGAGGCGACGGCGAACAGGCTGAAGAACACCGCCCCGACGTACACCGTCTCCTTGCCCGCCACGCCGGCGACCGCCAGCACGATCACCAGCACCAGGTAGCCCGCGGCCCCGCCCACCGCGAGCCGCAGCAGGCCACAGTGCCGCCGCGCCGTGTCGAACGCCGACTGCCGCACGATCAGCCCTCGGCGCTCCAGCCCGGCGGCGAGCTCGGTGAGCGCGGGATGCGACTCCAGCTCGCGGCGCAGCTCGCTCGCCTGGTAGCCGCCAGGCCGCGCCGCCAGCGCGTCGAGCACCGCCTGCTCAAGCGGCACCGGCGAGGGCTGCGCGCCGTGCACGGCGGTGACCCGCGAGCCACGCGAGACCCGGACGGCGCCGCCCGACGCGAGCACGGCCAGCGCCGTGTTGAGCGCCCGGCGCGGCCCGCCGGACAGATAGGCCAGCTCGTACGGGTCCAGCCGGTGGCCCGCCCCGGCGGACGCCGTCCCCTGGACACGTCTCCGCTCGCGTTCGACACGATTCTCGGCCGCGGTGACCAGGACCATCACGACGAGCGCGGCGACGATCAGGGCGTAGTCCACTGCGGCCCTCCTGTGCGGTACGGCAAGCCGCCAAGGTAGACGGCGCGGCCGTACCGCACAAGGGGACAGCGCTCAGCCGAGGCGGTCGAGCAGCGCGTTGTACTCCTCCCACAGCTCCTTCGGCAGGTGCGCGCCGAACTTCTCGAAGTGGGCCGGGATCAGCGCGGCCTCCTCGCGCCACACCTCGCGGTCGACCGTCAGCAGCGCCTCGAGGTCCTCCTCGGACAGGTCGAGGCCCTCGGTGTCGAGGTCGGCGGGCAGCAGGCCGATGGGGGTGGGCACCGCCTTGGCCTCGCCGTTGAGCCGGTCGACGATCCACTTGAGCACGCGGCTGTTCTCGCCGAAGCCGGGCCAGATGAACTTCCCGTCGGCGTTCTTGCGGAACCAGTTGACGTAGTAGATCCGGGGCAGCACGGCACCCTTGCGCCGGCCGACGTCCAGCCAGTGGCCGAAGTAGTCGCCCATGTTGTAGCCGCAGAACGGCAACATCGCGAACGGGTCGTGACGCAGCTCGCCGACCTTGCCCTCGGCGGCGGCGGTCTTCTCGGAGGCGACGTTGGCTCCGAGAAAGACGCCGTGCTCCCAGCTCAGCGACTCCGTCACCAGAGGAACGGCGGTGGCGCGGCGGCCGCCGAACAGGATCGCCGAGATGGGCACGCCCTTGGGGTCCTGCCACTCGGGTGCGATGATCGGGCACTGGGAGGCGGGGGTGGTGAAGCGGGCGTTCGGGTGGGCGGCCGGCTCGTCGCTGTCAGGCGTCCACGAGCGGCCCTTCCAGTCGGTCAGGTGGGCGGGCGGCTCCTCGGTCAGGCCCTCCCACCACACGTCGCCGTCGTCGGTGAGGGCGACGTTGGTGAAGATGCTGTTGCCCCAGAGCGTCCTGACCGCGTTGGCGTTGGTCACCTCGCCGGTGCCGGGCGCGACGCCGAAGAAGCCCGCCTCGGGGTTGATCGCGTGGAGGCGGCCGTCCTCGCCGAAGCGCATCCAGGCGATGTCGTCGCCGATCGTCTCGACCTTCCAACCGGGGATCGTGGGCTGGAGCATGGCGAGGTTGGTCTTGCCGCAGGCGCTCGGGAAGGCGGCGGCGATGTAGCGGACCTCGCCCGACGGCGGCGTCAGCTTGAGAATGAGCATGTGCTCGGCCAGCCAGCCCTCGTCGCGGGCCATGGCGCTGGCGATGCGCAGCGCGTAGCACTTCTTGCCGAGCAGGGCGTTGCCACCGTAGCCGGAGCCGTAGGACCAGATCTCGCGGGTCTCGGGGAAGTGGCTGATGTACTTGGTGGAGCTGCACGGCCACGGCACGTCCTGCTGGCCGGGCTCCAGCGGCGCGCCCACGGAGTGCACGGCCTTGACGAACGAGCCCTGCCCGCGCTCCTCGATGAGCCGCAGCGCCCTGTCGCCCATGCGGGTCATGACGCGCATGGACACGGCGACGTACGGGGAGTCGGTGATCTCGACGCCGAGCTGGGAGATCTCCCCGCCCAGCGGGCCCATGCAGAAGGGCACGACGTACATCGTGCGGCCGCGCATGCAGCCCTTGAACAGCTCGCCGAACGTCTCGCGCATCTCGCCGGGCGCGATCCAGTTGTTCGTGGGCCCGGCGTCCTCCTCGCGCTCCGAGCAGATGTACGTGCGGTCCTCGACCCTGGCCACGTCGCTCGGATCGGACTTGGCGTAGAAACTGTTGGGCCTGGCGGCCAGGCGCGTGAACGTCCCCTGCTCGACGAGGAGGTTGGTGAGACGCGTCCACTCCTCCTCTGACCCGTCGCACCACTCGATGCGCTCGGGCTGGGTCAGGGCAGCGATCTCCTTTACCCACGCGGCCAATTCTCTATTGCTGGTCGGTGCGGGCACTTCCACGGAAACGGACACGGCGGTGACTCCTCCACTCTCTCAGGGCCCAGTCATCATTAACGACGAGACGGTCGGAAAGCCAATTGGCATAGACCTGTCGGCACCGCCGTCGTCGCAGGCAGCGACCCTGACGATTGGGGGAGCCTACCCAACGGGAACGGATTTAAAAGAAGCGATTTCCGGCAGTGGTCCAGTCCAATTCAGCTGGTCTAAACCAATTTTCGAAGTGGTTTAGTCCATTCCGCCGGCCGTTTCCGCTGGGTGCTCTAGGAATTGACGTCGGGCCCCTCGGAGCGAACCCGGTCCACGTGCTGGAGCGCGTCGCGCAGATCGCTCAGCCACGTGTCGGCGTTCTTGCCGACCAGGCGTACGCACCAGGCGAGCGCGTCGCTGCGGCTCCTGGCCACGCCGGCGGCCACCAGCGTGTCGAGCACGCGGCGCTCCGACTGGCGCAGGCGGGTCATCACGGGCACGGAGAGTGTGGTGAACATCACAGTCCGGCCACCGCAGACGACACCCCAGGAGACCTTCTGGCGGAACTTGTGCTCGGCCTCCCTGGCGATCTCGATGCGCCGCTCGCGCGTCTCCTCCCTGAAGCGTCTGGCCAGCCCGTCGATCAGGGCGGACCGCTCGGCCTCGGGAACGTCACCCGGCGGGTCGGGCAGCCGGCCGAGCACCGCGATCTCCTCGCGGTCCCTGACGATCTCGGGCGCGCCGGTGAACCACTCGCCGGGGAGCCTCCCGGCGAACCAGCCGTGAATCTCTGCCGTCACGTCATCTGTAGCCATGTAATCATCATTACACCGCTGCTCGGTAGATCGCATCCGGGGATACGAAGGTGTGCGCGCGCGGGAAGGTCTAGCGAACCCTGGAGGCGGCGGCGGGGCTGACCCTGACGACTCCGGCGAGGTTGCGCCGGCTAACAGGGACGATCTTGACCACGTCGCCCGTGCGGGGCGCGTGCAACATCTTCCCGTCGCCCCAGTAGATCGCCACGTGCGAGATGTAGGCGGGGTTGGTCGGGTCGTTGCGCCAGAAGAGCAGGTCACCGGGCTGCGCCTGCGACAGCGGCACCTGCGGTCCCGTCACCCACTGCTGGTGGGTCACCCGCGGCATCCGCACCCCCGCCTGGGCGAAGGCCCACTGGACCAGGCCGGAGCAGTCGAAGGTGTCGGGACCCTCGGCGCCCCACACGTAGGGCCTGCCGAGCTTGGACACGGCCGCCTTCAGCGCCGCCGTGAGCTGCTCACCCGTCATGAACGAGCCGGCCGGCCAGTTCTGCTTGACCTTCTGCGGCGGCGGCAGGACCGGGTTGACCATGACCGCCTGCGTGCCCTTGGGCAGCTTGGCGAGGATCCGGTCACGCAGCTTGGCGGAGTTGGTCTTGGGCGCGCTGACGATGAGCGCGTTGTCGTGCGGCAGCCCCAGCGTACGGCCGACGTCCTTGGACACGACCGCGTCGACCGCGCCGAAACCGGTGGTGGCGTAGGCGCCGATGCGCAGCGGCCCCGCCGGGCCCGCCACCTGGCGGTGCAGCGAGAGCCCGCCGTCGTTGCCCAGCACGAACGACACCGCCACGTCTCCGGCCGCGACGTTCTGCCACAGCGCGTCGGAGGCGGCGGTCACCTTGGGAGTGAAGGCCCGGAACGTGGACGGGTCGACCGCGAGCGTCTGCACCCGCTTGCCGTCGAGCGTGACGGACGCCGCGTCGGCCAGCTCGAGCGCCCGCACGCCGCGCACCTTCGCCACCTTCTCTAACTGCTGCCGCGTGAACGGCTTGCGGGACAGCACGAACAGGTTGGGCTTGTGCAGCTTGTCCAGCGGCGCCACCGGCTGGACGGTCCTCGCCGACGGTGGTTGCTGCTGGGGTTGTTGCTGTGGTTGCTGCTGGGGCCGGCCGGGCTGGGGCCGCTGCTGGGCCATGAGCGTCTGCTCGGGCTCGGCCCGCACGACGGCGGGACTGTCCTGGAACTGGGCGAGCAGCAGCACGTCAGCGGTCAGCACCGCGACCAGCGCCACCACGATGAACGGCACCAGTTTGTACGTGTCACGCCGCTTACGCGACTTGACCAGAAAGCTAAGGTCCTGCCGAATCCCGGATGAATGCGAAAAGTCCGCCGGGCCAACGTGGGCCCGGCGGTCGTTGTCCATGGGATTCAGTTGCCGATGTACGGCACAGCCTCGAGGATCTCGACGGTGTTCTGGCGCCCGTTGGGCAGGGCGTAGGTCGCCTTCTCACCGATCTTCTTGCCGTTGATCGCCGCCCCGAGCGGGGACTTGGGCGAGTAGACGTCGATCGGCGCCCCGCTCTCCTCGCGGGAGGCGAGCAGGAAGGTCACCTCGTCGTCGTCACCGACGAACCTGATGGTGACGGTCATGCCGGGGCCCACCACACCCTCGGCCTTGGGAGCCTCTCCGACCTGGGCGTTGTCGAGGATCTGACGGAGATGGAAGATGCGGGCCTCCATCTTGCCCTGCTCGTCCTTGGCGGCGTGGTAGCCGCCGTTCTCGCGCAGGTCACCCTCTTCCCGGGCGGCCTCGATCTTCTTGGCGATGTCGACGCGCCCGGGGCCCGAGAGATACTCGTACTCCGCCTTCAGGCGGTCGTACGCCTCCTGCGTCAGCCATGTGACGTTCTCATCGCGAGAGTCGGCCACGGGTTCTCCTTGCTTGCCTAGGGGGCCCTGAGGTCACTTGAGGTTACGTACGGTTGAATTGCGAAAGGCTAACAAGTCAGTCGCTCCAACGCTTCCCCAAATGTCTCACTATACGAGATTGCAGTACTGGATGTGGACGGAAGTGGCCTGACCGCTGGTGTCGAGGCTCTCCTTGAGCTGCTTACTACCCTCACCAGCCGGGATTCTTACTTCCTTGCTGCCGACTTCCCCATGATTGACATCCAGCGCCCGCAGGCGGCAGACAGCCACTCTATCGTCTGGCTTGTACACCTCAAAGGTGATCTCCGCGCGGGTCGGGCCGTCCACGTTGAACGTCACGACCTGCGACGGCGCGCCCGAGCCGCCCGCCGTCATCGACCACATCACGTAGCCCCATCCACCAGCGATGATGGCCACCAGCACGCCGATCACGAGGTGCACGACGAGCCGCCCCCTTCGCCGCGGACGATCGGGGAAGTCGTCGGGTGTGCCGAGAACGGGCCCGTTCTCGACATCTCTGGTGGCCATGGCGGAATCTCCCTGCACTCCCTCAGCGTTATCCGAGACAATTGTCGCCCGCGGGGGGAGTGCCCTCGCGACCGCCCAGCAGAAACTAACGTCTCTGGGTGACTGACCGGTCCGTTGAGGAGAGCCCGCCCGTGAGTGCACCGTTGAGGTTGATGGCCGTCCACGCCCACCCTGACGACGAGTCGAGCAAGGGCGCCGCCACGATGGCGCGCTATGTGCGTGAAGGTGTCGACGTGCTGGTGTGCACGCTCACCGGAGGCGAACGCGGATCAGTGCTCAACCCCAAGATGGACCGCCCTGAGATCGTTGCCAACATCGGGGAGGTCCGCAGAGCCGAGATGGAGCGGGCGCGCGAGATCCTCGGCGTCGAGCAGCGTTTCATGGGCTTCGTCGACTCCGGCCTGCCGGAGAACGAGGAGGAGGAGCTGCCCGAGGGCTGCTTCGGCGTGCAGAAGCTGGAGGACGCCGCCGCCCCGCTGGTGGCGGCCGTACGCGACTTCAGGCCGCACGTGATCATCACGTACGACGACGACGGCGGCTACCCCCACCCCGACCACATCATGACCAACAAGGTCTCCGTCGAGGCGTTCGAGGCGGCCGGGGATCCCGACCGCTATCCCGGCGCCGGCGACCCGTGGCAGCCGCTGAAGCTCTACTACCACATGGGGTTCACCAAGGAGCGCTTCGAGGCGCTGCACGAGGCGATGACCGAGCGCGGCCTCGGCTCCCCCTACGCCGACTGGATCTCCCGCTGGGAGGACCGCCCCGCCAAGTGGCCGGTCACCACGCGGGTGCCGTGCGGCGACTACTTCCAGATCCGCGACGAGGCCCTGCTGGCGCACGCCACCCAGGTCGACCCCGACGGCTTCTGGTTCGTCTGCCCGCGCGAGCTTCAGCAGGAGATCTGGCCGACCGAGGACTACCACCTGGCGCGCTCGCTGGTCGACACCGGGCTGCCCGAGGACGACCTGTTCGCCGGCATCCACGCCGACGACGTCTCGCCTGCCTGCCACTGACCGGAGCATGGGGTGCCGGTGGCAGACTGGAGGTGTGACCCTACTAGCAGCTGGTGATGTGAGTCCGGGTGTGCTCGGCTTCGCCGTGGTGGCCCTCATCGGGCTGGCGCTCTATTTTCTGATCAAGTCGATGAACAAGCAGATGACGAAGATCCAGGTGCCGCACGAAGGCGACACGACCGAGAAGAAGGCCGAGTAGATGCCGGTGGACGTGGTCGACAACCCGACGGAGAGCCGCTTCGAGATCCACGTGGACGGCAAGGTCGCCGGGTTCGCCGACTACCGCCTGCTGCCCACAAAGATCGTTTTCACGCACACCGAGGTGCTGCCGGAGTTCCAGGGGCAGGGGCTGGCGGGCAAGCTGACCGGCCACGCGCTGCGGATGAGCGCCGACACCGGCCTTCGCATCGTGCCGCTCTGCCCCTACGTCGCCCAATACATCGAGCGCCACCCCGAGTTCCAGGACATCACCGACGCCCGCTGAGCCTCACTCGGCGGGCGACCAGGCCCGTTCGAGCGCCTTGGGCAACCCCCACCAGCCCAGCGGGGTGAGCACGTCGTCCTCGTCGACGATGCCGAGATAGCCCCACAGGCTCACCACCGGCGCGAACAACCCCTCGGTGGCGCCGAGGTCGTCGCCGTCCTGCTCGTCGACGTCGATGTCCTCCGACTCCGCGATGAGCCGGGCGATCCGCTCGGGCGAGGCCAGCACCCCCGGCCCGAGCCTGGCCAGCGCCGCCACCCCGGCCAGCCAGTCGGCGCACTGGATGGCGTGGAGATGGGCCAGCGTCGCGTCCTCCATGCCGATCTCCCCGTCGAGGTCGACGAACTCCTCCAGCAGGTCGCCGTTCTCCAGCAGGTCGGAGACGGGGGCCACGACGCCCGCCGCCACGGTCAGCCACAGGTCCTGGTCGTCGTCGGGCATCGGCTGCTCCTCGAAGCCGGCGCAGGCCCGCAACACGTTGGCGGGGTAGCCGGGCAGGGCGAGCAGCGCGCGCAGGCGTACGGCGGCCTGCTCCAGCTCGTCGGCGGGCAGGTCGGGCTGCCTGGGCAGGCCCGCGATGATGCGCCGCAGCTCGGACAGCGCGAAGGCCTCCTCCTCGTCCCAGGCGGAGAACACCTCCTCGTCCTGCTCGTCGCTGACCGCGAAGCCGGGCACCCGGCCGTCGGGCAGCGGCGTGCTCAGCCAGTGTTCCTGCAGCTCCTCATAGGCCCTGCGGGCCTCGGGGACGCCCTCCGCCAGCGCGTCGGGATCGATCTCCCCCGACACGACCCGCTCCTCCAGGAAGGCCACCAGGCGGGCGAACATCTCGGCCGCGACGGGCCCGCGCTCGTTCTCCTCGGGCCAGACGAAGTAGCTGGGCGTCATGAGGATCGGCTCGGTGCCGGTGGACTCGATCCAGCGCTGGACGTCGCCCACGGTGGCCACGCCTGACTCGATCGACCGGAGCGTGGCCTTGGCGGACTCCCAGAACGGGCGGGAGAGCGGGTTGCCCGCCGACATCATCGCGCGCCGCAGGTCGGGCAGCGCCACCAGCGCCACCCCCGAGGGCACGGCGAGCAGCGCCCGTGCCACGTCCCTGCGCGTGAGCGCGGTCACCGGGCGGCCCGCCTGCCGGCAGACGAAATCCATGTCCACGTCCATCAGAGTCTCCCGAGGGGACCGTCGCCTTGAGGCGACGGGTGAATCGGGAGCGGGAGGGCCGTCAAGGCCCGAGTGTGCCCTGACCTGTCAGGTCTGCGCATCACGGATGTTCTTCCTGATTTAGTCGGCGCCAGCCGATATCGTGGCGATGTCGTTACCGAACGTGATGGGAGGTGGGTGTGCGCAGGTCGTTCCGATTCCTGCTGCGCCCCACCGCCCGGCAGGCGGCGGCGCTGGCGGCGTGTCCGGAAGACCACCGCCAGCTCTACAACGCCGCCTTGGAGCACCGGCGCACCGCCTAGGCCAGGGCGGGGGTGAGCGTCCGTTACGGCGATCAGTCGGCCGAGCTGAAACACATCCGGGGTGATGACCCGGACGGGCAGGGGTGTTGGTCGTTCTCCTCGCAGCAGGCCACCCTGCGACGGCTCGACAAGGCCTTCCGCGCGTTCTTCGACCGCGTCAGGGCCGGACGCGCGCCGGGGTTCCGGAAGAGGCGGGGTTCCAAGCGGCGGCGTGAGGCGGTGGCCCGCGTGGCCGCGTTGCACGCCAGGGTGCGCAGGCAACGTCTGGACGGCGCGCACAAGGCCGCGCTCGCCCTGGTCCGCACCTATGACGTGATCGTGCACGAGGGCCTGCGGATCGCGAACATGACCCGCTCGGCGTCCGGCACGATCGAAGCCCCCGGCCGGAATGTCGCGCAGAAGTCCGGGTTGAACCGGAGCATCTTGGACGCTGGCTGGGGGGTGTTCCTGACGATCCTCGCGCACAAGGCTGAAAGCGCCGGTCGAGAGCTGATCGCGGCGAACCCCGCCGGCACCTCCCGCACCTGCGCCCGCTGCGGGCACAGCGCGAAGGAGAACCGCGTCACCCAGGCCGACTTCGCCTGTACGGCGTGCGGGCATGCCGCGCACGCCGACGTCAACGCGGCGGTCAACATCTTGAGGGCAGGGCTTGCCCTCCGCCAGGCTGCGCAAGCGGCTTAGCGAGAAGCCACTCCCTTCAAGGAGCGGAGGAGTCACGTCCACCATCCGTAACCTACGCCGTCATCACCGCGCCAGTCAGCCCGGGCGGCCGAGGGGCCTGGTCACGATCTTCGTTCATGGCGGCGTCTAGGGTGGGGAGCTGGAGGTCGTGATGAACCGCTTGAAAGACGCGACGAGCCCCTACCTGCTCCAGCACGCGGACAACCCCGTCGACTGGCATCCGTGGGGCGAGGAGGCGTTCGCGCAGGCCAGGCGCCGCGACGTGCCGCTGCTCATCAGCGTGGGCTATTCGGCGTGCCACTGGTGTCACGTCATGGCCCACGAGAGCTTCGAGGACGCCGAGACCGCACGGCTCATGAACGAGCACTTCGTCAACATCAAGGTCGACCGCGAGGAGCGGCCCGACGTCGACGCCGTCTACATGGGCGCCACGCAGGCCATGACGCACCAGGGCGGCTGGCCGATGACGGTGTTCGCGACACCGGACGGGCACCCGTTCTACTGCGGCACCTATTTCCCGCGCCCGCACTTCCAGCGCCTGCTCACCGAGGTGCACCGCGTGTGGACGGGCGACAAGGAGAGCCTGCTGCGGCAGGGCGCGAAGGTGGTGGAGGCGCTCAACACGCACACCACGCTGCCCAGCGGCCCGCTGCCGGACGCCGACACGCTCGACCGCGCGATCGCCAACCTGCGCGAGACCTTCGACGCCGCGCGCGGCGGGTTCGGCGGGGCGCCCAAGTTCCCGCCGTCCATGGTGCTGGAGTTCCTGCTGCGCTCGGGGGAGCGCGAGATGAGCGGGCAGACCCTGGAGGCCATGGCCCGCGGCGGCATGTACGACCAGCTCGGCGGCGGGTTCGCCCGCTACAGCGTGGACGCGGAGTGGGTCGTGCCGCACTTCGAGAAGATGCTCTACGACAACGCCCTGCTGCTGCGCGTCTACACCCACTGGTGGAAGGCGGGCGGCGGCGAGCTGGCCAGGCGGGTCGCGCTGGAGACGGCCGGCTGGCTGCTGCGCGAGATGCGCACGCCCGAGGGCGGTTTCGCCTCGGCGCTCGACGCCGACAGCGAGGGCGTGGAGGGCAAGTTCTACGTCTGGACGCCCGAGGAGCTGCGCGCCGTGCTCGGCGACGACGACGGCCGGTGGGCCGCCGGGCTGTTCGACGTGACCGGCACGTTCGAGCACGGCACGTCCGTGCTGCAGCTGCCGGACGACCCCGGCGACCCCGCCCGCTACGCCGGCGTCCGCGAGCGGCTGCTGGCCGCCAGGGAGCGGCGCGTGCGCCCGGGGCGCGACGACAAGGTCGTGGCCTCCTGGAACGGCCTGGCCATCGCCGCGCTGGCGGAGACCGGCCTGGTGTTCGAGCGGCCCGAGCTCGTCGCCGCCGCCACCGATGCGGCCGGCCTGCTCGCCGGCACCCACGTGGTGGACGGCAGGCTGCTGCGCACCTCGCGCGACGGCCGCGCCGGCACGAACGACGGGGTGCTCGACGACTACGCCAACCTGGCGGAAGGGCTGATCACGCTGTACGGCGTCACCGGCGAGGCCAGGTGGCTCCGGCTGGCCGGCACGCTGCTCGACACCGTGCTCGACGGCTTCGCCGACGGCGCGGGAGGCTTCTACGACACGGCCGACGACGCCGAGCGGCTGTTCCAGCGCCCCCAGGACCCGACCGACAACGCCACCCCCTCAGGCCAGTACGCCGCCGCGGGCGCGCTGCTCTCCTACGGGGCGCTGACCGGCTCCACCCGGCACCGGGAGGCCGCCCACGCCGCGCTGGGCACCGTGTCCGTGCTGGCGGACCAGCACGCCCGGTTCGCCGGCTGGGGGCTGGCGGTGGCGCGCGCGGCGCTCGACGGGCCCGTCGAGGTGGCCGTCGTCGGACCGCCCGACGACCCGCGCACGGCCGCATTGCACCGCGCGGCGCTGCTCGCCGACGTGCCGGGCGCGGTGGTCGCGCTCGGACCCGGTGACGGTGACCGCGGCTCCGGCGATCCGCTCGTGCCCCGGCAGGCGTACCCCGCGCTGCTGGAGGGACGGCAGCCGGTCGGCGGGGCGCCCGCGGCCTACGTGTGCCGGGGCTTCACCTGCCGGATGCCCGTCACCACGGTCGAGGACCTCCAGGCCGAGCTGTCCGGCTGACCCCGTGAAACCGGCCGGACATCTGGCGGGCGGCGAGCCTGCCGGACGGCTAGCCGGCGGGTGAGCGGCCGGCGCGGTCGTCGGAGCGGGCGCCCCTGTTGGCGGGCGCGTCGGCGGGGGCATCGTCCTGCCGTCCCAGCGGCTGCTCGGGCAGCAGCGCGGGCGGGTCGTCGGACGGCTCGTCCGGCCGGCTCTCCTGCCGGTCGGCGTCGGGCTCCCCCGTGGCGGACGGGTCGTCGGTGAGCGGCGGCGCGGTGATCTCCGGCTCGGACGTGTCCCCGTCGTCGGGGTTCACCGGAGGCGTGTCCTCCTGCTCGGGGACGTCACCGTCGTCGGTGGGCGCCGAGTAGTCGTAGCCGTAGCCGAGGTCGGACGGCTCGGGGAACTCCTCGACCGGCTTGCCCTCCATCGCCTCGGTCATGAACGCCCGCCAGATCTGCGCCGGCAGCTGGCCGCCGAACTGCGTGCCGTAGCCGGGGATGGTGACGGTGGCGTTGTCGTCGCGGAACATGGTGACCGCCGCCGCGAGCTGCGGGGTGAAGCCGTTGAACCAGACCGACTTGGACTTGTCCGTGGTGCCCGTCTTGCCGGCCACCGGACGGTCGTACAGCCTGGCCGCGGCGCCGGTGCCGTACTTCACGACGTGCTGCATCGCGTACGTGGTGTCGGCGGCGGCCTGCTCGCCGACCACCCGGGTCGAGGCCGGCTTCACGACCTCCTCGCGGCCCTCGGCGTCGGTGACGGACCTGACCACGTGGGCCTCCATGTGCACGCCCTCGTTGGCGAACGTGGAGAACCCTGAGGCGTTCTGGACGGCGCTGACCGAGGCCACGCCGAGCGGGAACGACGCGGCGGTCTTGTGCCGGTCGAGCTGGGAGGCGGGGATGCCGGCCGCCTCGGCGACCTCGGCGACCTTGTCCAGGCCCACCTTCTGGCCGAGGTCGACGAACGCGGTGTTGACGGAGTTCTGGGTGGCGCTGATCAGGTTGATCTGGCCGTACGAGCGCCCGCTGTCGTTGGGGATCGGTTTGGACGCCGAGGCGACCTGCAGCGGCGAGTTGCCGTCGACCCGGGTGGACAGGTCGAACCCGTTGTCCAGGGCGGCCGCCAGGGTGTACGGCTTGAACGTCGAGCCGGCCATGACCTTGGCCGAGAACGCGCTGTCGTAGTAGGCCGACTGGGAGGGCCGGCCGCCGTAGAAGGCGACGACCTCGCCCGTCGCGGGGTCGACGGCCGCCAGCCCGGTGCGGACCTTCTCCGGCGTGGCGTCGGGCAGCGCGTTCGTGACCGCCCGCTTGGCCGCCTGCATGAGCTTCTTGTCGAACGTGGAGACGATCTTAAGCCCGCCGGAGTTGATGTCCTCGTCGCTGTGGCCGCGCCGGTTGAGCTCGGCGGTGACCTGCTCCAGCATGTACTGGGCCTGGCCCTTGAGCTCGAACGGCTTCTTCGGCGTGGTGAGGTCGGGGAACCGCTGGGCGGCGACCTGCTGGGGGGTGAGCGCGCCGGTCTGTCCCATCGCGTCGATCACCGACTTCCAGCGGGCCCTGGCGGCGGCGAGGTCGGGGCCCTTGGGCGCGGCGAAGCGGCTGGGCTGCTGGATGACGGAGGCGAGATAGGCGCCCTCGGCCACGCTCAGCTCGCCGACGTCCTTGCCGAAGTAGGCCTGGGCGGCCGACTGGACGCCGTTGGCGCCCCGGCCGAAGTAGATCGTGTTGAGATATTGCTCCAGCACCCAGTCCTTCGGCTTGGACTGGTCGACCTTCATCGCGATGAGGATCTCTTTGAACTTGCGGGTGACGGAACGTTCCTGGCTGAGCCCGCTGTAGTAGTTGCGCACGAGCTGCTGGGTGATCGTCGAGCCGCCCTGGAGCTGCTGCCCGGTGATGGTCGACCAGACGGCCCTGGCGGTGCCCTTGACCGAGACGCCGGCGTCTTCGTAGAACGAGCGGTTCTCGGCGGCGATGACCGCGGCGCGTACGTGCCGGGGTACCTGGGCCAGCTCGACCTTCTTGCGGTCGACGCCCTGCCGGGCGAGCACGGTCTTGCCGTCGCGGTAATAGATCACCGAGCCCTGTGCGGTGGCCTGTTTCTGGGTGCTGTCGGGAATCGGCGTCATCGCCCACGCGATGGCAAAAAGTCCGACAAGTACGAGGATTGCGGCGCCGAAAGAAATGGCCAGAAGTCGGAGAATCCGCCGTTTTCGCATCCTGTTTCCACCACCGCTCCGCACTCTCGACCCCCTTAGTCACGTGCCGCCCGACCCCCTGCAAGCAGGGCGAATGCCAAGGTTAAACGGTCGATGACGGTGCCTCGTCCCCCAGTGATAGTACGGCTAGAGCGCCCCGTGCCGCGGAACATCGGCGACCAATGGCAACACTCGGTAGGGAACCGGGGTGTCAAGGGCGATGATCGAATTAGTCCTGAGCACGCCGTGGACATCGACGATCTGATCGATGACGCGCTGCAGATCCGCGTTGGTCCGCGCCACCACGCGGCACAGCAGGTCGCTGTCGCCGGTGATCGTGTGCACCTCCAGAACTTCGGGGATGCGGGCGAGCCGGTCGGCCACGGGGTCGTGCCCCGCGACCTGCCTGATCTCCATGCTGACGAACGCCGTCACGTCATATCCGAGCGCGGCCGGGGAAACGTCGGGCCCGAACCCGGTGACCACGCCCCGGGCGACCAGCCGGTCCAGCCGGGCCTGGACCGTGCCACGCGCCACGCCGAGCCGTCGCGAGCATTCGAGCACGCCCAGCCGGGGCTCGGCCGTCAGGAGGGCGATCAGTCGGGCGTCCAGGTCATCGATCGTCATGCTGTACAGATTTACCGGACTTCTCCCATAGATGCTAGTCAGATTGTCCACCGTACAAGGTAACTCTTGCGCAACTCGTCTAGGAATATCGAGAGTTGGAGCTATGAATGATGTCTTTCCGGTTAACGGCATGGACGCCGTGGTGTTCGCCGTCGGCAACGCCAAGCAGGCGGCCCACTACTACTCGACCGCGTTCGGCATGAAGCTGGTGGCCTACCGGGGGCCGGAGAACGGCAGCCCCGACGTGGCCGCGTACGTGCTGACCTCGGGGAGTGCCACGTTCGAGTTCCGGGCCTCGATCAGGCCGGGCACCGACATGGCGCGGCACGTCGCCGAGCACGGCGACGGGGTGATCGACCTGGCCATCCAGGTGCCCGACGTGGAGGCGGCCTACGCCCACGCGGTCGCGCACGGGGCCGAGGGGCTGGCGGAGCCGTACACGTTGGAGGACGAGCACGGCAAGGTGCTGCTCGCGGCCGTCGCCACCTACGGCGAGACGCGGCACACGCTGGTCGACAGGGCCAACTACGGCGGCCCCTACCTGCCCGGCTACGCCCCGGCCGAGCCTCTGGTGGCGCCGCCCGCGGCCAAGGGCGGGCGGCTGTTCCAGGCGGTGGACCACTGCGTCGGCAACGTCGAGCTGGGCAAGATGGACGAGTGGGTGGAGTTCTACCGCAAGGTCATGGGCTTCACGAACATGGCGGAGTTCATCGGCGACGACATCGCCACCGAATACTCGGCGCTCATGTCCAAGGTCGTGGCCGACGGCACGCGGAAGGTCAAGTTCCCGCTGAACGAGCCGGCCGTCAGCCGCAAGAAGTCGCAGATCGACGAATATCTGGAGTTCTACCGCGGCCCGGGCGTGCAGCACATCGCGCTGGCCACCAACGACATCCTCACGACGGTCGACCACATGCGGGCCGGCGGCGTGCAGTTCCTCGACACGCCCGCCTCCTACTACGACGACCCCGAGCTGCGGGCGCGCATCGGCGAGGTGCGGGCGCCGATCGAGGAGCTGAAGAAGCGCGGGATCCTCGTCGACCGCGACGAGGACGGCTATCTGCTGCAGATCTTCACCAAGCCCGTGCAGGACCGGCCCACGGTCTTCTTCGAGCTCATCGAGCGGCACGGCTCGCTCGGATTCGGCAAGGGCAACTTCAAGGCGCTCTTCGAGGCCATCGAGCGCGAGCAGGAACGCAGGGGCAACCTTTAGTTTGTCCCGACCCGGTGGTGGCCATCAGCACTTCATGGGATCGCCACCACCGGGGCTGGCGGGACGGTGGCGGCGGCTGTTCGCCGGACTTCTCGACTGGCTCATCGTCAACGTCGCCACCGCCCCCTTCACCTGGACGAGCTGGGAATACGCCTGGGACGGCGCCAGGGGCGGCTGGGAGCGCTATCCGGTGGAGCACACCTTCGCGGCCGGACTCGTGGCTTTCCTCTACTTCTGGCTCCTGCATGCCTTCTGGAATGGTCAGACGCTGGGCAAGAAGCTCTTCGGAATCCGCGTCGTGCAGGAGAACGGGGCCAAGATAGGCGTGGGACAGGCCGCGATCAGGCAGGCCGTGATGAGCGCACTCGCCTGGGCCTGCTGCGTCGGCCTCCTGCTCGACCTTGCCTGGATCCTCTTCGACCCCCGGAAGCAGGCCATCCACGACAAGGTCGCGAGGACGGTCGTCGTCCTCGCCTGACTCACCGTAGGATTCTCGTCACGATGCGAAGGGGGCTCGTCCGCCCATGCGACAACACAGGCGCGCGATCGCGCTGCTGGCGACGTTCGCCAGCCTCCTGGCCTGCTCGCCCGCGGACGCGCCGGCCGCGGCCGGGCACCGGCCAGGCGCGTCCGGCATCGGCGACACCGACTTCCCCGACGACGGCAACGGCGGCTACGACGTCAGCCACTACGACCTCGCGATCGACTACACCCCGGCGACCAGGCGGCTGGACGGCGTGGCCACCATCAAGGCCGGCGCCACCCAGGGCCTGTCGAGCTTCAACCTCGACCTGCTCGGGCTCGACGTGCGCCAGGTCACGGTCAACGGCTCCCCCGCCACGTTCACCCACCAGGGCGGCGAGCTGACCGTGCGGCCGGCCAAGCCGATCGACGACCGCGCCACGTTCACCGCGCGGGTCCGCTACTCCGGCCGCCCCCAGCCGGCCACGAGCACCACCAACCTCGGCACGTTCGGGTTCATCCCGACCGCCGACGGCGCGTTCGTGGCCTCCGAGCCCAACGGCTCCAAGACCTGGTTCCCCAGCAACGACCACCCATCCGACAAGGCCACGTTCGCGTTCACGATCACCGTGCCCGCCGGGGTCACCGCGCTGGCCAACGGCGAGCTGACCGGCGAGCCCACGACGTCCGGCGGCAGGACCACCTACCGGTGGAGCGAGCGCCATCCAATGGCGACCTACCTGGCGACGGCCACGATGGGCACCTTCAAGCTGCGTAAGGGCAGCACGCCCGCGGGCGTGCCCAACCTCGCCGCCGCCGACCCCCGGTTCGCCTCCTCGCTCGACAAGCTCTACAAGGCCTCCGGCGAGATCACCGACTACTGGTCCACGGTCTTCGGCCCCTACCCGTTCGGCTCGACCGGCGGCGTGGTCGACGACTACACCGCCGGCTACGCGCTGGAGAACCAGACCAAGCCGCTCTACGGCGGCTTCGAACCCGACGAGGGCATCATCGCCCACGAGCTGGCGCACCAGTGGTTCGGCAACAGCCTGACCATCCGCCGCTGGAAGGACCTCTGGCTCAACGAGGGGTTCGCCACCTACGCCGAGTGGCTGTGGTCCGAGCACAAGGGCAAGAAGACCGCCGACGAGATCTTCGAGGGCCATCACAACCGCCCCGCCGGCGACCCGATGTGGAAATACCCGCCCGGGCGGGCCAAGCCCGACGACCTGTTCAACCAGTCCGTCTACACCCGCGGCGGCATGACGCTGCACGCCCTGCGGCGGGCCGTCGGCGACGGCACGTTCTTCAGACTGCTCAAGGCGTGGGCCGCCGACAACCGCTACGGTCACGTCACCACGGAGCAGTTCATCGAGCTGGCCGAGCGGATGTCGGGCAAGGACCTCAAGCCCCTCTTCGCCGCCTGGCTCTACCAACCCCGCCGCCCCGCCTGACCGCGGGCCGCGGGGAAACGCTTCTCGTCGCTCCGTCCAAGTACGGATGTAAGGGCGAACGACGAAGGGAGCGAGGCCAGTGCGCCTCAACGAAGACCCTGCGGCCTTTGAGGCCTTCTATCGCCGCCACGTCGATGCCGTCATGAAGTTCGTGGTCCGGCGAGTGAGCGATCCTCATCTCGCCGCCGACCTGACGGCGGACATCTTCCTGGCGGCCCTCGACTCGGCGCACGCCTACGTGCCCGGCAGGGGCAGCGAGATCGCATGGCTGTACGGCGTCGCGCGCAACGTCGTGTCGGCACGACATCGCCAGGCGGCCAGGGAGGCGCGGGCGGCCGGCCGCGTCGCGGGCCGCCGGCTGATGGACGACGACGATCTCGTCCGGATGGAGGAGCGGATCGACGCCGAGCGCCGGATGCGCAGCGCTCTGGAGGCCATGCGGGGTCTGCCGGAGGGCGAACGCGCGGTGCTGGAACTCGTCGTGATCGATCAGCTCACCGTCACCGAGGCCGCGAAGGCTCTGGGCATCAAGCAGGTGACCGCACGAGTCAGACTGCATCGGGCCAGACGTGCTCTGGAAAACGTCGCTTCGCCATCGACCGTGTACCTGGAAGGACACGCATGAGCACCTTCGAAGAGCGCCTTCTCAGTGCACTCAAGGAAGAGATCACGGCAAGGACGGCGGAGGATGAGATGACGACTGTGACACCGGTTCGGCGTAGCTCCCGGCGGCGCTTCATCGGGCTGTCCGCCGCGGTGGCGGGGGCTGCGGCGGCCACCACGGCTGTGTTGATGCTGACCGGGATGACCGGCGGCCCGGCCTACGCGGTGACCAGGGCCGCCGACGGCGGAGTGCGGGTGCAGATCAACGAGCTGACCGATCCGGAGGGGCTGCAGTCCGAACTGGCCGGCGCCGGGGTGAAGGCCGTGGTCGACTACCTGCCGTTCGGGCAGACCTGCCAAGGGTCCCGTGGCCGGGCGGGGTCCGTGAAGGGGCAGCTCGCGGTGAGCATCGGCAGGGCGGGCGACGGCATCTCGTTCTCGATAGAGAAGGGGCAGGTGCCCGCGGGCGAGACACTCGTCCTGGCCGTCACCAAGGCCAGGGACGGCGACGACAAGCCGCCGGTCGCGACCCATCTGCAGGTGGTCAGGGGCTCCGTCGCCCCCTGCCAGGCGACCTCGATGTCCATCCCGTCCCCCGGCGCGGACGACACGAGCGAGCAGGGCACGAACGACACGGGCACGAACGACGCGGGCACGGACGAGGACGGCGGGCCGAGCCTCTCGACCAAGACGGAGGGCCGGGACGCGGGGCCCCACCTCGACCCCAAGACCCGATAACGCACCTGACGCGGCCGGCGGTCCCTCACGCTGGACCATTCGCCGGCCCGTTCCCCGGCCCGGCGGCCCTCCCGAGCAGAAGGGCCGCCGGGCCTTCACGTGCTCCAGTAGCTGTCCGTCGCGAGGATCAACGCGGCGGCTCCCACCAGCCCGGCCTCCTGGCCGAGAGCGGCGGGCACGACCTTGACCCGGCGGGCGAACTCCACCCTGGCGTGCTCGCGCAGCGCCTCCTCCAAAGGGCCGAACAGCGGCTCGCCTGCCTGGGACAACCCGCCGCCGACGGTGACGAGGTCCAGGTCGCACAGGTGGGTCGCGGAGGCGATGGCGAGGCCGATCGCGCGCCCGGCCCGGCTCATGGCCCGCAGCGCGACCGGGTCCCCGGCCAGCGCGTCGGCCGCCAGCGCCCTCCCGGTGACGGCCCGATCCTCCCGGTAAGCCACCCCCGCGTCCCGCATCGCGGCAGGTGGCGCATCTGCGCCGGTTGTTCCTCGCGCAGGTTCGTCCGCCGGAACGGCTCCGGGGGTCCAGCCATGGGCCAGGGCCCAGTCGGTGAGGGCGGGGCCGCGGGCGACGGCCTCCAGGCAACCGTGGCCGCCGCAACCGCAGCGCGGCCCTCCTGCCGGCTCGACCACCACGTGCCCGATGTGCCCGGCGTTGCCCGTCCTGCCGTTCACCAGCCTGCCGTTCAGGATGAGCCCGCCCCCCACCCCGGTCGAGACGACCATGCCCAGCATGTCGGCGACACCCTGCCCGGCCCCCTTCCAGTGTTCCGCCACGGCCAGGCAGATCGCGTCGTTGTGGAGGCGTACCGGTAAACCGGGGAAACGCGCGGCCAGCCGGGCGCGCAGGGGGAAGCCGCGCCAGGCGGGGATGTTCAGCGGCGAGACCTCGCCCTCGGGCCAGCGCATCGGCCCGCCACACCCCACCCCCACTCCTTCGACCCGCTGCGACAGCGGCTCGATGAGATCCACGAGGGTCTTCCACAGGGTGCCGGCGTCCGTGTCCTGCGGGGTGGCGGAGCGCCGGGCCTCGACCACCGTGCCGTCGTGGGCGACCAGGCCCGCGGCCATCTTGGTGCCGCCCACGTCGATCGCGAGGATCACCGACGGCCCGCCGTACGGTTCATGGCCCGCCCGCTGAGTTGGAGAACACCAGGACGGAGGCGGTGAAGCCGTGCACGTGGTTGTGGCCCGCGACGGGACCGACCTCGCCGGCCGCGAAGAAACCCGCCACGCCGATGGGTCCCAGCGTGTCGCGCAGGGCGACCGGGTCGTGGTCGGCGGTGCCGAACATGGCCGAGCCCCGGCCGTTGCAGGAGAACAGCAGCGCCCCGTCCACCTTGCCGATCTCCTCGCGGTGGGCGTCGAGCAGGTCATAGAGGTCCTCGTCGGCGGTGGCCGCGTCGCGCACCTGGAAGCGCACGGTCCTGCCGATCTCCACGATGTCGCCGATGGCCACGGCCTCGCGTTCGGGATCGATGCCGATGACTCCTCTGATGAGGAAGTCGCCGCGTTCGTGGCGTTCGGCGTATTCGTCCATCGCCACGCCGATCTGCAACCCGGAGGCGACCAGCTCGCGGTCGTCCTCGTCCAGCTCGCTGACGATGTCCTCGAGCCGGGCCAGCGCGGGCTGCCCGGCCAGTTCGAGCAGCAGGTTCTCTTCCGCCGCGGTGACCACCATGCTGGGGCCGATAGGGCGGCAGCCCTGGCTCACCACGGTGCTGATCTTCACCTCCCCGCTGATCAGCACGCCGATCGCGCCCTCGGAGTAGATCTCTCCGTCAGCGAACAACCGTACGGATCCCCGGCCCTGCAGCCCGTTGGCGAGCCCGCCGATCAGCGGCAGGTCGCCCAGCACGTCGGCCGAGCGCTCGACGAAGGCGTCGGTCGGGAACGTGTACGGATCGGCCAGCAAAATCGCCACATGGTCGTCGCCGTTGCGCTCCGGCAGCCCGACCACCACGAACCTGTCCTCGGCGGCCAGCGTCTCCAGCGCGAACGTGGTCAGTCTCGCCCCGTCCAGGGTCGCGGCCCAGGCGCTCACGGAGGGCGTCAGCTCCACTCCCTGACCGTCGCCGATCACTCCCGTGGCGCTGCATCCGATCACGTGTGCTTCGGGCGCGAGCTTCATCGCGGCCTCGCCGGCGCGGGCGACGTCGTCAGGTTCGTCGCCGCAGATGAAGAAGCAGACCAGGTCGGCTTGGCCGCTGAGCCTCGACAGTGCCCGGCCGACGGCACTCTCCGCGGCCTCCACCAGGTCGGAACCCACGGCGAGGCCGTCGGCGAAGCGGCTCGTCATCAAGGCCACGCGTCTCGCCTCCCCTCGACATGTCCAAGTTCCCTAGGCCCGATTCTCCCCACTAAAGGGACAAGCACGCGCACGAACCGCCACGCAATAGTCAAGATCCGAAATCTCCGCCAGATGCGAAAGACTCTGCCGCATTCCTCGCGGGGGACGTAGTCTCGATCCCGTGCATCAGCCACGTATTCTCCGCACGTTGCGAGAGAGCGGCCACGTTCATCGCACCGTCAAAGCCGAGGTCCGGGAAAACCTGCTGGCCAAGCTGCGGGCGGGTGAGCCCCGCTTCCCCGGCATCGTGGGCTTCGACGACTCCGTGCTCCCCCACCTCGAACGGGCCCTGCTGGCCGGCCACGACCTGGTCCTGCTGGGCGAGCGCGGCCAGGGCAAGACCCGGCTCATCCGCACCGTCACCGGGCTGCTCGACGAGTGGACGCCGGTCGTCGAGGGTTGCGAGATCAACGACCACCCGTACGCACCGGCCTGCACGCGCTGCCAGGCGCTGGCGCGCGAGCTGGGCGACGAGCTGCCGGTCGCGTGGAAACACCGGGACGAGCGCTACGGCGAGAAGCTCGCCACACCCGACACCTCCGTGGGCGACCTGATCGGCGACGTCGACCCGATCAAGATCGCCGAGGGGCGCACGCTCGGCGATCCCGAGACGGTCCACTACGGCCTGGTCCCGCGCACCAACCGCGGCGTGTTCTCCGTCAACGAGCTGCCCGACCTGGCCGAGCGCATCCAGGTGTCGCTGCTCAACGTGCTGGAGGAGCGCGACGTCCAGGTGCGCGGCTACAACCTGCGACTGCCGATCGACATCCTGCTCATCGCCAGCGCCAACCCCGAGGACTACACCAACAGGGGCCGGATCATCACGCCGCTGAAAGACCGGTTCGGCGCCGAGATCCGCACCCACTACCCGCTGGCGGTCGAGGACGAGCTGACGCTGATCCGCCAGGAGTCCATGCCCGACATCGGGGCCGACATCCCCGAGCACCTGGTCGAGGTGATCGCCCGGTTCACCAGGCTGGTCCGCGAGTCGACCGCGGTCGACGCCCGTTCCGGCGTGTCCGCGCGGTTCTCGATCGCGGCCGCCGAGACCGCGGCGGCCTCGGCGGTGCGCAGGGCGGCCCTCGCGGGCGAGGAGCAGGCCGTCGCGCGCGTGGTCGACCTGGCCTGCGTGGTGCACAGCCTGCGGGGCAAGGTGGAGTTCGAGGTCAGCGAGGAGGGCCGGGAGACCGAGATCCTGGCCCACCTGCTGCGCAGGGCGACCGCGGAGACGTTCAGGAACCGGCTGGGCGGCATGGACCTGTCGCCGGTGACCGACAAGTTCGCCGAGGGCAACCAGGTCGAGTCGGGCGAGCTCGTCCCCGCCGGGGAGTTGCTGCACCGGATCGGGCCGGTCACCGGGCTGGCGAAGGTCATGTCGAGGCTGGGCATGGGCGCGGGCGAGGAGTCGCCGGGTCATGCGGCGGCGGCCCTGGAGTTCGCGCTCGAAGGCCTCTACCTCATGCGCCGCCTGTCCAAGGAAGACGTTGACGGAGTGACCGTCTACCGGACGTGAACATCTGGGCGGTCTCCCGCGTCTTACGTGATACCAGCTCACGACGTCGGGGGAGACCGTCCATGCGCCCGCTTGCCTGCGCCACCGCAGCCACTCTCGTTCTGTGCGGCGTCGCCGCGCCAGCCGAGGCCGCCACCACCAAGACCGTTTACGGGTACGCCTGGTCCGACGGGCAGGACCGCCTGCGCATCGTGCCCCGATCCGCCTCGTTCGTGAAGCAGAAGGGTTTCCTGGGCTACCGCCTCAAGGCGACCCCGGGCGCCAAGGAGCTCAGGCTCGACTACTCCAGGGCCGCCTACGGGCGGATCACGGTCGCCTGCGACCTGAAGGAGACCGAGGGCCGGGTGGCCGTCGACCGCAAGGGGCTCGGGCGCACCAGGTGCTCGCCCCGCGACCTGTCCACCGGCCTCGGGCGCGGCCCCGTACCGGTGCGCGTCGAGCACCGTGGGGGCAAGGTCACCAGGGTCAACGAGTTCGTGGTCGCCGACCGGCCCGACCAGCGCTCCGCGCGCGGCATGATCCAGCGGATCGACGACACCGCCGTCGTGTTCGCGTCCGGCGGTAAGAAGATCAAGCTGGGCTACACGTACGCCACGAGCTTCTACCGCACCACCGCCCGGTGCGGGAGCGGCTGGCTCGCGGGCCGGCCGGTCAACGCGGACGCGAACGGCCTGGGCAAGAAGCCCTGCACCCCGGCCGACCTGACGAAGGCGCTCAAGTCGCTCCACCATCCCGTGCTGGTGAAGATCGAGTACACCCCCGGAGCCGACTCCCTCGACCAGGTATGGGAGGTTTTCGGGGACGCGTGACCGCGCTTGTGGGGTTAGCGTGGTCCTGTGATGGCCTTTCGCTATGGCGAGTACCACGATGGCCCCGATCCCCTGGCCCCGCCCTACGACGTGCGGGCGGCGCTCGACGAGATGGGCGATGCGATCCTGTCGGGCTCGACGCCCGTCCACGCGCTGCGCGACCTGCTGAAGCGCGGTCTGCCCGGCGCGCAGGACCGCCGGGGCCTCGACGACATGCTCAAGCAGGTCCGCAGGCGCCGCCGTGACCTGCGCGAGCGGGGGCGGCTCGACGGCACGCTGGAGAAGGCACGGGCGCTGCTGGACAAGGCCATCGGCCAGGAGCGGGCCGAGCTGTTCCCCGACCCCTCCGACGAGGCGCGGCTGCGGGAGGCGGGGCTCGACGCGCTGCCCGAGGACACCGCCGCCGCCATCCAGGAGCTGAGCACGTACGAGTGGCGTTCGGCCGCCGCGCGCCAGACGTTCGAGGAACTGCGTGACCTGCTGCGGCGGGAGGTCCTCGACAGCCAGTTCAGGGGCCTGCGCGACGCGCTCGCGAACCCGGACCCCGAGGCGATGGAACGCGTCCGCCAGATGATGTCGGACCTGAACGACATGCTGGACAAGGACGCCCGCGGCGAGCACACCCAGGCCGACTTCGACGCCTTCATGGCCAGGCATGGCGACCTGTTCCCCGAGAAGCCGCGCGACCTGGAAGAGCTCGTCGACATCCTGGCCCGCCGCGCCGCCGCCACGCAGCGCATGCTGGCCTCGATGACGCCCCGCCAGCGCGAAGAGCTCGCCGGCCTCATCAACCAGACCCTCGACCAGGCCGGGCTCTCCGAGCAGATGCGCCGCCTCGGCGAAGCCCTCCACGCGCGCCGCCCCGACCTCGCCTGGAACGCCCCCGAACGCCTCACCGGCGAGGAGCTCCTCGGCATGGGCGACGCCGTCACCGCCCTGGAAGAACTCGCCGACCTCACCCAGCTGGAAACCGCCCTGCGCCAGGACTACCCGGGCGCGCGGCTCGACGACATCGACGAGGCCGCCGTACGCCGTGCGCTGGGCCGCTCCGCGGTCGACGACCTGGAGGCGCTCAAGCGCATCGAACGCGAGCTGGAGGAGCAGGGCTACCTCCTGCGCCGGCGCGGCAAGCTGGAGCTCACCCCGAAGGCGGTGCGCCGGCTCGGCGAGACGGCCCTGCGCCGCGTCTTCTCCTCGCTCGACGCGGGCCGCCGCGGCGACCACGACCAGCACGACGCGGGCTCGGCCGGCGAGCTCACCGGCTCGTCACGGCCGTGGCGCTTCGGCGACGAGCAGCCCATCGACGTGGTCCGCACCCTGGTCAACGGCGTCCGCAGCGGCGGCGTCGCGATCCGTACCGGCCAGGAGACCGCGCGGGCCGGACGGGACGGTGGGCGGGCGGCCGTGCGGTTGTCGGTGGACGACTTCGAGGTGGCCGAGACCGAGCGGCGCAGCGCCGCGGCCGTGTGCCTGCTCGTCGACCTGTCCTACTCGATGGCCCTGCGCGGCACCTGGGCCGCCGCCAAGCAGACGGCGCTGGCCCTCCAGGCGCTGGTGGCCTCCAAGTTCCCGCAGGACGCCGTACAGATCATCGGCTTCTCCAACTACGCCAGGGTGCTGCAGCCCGACGAGCTGGCGGGCCTCGACTGGGACATGGTCCAGGGCACCAACCTGCACCACGCGCTCCTGATCGCCGGCCGCCACCTCGACCGTCACCCCGACTTCGAGCCCGTGGTGCTGGTGGTCACCGACGGCGAGCCCACCGCGCACCTGATGCGCAACGGCAGGTCCGCCTTCGAGTGGCCGCCGTCGAGCGAGACCCTGGAGCTCACGCTCTCCGAGGTCGACAAGATGACCCGGCGGCGGGCCACCCTCAACGTCTTCATGCTGGCGGCTGACGACCGGCTGAAGGAGTTCGTGGACGAGGTGGCCCGCAGGAACGGCGGCCGCGTCTTCTCCCCCAGCGCCGAGCGGCTGGGCGAATACGTGGTCAGCGACTTCCTCCGGCTGCGCCGGGCCCGCTGAACTGTCGGTGCTCTCTGCCACACTCGCAGACCATGAACGAAGACGTGTGCCTGCGCGACGTGGAGACGGCCGACCTCGAGGTGTTCCTGGCCCACGAGCACGATGCCGAGGCCGCGCGGCGGTCCAGGTTCGCGCCCAGGGAGCGGGAGGCGTTCATGCGCCACTGGACCACGCGGGTCCTCGGTGACCCGAAGGTCTTCGTCCAGGCGGTCACCGTCGACGGCGACCTGGCGGGCAACCTCGTGGCCTGGTGGGAGGATGACAGGCGCTTCATCGGCTACTGGTTCGGCCGGGCGTTCTGGGGCCGGGGCATCGGCAGCCGGGCCATGGAGCTCTTCCTGCGCCAGGAGCGCATCCGCCCGCTCCACGCCGACCCCTTCCACGCCAACACCGGCTCGGTCCGGCTGCTGGAGAAGCACGGTTTTCAGCGCGCGGGCACGGTCAGACACGGCGACGACGAGCACATCCTGCTCGTCCTCCACACCCCGCCGGCGCCGCTCTGACGGCCACTCTGCGCCTCCCCGGCCGACGAGTTCGCCCCGTCGTCCGGGGCGAACGGTGGCCGACGAGGTCAGGCGTCGACGAGACGGCAGTAGAAGTCGAGGGCGACGTCGAACCCGTCGCGGCAGTTGCGGTGGGAGCGGTAGCACGGACGCCAGGCCGAGCTGGCCCCCACGCCTGCCCTGGCGTCGCTGAGCGCCGACGGCACCCGCTCAGGCCTGGGCAGCAGCCCGTGGCCCAGATAGCGCACCCCGGCCAGCTCGCTGCGCAGGCCCGGCCCGCCGGAGACGAAGGTGCCCAGGCGCCAGCCGCTCTCTTCGTCCCAGACCAGCGCGCTTCCGTCGGCCAGCTTCAGTGTGACGTCACGCGGGTCACACGGGCCCTCCCACCAACCGGCCACCTCTGATCCCAGCACGTCGATGACCCGCTGCACGTAGCTGATCGGCTGCTGCAACCACTCGTCGCTGTACGGCTCGACATGCCTGATGGCCACGGACGGCACCCCCTTGTGCCCTTACGGTAAGAAAAAGCGAACGGTGACCAACCATACCCGCGCTGAACTTATTCCGTTGCAGGCTCGTCTAGTCATTACGGACGATATTTACGGTCCAGACGGGGAAGGAGGAGCTTCCATGATTGCGGGACTCCTCATCGTGCTCATGGTCGTCGCCATCGTGATGACCGAGTTGATCATGCGCTGCGCGGAGGACGGCGAAGAGAGTGTCGAATCCCCGGCGGAGATCGCCGGGGACTAGTCTCTCCCGCATGTCGTCCCTGTTTCTCTGGCTGCACATCGGTTTCGCGATCTTCACGATCGGCCCGATCACCGCCGCGACGATGGCCGCTCCGCGCGTCATCCGCAACAAGAACGTGCCCGTGTTGCAGAACATCCAGCGCATGACGAGGGTTTACAGCCTCGGCAGCCTGGGCGTCTTCGTGTTCGGGCTGATCCTCGGCATCGTTCTCGGTGGCGGGGTGCTCGGCCGGTGGTACATGACGGCGTCGATGACGTTGTTCATCGTGGGCGCCGTGCTGCTCGTCATCATCGACCGCGACCTGCGCACCGCCGTCCGCGCGCTCTCCAGTGAGGGCACGGAAGACGACGCGAAGGTGCAGAACGGCCGGATCGCCGCCATCAGCGGGCTGCTGTCGGTGATCTGGCTGGTCATCCTCTTCCTGATGGTGGTGCCCGGCTAGCACTCCAGCGACCTTTGCGATCTTGAGGCGTTGGGGTCACCTGGCGACGGCCACCGCGTGATCATTCGGGGTTCGTGAGAACGACAGAAGATCGTGCGGTGGCCGCGGGCCACAGCGCGGCCGGATGGCCCGGATCGCCGGCCTTGCCGGTCTCCGCTACGCCGCGTCACTGGCCGGGCTGTGACCCTGTCCTGATCAGGCCCTGGCCGGTGCCGACGCCGCACAGCAGGGTGTCGACCACGCGGGTGGCGGCGACGTCGGGCTCGCACTCGCGGATCCGCGCCGCCACCCCGATCAGCGCGTAGAAGATCCATTTGGCCCAGGCGAGATCGGCGTCGGCACGCACCACCCCGCTTTCCTGGGCCCTTCGGAGGAGATGGTCGCACCTCTGCTCCACTTCGGCATGCGCGCAGTCCGGCTCGCCGCCCTCCGGTCCGGTCAGGTCGAGCGCGAACGGCCACTGCCGCTTGACCCGCAGCACGTTGACCGTGACCTGGTAGAGCGCGACCAGCGGCGGGGTGGTCTCGGGATGGGCGGCGTCCACGGCCGCGGCGAACTCGCGGGCCGCCACCGCGGCCAGCGCCTCCAGCAGCGCATCACGGGAGGCGAAGCGCCGGTGCACGGTCGTGCGCGCCACGCCCGCGGCCTCGGCGATCTGCTCCATGCTCGCCGCCGGATCCTCGGCGAACACCCGCTCCGCGGCCTCCAGGATCGTCCGCACCGTGCGTTCGGCGTCGGAGCGCAACGCCCTGGTCCTCTCACTCACGCCCCGAAGGATACGACATCGCCCTGGTTATCCATAAACTTGCAACATTCTGATGCAAGTCATAGGCTTCTCTGCATCATAAGTGATGCGATTCGTAAAAGGGAGCTGTCATGGACATGCAACTCACCGGCAAGACAGCCGTCGTGACCGGGGCGAGCAAGGGCCTCGGCCTGGCGATCGTGCGAGCGCTGACGGGCGAGGGCATGCGGGTCGTCGCGGCGGCACGGACGATCAGCTCGGAGCTTAAGGAGACCGGCGCGGCCGCCGTGACGGCCGACCTGTCCACCGCTCACGGGCCCGGCGAAGTGATCGCGCAGGCGCTGGCCGAGCTGGGCGAGATCGACCTGCTGGTCAACAACGTCGGCGGCGGCGAGGCGACCCCCGACATCGCCGGCGGGCTCGTGGCCATGAGCGACGACCTCTGGCAGCACTCGTACGACCTGAACCTCTTCAGTGCCGTACGCGCCACCCGCGCCGCTCTGCCCAGCCTGCTGCGGAGGCGCGGCAGCGTGATCAACATCTCCTCCGTGTCCGCCAGGATGCCGAGCGCCGGACCGATGCCGTACTCGACGGCCAAGGCGGCGCTCACCGCGTTCGGCAAGGCACTGGCCGAGGAGGTCGGCCCTCAGGGCGTGCGGATCAACACGATCTCCCCCGGCGCCGTCCGCACCCCCATGTGGGAGGCGCCGGGCCGGTACGGCGAGCTGCTCGCCGGCTTGAACGGCATGGAGCTGGAGCAGTTCCTGGCCGCACTGCCGGCCGCCACCGGCGTGACGACCGGCAGGTTCATCGAACCCGAAGAGATCGCCACGCTCGTCACCTGGCTGGCCTCACCCCACGCCGCCAGCGTCACCGGCACCGACTACATCGTCGACGGTGGCGTCGTCAAGACGGCCTGAACCGCCCAGCCGGCTCAGCGTCGCGCGCCCAGGGACGGTAGCGCAGGAGCCGGCCGGGCACCTGGGTTCAGGTGAGCGGGGCTAGCCGAGCGCCTGGGTGAGGTCGGCCAGCAGGTCGTCGACGGTCTCGATGCCGACCGAGAGCCGCACCAGGTCGGCGGGCACCTCGAGCGGCGACCCGGCGGCCGAGGCGTGGGTCATCCGGCCGGGGTGCTCGATGAGCGACTCCACGCCGCCGAGCGACTCCCCCAGCGTGAACAGCTTGGCCCTGTCGCACACCGCCACGGCCTCCGCCTCGCCTCCGGCGACGCGGAACGACACCATGCCCCCGAACCTCTTCATCTGTTTCACCGCCACCTCGTGCCCGGCGTGCTCGGGCAGGCCCGGGTAGAGCACGCTGGTGACGCGCGGGTGGGCGAGCAGCAGGTGGACGATGCGTTCGGCGTTGTCGCAGTGGCGGTCCATGCGCACGCCGAGGGTCTTGAGCCCGCGCAGCGTCAGCCAGGCGTCGAACGGCCCGGCCACGGCGCCGATCGCGTTCTGGTGGTAGGCGAGCTCCTCGCCGAGCCCTCTGTCGGCCGCGATCAGCGCGCCGCCGACCACGTCGGAGTGGCCGCCGACGTATTTCGTGGTCGAGTGCACGACGACGTCGGCGCCGAGCGACAACGGCTGCTGCAGGTAGGGCGAGGCGAAGGTGTTGTCGACCACCAGCAGCGAGCCGTTGTCATGGGCCAGCTGCGCCAGCGCGGCGATGTCGGCGATGCCGAGCAGCGGGTTGGTGGGCGTCTCGACCCAGACGATCTTCGTCTTCTGTGTCATGGCGGCGGCCACCGCGTCGAGGTCGTGCAACGGGACCGGGTCGTAGTGGAGGTCCCAGCGCTCGTTGACCTTGGCGAACAGCCGGTAGGTGCCGCCGTAGGCGTCGTTGGGGATGATCACATGGTCCTGCGGCTTGCAGACCGCGCGCAGCAGGGTGTCCTCGGCGGCCAGACCCGAGGCGAACGCGAGCCCGCGCGCCCCGCCTTCCACCGCCGCCAGCGCCTCTTCGAGCGCGGTCCTCGTGGGGTTGGCGGAGCGGCTGTACTCATATCCCGAACGCAGGCCGCCCACGCCGTCCTGCTTGTAGGTGGACGTGGCGTAGATCGGCGGCACGACCGCGCCGGTCAGCGGGTCGGGCTCCTGACCTGCGTGGATGGCCAGGGTCTCAAAACCGTTGCTCATACAGGCCACGTTAACGGAAGTCGGCCCGCGATCCGTTCCCCTCCGGATCACGGGGCCGCCGACGGGACGCCGCCCCTCAGGGGCTCCCGTCGAGGCTCGCGCACCATGCCCGCGCGAGCCACGGATGGTCAGGCGGCCCTTGGTTCCTGACGGTCCCCGCCTGACCGGGGCGGGAGCCGTACCACGTCCGCCTTGATGTAGCGGCCGCTGCCGCCCTCCGCGTGCTCCCCGTTGATGCGGGAGAGCAGCACGGGGTCGGCCAGGGCGAGCAGCACCCCGACGACCAGCCCGATACCCAGCAGCGCGAACCCGATGGCCACCATTTCCTGTCCCCTTCCGACCTCTCCAGCATCGGCGAACGGCCCGGTTTCCGCCTCAGCTCAAGGGCTGGTCTCGTACGCGGCTCCTCGGCCGAACGGCTGATACGACCTGTCCGACTTGCGGCTTAGGCTCGGGGCGTGGGGGATTCCAAGCGCGTCGTGTACTGGGTCCGCCGGCTGAGTGAGCTGGCGATGCTCGGCTGGCTCGGCATGATGTGGCTGATCGACCTGGCGCTCGCCTACTCCATCGGTGGAGTCCAGTGGCTGGTGCCCGTCTGCGGCGCGGTGGGCACGGCGGCCGTGGTGCTGCGGCGCCGCCACCGCCTGCGCGGCTTCTGCGTCATGCTGGCCACGTCGTTCTGCGCCTCGCTGGCGATCGGCGGCACCGGGCTCGCGGGCGTGCCCGGCATGGCGGAGACCGGGTCGCTGCTCATCCTGCTCATCGGCGCGCTGCGACACGTGGAGCCGGTGCGGCGGGCCGCGGCCCTGGCGTGCGCGGGACTGGTCGTCCTGATGTCGGAGTCCATCGGGCGCGACTACAACAGCTCGGGGCTGGTGTTCTCGTTCCTGCTGTTCGCGGCCTGGTCGATGGCCGCCGGCGTCGGCGGCTACCTCCGCTTCCAGCAGGAGCGCCGCGTGGAGGCGGTCCACTCGGTACGCAGGGCCGAACGCCTGGAGCTGGCCAGGGAGCTGCACGACCTGGTCGCCCACTACATCACGGGCATCGTCGTCCAGGCCCAGGCCGCCAGGACGGTCGCCCGGACCAGCCCCGAGGCGGTGACGCCCGCGCTGGACGCGATCGCCGCGGCCGGTTCGGAGGCGCTGACCTCGATGCGGCGCATGGTGACGGTGCTGCGCGCGGAGGACGACCCGTCCCGCAAGCCCGGCGTCACGCTGGCCGACCTGCGCATGCTGACGGAGAAGTTCTCCTCCGACGGGCCGAAGGTGGCGTTCGAGATCGGCCAGGGGATCGACGATCGTACGCTGCCTCCCGAGGTGATAACCACCCTGCACCGGGTGCTGCAGGAGGCACTCACGAACGTGCGCAAGCACGCATCCCGCTCCGCCTGGGTGGAGGCCGACTTACGGCGGCACGCGAAGGTCGTGACGTTGCGGGTGCGCAACTTCGGTGCGGCCTCGGATCCCCGGGTCGCCCGCCTCGGCGGCGGGTTCGGGCTGGTCGGGATGGCCGAGCGGGTCGAGGCTCTGGGCGGCAGGCTCTATGCGGGCCCGTCGCCCGAGGGGGCCTGGGAAGTGATCGCCGAGTTCGCGCTGCCCTGAGCAGTCCGAAGCGCCGTGCCGCAGGGCGCGTTGTTCGACCGGGCCGACGCGGAGGGGCGCGGCGACGAGGGCTTCAGCACCGCGACCGGGTCGATCGAGTAGTCCTGACGGCCCTCCCCCAGGCCGCCGTCCGGCGGCGGCCTGGGGAAAGGGGGTCAGTGGTTGGCCAGGAAGGCGAGCAGGTCGTGCCTGGTGATCAGGCCGGCCGGCTTGCCGTCTTCCAGCACAACGGCCGCATCGGCCTTCTCCAGCGCTTCGACCGCACGCGCCACAGGTTCACCGCTGCCGATCGTGGGTAGCGGCGCTGACATGTGATCGGCGATCGTGTCGTCGGAGGAGATCCTGCCGTGATAGAGGGCTTCGAGGAGATCGCGTTCGACGATGGAGCCCACCACTTCGGCCGCCATGACCGGCGGCTCCTCCTTCATCACGGGAAGCTGCGACACCGAGTATTCGCGCATGATCGCGATGACGGTGCTGACCGACTCGTACGGGTGCGCGTGCACGAACTCCGGCAGCCCTGCCCCCTTACGCGCCAGCACATCGCCGACCAGCCCTTCGTCGGACGTGGTGGTCAGGAAGCCGTAGTCGGCCATCCAGTCGTCGTTGAAGATCTTGGACAGGTAGCCGCGGCCGCCGTCGGGCAGCAGCACGACGATCACGTCGTCGGGCGCGGCGGTGGCCGCCACCCGCAGCGCCGCCACCACGGCCATCCCGCAGGAGCCGCCGACCAGCAGCCCTTCCTCGCGGGCGAGCCTGCGGGTCATGTTGAACGACTCCTTGTCGGTGACCGCGATGATCTCGTCACAGATCTTGGTGTCGTACGTGGCCGGCCAGATGTCCTCCCCGACCCCCTCGACGAGGTAGGGGCGCCCGGACCCGCCCGAGTAGACCGACCCCTCGGGGTCGGCTCCGATGATCTTCACCCGGCCGCCGGAGACCTCCTTGAGGTAGCGGCCCGTGCCGCTGATCGTGCCCCCGGTGCCGATGCCGGCCACGAAGTGGGTGACCCGGCCGTCGGTCTGCTCCCAGATCTCGGGGCCCGTCGAGTGGTAGTGGGAGTCGGGGTTGTTGATGTTGGTGTACTGGTTCGGTTTCCAGGCGTTGGGCACCTCGCGGGCCAGTCGGTCGGAGACCGAGTAGTAGGAGTCGGGGTGGTCGGGCGAGACGGCGGTCGGGCAGACGACGACCTCGGCCCCGTAGGCGCGCAGCACGGAGATCTTGTCCTGGGCCACCTTGTCGGGCACCACGAACAGGCACCGGTAACCCTTCTGCTGCGCCACGATGGCCAGGCCCACGCCGGTGTTGCCGGACGTCGGCTCGACGATGACGCCTCCGGGACGCAGCTCGCCGGACGCTTCGGCGGCTTCGATCATGCGTGCCGCGATGCGGTCCTTGACCGAACCGCCGGGATTGAAGTATTCGACCTTCGCGACCACCTGGGCGGGCAACCCCGCGGTGACTTTGTGCAGCCGGACGAGCGGAGTGTTCCCCATCAGGTCGACCAGGGAATCGTAAACGCGCACCGAGGTGTTCACCTTCTTTGCCGAAGCTTGATCAGCTTGCCTGGGGCCGAGGTCCCAAGGGGGTGGCGGGGCCTCAGCTAGTTTTCAAGCAAACGCTACCGCCGAGTTCGACCAGGGAGGTCACGTACGTGGTGTGGGCAGCTGGCGTGGCGCGCGCGGCGCGGAGGATCGCGACGGCGGCGGCTCTCGGAGGTGGCGGGCTGACCGCCCTGGGAGCCACGGCATACGGACTGCTGATCGCCGAGGGGTTGCTCGCCCGCAGGGTCATCGGGCAGCCGCACGGCCTGGACGGCCCGGTCTCCGACGGCACGTACGGCGACTTCCCCGGCGTGCCGCTCAACCTGGCCATGCTCGGCGACTCCACCTCCGTGGGGCTCGGGGTGAGCGGGCCCAGCCACACCCCCGGCGTCATGCTGGCGAACGGCCTGGCCGCGGTGGCGGAGCGGCCGGTGCGCCTTCTCGTGGCCGGCAAGTCGGGCACCCCGTCGGCCGAGCTGGGCGAGCAGGTCGACGCCGCCCTGGCCATGGGCCCCGACGTGGCGGTGATCTTCGTGGGGGCGAACGACATCATCACGCAGACGCCGCCCGCGGTGGCCGTACGCCATCTGACCAAGGCCGTGCGGCGGCTGCGGGACGCGGGCGCGGAGGTGGTCGTGGGCACGTGCCCCGACCTCGGCACGGTGCGGCCGATCGCGCAGCCGCTGCGCTGGGTGACGCGACGGTGGAGCAGGCAGCTCGCGGCGGCGCAGACGGTGGCGGTGGTGGACGCGGGCGGCCGTACGGTGGCGTTCGCCGACGTCCTGGGGCCGGAGTTCGCGACAAATCCGACAGAAATGTTCGGACCGGATCGATTCCATCCATCTGACCAAGGTTACGCACAGGCCGCTTACGCGGTGCTACCGTCAGTGTGCGCTGCGTTGAGACTGTGGCCTGAACCCACACCCGCACGTGGCGAAGCACTGCAACCGATTTACCTTGCGGCGGCTACGGCCGCGGAGGAGCCCGGCACCGAGGTCACCGCGACCCGGGTCGACGGGCGGGCGACGGGCCTGCACGGCAAGTGGGTGACGTTGTTCCGCCGGCGGCTCGGCGAGCCGCTCAACGACGCCTGACCGCGGTCACCCTCCGAGCCAGAGCCGTCACTCTCCGTCCATTTTGGAGTGAATTGCCTGTGCTCCGGCCCTTGTGGAAATCGTCTATCGCCCTCGCGGGAATCCTCGCCGCGACCGCATGCTCCGGCAGCGACGCGGCCACGACGAGCTTCCCGACCTGGCACAACACCGACGTCAACGCCGTCAGCCGGATGGCGGCGGGCGGCGGGGTCGTCGCGACCACGTCGCTGAAGTCCGACGGCGCGCTCGAAACCGTCGCCATCGGCCTGCGCGACGGCAAGCGCCTGTGGGCCTACCCGGCCACGATGGCCGGCCGCCTGCCCGGCATGGGCGTCTCCACGCCCGCGGTCGTGGAGACCTCCGAGGGCCAGAGCGTGGTCGTCGCGCTCGACCCCGCCAAGAAGGGCAGCTGGAACGCGACCCTCGTCGCCCGCGACGCCTTCTCCGGGGTGCGCAAGTGGACCAGGCCGGTGCACTCGACGTTCGGGCCTCAGCGCTGCGGCCCCTACGTCTGCCTGTCCGAGCACACCGCCCTGGCCAAGGCCCGCATGGTGGTGCTCGACCCGGCTACGGGCAAACAGCTGTGGAAACTGCCCGGCATCGCCGAGGTGGAGTGGTCGGACGGGCGCCGGGTCCTGCTGCTCAGGCTGTCGGCCAACCCCATGGTCGAGTCGTACGAGCTCAAGACCGGCAAGCTCCAGTGGCAGCAGCCGATCGAGCAGGCGCTCGGCCCCGGCATCGACATGTCGGGCGGGTGGGCGTTCGGCTCGACGGGCGGCAACCTCGTCGGCTACGTCGCCCCCTACACCAACCCGCAGACCAAGAAAATCTCCACGTTCGGCCTGTTCTCGATCGAGATCAGCGACGGGACGATCAACTGGATGCGGCCCTCGGTGGTGCGCGTCTATCCCAGCGGCAACCCCGGCTACGCCCCGGTCGTCCGGCCGGTCGACCGCCAGGGCGCCTACGGCGGCTTCGCCCGGCTCGACTCCGAGACGGGGCGGGTGGTCGGCCAGATCACGGCGGCCGACGTGCCCGGCTCCGGCTGGTGGCTGGCCTTCCCCGACGAGATGGACAAACTCGGCTTCCTCCAGCACAACGCCAAGGGCTCGGCCTTCGACCTCGTCACCGGCAAGCAGGTGCCCGTGGAGGAGCAGCGGGGGTGGTCGTTCTGCGTCACCGACCCCAAGCCGCTGACCTTGCGCGGGCAGGCGCCGGGCTTCTACTCGACGGCCGCCATCTGCCAGTACGACCTCGGCACCGGCAAGCGGGTCTCGCCCGCGCCCGCGCCACCGGCCTGGTTCACGGGCAGCCAGGACGGGTGGCGGTTGTGGCGCGACGAGAAGGGGACAATCCACGCCGTGAACGACCACACCGCCACGGCTCCAGGAATGTACGGATAACGGGGGCCACTCGGGGCTTGCACGTAGAACTGGAATATAGTTCTACTATTAGCGCCGACAAAGGAGGGGCCATGCCCGAGGCAGTCATCGTCGCAACCGCGCGTTCGCCCATCGGACGAGCCTTCAAGGGCTCGCTCAAGGAGATCCGGCCCGACGACCTGACCGTGCAGATGATCCAGGCGGCGCTGGCCAAGGTGCCCCAGCTCGAGCCCGCGTCCATCGACGACATCATGCTCGGGTGCGGGCTGCCCGGCGGCGAGCAGGGGTTCAACATGGCCCGGGTGGTGGCGGTGATGCTCGGGCTCGACAACGTGCCCGGCACCACCGTGACGCGCTACTGCTCCTCCTCCCTGCAGACCACCAGGATGGCCTTCCACGCGATCAAGGCGGGCGAGGGCGACGTGTTCGTGTCCGCCGGGGTCGAGACCGTCTCACGCTTCACCAAGGGCAACTCCGACTCGCTGCCCGACACCCAGAGCCCGGTCTTCACCGACGCGCTGGCCCGTACGAAAGCGTTCGCCGAGGGCGGGCGCGAGTGGCACGACCCGCGCGAGGACGGCGAGGTGCCCGACATCTACATCGCGATGGGGCAGACGGCCGAGAACCTCGCCCAGCTCAAGGGGGTCACCCGTCAGGACCAGGACGAGTTCGGCGTACGCTCGCAGAACCTCGCCGAGAAGGCGCTGGCCGACGGGTTCTGGCAGAAGGACATCACGCCCGTGACCCTGCCGGACGGCACCGTGGTGGGCAAGGACGACGGCCCGCGACCCGGCACCACCTACGAGAAGGTCTCGACCCTGGCGCCGGTGTTCCGTCCTGACGGCACCGTCACGGCGGGCAACTGCTGCCCGCTCAACGACGGGGCCGCCGCCGTCGTCGTGATGAGCGACGTCAAGGCGGCCGAGCTCGGCATCACGCCGCTGGCCAGGATCGTGTCCACCGGGGTCACCGGGCTGTCGCCGGAGATCATGGGCCTCGGGCCGGTGGAGGCCTCGAAGCAGGCGCTGTCCAGGGCGGGGATGGCGATCGACGACATCGACCTGGTGGAGATCAACGAGGCGTTCGCCGCGCAGGTGATCCCGTCGTACCGCGACCTCGGCATCGACCTCGACCGGCTCAACGTCAACGGCGGGGCCATCGCCGTGGGGCATCCGTTCGGGATGACGGGGGCCCGGATCACGTCCACGCTGATCAACAGCCTGCAGCACCACGACAAGAGCATCGGGCTCGAGACCATGTGCGTGGGCGGCGGGCAGGGCATGGCGATGGTCCTGGAGCGCCTGTCCTGATCCAGCCAGTACGGCAGGCGGCGGTTCTCCAACCGCCGCACGTGGCCGGCCCCCTCCAGGGAAACGGCCGCTGACCGGGCGACGGTGGCCCGCCGTGACGCGAGCCCCCGTCGCCCGGTCGCCGTGGCCGGCTCTGGGCCGTGGTCTAGCCGTGGCGATCCGGGCCGGCGTGGGTGGGGGCGATGCGGAGGATGACGCGGCGTTCGCGGGTCATGGCGGCGCGGTAGTCGTCCCAGTCGGGGTGCTCGCCCGAGATGTCGCGATAGTAGGCGACCAGGTGGTCCATGGCCTCGGGCAGCGAGATGATCTCGGCCGTGCCGTCCACCTGGATCCACTCGCCGTAGAAACGGTCCGTGAAGGCGCACAGCGAGACGCTGGGATCGCGGCGGGCGTTGTGCACCTTGGCCGCCGTCTCCCTGGTGCTGATGACGACGTGGCCGTCCTGAACGCCGGCCACGACCGGCGACATCTGCGGGCGCCCGTCGCGGTGCCTGGTGAGGAGGATGGCGTGATGATGGGTGCGGAGAAAGGCCAGTGCCTTGTCGACGTCCATCCCCTCATGATGACGCGCCCGTGTGCAGCACACGGGCGCGAGGATGGTAGGGCTTAGACAAAGCCCATGCGGTTACGGCGGTGCCGCTCGTGCTCGTGGACGATCGCGGCGGCGTAGCCGTGGGTCAACCCGTGCTCGTCGGCGAGCCAGTTGGCCCGCTCATCGCATCTGAGGAAGCTCGGGCCGTTGTCGATGGCTTGGAACCACTCTGGGAGTTCGCGTCCCGTTATGGTCGGGACCCTTGCGATCAGCTTCGTCTGCGTCTCCGGTGAGTGGTTCAAGGACATGGGCACCTCCGCGGATAAGGTTCCTTTCGTTGACACTGCAACACCAGCGTGCGAATGGCAAGCCCTGAGTCAGGCATCATTTTGTGACGGCGGGTAGATTTTCGGTCGCACACAGGTACGCAGAGAGGGCCCCGCCTGAACGGCGGAGCCCTCCCGGATGACGCGGGGACGAACGATCAGTCGCTGCTGCTGAAGTAGCTGACGAACCGCAGCACCTCGAGGTAGATCCACACCAGGCTGAGCGTCAGCCCGAACACGCACTGCCAGGCGAACTTCTCCGGGGCGCCCTGCTTGACGCCCTGCTCGATCGCGTCGAAGTCGAGGAGCAGGAAGAAGCAGCCGATCAGGATCATGACGATGCTGAAGGCCCAGCCGATCGGGCTGTCGGTGCGCAGGCCGAGGCCGCCGTCGTTGAACAGGCCGACGAGCAGGTTGACGAGCAGCAGGCCGATGGCCGCGATGGCGGCGGCGATGCCGAACTTCACGAGCTTGGGCGTGACGCGGACGATGCGCAACGAATAGACCGTCAGCACCGCGCCGAACGCGAATGCCGTGCCCAGCACGGCTTGGAGCACGATGCCGCTGATGGCGCCCTCGAACACGGCGCTGATCTTGCCGAGGAAGATGCCCTCGAACACCGCGTAGGCCAGGATGAGCGCCGGGTTGGTGCTCATCGTGAACGAGGCGATCAGACCGATGATCAGCGCGATGACGGCCGCGCCGATGGCGACCATGGGCGGGACGTTGAGGACCCAGGCCGCGGCCGCGGCCAGGACGAGCACCCCGAGCGTGAGGAACCCGCGCACCACGACGTCATCGAGGGTCATGGTCCGGTGTGCGGGCCTGGCCGGCGGTGCGTACGACGGGGCGTCGTACATGTTCTGCAACTGGTCGGGGGACGGGGTCGGTCCGCCCCAGCCCGCGGCCTGCTGCCGCGACCTGCTGAATACGGGGTTCTTGCTCTCCATCGCTGCCTCCTGTGACGCCGAGCCTACGGGGCCTGGCGGCACCTTGGTCAACTGACGCGTCAGATCGATGTTGGTTCGGGACTTCGGCAGCGTTGACAACGAACGTCTCCGGCGCCAAGTTCCCGAGGTCGGCCACGAGCCGCCGAGATCATCCCGGCCCGGCCGGCGGGGGCCTTCCCGCGAGGGTGCGTGACGGAGCCCTTCCGGTGCGTGATGAGTTTTTCCAACGGGAAAAGGGCGAGCGGTTGTATTCCGTAGTCAACCATTCACACTAAGAAACTCCGGCGGTCCGGGAAAGCAGAAGGCGGCCCGTTTGTCAATATGGTCGCGGCGGCCCGGATAGTTTTCCAGGGAGGCAAACGCGGACGCCGGTCCGCGGACGGGGCCACCCACCCCAGGACAGGGCCTCCACCAGCGATGGAGCACCCAGAACGCGACAACTCCATAACAAGTCGATATCAGCCGGGAAACGGTCGAAGGGGCCCGTTCGACGATCGCGGCAAACCTCCAGGTCAGAGCCCTAAAGGCGGCGAAAGATGGCAGGTGCCCCCGGCGGGATTCGAACCCGCACGTCAACCCTTTTAAGGGGTTTGCCTCTGCCATTGGGCTACGGGGGCGCCGCAATCATACGAAACGGACCATGCTTCCGAGGAGCACAACTTCGTATCAGGCGTCACAACTGTGATGACTGCGGTGAAGTGATAGTGCTCCCACCACTCTGTCCAAGAAGAGTAGACCGTCCAGATGGTCCAGTTGGTGCTGAATGCAACGGGCTTCCACGGCATCCGCCTCGATGGTGACCGGCTCGCCCGTGCCTGGCAAATGCCCATGTACGGTGATGCGCGTCGCACGACGTACGTCGGCGGTGACCCCGGGGACGGACACGCACCCCTCGCGCAGGTGGTTCCAGCGGGCGGCCGTCGCGAGCCGTGGATTGGCCATGACGACCTCTCCGGCGCACGACCGGCTCCTGGGGTGGCGCCCGGCGTCAAAGGCGATCAGCCGCCAGCTCAGGCCGATCTGGGGGGCTGCCAGGCCGGTCATGGAGGGCTCGTGGCGCAGGGTGGCCCGCAGATCGGCGGCGGCGGCCACGACCTCGGGGGCGGTCGGGTCCACCGGCTCGGCGGGGGTGGACAGCAACGGGTGCGGGGCGTCGATCACCTCGCGGTGCTTTCCGTCCGCCGGCCGGGTCACAACAGATCCGGTTCGACGGGTCGAAACGTTATCTCGGAGTCGAGTCCGGCGCCGACCGCGGCGAGCCTGCGCATGAGCGCCGCCACGTCCACCTCCTTCGGCAGCTCGACGTCGGCGATCAGCACGTAGAGCCGCCCGGTGAGCCGGGTGCTCATGCCGGTGATGTTGCCTCCGTCGGCCGCGAGCACGGCGCTGATGGCGGAGATGATGCCGGGCCTGTCGGGGCCGTGGACGGTCAGCACGTAGCCGAGGCCGCCGCCGTCGTCGCAGAAGTGGCGGCGCGCCTCGATCGCCGAGGCGGTCACCACGAGGTCGGGCGCGCACAGGCGCTTGCTCAGCTCGGCCGCGTCCACCTCTCCCGACACGAGCAACATCATCGCCACGTGGCCGCCGAGCAGCGTCATGGTCGAGTCCTGGATGTTCGCCCCGCAGTCGGCGAGCGAACCGGTGACCGCGGCGATCACGCCGGGCCGGTCCACTCCGAGCACGGTCACCGCTGAGAGCCCCACCCGTGGTTCCCCTTCCGCTCATGCGACCAGGGGCGCCGCACGCCCCGGCGAGGCTCACCGGGGCGCTGCCGTTCCCGGGCTAGCGGCGAGTCGTCGCCACTGCGGCCCTGAAGCCGTCTCGCGGGTGCTCCATCTCACCCAGCGAGATCGTCTCCCGCTTGAAGAACAGGGCCAGGGTCCAGTCGACGACGACGCGGACCTTGCGGTTCAGCGTCGGCACCCGCGACAGATGGTAAGTGCGGTGCATGAACCATGCAGGGAATCCGCGAAGCTTGACGCCATAGACGTTCGCGACGCCCTGGTGCAGGCCCAGCCCCGCGACCGATCCGACGTACTTGTGGCGATATTCCGCCAGGTGCTGCCCGCGCAGGTACCGCACGATGTTGTCGGCCAGCACCTTGGCCTGGCGCACGGCGTGCTGGGCGTTCGGCGCGCAGTACTGGCCGGGGTTGGTCACGTCGGGCACCCCGGCCGCGTCGCCGGCCGCGAACGCGCCTTCCGTGCCCGCGACGGTCAGCATGGCCGTGGCCTTGATCCGGCCGCGCTCGTCGAGCGGCAGGTCGCTGTCGTTGACCACCGTGCTCGGCTTGACGCCCGCCGTCCACACGAGGGTCTCGGCGTCGAACTCCGAGCCGTCGGAGAGCACCACGTGGCCGCCCTCGCACGACTCCAGGCGGGTCTCGAGCCGGACGTCGATGCCGCGCTCGCGCAGTTGCTCCAGGGTCCACCTGCCCATCTCGGGGCCGACCTCGGGCAGCACCCGGTCGGTGGCCTCGACGAGCACCCAGCGCAGGTCCGACGGCTTGATGTTGCGGTAGTAGCGCGTCGAGTGCTTGGCCATGTCCTCCAGCTCGGCCAGCGCCTCCACGCCCGCGAAGCCCGCGCCGACCACGACGAACGTGAGCGCCCTGCGCCGCACCTCGGGGTCGTCGGCCGACTCGGCCACGTCGAGCAGGTGCAGCACGCGGTTGCGCAGCGCGATGGCCTCACCCACGGTCTTGAACCCGATGCCGATGTCGGTCAGCCCGGGGATGGGCAGCGTGCGGGAGATCGACCCGGCGGCCATGACGATCACGTCGTAGGCCACCTGGCGCGGCTCGCCCTCGGCGGGCTGGAAGGTGGCGGTGCGCTCGGCGTGGTCGACCTTGGTGACCGTGCCGTTGAGGATGTGCACCTTCGGCAGCACGCGCCGCAGCGGCGCGACCATGTGCCGGGGGGACAGGTTGCCGGCCGCCGCCTCGGGCAGGAACGGCTGGTAGGTCATGTAGGACTGCGGATCGATGATCGTGATGCGCGCCTCGCCGCTGCGCAGCTCACGGTGGAGTTTGCGCTGCAGCCGGAGCGCCGTGTAGAGGCCGACGTATCCTCCGCCGACGATAAGAATGTGCTGGTTCATCCTGAGCCACATCCCTCATGGAGTGCTTGTGAAAGCATTCACAAGCCTACGCCAAGGATGTCCGATGAAGCCATTCCTGGCATGGTGCGACGCGTCACACAGCCAGTGACCTGGCACGGGCGAAGACTTCGTCCAGCATCTGGGCGGTGACGCGGCCGGTGAACGTGTTCTGCTGGCTCGGGTGGTAGCAGCCGAGCAGCGTGACGGGCGCGCCGTCGTACGCGATCTCGACCTCCGCGCCGTGCCCGAACGGCGGCCTGCTGCGCGGCAGCGCGTAGCCCGCGTCCTTGAGAGCCGGCCACACCGCCTGCCAGGCGTAGCCGCCGAGCGCCACCACCACCCGCACGTCGCGCGCGACCAGCGCCAGCTCCCGCGCCATCCACGGGAAGCACGCGCTCTTCTCCGCCGGCGTCGGCTTGTTCGCCGGCGGCGCGCAGCGCACCGGCGCCACCACCCGCGCGCCGATGAGCCGCTGCCCGTCGCCCGCGTGCGTGCTCGTCTCCTGCGCGGCCAGGCCGGTGCGGTACAACGAGGCGAACAGCCAGTCGCCGCTGCGGTCGCCGGTGAAGATCCGGCCGGTCCTGTTGCCGCCGTGGGCGGCCGGCGCGAGCCCCGCGATCAGGATCCGCGGATGCTCGTCACCCCAGCCGGGGACGGGACGGCCCCAGTACGTCTCGTCCGCGAACGCGCGCCGGCGCACCCTGGCGACCTCCTCGCGCCACTCCACCAGGCGGGGGCAGGCCCGGCAGACGGACTGCCTGGCCGTGAGCTCCGCGAGGGTGTCGCTGGCGGAGGCCAGGCGGCGCACGTCCGCGGGGTCGAGCGCGACGGGAGTGTCAGGGGTCGCCGGATCGCCTGGCCATCCGGTGCCGGGAGGTACGAAGCTCATGACACCGATGGTGCCCGATCAGCGCGTCGCCTTGGGACTCGGCGTCGCCGTGGACGTCGGCTCCTGATCGGCGGCCGACGGGGTGGCGCTCGGCGCCGGCTGCGCGCAGGAAGGCGACGGCGACGGCGAGCCGGTGCTCACGTAGTCCGGCCTGGTCAGCGGCAGCGGGTAGCGGTTGAGGATCGGCTCGCCGCACGACCTGTCGACCGTGTAGCCGTACTGCTCGGGGTCGGTGGTGAGCGGGTTGCCGTCCTGGTCGTAGAGGTAGACGTCGGTCAGCGGGGTGCCGTCCTTGGCGTACGGCTTGATGTTGTAGACGCCGTCGGACGACGCGTTGCGCACCCACGCGGGCTCGGCCATGTAGACCGACTCCGGAGCGGGCGAGCGTGGCGCGTCGACGATCGCGGCGAACAACGCCAGCCCGGCCACCGCGTTGGCGGCCACCGCGAGCAGCACGACCAGCCGGCCCCTGCGCCTCCTGCCGAACCACACCGAGGCGAGGACGCAGGCCACCGCCACGGCCCAGTCGGCGGCGGTCGCCGGACCGAGCCTGCTGTCGCCGGCCATCGACACCAGGATCATGGCCAGCACGTAGCCGCGCAGCACCCACCACCCCGGCCGCAGCTCCGGCAGGAAGGCCACAAGGCTCCTGTAAGGCGTGTAGCCCATGAGGAAGGCATGCGCCCTCAGCGCCTGCTCCCGCGGGCCTCGACGGCGTCCACGCCGGCGCTCGGGGCGCTCCCCGTAGGCGGCGGCCAGCTCCTCCGCGTAGGCGGCGGGCGGCCCCAGCCGGTCTTCCAGCGGCAGACCGGACTCCGCCGCGATCTCGGCCAGATGGTCGTCGAGGTCGTCGAGCAGCTCCTCCCGCTCCGGGTGATCGGCCAGAGCATCGCGTACGGCCTGCGCGTATTCTTCTGGAGTCATTCTTGGCCCTCCTTGAGCAGGGATGCCATGGTCTCCGCGAAGGAGGACCAGGTCTTCGCCGAGGCGGCGTACATGCTCAGGCCGACCTCGTTGAGCCCGTAGTACTTGCGGTGCGGGCCCTCGTCGGACGCCATCACATATGAGGTCAGCGCACCGGCCTTGAACAGGCGGCGCAGCGTCCCGTAGACCGAGGCGTCGCCCACCTCGTGGAGACCCGCCTCCCTGAGCCTGCGCACGATGTCGTAGCCGTAGCCGTCGCGCTCTTTGAGCACGGCCAGCACGGCCAGGTCGAGCACGCCTTTGAGCAGCTGGCTGCTATCCACGCCATGAACACTACTGTGCATAGCGCAGTAGCGGCAACAAGAAACCGGGTGGCGCCAGGAGGCACCACCCGGTTCTTCGTTCAGTCGCTCACTTGGACGGCAGGTCCCTGGCCGGAGGCGAAGCCACCGGGGGCGAAGGCACCGACGTCGGCGAAGCGGACGGAGCCGGAGCGTCCGGTCCGCAGGGCGCGTAGCCACTCGTGGAGGAGTCGCTGTTGTTCGGGCCCGTGACCGACAGCGTCACGTTGCCGCCGTGGGCGTGCCGGCCCGTCAGCTTGCCCTTCGAGAAGGAGACGCGCTCGGAACCACCGTGACGGCCGAACTCGGCCACACCGCTGGACACGGTCGCACCGTTGAGCGTCCAGCTCCACTTCACCCGGGCGGCGCCGGTCGAGCGGATGGTGCCGGAGGCGCTCAGCGAGCACGCGGCCGTGGTCGAGACCGAGCTGGACGCGCTCACCTTGGCGTGGGAGCCGGGCACGTGCACCGGAGGCTTGTCCTTGCACCAGACCTTGTAGTAGGCGCGGTTGGAGGAGGTGGCGTCCGGACGGAGCACCTGCAGCTGCGCCCAGCCGCGCTGGCTGTGGCGCGGAGCGAAGCTGAAGCCGACCTTGCGCGCGTCGCGGACCTTGACCTTGCCGTAGTCGACGACGTCACCGTTGAGGACCCAGCGGTAACGCACCCACGTCGGGCGGTCGGTCTTGATGACGCCGGCGACGCCGATCCTGTCACCGTCGCAGGAGCCGACGTACCTGCTGGGGTTGACCCAGGCACGCGCCGACACCGTCCGGTCGAGGTGCGTGCGCACCTCCTTCAGCCTCTCCTCCTTCTCGCAGGAGACGGAGAAGTAGCCCTTCTTCGAGGTGACCTTCTTCGGGCCGAGGACCTGGACGGCCTCCCAGCCCTTCTTGACGTCGTCCTTGAAGGTGATGGACTGCCGGACGGTGACCGTCTTGGTCCCCTTGCCCTTGAGCGTGACCGTCTTGACCTTGCTCTTGGACCCGTCGCCGTGCAGCCACCGGTAGGCCAGCTTCGTCTTGCCCTTGACAGGCACCTTGACCGTGGCCGAGAACTTGATCTTGGCCGGGCAGGAACCTTCGTAATTACGGGTGGAGGCCTTCGGCCGGGCCACCGTGACCTTGGAACCCGCCTTCGCCTTGGCAGCGGCGGCCGTGGCCGCGGTCGCCGCCTGCGCCGGACTGGAGACCAGGCCCGCAGCCAAGGCGGCCAGCACCGCGGTCGACGCACCGATCGCCGCCGCCTTACGTGCTAACCCAACAGACATCATGTGAGAGTGCTCCATTCCTTGAGGGAAGAGGCGCGCTCGGGGACGGTCGCCACGCCGGCACCTTCCGTGCGCAGCGATATGGCAAAGCCCCCGTATGCACCTTTACTCAAGCACAATACTGATCGCGCCCTCAACATGATGCATAGACCGGAAATGTCCGGATTTCTTCAGCTATCCGGCTATAGACCACGCAATACCGTCAAGGATGTCGTGCTCGCTAACAACGACCTGGGAAAATGCGAAACGGCGTACGATCCGGTCGAGAATAAGCGCTCCCGCGCCAATGACATCCACGCGCCCCGGATGCATGACCGGAACGGCGGCACGATCACCATGCGTCATCGCGAGCAACCGCCGCGTCACGTCGTGGACCTGCTCGGCGGAGATCCGCGCATGGTGGATGCGGTCAGGGTCGTAGGCGGGCAGATCGAGTGCCATGCCGGCCACCGTGGTCACCGAGCCCGCCAGGCCCACGAGCGTGTGCGCCCGCCGCACCGGCACCGCCGACTCGACCCGGTCGAGCGCCGCCTCGATGTCGGCCACCACGGCCTCCAGAGCGGGCGCCGAGGGCGGGTCGCCGGCACGCAGATGCCGCTCGGTGAGGCGTACGCAGCCGATGTCCACCGACAGCGCCGCCTCGGCGTGCTCGGAGCCGACCACGAACTCCGTGGACCCGCCGCCGATGTCGACCACCAGGTAGGGGGGCAGCGGCCCCTGCGGCACCTCCGTCTCGGGCGACAATGTGACCAGGCCCCTGGTCGCGCCCGTGAACGACAGCTCGGCCTCCACGTCGCCCGTCACGACCTCCGGCTCCACCCCGAAGAGCTCGTGCACGCCGGCCACGAACTCCTGCCGGTTGGCCGCGTCTCTGGTGGCGCTCGTGGCCACCACACGGGTCGCGGTCGCGCCGTGCCTGTCGATCAGCTCGCGGTAGGCGCGCATCGCCTTGAACGTACGCTCCAGCGCGTCGGGGGCCAGCCTGCCGGTGCGGTCGACGCCCTGACCCAGGCGGACGATCTCCATCCGCCGCTCGACGTCGTCCAGCACGTCGTCGCCGGTGTCGGCGATGAGCAGGCGTACGGAATTGGTGCCGCAGTCGACGGCGGCTACACGCATGGTCCGTCACTCCACCATTCGGGGAGGGCGTCGAGCGCCTCCCTGCCGATCGGGTTGCCGCCGGGCACCGCCAGCTCGTGTGCGACGAGGGCGTGCAGGCACTTGACCCGCAGCGGCATGCCGCCCGTGCTCTGCATGTCTTGCGGCAACGGCTCCAGGCCCTGCTCACGCGCGGCCTGGTCGCGCCTGGCGACGTAGTCGTCGTGCGCGGCCTGGTAGGCCCGCGCCAGCTCGGGCTCGGTGGCCAGCCTCGCCTGCATCTCGCGCATCAGGCCGGAGCCCTCCAGCGTGCCGATGGCCGAGGCCGCCTTCGGGCAGGTCAGGTAGTAGAGAGTCGGGAACGGCGAGCCGTCGGGCAACCGCGGCGCGGTCTCGACCACGTCGGGGTTGCCGCACGGGCAGCGGTGCGCCACCTCGCGCAGCCCTCTGGGCGGCCGCCCGAGCTGCCGGTGCACGACCTCGGCGTCTTTACCGTCCAACACTCTCCTTCCCGGTGACCGCCCGGCGCCCGGTGCCCTTGTCCGCGGCCTCTACGGACTCCCAGAGCGTTTGGTACCACGGCGGCACCGCCGCGGGCTGCTTCACTTCCGCCTGCTCCTTGCCCCGGTGGGGCGCCATCACGACATAGCACTTCTCGCCAGGACCGCAGTAGTGCAGCCGCTCCTTGGCGGTCTTCTTGATCCAGTTGGGATCGTTGCTCTGCCGGTCGCGGGCCAGCAGGGCCTGCTTCTCCGCCTCGACCCTGGCCTTCTCCTCGCGCAGCTCCGAGATGCTGCGGCGCAGGCTGATGTATTCGCGGACGGGGTAGGCCAGGCTCATCGCGATCGCGCACACCACGACGGCCAGGATGGCCGCCCGCCCGGTCAGCTGCGGTCTCTTCGCCATGTGCTGCACCCCCTGCTCGTCGCCTCACCTCGGGAGGCGGCTCGGTCGCCGTGAGAGCCGCCGCCCCGGGCTTCGGTGCTCCCTCGCTCGAAACTAGCGCCGGAAACGCGGGAAAGCCGCGCGACCCGCGTAACGGGCGGCGTCGTCCAGAAGCTCCTCGATGCGCAGCAGCTGGTTGTATTTCGCGACCCGGTCGGAACGGGCAGGCGCTCCGGTCTTGATCTGGCCGCAGTTGACCGCCACCGCGAGGTCGGCGATCGTCGTGTCCTCCGTCTCGCCGGAACGGTGGCTCATCATGCACCGGTAGCCGCTGCGGTGGGCCAGGTCGACCGCGTCGAGCGTCTCCGACAACGTGCCGATCTGGTTGACCTTGACCAGCAGGGCGTTGGCCGTGCCGTCCTTGATGCCGCGCTCCAGCCGCTCCGGGTTGGTGACGAACAGGTCGTCGCCGACGAGCTGCACCTTGTCGCCGAGCGCGTCGGTGATGGCCTTCCAGCCCGCCCAGTCCTCCTCGTCGAGCGGGTCCTCGATCGAGACGAGCGGGTAGTTGGCGACCAGGTCGGCGTAGAACTCGATGAGCTCCTGCGCCGACAGGCCCTTGCCGTCGATCGTGTAGACGCCGTCCTTGTGGAACTCGGAGGCGGCCACGTCGAGCGCCAGCGCGACGTCCTCGCCCGGCACGTAGCCGGCCCGCTCGATCGCGACGAGGATCAGGTCGAGCGCGTCGCGGTTGGACGGCAGATTGGGCGCGAAACCGCCCTCGTCGCCCAGCCCCGTGGCGTAGCCCTTCTCCTTGAGCACGCCCTTGAGCGCGTGGTAGACCTCGGTGCCCACACGCACCGCCTCGCGGAACGTCCCGGCGCCGATCGGCGCGATCATGAACTCCTGGATGTCGACGTTGGTGTCGGCGTGGGCTCCGCCGTTGAGGATGTTCATCATCGGGACGGGCAGCACGTGGGCGTTGGGGCCGCCGACATAGCGGAAGAGCGGCAGGTCGGCGCTGTCGGCCGCGGCCTTGGCGACGGCCAGCGAGACGCCCAGGATGGCGTTGGCGCCCAGCTTGGCCTTGTTGGGCGTGCGGTCCAGGTCGATCATGATCTGGTCGATGATGCGCTGGTCTTCGGCCTCGACCCCGTTGATCTCCTCGAAGATCTCGTCGGTCACGGCGAGCACGGCCTTCTCGACGCCCTTGCCGCCGTAACGCTTGCCGCCGTCACGCAGCTCGACCGCCTCGAACTGGCCGGTGGACGCCCCGCTCGGCACTGCCGCACGGCCACTGCTGCCGTCGTCGAGCACGACCTCGACCTCGACCGTCGGGTTGCCCCGGGAGTCGAGGATCTCGCGGGCGTATACGACCTCGATGGTAGCCACGGGATGCGCTCCTAAATCGAAAGGCAATATGCCATCAGAGCCTATCGGTACGCCCCGCTCAGCTGGACGACTCCCACGTGCGCACCCGGTCTCGGTAGGTGCGGGCGGCCGCCCGCAGCTCGGCCTCGGCGTCGAGCCCGGCCTCCGCGGCCCTGCGCACGAGGTCGAACAGCTCCCTGGCCACTCCTTGGCCGACGGCGGCCGACAGCGACCCGGGCGCCCCCGCGCGCTCGGCCCTGCGCAGGAGCTGGGCGGCGAGCGACAACGCCGGCTGGCCCATGGGCACGCCGTCGAGCGCCGACTCGCTGCCCTTGGCCGCCCGCTCCGCCGCCTTGATCGCCTCCCAGTTGTCGTTCACCTCGTCGGCGCTCTCCGCCCGCACCGAGCCGAACACGTGGGGGTGGCGGCGTACGAGCTTGCCGACGATGCCCTCGGCGACGTCGTCCATGTCGAAGCCCTCGGCCACCCGCGCGTGGAAGACCACCTGCAGCAGCAGGTCACCGAGCTCCTCTCGGAGCGCGGGATAGTCGCCCTGCTCGATCGTCTCCAGCACCTCGTAGGCCTCTTCGAGGAGGTACGGCACCAGCGACTCGTGCGTCTGCTTGCGGTCCCACGGGCACTCGGTGCGCAGCCGGTCCATCACCGCGACCAGGTCGAGCACCCGCGCCCCCGGCAGGTCGTAGGACCCCGGCACCACCTCGATGAGCGGCGGCTCGTCGAGCCCGATGGCGGCGTTGCCCACCGCCCGCATGAAGGCCTCGTCGTCCTCGGCCAGCCACACGACCGTCTCGGCGACCGACCTGGCGGCCAGCTCCCGCGCGTCGGGCTCGACGACCTCGACCTCGACACCGGCCTCGGCCAGGTAGGGGAGCTGGGGATGCGCGGCGTTGCCGGTCAGCACCGGACCCGAGCGCAACGCCTGCCAGGCCTGGTGGCTCAGCAGGCCTGGAGCGACCCTGGGCGAGGTGGTGACGACGATCAGCGGCACGGGCTAGCCCTGCTGCTGCGGCTGCTGCTCGGTGACCTTGCCGAACCTGGGGTTGAGCGTGTCGAAGCGAGGGCTGTAGGTGACCTTCACCGTGTTCAGTTCCTTCTTGAACCGCTCTTCCCCGCCCTGGCCGCCGAACTTCTCCCGCAGCTTGATCAGGCCGGCCAGCGCCCGGCCGTAGTCGCGGGCGTTCGCGGGCGCGACGGTGCCCTGGCCGATCAGGAGCTGGAGCTCGGCGGACGGATATTGCGTGCCGTCGGGCCCGAGCGGGCTCTGGATGATCTTGTCGATCTCCGCCTGGCTCACCTGCACGTTGTGGCGCGCCATGAGCTGGCTGTACGCGCTGACCTCGACCATGCGCTGCAACACGCGCCGGCTGGTCGACGCGCCGGTCTCCTGCTCCAAGACCTCTTCGAGGCTCCTCCCGCCGAGCGCGGCCTCCAGCTGCGCAGGCAGCTTGGCCCTACGCAGGGCGTCGGAGTAGGCCCGCGTCTCCTCGTTCAACTGGCTGGCGGAGATGCGCTCGTTGCCCACCACGGCAGCGGCGCCGGCCTGCATGGGCGAGGAGCAGGCGGTCAGCGCCATGCCCGCCGCCGCGGCGGCCACAGCCACTCGTATCGACTTCACGTACGTCCCTTTCCGACCGTAAATCGCCGCTAGCTTACCCGTGCGGGCTCGAGGAACATCGCCTCGACCAGATCGCCACACCATTTGAGCAGGTCGAGATCGCGCAGCGGCTGCCCTCCCAGCGGCTTGGTCTTGGGCACCGGGACCAGCAGAGTCTCCGCCGCCTGCTTGTATATCGCCTTCTTGTAGAGCCGGTCGAGCCGGACCTGCTGCGACTCCTGCAGCCGCACCGGGCCGAACTTGATGTTCTGGCCCTGCAGCGTGACGTCCGTCAGCCCGGCCGAGCGCGCCTTGATGCGGAACCTGGCCACCTCCAGGAGGTTCTCGACCTCCGTCGGCGGCCGGCCGTAGCGGTCGGTGAGCTCGTCGCGGACCTCGTCGATGTCGGCGGGCGAGGCGATGGCCGCGATCCGTTTGTACGCCTCCAGGCGCAGCCGCTCGGAGGTGACGTAGTCGTGCGGGATGTGGGCGTTGATCGGCAGCTCGACCTTGACGTCGTGCTGCTCCTCCGGCGCCTCGGCGCCCGACAGCTTGGCCTTCTGCTCCTGCACGGCCTCGGCCATCAGGCGTACGTAGAGGTCGAACCCGACGCCCGCGATGAACCCGGACTGCTCGGCGCCGAGCACGTTGCCGGCGCCGCGGATCTCGAGGTCCTTCATCGCGACGTACATGCCCGCGCCCATCTCGGTGTGCTGCGAGATCGTGGCGAGCCGCTCGTGCGCGGTCTCGGTCAGCGGCTTCTCCGGCGGATAGAGGAAGTAGGCGTAGCCGCGCTCCCTGCCTCGCCCGACCCGCCCTCTGAGCTGGTGGAGCTGCGACAGACCGTAGTTGTCGGCCCGGTCGACGATCAGCGTGTTGGCGTTGGGCACGTCGAGCCCGGACTCCACGATCGTGGTGGAGACCAGCAGGTCGTATTCGCGCTCCCAGAAGCCGACCATGATCTTCTCGAGCTGGTGCTCGTTCATCTGCCCGTGGGCCACCGCGATGCGCGCCTCGGGCACCAGCTCGCGCAGCCGCGCGGCGACCCGGTTGATCGAGGCGACCCGGTTGTGCACGAAGAAGATCTGTCCGTCGCGCATCAGCTCGCGCCTGATCGCCGCCCCGATCTGCTTCTCTTCGTACGGCCCCACGAACGTGAGGATCGGGTGCCGCTCCTCCGGCGGCGTGAGGATCGTCGACATCTCGCGGATGCCGGTCAGCCCCATCTCCAGCGTGCGCGGGATCGGCGTGGCCGACATGGCCAGCACGTCGACCTGCGTGCGGAGGTGTTTCATCGCCTCCTTGTGCTCGACGCCGAACCGCTGCTCCTCGTCGATGATGATGAGGCCGAGGTCCTTGAACCTGACCTCGGGGCTGAGCAGCCGGTGCGTGCCGATCACCACGTCGACGGCGCCGGACCTGAGCCCTTCGAGGCTGCCCTTGACCTCGCCGTCGGTCTGGAAGCGCGAGACGGCCCTGATCGCGACGGGGAAGCTGGAGAACCGCTCGGCGAACGTCGACATGTGCTGCTGGACCAGCAGCGTCGTCGGCACCAGCACCGCCACCTGCTTGCCGTCCTGCACCGCCTTGAACGCCGCCCGCACCGCGATCTCGGTCTTGCCGTAGCCGACGTCGCCGCAGATCAGCCGGTCCATCGGGACGCCGCGCTCCATGTCACGCTTGACCTCGTCGATGGCCTCCAGCTGGTCGCCGGTCTCGGCGTAGGGGAAGGCGTCCTCCATCTCCCGCTGCCACGGCGTGTCCGACCCGAAGGCATACCCCGGCGAGGCCATGCGGGCGGAATAGAGCCTGATCAGCTCGCCGGCGATCTCCTTGACCGCCTTCTTCGCCCGCGACTTGGCCTTGGCCCAGTCGGCGCCGCCCATGCGGTTGAGCGTGGGAGCCTCGCCGCCGACATAGCGGGTGACCTCGTCGAGCTGGTCGGTGGGCACGTAGAGGCGGTCGCCCTTGGCATATTCGATGACCAGGTATTCGCGGGTGGCCCCCTGGACCGTGCGCTGCACCATCTCGACGTAGCGGCCCACGCCGTGCTGCTCGTGCACCACGTGGTCGCCGACCTTGAGCTGCAGCGGGTCGACCATGTTGCGGCGCCGCGACGGCAGCCGCCGCATGTCCTTGGTGGACGCCTTCTGCCCGACCAGGTCGAGATGGGTGAGCACGGCCAGGCCCGGCGTGATGAAGCCGTGCTCGATCAGGCCCGTCGTGACGTGTACGACCTTGGGCTCGGGCGGCTGGTCGATGAACTCCCGCAGCCGCGCGGGCACGTCGACGCCCTTGAGCAGTTCCACCATGCGCTCGGCGGGGCCGTGGCCCTCGCTGAGCAGCACGACCGCCTTGCCGTCGGCCAGCCAGCCCTTGATGTCGGCCAGCGCCCTGGCCGTGTCGCCGCGGTAGGCCTCGGAGTCGTGCGCGTCGAGCTCGACGCCGGCGCCGAACGGCGCCATCGTCCACCAGGGCTGCCCCAGCACGTCGGCGTGCGTGCGGATCTCCTCCAGCGAGCGGAACGCCGCCGCCCCCAGGTCGATGGGCGCCTCGCCGCCGGCCGCCGCGTTGATCCACGAGGCTTCCAGGAACTCCTGCGAGGTGCGTACGAGCTCCTCCGCCCTGCTCCTGATGCGCTCGGGGTCGCACACGAACACCGCCGACCTGGCCGGCAGGTGGTCGAGCAGGAGGTCCATCTCCCCGGCCAGCACGGGCGCGAACGCCTCCATGCCCTCCACCGGCGTGCCGTCGGCGAGCTGGTCGAGCACCTCGGCCAGCGCCGGGTGCTCCTCGGCCAGCTCGCGGGACCTGGCCCTGACCTCGTCGCTCAGCAGCAGCTCGCGGCACGGCGGCGCGAACAACCCGTCCTCGGCCGCCTCCAGCGAGCGCTGGTCGGCCACCTTGAACCAGCGGATCTCCTCGACCGTGTCGCCCCAGAACTCCAGCCGCAGCGGATGTTCCTCGGTGGGCGGGAAGACGTCGAGCAGCCCGCCGCGGACGGCCACCTCACCCCGCTTCTCCACCATGTCGACCCGGTGGTAGCCGTTGTTGACGAGGTTGCCGACGACGTCGTCGAGGTCGGCGTCGTCGCCCGCGCGCAGCCTGATGGGCTCCAGGTCGCCGAGCCCTTTCACGATCGGCTGCAGCAGCGCCCTGATCGGGGTGACGATCACGCTGAGGGGCCCGGCGGCGGTGTCGTCCTTGATCGGGTGGGCCAGCCGCCTGAGCACCGCGAGCCGCTGACCGACGGTGTCGCTGCGCGGCGAGAGCCGCTCGTGCGGCAGCGTCTCCCATGCCGGGAACACCGCCACCGAGCCGAGCTCCGCAGGATCGACCAGGCTGGTCAGCGCCGCGGCCAGGTCTTCGGCCTCACGCCCGGTCGCGGTGACCGCGAGCACGGTGCGCTGGTCGTGGCCCGCGAGCGCGGCCACGCCGAACGGGCGCAGCGCGGACGGCGCGACCAGCGCGACGTCGCCGCCCTCCTCGAGAGCGGCGGTCAGTTTCGGGTCAGCGCGAACAAGGTCAAGCAGTCCGGAAAGACTCATCAGATACGCCCACAGCCCATTTGCGGCAACACGACTACCCCCGGCCGGGACAGGTCGCGGGGGTTCCTCACCCAGGGTACTCGCCGCGCCGGCTCACCCGAGCTTGTAACCGGGCACCGAGGGCCAGCGCACGGTGAGCACGGTCGACGCCGCCTCGGCCCGCCACGAATGGTCGACGCCCTTGCCCCAGACGACGTAGTCGCCCGGCTCGGCCAGCACCACGTCGCGGCCGCGGAACTCGACCACGAAACGCCCGCTGATCAGGACGAGCAGGGCGGTGCGCGTCTCGCCGACGGCCCACGCCGCCCGCCGGTCGCCCGGCGGGTGCACGCCCCACTTGATCTCGACCTCGTCGCTGTGGCGCGGATCGCCCGGGGGCTTGAAATGGCCGAGGAGCCAGCCGGCGTCACCGGCGCCGTCGACGCCCGCGTTGCCCACGTAGATCCCCGGCTCGGGCACCTCATCGCTCACGGGCCAGGACGCTAGCAGGGAAATACGTCACACATAACGATTGGTTGATTACTGTAGGTGACATGTCTGAGGTGCGAACCGTCGCCCAGCGAGGCGACCTCTTCGGTCAGCGGGTCCGCGAGCATTGCGCGATGCAGCCGCACAAGCGGCTCGACGTGCTGGTCGCCGGCTGCGCGCATGACGGGCCGCTGGTGCTGGAGCACATCGAGACCAAGGCCACGGGAGCCGACGAGGACCACCCCGTCATCAGGCGGCTCCTCGAGGAGCGGGGAGACCTGGCCGCGTGGTCGCTGGGCGACCTGCGCTGCGTGCCCATGCCGCCCAGGTCCTACGACGTGGTGCAGGTGTCGTTCCTGCTGGAGCGGGTCAGGCACGCCGAGCTGATCTTCGACCGCCTGCTGCAGTCACTGCGCCCCGGCGGCCTGGTGCTGCTGCGCATGCGCGACCGCGGCTCCGCCTATGGCCTGCTCGACCGGATGACGCCGTCGTGGCTGCGCGGCCTGCTGTGGCGCCCGCTCGTCCCGCCGGGATGGCCGGGGCCGCTGCCGACCGTCTACGAGCCGCTGACGTCGAGCGACGGACTGCACGCGTTCTGTCTCAGCCGCGGCCTCATGATCACCGACGAGGTGCGCACCATCAGCGGCCCCGCGCGCTCCCGCCGCATCGGCGCCGCAGCCATCACGGCGGTCTCCAGGCTGACCAACGACCGCTATCCCGCCTCCCACGACGAGATCACCATGGTGATCAGGAAACCCCAGCACCACTTCGCCCGGCTCATCTAGTGCCACACTGTTTCCACCCGCTAGGATTCTTTCCTACCAATTCAATCGGATTAGTTGGGATGACGAATACGTGGAGTGGACCCCCGACCCGCGCGAGCTGGCCGATCTCGAGCTGCTGCTCTCCGGCGCGTTCGAGCCGCTGACCGGGTTCCTCGGCCACGACGACCTGCACGCCGTGCATGAGCGCGGCACGCTCGCCGACGGCACGTCGTGGCCCGCTCCCGTCACCCTCCATCTGCCCGCCGACGTCTCACCCGGCGACGAGGTCACCCTGCTCGATCCCGAAGGGCTGCCGCTGGCCAGGCTGACGGTGAGCGCCCACGAGCCCGACGGGCTGACCTCCGGGCCCGTCCACGGCCTCGGCACGCCCGAGCACGGGCCGTTCGCGCGCCTGCGGCGCACGCCGGCCGACGTGCGGGCCGAGCTCGGCGGGCGGCCCGCGCTCGCCGTCACCATGCGCGGGCCGCTCGACGACCTCTCCGAGATCATCGCCACCGCGAAAGAGCTCGACGCGGTGATCCTGCTGCTTCCCCTCGCGTACGGCGAGGCGGGCCCCGCCGTCGTACGCGCCGCGCTGCGCGCGAGAGACCAGCTACCCGAGGGCACGCTCGTCGTCTCCGTCCCCCTGGCGCCACGCGACGAGCCGGAGATCGACCTGGAGCTGCGCGAGCACGTCGCCACCGCCTACGGCGCGACCGAGCACCTGGCGGGCCCTGACCCCGTGCACATCCCCGGCCCGCCGCACCGGCGCGGCCTCGTGGTCTTCTTCACCGGGCTGTCCGGCTCCGGCAAGTCCACCGTCGCCCGCGGCCTGCGCGACGCGCTGCTGGAGCTCGGCACCCGCACCGTGACCTACCTCGACGGCGACGTGGTGCGCCACCTGCTGTCCAAGGGCCTGACCTTCTCGAAGGCCGACCGCGACCTCAACATCCGCCGCATCGGCTTCGTCGCCGCCGAGGCCGCCCGGCACGGCGGTCTGGCCATCTGCGCGCCCATCGCCCCCTACGCGGCGACCCGCGCGGAGGTGCGCGAGACGGTCGAGTCCGTCGGGGCCGACTTCCTGCTCGTACACGTCGCCACGCCGCTGGAGGAGTGCGAGCGCCGCGACCGCAAGGGCCTGTACGCCAAGGCCCGCGCCGGGCTCATCCCCGAGTTCACCGGCATCTCCGACCCGTACGAAGAGCCGGACGACGCCGACCTGACGATCGACACCACGCACATCACGATCGAGGCGGCCGTCTCCCAGGTCCTGGAGACGCTGAGGTCCGGCGGCTGGGTCCGGTGAGCGACGCAGTGAGCGGAGTGGAGGGCCGAGGAACGAGGCACTCCGCGCAGCGAACGAGGAGCTGGTGAGCGACCGATGAGCACAGATCTGGCGCTGATCGGCGGGTCGTTCCTCGTCGCGATCGTGGTGGGCCTGACCGGCATGGGCGGCGGGGCCCTCATGACGCCCATGATGATGTTGTTCTTCAACGTCCCTCCCCTGGCCGCCGTCTCCAGCGACCTGGTCGCCTCGGCCGTGATGAAGCCGGTCGGCGGCGTGGTGCATCTGCGCACCGGCACGGTCAACCTGCGCCTGGTGGCCTGGTTGTGCGCGGGCTCGGTGCCTGCCGCGTTCTGCGGGGTGTTCCTGGCCCGCGCGTTCGCGGTCACCGACGCGGTCAAGTACGCGCTCGGCGTGGCGCTGTTGCTGGCCGTGGCGGGCATGGCGGTCAAGTCGTGGCTCGGCGGGCGGGGTGGATCGTCGAGCGCGCATGAGATCGTCGTGCGCCCATTTCCGACCCTACTGGTCGGTATGATAGGCGGTCTGGTCGTCGGCGTCTCGTCCGTCGGCTCGGGATCGCTGATCATCGTGGCCCTGCTCGTGCTCTATCCGGCGCTCAAGGCCAACCAGCTCGTCGGCACGGACCTCGTCCAGGCCGTGCCGCTGGTCGTCTCCGCGGCGCTCGGCCACCTGCTGTTCGGCGACTTCCAGGCGGACCTCACGCTGTCGCTGCTCATCGGCTCGATCCCGGGCGTCTATCTCGGCGCCAGGATCTCCTCGCGCGCACCCGGCGGCCTCATCCGGGCGATGCTGGCGATCGTCCTGCTCGCCTCCGCGCTCAAGCTGCTCGACGTGGACGACCTCGTCACCCTCTGCGCCCTCGCCGCCGCCACCGCGGTAACCGTCGTGGGCTGGCGCCTGCGCGCCAGAGCCGAGACTCCCCAGCCGCGGGGCGAGAAGGTCGGCACGCGCTAGGGCCGCGGCACCGGGGTGGCACGGAAGTAGGGGTCACGGGCGAGCGCGGTGAACGCGCGGTCGGCCGCCTCGTCGGAGTCGAAGCTGGTGTCACCGCGCGGCGCCTGCGGGGAGTCAAAGTAGATCAGCGCCTTGATCTGGGGATAACGCTTGATCTGGCGGCGTACGGACTCGAAGAAGGCCCGCTTGAACGACCGGTCGAGCGGCCGCGAGAACGCCCCCCACTCGGCCACCATGACCGGCTTGCCGGGGAAGCGGGCCTGCATCCAGCGGTAGAAGCCCGGCCAGTCGGGATATTCCTTGCGGGTCTTGTTGACCAGGCCCTCGAAGTCGTCGACCCGATGGTCGGCATAGGGGTCCATGGCCACCCAGTCGACCACGTCGTCACCCGGATAGAGGTCCTCGAACCAGGGCTTGGCCGCCCAGTTGGGCGCCCCCATGTACGTCATCACCATGACGGCGTTCTTCACGCCCCGCTCCCGCAGCCGCAGCACGATGTGCCGGAACATCGCCGCGTAGTCGGTGGCCTGCATGCCCGAGCCCGACGAGGCGTCCACGTCGTTCTCCGGCTCGTGGTGCACGGTGAGGAAGAACCGCTCGGGGAAGGTGCGCCGGAGGTGGCCGGCCAGCCGGTCGATCCTGGCGTCGAGCGCCCCGTCGGCGATCTCGGCCCAGGTGTGGTCGAACGACGGCTTCCAGTTGATCAGCAGCAGCCTCGGCCTGGCCGGGTCGCGGGCCAGCCGGATCTCGGCGTCGGTCGGGAACAACTCGCTGCCCCGGTGGTAGACGTGCAGCACGTCTGCGCCGGCGTCCATGCGCGACTCCGCGCCGCGCAGCGCCTCCTCCACCGGGGCGCCGGTGAAGATCTCGGGCGCGATGCCCCACCAGGCGCCGCACGACGGGATGAGCTTGCTGGTCGCCGTGCACGCGGGCGGGCCCGCGACGTCACGCGCCGGCTCCTCGACCGCGACCGGCGCCCCGGCGTCGGAGTCGGCCACGGTGGAGCAGGCGGCCATCGTCGTGGCCACGGCCAGGATCATGCCGGTGAATGCCGTGTTCGTCGCGTTATGAGAAATGCCCCGTTGCCGCAAAGCCTTCCAACCCCCCTTGTCGAACGACCCTGCCTGTCAAACCTGAACCTTGCCATGACATTCCGCGAACTTCAGCCAGTGTGGAAGTCTCCCCACGTCACCGCGGCCACAATTCGCCCGACTTATCCATGTATTTCGATATATGAAGGGGCTTCTTTGTGGCCGTACCGGAGAAAATCTTGTGTATTCAGCCGAGGTAAAGGCGGGCGGCCCTATAGTGGGCGCACACCCGGCCGGTGACGCAGAGTCGCTGATCGATGACGACGCGCACATGATCCAGGAGACCCCTCATGAGCCTGCCGCCGGACCCTCAGGTCCCCCGCACCGGCGCCCAGCTGGGTGAGCATCTCGCGCCGCTGCGCCGTCGCTGGGCCGTCCTCGTCGGCTGCGTCGTCGCCGGCGGCGCCGCGGGGCTCGCGCTGCTGTGGTTGACGCCGGCCTCCTACACCGCGACCACGCAGGTGCTCGTCATGCCCGTCGGCACGCAGGAGCCGGGCAACCAGGTGACCAACCGCCAGCGCGAGGCGCTCAACCTCGACACCGAGGCCCAGGTCGCCCAGTCCACCGTGGTCGCCACGCGGGCCGCCATGGCGCTGCGGGGCGCCGAGCTCGAGGAGGTCGAGGTCTCGGTGCCGCCCAACTCCGCGGTGTTGTGGATCGCGGTGACCGCCGCCGAGCCCGCCGCCGCGGCGGCCCAGTCCCACGCCTACGCCGAGGCCTACCTCGCCCACCGCCGCCACAACGCGCTGACCGCGATGGCCGAGCAGCAGCGCACCGTCCTCGCCAAGCTCAAGCACGTCAACTCCGCCATCGAGCTGACGATCAAGCGGCTGCACACGCTGCCCCGCGGCAGCGCCGAGCACGCGATCGCCGCCCAGCGCCAGAACGTCCTCAACCGGCAGGCCGCCAACCTCGCGCTGAAATACGACGAGCTGCGGACCGTCGCGGTGACCCCCGGCGCGATCATCAGCAAGGCCGAGCCGCCCACCGAGCCCAGCGGCCCCGTCCTGCCGCTCCACCTCGGCACCGGGCTCATGGCCGGGCTGCTCGCCGGCACGGCCGCCGCCCACGCCCGCGACCGGCTCGACACGCGGCTGCGCACGGCCGCCGACATCGAGCGCCTGACCGGCCTGCCCGTTCTCGCCGACCTGTCGAGACCGGGCGAGCACGAGCTGCCCCACGACCTGGCCGGCGCCGTGGTCGCCGCATGCCCCGGCAACCGGCTCCTGGTCAAGGCGCTGCCCGCGCACCTCTACGTCTCCTCGCCCGCCGAGCCGCTCGCGGTCGGCGCGCCGCTGACGGTGCTCGACGGCTCCGACGTGCGCGACCTGTCCAGGGCGGACGCGGCCCTGCTCCTCGTCGGGCTCCGCCGGGTCACCTCCACCGAGGTCGCGGCCACCGTACGCCGCCTCGCCCGGCACGACGTGCCCGTCATCGGCGCGGTCGCCGCCACCGACGCGGTGCCGTCGTTCGTCCCCTACATCGAGGCGCGCCCGCACACCTCGCTCGGCAAGCTCGTCGCCACCGGCGAACTCCAAGTGAGCGTGCCGGCTGAGGGCACGCGCATGCAGGCGCCGCACCGGACCAGGCGGAGGGGCAAGCCAGCGTGAAAGGCCCCGCGTGGCCCATCGCCGCGCTGCTGGTCGGCTATCCGATCTGGTGGGCGCTCGGGTTCGGCGGCCTGGCGGTGATCGTCCTGGCGGCACCCATGGTGGTGATCCTCTGGCGGCGCAGGCCGATCAGGGTGCCGCGCGGGTTCGGGCTGTGGCTGCTGCTGCTGGCCGGCTATCTGGTGAGCGGTCTGATGCTGGCGGAGATGCCGCCCGGCACCTACGGCGAGCTCGGGCCCGGCAGGATCATCGGCTACGGCATGCGGCTGGCGCTCTACACGGCGATCCTCATCGTGGTGCTCTACCTCGGCAACCTGACCGAGCGCGAGCTGCCGCAACTGCGCCTGGTGCGGATGATGGGCGCGCTCTTCGTCACCACGGTCGCGGGCGGGCTGCTCGGCGTGCTGTTCCCGTCGTTCCACTTCACCTCGCCGGTGGAGCTACTGCTGCCCGGCTGGATCGGCGAGAACCCGTTCGTCCAGAACCTCATCCACCCCACCGCCGGCCAGACGCAGAAGGTGCTCGGCTACGCCATGCCCAGGCCCGAGGCGCCCTTCGAATGGGCCAATGCGTGGGGCAGCAACGTGTCGGTGCTGCTCGTCTGGTTCGTGGTCGGCTGGTGGGTGTACGGCGGGCGGCGGCGCAGGGCTCTCGCCGTGGTGCTGATCGCTCTGGCCGCCGTCCCCATCGTGTACTCCCTCAACCGCGGCCTGTGGATCGGTCTCGGCCTGGCCGTGCCCTACCTGATCGTCCGGGTGGGCGGGCGCACGCGCGTCGCGCTCTGCGGGGGCGTGGCCGTGGCGGCGCTGGCGTTCGCGCTCAGCCCGCTCGCCCCGCTGTTCGCGCAGCGGCTGGACAAGCCGCACTCCAACGACATCAGGGCCTTCACCGTGAGCGCGACGCTCGCCGCCGCCACCCACTCGCCGGTCATCGGCTACGGCAACACGCGCAACGCGACCGGCAACCACCGCACGATCACCACGGGCAAGACCCAGTGGTGCACGGGCTGCGGGCACCCGCCGCTGGGCAGCGACGGGCAGCTCTGGCTGCTGATCATGACGCAGGGGTTCACCGGGGCGGCGCTCTACGTGGCGTTCTTCGCGGGCGCCATCCGGCGGCACTGGCGTGACCGCAGCCCCGCCGGGCTGGCCGGAGTGCTCGTCATGGGGCTCGTGCTGCTCTACATGTTCGTCTACGACGGCCTGTTCACGCCGCTCAGCCTGTACCTCATCTCGTTCGCCATCCTGTGGAGGAACGCGTCACCCGCTCCCCGGCATGAGGGCCGGAGTATCCCTGGAGGTTTCCGATGACCGACGCCGCCGTCCGCCTCGGCTATCTCGCGGAGACCGTGCGGCTGCTGTATCCCGGGCCGGGCTCCCCCCGCCCTTACACCGTGCTGCCGCACACGGCCCTGCCGCGCCGGCTCGCGCCGCGCCGCTGGTGGCATGTGGGGTCGCGGGTCGTGGTGCCGGTCGAGGGCTCCATCGCGGCGCACCTGAGCGAGGTCTTCGCCCGGCCGGTCGAGACGGTCCTGCACGTACGTCCCGCGCGGCGGGCCAACCGCAAGCCCGTTCTGGAGGTGCGCTCGGGAGCGCGGCGGCTGGCGTTCGTGAAGATCGGCGACAGCCCGCGCGCCCGCGAACTGGTCGCCGCCGAGGCGGCCGCCCTGCACCGGCTGGCCGGGATGTCGCTGGACACGGTGGTCACGCCCAGGGTGCTGCACCACGGCGGCTGGAACGGGCTCACGGTGCTGGCGCTCGCCCCGCTGCCGGTCCGGCACGGCCGGGTGAGCGAGCCGCTGCGGCTCGCCGCGGTCAAGGAGATCGCGGCCACCGGAGGGTCGTCGCCGGCCTGGCACGGTGACCTCGCGCCCTGGAACATGTGCCCCTCCCCCGACGGGCGGCTGCTCGTATGGGACTGGGAGCGCTACGAAGTCGGCGTGCCCTACGGGCTGGACGCCGTGCACCACTTCTTCCAGCGGGCCCTGCGCAGGATGAGCCCGCCGGTCGCGGCGCGGGCCTGCCTGGCACAGTCCGTACGCGTGCTCGCGCCCCTGGGGGTGTCGGCGTCGGTGGCGAGGCAGACCGCCCTGCGTTACCTGATCGCGCTGGCCGACAGGCACGCGGCCGACGGCCACGCCCCGCTCGGGCCTCCCGAGACCTGGCTCTGCCCGGTCGTCGACCACGAGGAGCTGCTCACGTGAAGGCCTTCAAGGCGCCGGTGTTGTCGATGTCCAGGAACACGGGCAGGTTCACGTCGGGCGCCCGGATGTTGCCGTCGTTCCTGATCGCGGGGGCACAGCGGTGCGGCACCACCTCGCTGTACCGCGCCCTGGAACAACACCCGCTGCTGCTCAAGCCGGTGTTGCACAAGGGCGTGCACTACTTCGACGTCGGCTATGAGCGGGGAATGTCCTGGTATCAGGGGCATTTCCCGCTGCGGGCCGGCGCGGCGCTGCTCGGCCGCCGGTACGGCGCGCGGGCGCTGGCGTTCGAGTCGTCGCCCTACTACCTGTTCCATCCGCTGGCCGGGGAGCGCATCGCGGCCGACCTGCCCGGCGTGAAGCTCATCGTGCTGGTGCGCGACCCGGTGGAGCGGGCCTGCTCCGCGCACGCCCACGAGCTGGCCAGGGGGTTCGAGACGGAGTCGCACTTCGAGCGCGCGGTCGAGCTGGAGGAACGGCGCCTGGCCGGAGCGGAGGAGCTGCTGCGGAACGAACCCTTCGCGCTCCACCACGCCCATCGCCACCAGGCCTACCTCGCCCGGGGCCGCTACGCCGACCAGCTCGACCGGCTGGAGCCGTTGTTCGGGCGCGAGCGCATCCTGGTGCTCGACAGCCACCTGTTCTTCGCCCGGCCGAGGGCCGTCTATGACCGGGTACTGGACTTCCTGGAGGTGCCCCGGCTGGGCTGTCCGGAGTTCGAGCGGCACAACGGCCGGGCGTTGCCGCGCCGGGTGCCGCCCGATCTGGGGCGGGCGCTGCGGGAGCACTTCGCCCCGCACGACGCCCGGCTGGCGCGGTGGCTGGGCGGTGAGCCGTCGTGGCGCCAGTGACCGGCCCAGTGGTCGGCCCGGTGGTCGGCCCGGTGGTCGGCCCGGTGGTCGGCCCGGTGGTCGGCTCGGTGAGGCGGCGGGGGTTCGCCGGGGTCGCGGGGGCCGTCTTCAGCGCGCTCGCGCAGTTCGCCCTGGTCGTGGTGGTGACGAGGGCGTTCACGGCGGCGGAGGCGGGGGCGTTCTTCACGGTGACCGCGCTGGCCCTGATGGCGGCCGGGATCGCCAAGCTGGACGCCGGGAACGGGCTGATCTACTTCATCGCCCGCGCTCGAACCTTCGAGTATCGCGGTATTTCGGGATATATCCGGGCGGCGCTCCTCCCCAGCGTGGTGGCGGCCTGCGCCGCGGGCGCGCTGCTGTATCCGCATCTCGGGTTGCTCGCCGCGGCGATCCCGCTCATCGTGGCGGGCGACGTCCTGCTGGCCGCCACCAGGGGGTTCGGGGCCATGCGGCCCACCGTGGTGCTGGACGGCGTGCTGGTGCCGGGCTGCCAGCTCGCCCTGGTGACCGCCGTGGCGCTGACCGGGGCGGTGTGGTGGCTGCCCGTCGCGTGGGCGGCGCCGTACGCGCTGCTGCCGGTCCTGGCCGCCACCACGTTGCGGGGACGGGCGCCGCACACGCCGTACCTCTCGGGCACGGACCGGGACCTGTGGCGCCACACCGCGCCCCGCTCGGTCGCAGGAGCGATCCAGGCGGTGTTCCAGCGGGTGGACATCCTGATCGTCGCCGCGCTCGGCGGGCCCGCGCAGGCCGCCGTCTACACGGCCGCCACCCGGTTCAAGGTGGTCGGGCAGCTCGCCAACCAGGGACTGGCGCAGGCCGTACAGGCTCGGCTGGTGAGGGCGCTCGCCGAGGGCGAGCGGGCGCGCGCAGGGGAGCTCTACCAGACCGCCACGGTCTGGCTGGTGCTGATGACCTGGCCGGTCTGGATGGGGTACGCGGCGCTGGCGCCCTGGCTGCTGCACCTGTTCGGCCCCTCCTACAGCCAGGCGGCGCCGGTGGCGCTCGTCCTGGCGGGGACGATGATGGTGGCCACGGCCTGCGGGATGGTCGACGTGGTGCTGACCGCCGCCGGGCACACCGGCGCGAGCCTGCTCAACCTGCTGGCCGCGATCGCCTGCACCGTGGCCCTCGACCTGGCCCTGATCCCCTCGTACGGGGCTCTCGGAGCGGTCGTCGGCTGGTCGGGCGGCGTCCTGGTGAAGAACCTGCTCCCCTTGTGGCAGCTCCACCGCCGCTACGGCCTGCACCCGTTCGGGCGCCACACCCTGGCGGCGCTGCGCCTGCGCACGCGGGCCGCCGCGTGACCCGGGCCCCCGTGCTGGTGACCGGCCTGCCGAGAAGCGGCACGAGCTGGACCGGCAAGATGCTCGCCGCCGGCGGCGACCTCGTCTACGTCAACGAGCCGCTCAACCCGCAACACCCGCCAGGACGCTGCCCGGGAGTGCTCAGGGCCGAGGTGACCCACCGGTTCCAGTACATCTGCGACGACAACGCCGCCACCTGGCTGCCCGCCTTCCGCGACACGGTCGCCCTGCGCTACCGCTGGCTGTCCGAGGTGCGGGCCAACCACTCGCCGTACGACCTGGCCCGCCTCGTCCGTTACGGCACCGCGTTCACGCTCGGCCGGCTGGCGGGCCGGCGGGCGCTGCTCGACGACCCGTTCGCCGTGCTGAGCGCCGGCTGGTTCGCCCGCCGCCTGGGGTGCCGGGTGATCGCGCTGGTGCGCGATCCGGTGTCGTTCGTGGCGAGCTGGCAGCGGCTGGGGTGGACCGTCCACTTCCACGAGCTGCTGGAGCAGCCGCTGCTCGTACGTGACCACCCCGGCCTGCTGGAGTTGCGCGCCCTGGTCGGCTCGCAGGACCGCATCGCCAAGGCCGCCGCGCTGTGGCGGGCGACCCGCTCGATCCTGGCCCGCACGCCGGGCATCCTCATCACGTCGTACGAATCCCTGGCCGCCGACCCGCTCCCCCGCTTCCGCGACCTGTACGACCACGCCGGCCTGTCCTGGACGCCCGCCGCCGAACGCCGCATCCTGCGAGCCTGCACCGGCCCCTCAGCGCCTGGGAGGGGGTTCGCCTGGTCGGGACTGTCACGCACGGCGTACCGGCCCATGGACTCCCGCCGGGCCCTGCGCGATGCGGCCCGCGGCCTCACCCCCGAGGACGCCGCCCGCGTACGAGCCCTCACCGCCACCTGACCCGGCCATCCGGCGCTCATCCCGTCGGAGTCAGCCGCTCTGCCGGATCGCCGGACGTGACCGGGCACCGGACCTGACCCGTGCGATGAGCGAGCCGCCCAGCAGCCGGGCCGCGAACGGCAGGTCGTCGACCATGTAGCGGCGCGCCAGCCGGCCGGGCTCGACGGCCAGCCGGAACGCCCATTCCAGCCCGGCCCGCCGCATCCACTCCGGAGCCCTGGCGACCGTCCCCGCGGCGAATCCGATCGCCGCGCCACACCCCAGGAACCACGTCCCCGGCAGCTCGTGCCGCAGGTCGGCGATGAGCCGGTCCTGTCTCGGGAATCCCAGCCCGGCGAACACGAGCCGTGGCCGTGCGGCGACCACCCTCCGCAGGACGCTCTCCCTGCCCTCGGTGGTCGCGTCGAAGCCGTACGGCGGACCGTGGGCGCCGCATACCCGCAGTCGCGGAAAGCGGCTCGTGAGCTCGGCCGCGGCCTTGCGCGCGACGCCGTGCGGGCCGCCGAGCAGGTAGACGGGCCAGCCGTGACGGGCGGCGGAGCGGCTGAGCGACCAGATGAGATCGGCTCCCGTGACGCGCTGGGGCAGCGGGGTGCCCTGCAGCCTGGCCGCCCACACCAGCGGCATGCCATCGGCCACGACGAGCTCCGCCGAGCACACCAGGTCGTTCAGAGCGGGATCGGCGACGGCGGCTCTGCAGATGTCGACGTTCGGGGTGACGATCCGGCCGCCCCTTCCCGACTCCAGCTCGCCTGCCACCCATGCGACCACGTCGTCCTCGGTGAGCGCGTCCACCTCGACCCCGCCCACCCGTACCCGCGCCGCCCGCCGCGCTCCCGGGCCGAGAGCCTCCGCTCCGGGCGCCACGGACGGCACCGGCCCCGCACAGGGCTGTGCCGCGAGAACGGGAACCGCCCGCCCGGAGGAGGCTAAGGGCCCGGCGGGACGCTCGTGGGACATGGCGCCCGTGGCTGTGGCGTGTAGCGGGGTGGTGGGCGGAGTCAAATGCCGTGCCCCCTGTGGTGGAGCGTTGTGAGGACGGTGGGCGCGGAGACGAGACCGGCCGCCACGGCGAGCGCGATCGCCGCGCGCGGCTCGCCCAGCCGGGCCGCGAACGTGCGCAGCGCCCAGCGGGCGGCCTCGCGGCGGTGCCCGAGCGCGGCGTGGCTGAAGGCGAGCTGGCCGTAGATCCGCGCCGCGCCCCGGGGGTCCCCGGCGAGCTCGGGGTGGCGGGCGAGCATCCAGTCGAGCCCGGCGATGCGGTCGGCCCAGCGCGTGGCGTAGTGGGATCCGCCCCATCGCACCCGGACCAGCGGACGGTCGACCTGCACGATCGGCCGGCGCCTGGCGGCGCGCAGGGCGAGGTCCCAGTCTTCGTTCTGCCCGGCGGGGGCGGTCTCGTCCACCCACAACGAGCCGCGCTCGAACAGGAACGTCGACGAGTGCACCATCACCATCCGCGAACGGACCAGGTCGCCGGCCGTCACCGTCGAGGCGCCGGCGAGGCGGATCACGCGACGGCCGGCGTATTCGACCTCGATGCCGCAGCTGGCGAACTCGCCGCCGTCGCGCAGCGCCCGCACCTGCGCGGCGAGCTTGCCGGGCAGCCACACGTCGTCGTCGTCGCAGAACGCGACGAGGTCGGTGTCGCACGCCGCGATCCCGGTGTTCCGTGCCCCTGGGAGCCCGGGGGTGAGCACGTTGGGCATGACCCGCAGCCGTGCGGGCCGGTCAGGAGAGGCCACGTCGGCCACCTGCTCGGCGACGTCGCGGGCCGCGGCGGCCGGCTCGGCGTCAGAGGTGTCGGCCACCACGACCACGCGGAGCCCGCCGGGATGGTCCTGGGCGAGGACCGCTGCCACGGCCTCGCGCAGCTGGGCGGGGCGGTTGCCGCGGGTCGGGATCACCACGCCGACGGATGGGGTCATGCCGCGCTCCGATAGCCGTACCGGGCCCTGAGCGGCCAGGTGAGCAGGTCGACTGCGCGCCGGTCGCGGCCCGCCAGCCCCGACACCCAGGCGTCGTCCCGCCGGAGCTCCACCCGCCCCACGCGGAAGCGCATCGGGTTGCCGGAGGCCGTGTGGGAGGGGCCGAGCCAGGCGGTCGAGCCGTCGATGAACGGCAGGTCCGCCGCGGCCAGGCCGAGGCCGTGGGCCAGGCGGGTGAGCGTGACCACGGGCGCGGCCACGAGGTCTTCGTAGCGGACGCGGATCACCCGCGCCCCGCGCCCGGCGAGCAGCTCGAGCGCGGCGTTCTGGGCCGTCCAGTGGACGGCCGCTCTGGCGGGGCCCCAGCGGGTCATGGGACGCCCGTCCTCGGGGCGCTCGACGGTCCTGCCCCAGGAGTGGGCGACGGCGCGCGGGTCTCGGACCACGTGGACGATCGACACGTCCACGCCCGCGGCGACCAGGCAGCAGGCCAGGGACGCGTGCTTGCTGGAGTCGATCACGACAGGCGCGCCCGCGGCGGAGTAGAGCGTCTGGTACGCCCGCGCGTATTCGGCCAGGTCGGGATGCGCGATGCGGGGGATCCTGCGGGTGCGGTCGACCCGGCGCCGCAACGTCAGGACCCTTCCGGCCACTGACGTGGTCCAGCCACCGAACGCCCGCTCACCGACCGCACGCCAGAAGGCACAGGCCGGGAAGGCCGCACCGCACCCGCAGAGCTCCTGCGCGAGGACGCCCCTCTCCCAGAGGTGCACCACCTCTCCCAGCGCCACCACGCCGGGCAGCTCGCCCAGCAGCCTTTCCAGCAGCGTGGTGCCGCTGCGGCCGAGGCCTCCCAGGTAGATGACCCGGGCGGGTGGGTGGTCGGTCACGGAAAAGGGCCTTCGCGTCGCCAACACGGAACGCGAAGACCCTAGCGCGGAGCGTAATCAGATGGTCACGGATTCGCCAAAAGATCTACCTCAGTGCGCGTCCATGACCATGCCGGCGGCGACCGTGCCGTTCGTGGCCTCGTCTACGAGGATGAAGCCGCCGGTCATCCGGTTGCGGGAGTAGTCGTCCACGAACAGCGGCTGGGTGACCCGCAGCGACACCCGCCCGATCTCGTTGAGGCCGAGCGACGTGGCCTCTTCGTCCCGGTGCAGCGTGTTGACGTCGAGCCGGTAGTGCAGGTCGCGCACCAGGGCGCGCGCCGTACGGGTGGTGTGCTTGATCGTCAGCTTGGTGCGGGGCGTCAGCTTGATGCCGTCGGCCATCCAGCAGATCATCGCCTCCAGCTCCTGCGCGACGTGCGGCTGGTTGTTGGGCCTGGCGATCATGTCGCCGCGCGAGATGTCGAGGTCGTCCTCGAAGCGCAGTGTCACCGACATGGGCGAGAACGCCTCCTCCACCGGACCGTCGAACGTGTCGATCGACGCGATCCGCGTGGTGAGCCCCGAGGGCAGGTGCATCACCTCGTCGCCCGGCTTGAGCACCCCGCCAGCCACCTGGCCGGCGTAGCCGCGGTAGTCGTGGAAGGCGTGGTCGGTGGCCCGCTGCGGGCGGATCACGTACTGGACGGGGAAGCGCACGTCGGTCAGGTTGCGGTCGGAGGCGATGTGCACGTTCTCCAGGTGGTGCAGCAGCGACGTGCCGAGATACCAGGGCATGTTCTCCGAGCGGGAGACCACGTTGTCGCCGTTGAGCGCGGAGATCGGGATGAAGGTGAGGTCGCCGACGTTCAGCTTGGACGCGAACGAGGTGAACTCCTCCCTGATCTCCTCGAACCGCTCCTGCGAGTAGTCGACCAGGTCCATCTTGTTGACGGCGAGCACCAGGTGCGGCACGCGCAGCAGCGAGGCCAGGAACGCGTGGCGCCGCGACTGCTCCAGCACCCCCTTGCGGGCGTCGATGAGGATGATCGCCAGGTCTGCTGTGGAGGCGCCGGTGACCATGTTGCGGGTGTACTGGATGTGGCCGGGCGTGTCGGCGATGATGAACTTGCGGCGCGGTGTCGCGAAATAGCGATAGGCCACGTCGATCGTGATGCCCTGCTCGCGCTCGGCTCGCAGCCCGTCGGTCAGCAGCGACAGGTCGGTGTATTCGGTGCCGCGGTCGCGCGAGGTGCGCTCGACGGCCTCGAGCTGGTCCTCGAAGATCGCCTTGGAGTCGTAGAGCAACCGTCCGATGAGGGTGGACTTGCCGTCGTCGACGCTCCCCGCAGTGGCAAAGCGAAGAATGTCCATCAGAAGTAGCCCTCTCTCTTCCTGTCCTCCATGGCGGCCTCGGACGCCCGGTCGTCGGCCCTGGTGGCGCCGCGCTCGGTGATCCGGGTGGCCGCGATCTCCTCGATGATCTCCTCGACCGTGGTGGCCGGGGACTGCACGGCGCCCGTGCAGGTCATGTCGCCCACGGTGCGGTAGCGCACCACCGCTTCGTACAGCGGCTCGTCGTCGCCGCGCTGGACGACGTCGGCGTCGGGCAGCAGCATGCCGTCGCGCTCGAACACCTTGCGGGTGTGGGCGAAGTAGATGGAGGGAATCTCGATGCCCTCGCGCCTGATGTAGTCCCAGACGTCGAGCTCGGTCCAGTTGGACAGCGGGAAGACACGGATGTGCTCGCCCTTGCGGATGCGGGCGTTGTAAAGGTTCCACAGCTCGGGGCGCTGGTTCTTCGGATCCCACTGGCCGAAGTCGTCGCGGAAGGAGAACACCCGCTCCTTGGCCCTGGCCTTCTCCTCGTCGCGCCTGGCTCCGCCGAACACGGCGTCGAACTCGTGCGCCTCGATCGCGTCGAGCAGCGTGGTGGTCTGCAGGCGGTTGCGCGAGGCGCGCCGGCCCGTCTGCTCGACGACCCTGCCCTGGTCGATCGACTCCTGCACGCTGGCCACGATCAGGCGCGCGCCGAGCTCGGCGGTGCGGCGGTCACGGAACTCGATGACCTCGTCGAAGTTGTGGCCGGTGTCGACGTGCATGAGCGGGAACGGGATGGGTGCGGGCCAGAACGCCTTCTCCGCGATGCGGAGCATGACGATCGAGTCCTTGCCTCCGGAGAAGAGCAGACAGGGGCGCTCGAACTCGGCGGCCACCTCACGCATGATGTGAATGGCCTCTGCCTCGAGCACGTCGAGCTGCGACGTCGTGTAGTCGCGCTGGAGCATGGAAGCTTCCTCCGGAGGTCAGCGGTGCAGGTCCCGGATCCCGGCCAGCAGGGATGCCGCCAGATCGGGTAGGGAAACCAGGATATCGGGTAGGGACGGGTCGGCTTGGTTGTAGATCAGCTCGGAGCCGTCGATGCGGCTCGCGTGAACCCCTGCGGCCAGGGCGACGGCGACCGGCGCGGCGGAATCCCACTCGTACTGGCCCCCGGCGTGTACGTACGCCTCGACCTCGCCAGTGAGCACCGCCGAGATCTTCGCCCCCGCCGATCCGATCGGCACGAGATCGGCGCCGACCAGGTCGGCCAGCTTCTGGACGAACTCGGGCGGCCGGGTGCGGCTCACCGCGATGCGGAAACGCCCCTTCTCGTGGGCGGGAGGCTTGGGCGGGTCGGCGGTCGTCAGCGTACGGCCCTGGGCGGGCAGCGCCACGGCGCCCGCGGTCAGCCTGCCGCGCTCCCACAACGCCACGTGCACAGCCCAGTCCGACCGGCCCTCCGCACCCATGGTCGCGCTCCCCACGGCCCCTTCGTGGTCACGCAAGCTGCCGCCTCCGGGGCCTGCTCGCCGCTCCGAGAACTCGCGGGTGCCGTCCAGAGGATCGACGATCCACACCCGGTCGGCGGTGAGGCGGCGCGGGTCGAGGCGCTCCTCGCGAGTGGCCTCCTCCGACAGCACGCAGTCGCTCGGCCGCAGCCTGGCCAGCGACTCCATGAGCAGGACGTGGGCGGCGCGATCGCCCTCGGCCCGCAGCGCGGCGGGGTCGTCGAACCCGGTGCGCTCGCGGACCCCCAGCAGCCGTTCGCCGGCCTCGGTGGCCAGGTCAGCGGCGAGGGCGTGATCGTCGCGAATCGTCATCAATAAGCTCCTTGCCCGCGGGCGACGGCCGACCAAGTCTTCCACAGGATCTGGAGGTCCAGAGTGAGGGACCAGTTCTCGACGTAACGCAGGTCTAGACGGACGGATTCCTCCCACGATAGGTCAGATCTACCGTTGACCTGCCACAGCCCGGTCAGCCCAGGGCGTACGAGGAGTCTTCTGCGCACGTCGTCACCGTAGCGCGCCACCTCCTCGGGCAGCGGCGGGCGGGGGCCGACGAGCGACATGTGACCGCGTACGACGTTGATGAGCTGGGGCAGCTCGTCGAGCGAGTGGCGGCGCATCAGCGCGCCGAGCGGCGTGACCCGCGGATCGTTGCGCATCTTGAACAGCAGCCCGTCGCGGTCGCTGACCAGTGTGATCTTCTGCCGTTCCGCGCCGCGCCGCATGGTGCGGAACTTCACGATGGTGAACACCTTCCCGCCCTTGCCGACCCGGGTCTGCCGGAACAGCGCGGGCCCCGGGCTCGTCACGCGGACGGCGATCGCCAGCACCACCAGCACGGGCGCCAGCAGCACGAGCAGCGCGGCCGCGACCAGCCGGTCGAAGACGTTCTTGACCAGTTGCCTGGCCCCGGTGAGCTCGGGATGCTCCACGTGCAGCAGCGGCAGCCCGGCGACGGGCCTGATCGTGGTGCGCGGGCCGGCGACGTCCATCAGCGCGGGGGCCACCACGAGCTCGGTGTGGGTGCGCTCCAGCCGCCAGGCCAGCCGGCGCAGTGCCTGTCCGTCCATCTCGGGGCAGGCCAGGACGGCCACGGTGTCGGCGGTGTACTGGCCGACCGCGATCGGCACGTCGCTGAGGTCGCCGGCGACCGGCACCTCGCCCACGTTGTCGCCGGCACGTCCGCCGGGCAGGCAGGCCGCCACGACGTCCATGCCGTGATGGCGTTCCCTGCGGAAGAGCCGCACCAGTTCGGCGATCGCGACAGGATGGCCGACCGCGACCACCCGGCGCATGCACCCGCCCGCCGCCCTGCGCCGGTGCAGCGAGCGCCGCAGGCCGTAGCGGAGCACCAGCGTGAAGAGGGTGACCAGGGGCAGTGCCAGCACGACGTAGCCGCGGGCGACGTCGGTCTTGGTCACGTAGGAGCCGATGGCGGTGCCCGCGGTCAGCGCCACGCCCGCCTGCAGGATCCTGCGGAACTCCTCGGAGCCGACGCCCAGCATGCGCGGCTCGTAGGCCCTGTTGAGCGCCACCGCGCAGCACCACACCACCGGCAGGGCCATGCTGACCAGGAGGTATGGCAGCACGTAGGGGGTGAGCCCGCCGAACCTGATCGTGAAGGCGATCGTGGCCGCGGCGCCCGCCCCGCACAGGTCGGCCAGCACGGCGCGCACCTGGTAGGAGCGCACCCAGGAGGGCACGCGCGGCCCGACCCCCCAGGAGACGGCATGACCGTTTCCGGCGACGGCCATGAGCCCTTCACCGCGCACACGCGCCTCCCCGGTGACCATTCCCGTACGGACAGTCACAGATCGTAGCGGCGGGGAAGCTGGAGGAACCGGCGAACGGCTCTATGCGGCGATCAGCGAGGTGGGCCGGAAATGTGCAGATCAGCCCGATGGAAATCGTTCTGGGTGGCCTCGAGGCCTCGGGCCATCAACGACTCCACCACGTCGGCCGCCCGGTCGACGAGGAAGGGCAGGTCTTTACGATCGGCGGTGGCGAAGTCTCTGAGCACGTAGGAGGCAGGGTCCATGCGGCCGGGCGGGCGTCCGATGCCGAACCGCACCCGCAGGTAGTCGCGGGTGCCGAGGACCTTGGTGATCGACTTGAGGCCGTTGTGGCCGTTGTCGCCGCCGCCGAGCTTCGCCCGCAGCGCGCCGTAGGGGACGTCGAGCTCGTCGTGGACGACGATCAGCCGGTCGACGCCGATCTTGTAGAAGTCGGAGAGCGCCTTGACGGGCCCGCCGGAGAGGTTCATGTAGGTCAGGGGCTTGGCGAGGATGGCCTCGCGGGTCTCGCAGACCTCGGCCCGGCTCTTGTGCGCCTTGAACCGCCCGCCGGCCCTGGCGGCCAGCTCGTCGAGCACCATGAAGCCCGCATTGTGCCGGTTGCCCGCGTATTCGGGCCCTGGATTGCCCAGCCCGGCGATCAGCCAGCGATCCATGTGATCCCCTCATAGCGCAACGGAGCGGCTCGTGCGAAGCCGCCCCGTTGCCCGGATGGCCGTTATTCGGCGGAGGCCTCGGCGCCCTCGGGAGCCTCGGCGACCTCGCCCTCGGCCTCGGCGACCTCCTCGGCAGCCTCGACCGGCTTGTTGATGACGTGGAGGACCACGACGTCGGCGTCGGCGGACAGCGTGGTGCCCTGCGGCAGCGGGAGGTCGGCGGCGGTGATCACCTTGCCCACCTCCAGGCCCTCGACGTCGACCTCGACACCGGTCGGGATGTGGGTGGCCTCGGCCTCGACGGCGATGGAGACGAGCTGCTGGTCGAGCAGGCCGTCGGGGTGGACGTCGCCGACGGTGGTGACCGGGATCTCGACGGTGACCTTCTCGCCCTTCTTGACCAGGAGCAGGTCGACGTGCTCGACGAAGCCCTTGATCGGGTCGCGCTGCACGCCCTTGGGCAGCGCCAGCTCGTCGATGCCCTCACCCTCGAGGCGGATCAGCACGTTGGCCGTCCGGAGCGCGAGCAGCACCTCGTGGCCCGGCAGGGTCAGGTGCTTGGGGTCGGTGCCGTGCCCGTAGAGAACGGCGGGCACCTTGTCCGCGCGACGGATCTTGCGGGCGGCGCCCTTGCCGAACGCGGTGCGCTGCTCGGCGGCGATACGTACTTCAGACACGACATCTCCTAGGGATGCTTCATCGGATCGGTGAGCGCTCCCCCTCACCCGCCCTAGCGGAAGGCGTTACGAGCGCAACCCTGACAGTCTACCGGCCGGCCAGCCTCCGGCCGACCAGCCTTCATCCGTCCCGCTCGATCACGTGTCACCCTCGAACAGGCTCGTGACGGAGCCGTCCTTGAAGATCTCGGTGATGGCGCGCGCGATGAGCGGCGCGATCGTCAGGACGGTCAGCTTGTCGAACCTGTTGGCCGCCGACAGGGGCAGGGTGTTGGTGACGATCACCTCGCTGATGCGGGAGTTCTTCAGCCGGTCGACCGCCGGCTCGGAGAAGACCGCGTGGGTGGCGGCGGCGATGACGTTGGTGGCGCCCTGCTCGTAGAGGGCGTCGGCGGCCTTGCAGATCGTGCCCGCGGTGTCGATCATGTCGTCGATCAGCACACAGGTGCGGCCGCGTACGGTGCCGACGACTTCGTTGACCTTGACCGAGTTGGCCACGTCGAGGTCGCGCCGCTTGTGGATGAACGCCAGCGGCGTGCCGAGCGTGTCGGCCCAGCGCTCCGACAGGCGGACCCGGCCGGTGTCGGGCGAGACGATGGTGGTGTTGGCCAGGTCGAGTTTGTTCTTCAGGTAGTTTTCCAGCACCGGCATGGCGAACAGGTGGTCGACCGGGCCGTCGAAGAAGCCCTGGATCTGCGAGGTGTGCAGGTCGATCGACATGAGGCGGTCGGCGCCGGCGGTCTTGAACAGGTCGGCCATCAGCCTGGCCGTGATGGGCTCGCGGCCGCGGCCCTTCTTGTCCTGGCGTGCGTAGCCGAAGAACGGCATGACCACGGTGATGCGCTTGGCGGAGGCCCGCTTCAGCGCGTCGACCATGATGAGCTGTTCCATGATCCACTGATTGATGGGCCCGGTGTGGCTCTGGATGACGAAGGCGTCGCAGCCGCGTACGGACTCGAGGTAGCGGGCGTAGATCTCGCCGTTGGCGAAGTCGATGAGTTTGGTGGGCGTGAGAGAGACGCCGACGTGCTCGGCCACCTCTTCGGCCAGTTCGGGGTAGGCCCGGCCGGAGAAGAGCATGAGATTCTTCTCGCCCGGCTGCTTGATGCTGGTCATGAGACCCCCTTCGTCACTCTCACGACCACGGTGCCGTGCTGCTCGATGACCTCGGCAAGCTCGGTCATGCTTCTTTCTCCTGATCCCGCTCGGCCAGCGCCCGCTGGGCGGCCGCGGCCGACTTGGTGCCCGCGCGCCTGCGCAGGACCCATTTCTCGATGTTGCGCTGCCGCGCCCGTGCCACGCCGATCGCGCCCGGCGGGACGTCGTCGGCGATCACCGAGCCCGCCGCCGTGTAGGCGCCGTCGCCGACGGTCACGGGGGCGACGAGCATGGTGTCGCAGCCGACGAACGCGCCGTCGCGCACGGTGGTGTGGTGCTTGTCGACCCCGTCGTAGTTGACGAAGACGGTGGAGGCGCCGATGTTGACGTCGTCGCCGATCGTGGCGTCACCGGCGTAGGACAGGTGCGGCACCTTGGAACGCTCGCCGACCTTGGTGTTCTTCATCTCGACGAAGGTGCCGGCCTTCGATCCGCGGCCGATCACCGTGCCGGGGCGGAGGTAGGCGTAGGGGCCGACGTTGGCCTCCGGCCCGATGTCGGCGTGGTCGCAGACCGCGTTGCGGACGGTCGCACCCGCCCCGACCCGGGTGCTGGTGAGCGTGGTGGCGGGGCCGATCTCGGCGCCCGCCTCGATGACGGTGTCGCCGTGGAGCTGGGTGCCCGGGTGGATCACCGCGTCGGGCGCGATGCGTACGCTCACGTCGATCCAGGTGCCGGCCGGGTCGATGATCGTGACGCCGGCGCGCATGTGGGCCTCCAGCAGCCGCCGGTTGAGCACCTGGCGGGCGGCGGCCAGCTGGACGCGGTCGTTGACGCCCTCGACCTCGACGAAGTCGCCGGCCACGCACGCGCCGACCCGGTGGCCGTCGCCGCGCAGGATGGCCAGCACGTCGGTGAGGTATTCCTCGCCCTGGGCGTTGTCGGCGGACACCCGCTTGACGGCGTCGGCCAGCAGCTCGCCGTCGAAGGCGTAGATGCCGGAGTTCATCTCCTTGACGGCGCGCTGCCCGGCGTCGGCGTCCTTCTCCTCGACGATCTCCAGCACGGCGCCGGAATCGTCACGGATGATCCGCCCGTAGCCGGTCGGGTCGGGCACCTCGGCCGTCAGCACGGTGACCGCGTTGCCGTCGGCGTCGTGCCGTTCGAGCAGCGTGGCGAGGGTCTGGGGGCGCAGCAGCGGCACGTCGCCGTAGGTGACCAGGACCGTGCCGGAGATCGTGCCGACCTCTTCGAGGACGGTGCGCACGGCGTGGCCGGTGCCACGCTGCTCGTTCTGGACGACGGCGCGCGCGTCGGGGCTGGTGGCCGCCAGGTGGCCGCGCATGCGTTCGAGCGCGTGGCCGATCACCACGATGAGCCGCTCAGGGCCGAGATCGCGGGCGGCGGCGAGCATGTGGTCGAGCAGCGCGCGGCCGCACAACTCGTGCAGGACTTTCGGGGTCTGGCTTTTCATCCGGGTGCCCTCGCCCGCGGCGAGGACGATGACGGCTGCCGGGCGCGGCACACTCACGGACTGAGGCTCCCTGTGGCTGGACGGATCAGGGTTGTACAGTGCGGCTACCGCACCGACACCCTCCCGACACCGTGAGGATACCTGGCCTCAGCCCGGACGCTCAGCGGGGGGATCACCTCTAAGCTCCCGGAAGAGGACTCGAACCCCTACAAAGTGGACCAAAACCACTTGTCCTGCCGATTAGACGATCCGGGACAGATCGGACACGTGGCGTCCGACACATCCCTACGATACCGAGCCCGCACGTGCGCGCGCGCCCGAAATTACGCCCCGGCTCCGCGTGGCGGGTGATCCGCCCAGGTGAGAGCGACGATACGGATACGCCCCACCCTTAACAGACCAGCCAAGAAGTCGCAAGGCATGAACCCCACCCACCTTGCCCAGCGGATCTTCACCTTCGCCATATTCCCGGCTTAGGTCTTCCTAACTTACGCTGGCGTAGGTTACGGTGGCGTAGCCGGACATTCGTCCCTATACAGGCACTTGGAGGTCGCCCATGACCGTTACCACCGAACGTTCCACCCCTGCCCCGAAGCCGGACTTCGAACCAGAACCACGGTCGAAGACCGAACTCGTCACCTTCACCCTCGTCGTCGGGCTCCCCCTCGTGGCGATCGCGGCGGCCGTCCCGCTGGCCTGGGGCTGGGGCCTCGGATGGACGGACGTGATCATCGCCCTCGTCTTCTACGTCGTCTCGGGGCTCGGCGTCACCGTCGGTCTGCACCGCTACTTCACGCACGGATCGTTCAAGGCCAAGCGGCCGCTCAAGATCGCGATGGGCATCGCCGGCAGCCTGTCGCTGGAGATGTCGGTGCTCGACTGGGTCGCCACCCACCGCAAGCACCACAAGTTCTCCGACAAGGAGGGCGACCCGCACTCGCCGTGGCGCTTCGGCCCCGGATTCAAGAACATGACCAAGGGCCTGCTCTACGCCCACATGGGCTGGCTGTTCGAGAGCGAGCGTACGAACAGGGAGAAGTACGCCCCCGACCTGTGCAAGGACCCCGACGTCATCAAGCTGCACAAGTGGTTCGGCCCGCTGGCCCTCGTCTCGATCCTCCTGCCCGGCCTGCTCGGTCTGCTCGTCACCTGGTCCTGGCAGGGCGCGCTGACCGCGCTGTTCTGGGGCTCGCTCGTCCGCATCGGCCTGCTGCACCACGTCACCTGGTCCATCAACTCCATCTGCCACGTCTTCGGCGAGGAGGACTTCCAGGTGCGTGACAAGTCGCGCAACGTGTGGTGGCTGGCCATCCCGTCCTTCGGCGAGTCGTGGCACAACCTGCACCACTCCGACCCGACCTGCGCCAGGCACGGCGCGCTCAAGGGCCAGATCGACCTGAGCGCCGGCCTCATCCGCATCTTCGAGCGGCTGGGCTGGGTGTACGACGTACGCTGGCCTACTCCGGAGCGGCTGGCGGCGAAACGCATTGCCTGACGCCGAACAGCCGAAGGGCGGCCACACTGCCGTGGCCGTCATTATGGAGACCGTGACGGAACCCCGATCCCGCAGGCGCATGTCCGGTAGCGAGCGAAGAGAGCAGCTGGTCCGCATCAGCCGCACGCTCTTCGCTGAGAAGGGGTTCGACGGGACCTCTATCGAAGAGATCGCCGCTACCGCGCAGGTGTCCAAACCCGTGGTCTACGAACATTTCGGCGGCAAGGAAGGCGTCTACGCGGTCGTGGTCGACCGCGAGATGCAGAAGCTGCTCGGCATGATCACTGAAGCCCTCGCCGCCTCCCACTCCCTCATCAAGCTGGAGCGGGCCGCACTGGCCCTGCTGCAGTACATCGAGGAGAGCAGCGAGGGCTTCCGCATTCTGGTGCGCGACTCCCACGCGGCTTCGGGCACGGGCACGTTCGCGAGCCTCATCAGCGAGATCGCGAGCCAGGTGGAGGACGTCCTCGCCGACGAGTTCGCCGCCCGCGGCTACGAGCCCAAGCTCGCGCCGATGTACGCGCAGATGCTGGTCGGCATGGTGGCGCTGACCGGGCAGTGGTGGCTCGACGTGCGCAAGCCGGGGCGCGAGGAGGTGGCCGCTCATCTGGTCAACCTGGCGTGGAACGGTCTTACGGGGCTCAACCCCAGCCCGGCCATCAGCCTCACGACCCGCCAGCTGACGCCGCCGGTCAAGGCGCGCGCCAGCGAGAAGGAGCTGCGCGAGCTGGAGAAGGCGCGCGAGAAGGAGCTCAAAGAGGCCGAGAAGCTCCGCCAGCGCGAGCTCAAAGAGGCCGAGAAGGCCAGGGTGCGCGAGTTGAAGGAGCGCGAGCGGCTGCTGAAGGAGGCCGAGAAGGCGCGCGAACGGGAGGAGAAGATCCGCCAGCGCGAGGCCCGCCTAGCGGAGCGCGCGGCGCGTCTCGGTCACGTGGATCACCCGGAGTGACCTCTTGAACGTCCAGGTCATCACGGATGACGATGGGGTTGAGCAGGGCTGACCGATGAGGGTGAGCCGTTGCGACGACGTTAACGTTCTGTTCAATTAATCGGGGCAATATACCCCATATGTCCGCGGAAGCGTTTCACCCCGCCAACGACCTGCCCCTCCCCCAGGAACGATTTCTCAACCGCGAGGAGAGCTGGCTCCAGTTCAACGAGCGCGTGCTCGAACTGGCCGAGGACGCCTCGGTGCCGCTGCTGGAACGGGTGCGCTTCCTGGCGATCTTCGCGAGCAACCTCGACGAGTTCTTCCGCGTACGGGTGGCCGGGCTGAAACGGCGGATGGCCACCGGCCTGCTGCTGCGGACCAAGAGCGGCCTCAAGCCCCGTGAGGAGCTGGCCAGGATCGGCACGGTCGCCGACGAGCTGGCCAGACGGCACGCGGCGGCCTTCCACCACCACATCCTCCCGCGGCTGGCGGGCGAGGGCATCGAGATCGTCAGGTGGGACGACCTGTGCCGGGAGGAGCGCACGGAGCTGCGCAAGCTGTTCAGGGAGCGGATCAGGCCGGTGTTGACGCCGCTGGCCGTCGACCCCGCCCATCCTTTTCCCTATATTTCAGGGCTCAGCCTGAATCTGGCCGTCCTGGTGCGCAACCCGTCGACCGATCACACCGTGTTCGCGCGGGTCAAGGTCCCGTCGCAGTTGCCGCGGTTCGTCCCCGCGTCCAAGGACCGCTTCGTGCCGCTGGAGGACGTCATCGCGGCGCATCTCGGCCAGCTCTTCAAGGGCATGGAGATCCTCCAGCACCACGTCTTCCGCGTGACCAGGAACGAGGATCTCGACGTGGACGAGGACGTCACGGAGAACCTCATGCAGGCCCTGGAGAAAGAGCTTCTCAAGCGGCGCTTCGGCCCGCCGGTGCGGCTCGAGGTCGAGGACACGATCACGCCCGAGGTGCTGGCGCCGCTCGTGGAGGAGCTGGAGCTCGCGCCCCACGAGATCTACCGGCTGCCGGGGCCGCTCGACCTGAGCGGCCTGCACGCCATCGCCGACCTCGACCGCGGCGAGCTCGGCTACCGGCCGTTCGTGCCCGCCGAAGTGATCAACGCCGAGGACGACGTCTTCACGATCCTGCGCGAGCGCGACGTGCTGCTGCACCACCCGTACGACTCGTTCGCCACCAGCGTGCAGCGCTTCATCGAGGTCGCCGCGGCCGACCCCCGCGTCCTGGCCATCAAGCAGACCCTCTACCGCACCAGCGGCGAGTCGCCCATCGTGGACGCGCTGATCGACGCGGCGGAGGCGGGCAAGCAGGTCGTGGTGGTCGTGGAGATCAAGGCCCGCTTCGACGAGCACGCCAACATCTCCTGGGCCCGCAAGCTCGAACGCGCCGGCTGCCACGTCGTCTACGGCGTGGTCGGGCTGAAGACGCACTGCAAGCTGGCGCTGGTGATCCGTCAGGAGATCTCGGGCGAGCTGCGCCGCTACTGCCACATCGGCACCGGCAACTACAACCCCAAGACCGCCCGCCAGTACGAGGACTTCGGCCTGCTCACCGCGGACCCGCTGGTCGGCGAGGACGTCACCGACCTGTTCATCCACCTGACCGGCTACTCCAACCACTCCGCCTACCGGCGGCTGCTGGTCGCGCCCCACTCCATGCGCAGCGGGCTGCTGGCCAGGATCGAGCGGGAGATCGCCCATCAGCTGGCCGGGCGCCCGGCCAGGATCAGGATCAAGACGAACTCGCTGGTGGACGAGCCGATCATCGACGCGCTCTACCGGGCGTCCAGGGCCGGCGTGCCGGTGGATCTCTGGGTGCGGGGCATCTGCACGCTCCGGCCAGGGATTCCTGATTTGTCCGAAAATATCCGCGTAAGGTCGGTCTTGGGGCGCTTTTTGGAGCACTCCCGGGTGTACGAGTTCGGCCTCGGCCGCCGGCCCGAGGTCTGGATCGGCAGCGCCGACCTGATGCGCAGAAACCTGGACCGCCGCGTCGAAGCCCTGGTCAAGGTGACATCCCAGCAGCACAAGACGTACCTCGTCGAGCTGATGGACCGGGTCATGGCCGAGACGACCAACTCGTGGTGGCTCGGCTCCGACGGCGCATGGGTCCGCCACCCGGGTGAGGACCTGCAGAGCCACCTCATCGGCACCCGCCGCTGGAGGACCGTTGATGACTGACCTGCTCCGCGCGGCCGGGGCCGTGGTCTGGAGGGGCGAGGAGAGCAGCCCCGACGTGGCCGTCATCCACCGTCCCGCCTACGACGACTGGACCTTCCCCAAGGGCAAGCTGAAGTCCGGCGAGCACGTGATCGCCGCCGCCCTGCGCGAGGTGCGCGAGGAGACCGGCATGACGGTCGTGCTCGGCCGCGCGCTGCCCCCCATCCACTACCTCAGGTCCGAGCGGCTCAAGCGGGTGGACTACTGGGCGGGCAGGGTGGTCGCCGACGACGGGTTCGTGCCCGGCGACGAGGTGGACGAGCTGCGCTGGCTGCCGGTGGACGAGGCCAGGCGGCTGCTGACGTACGAGTGGGACGCGGGACTGCTGCGGGCGCTGGCCGCCGCTCCCCTGGAGACCACGCCCCTCGTCCTCGTCCGGCACGGCTCGGCCGGCTCCAGGAGTGAGTGGCCGGGCGAGGACGCGGAACGCCCGCTCGACGACGCCGGGCGTGCCCAGGCGGCGAGCCTGGCCACCGCGCTGCCCGCCTACCGGCCCGAGCTGCTCGTGAGCTCCCCCAGCGTCCGGTGCGTCCAGACCCTGGAGCCGTACCGGGACGCGCTGCCGTATGGGGCGACGATCCGGATCGAGCCGCTGCTCAGCGAGGAGGACCAGGACCCGCGCGAGACCCCGGCCCTGGTCGGCGACCTCACGGCGCCCGCGGCGGTGTGCAGCCACGGGAAGGTGCTGCCCGGGCTCATCGAGGCGCTCAGCGGCAGGAGCGTGCACCTGCGCAAGGGCGCCTTCGCCGTGCTGCACCGGGCCGGCGGGCACGTCGTCGGCGTCGAGCGTTACCCGGCGTGAGAGTGCCGGGCGGCCGGGCGGCGGATGCCGAACACGCCGGGACCAGGCCGCCGGCACCTCGAGCAGCCCGCTCCGTGCGAACGGGATGACCGGAAGAGTCGTCACAGAACCTTGTTCACCGCTTCGACGGTCTGTGCCCAGACCTTGGGGAACTCGGCGTGTGCCCGCTCGGCCGTGCCGCGCTCGAGCCCGACGAGCAGCCCGTACGTGAAGGTGTCCTCGCCTGCCTGGCGGGCCTTCCCAGCCTCCTTCTCCAGGGTCTCCTGCGCGACCACGCCGTCCTGGTGCGTCCCCAGGATCTCCTGGATGCCCTCGGCGAGTTCGGCGAGCTTGACCATGGCGTTGCCCAGCGTGGGACGGAGCGCCTCCGCGGTGTACCGAGCGCGTTTGGCCGCCTTGCGCACGTCGTGCATGGCGATCTCCCGGCGTTCGGGGTCCTCGATGGCCTGGGCGGTGTCGTACGCCCTGGTCACGCGGTCCCAGTTGGCCGCCGCGATGGCGCTGAGCCGCTTCTGCGCGGGCTTGGCCGCGGCCTTGCCCAGCTTCGGGGCGGAGACGAGGGCATCGAGCGAGTCGAGGAGGGTGTAGTAGCGTTCGCCGCTGAGCGCCTCCTTGATCCGCTCGTACGCCTCCTGTTCGCGTTCGAGCAGATCCGCGCCGAGCCGGGCCCGGATGGGGCCCGTGACCAGTTCGGGGGCCAGCCCGTCCAGCGCCTTGCCGAACCTGGCCCTGATGACCTCCAGGTCGCGGGCCTCGCCGAGGACGGCGCCGACCCAGCGCAGCTCGTCCTGGAGCTGGTCTGTGCCGGTCACGACGGTCTTGAACGCTTTGAGCGCGCTGCGCATCCTGCGGGCGGCCACCCGCATCTGGTGCACCGCGTCGTCCTCCGCCCTGCGTACGCGGGGGTCCTGCGAGAGGAGGGCGGCCACCTGGCCGGCCAGGTAGGCGACGACGATCTCGCCGGCCGTGCCCGGCTCGGTGGAGGCTTTGGGGAGCGGGGCGGGTTCGAGGAGCTTGGCGAGCTTGCTGGAGGAGGCCGACGGGGTCGCGCCCGCCTTCCTGAGCCGCTTGCCGACCTTGGCCAGCAGCGCCTTGTCGCCGCCTTCGAGCAGTTCGGCCTCGACCTCGCGCCACCGCACGACCATGGGCTCCACGCCGAAGACGGTGCCCTTCACGCGGTCGTCGGCGACCTCGACGAGCCTCGCGTCGCCGTCGAACAGGACCGTGACGCTCCTGCGCGTGTCGAGCTGAGCGACCGGCCGGAGCGCGGCGCCGCGGGTGAAGGCGCGGACGAGCTCGGCCAGCTCCGCCGGCACAATCTTGGTGCTGCGGGTGAGGGGACGGGTGATCTCCTGGCGCGCGCCCTTGGCCTTGGGCAGCTTGAGGTGCCAGCCGGAATCGGCGCCCCCTCGTCGTCGTCTGAGGGTGACGCCCCGGGAGGCCAGCCGCAGATCGGGCGTGTCATAGTAGAGCGCCACGAGCTGGTAAGTCTTCGGACCGACGATCTCGGCCAGCCCACTCAGGTCCGGAATCTCGTACTCTGCGGTGACATCGAACTTGTCCTCGATCTCGATTCCCACTACGCCTCGCAAAAGTCCGATTTAGGACAATAATGCCACCCTTAGGTGAACATCAGGCGAATTGCAGGAGCTCGATTCTGTTGCCCACCGGGTCGGAGACGTAGATGCGGCGGAAGCCGGGAAAGAGGTCGTCCGGCACGGCTCCGGGGATCTTCGCGGCGTAGGCGTCGATGTCGTCCACCAGGAACGCGGGGTGGGCCTTGCGGGCGGGCCTGAAGCCGTCCTCGATGCCGAGGTGCACCTCCACGCCCTCGCCCCTGAACCACGCGCCGCCGCGCCTGGCCAGCTCGGGCGGCTTGGGCACCTCCTCCAGGCCGAGCACGCCCGCGTAGAACTCTCGCAGCAGCGGCTCGCTCCCCGCGGGCGCGGCGAGCTGAACGTGATGCAGTGCTCTGATCATCATTTTCCCTGCCTCATTTCTGCAGCACGACGAAGATTCTTCTGAACGGAAAGGGCGTGCCGTAATTTCTGGCCGGATAGGCGTCGGCGAGCGCCGGGGCGAGGTCGCGCTTGAACCGCCGCTGCTCGTCCGGGGCGAGGCGGTCGAAAACCGGCCGCAGGGCGGTGCCCGACACCCAGTCGAGCACCGGATTCTCGCCATGGAGCACGTGGATGTAGGTCGTCTCCCAGGCGTCGACCTGAGAGCCGCCCTGGTTGAGCAGGTCGAGGTAGTCGAAGGGCTCGTCGACCGGCTTCCCCCTGAGCACGTCGCCGAGCCGGTCGGACCAGGCGCGGGAGGCACACAGCTCGCGGATCGCGACATGGCTGGGCGCATCGAAGTTGCCCGGCACCTGGAAGGCCAGCCAGCCGCCCGGCGCCAGCTCCTCGACCCAGTGCTCCAGCACGGAGTGGTGATCGGGCACCCACTGCAGCACGGCGTTGGAGACGATCACGTCCACCGACCGGTCGGGCCGCCACATGGCCACGTCGGCGACCGCGAACCTGGCCTTCGTCTCCAGCCGCCGCGCCTTGGAGATCATCGCGGGCGAGGAGTCGAAACCCTCCACGGTCGCGCCGGGCCAGCGAGCGCCCAGCTGGGCGGTGAGCTCGCCGCTGCCGCAGCCGGCGTCCACGACATAGTCGGGATCGACCGCCCCTACCCTGGAGATCAGCTCGATGAAGGGCCTCGACCGCTCGTCCGCATAGACGGCGTACGTTACAGGGTCCCACATATCTCTTGACATGAAGATAATTGATATCGAGAGAGATATCTCGATGTCAAGACAGTACACTCTTGTGTCATGACCGAGGATGCTAGAGACGAGGTCGACCGCCTCGTCGCGGCTTGGCGGACGGAGCGCCCCGACCTCGACGTCGAACCGCTCCAGGTGCTCTCCAGGGTGTCACGACTGGCCAAGCATCTCGACAGGGCTCGACGGGCGGCGTTCGCCGAACACGACCTGGAGCCGTGGGAGTTCGACGTGCTGACAGCGCTGCGGCGGGCCGGCAAACCGTACGAACTCAGCCCGGGCGCCCTGCTGCGGGCCACGCTCGTGACCTCCGGCACGATGACCAACCGCATCGACCGCCTCGCACAGGCCGGGCACGTGCGGCGTCGCCCCGACCCCGAAGACCGGCGCGGCGTGCTCGTCTCCCTCACCGAGACCGGCCTCGCCCGCGTCGACGCCGCCTTCTCCGACCTGCTCCGCCGCGAACACGACCTCCTGTCCGGCCTCGGCCCCACCGACCAGCGCGCCCTAGCCTCCCTCCTCCGCACCCTCCTCACCCCGTTCGACTCTCCGCCGTGAACCTCTCCCCCGGGCGGGCCCCTCACCCCTCTTCCACCCGCTCGGCCCCTCTCCGCAGCGCCGTCCCCCGTCCACCCGATCAGCGCCCGCCGTGGCGGGTCGAGCCGGCGGCGCTGCCCGGGTCGGCTCGCGCGCGCCCCAGCTTCTTGTACGGCAAGCCGAGTTACCCGCCCCGCCGACGTCAGCGGCCCTCCGTCACGCGCCGGTCGTGAGGGCCAACGGCGCACTCGCCGTCACGAGCGTCCCTTCACCGTCCGCTTCGCCGCGGCGGCACCAGAACGCCAGATGGTGAGATCAGTCGCCGAGACGGTCGGCGGTCTCCAGCCACTCGGCTTCGATGGTGTCCTTCTGGGCGGTGATCTCGCGGAGCTCGGCGTCGAGGGTGCCCAGCCTCGCATAGTCGGTGGCCGCATCGGCCATCGCGGCGTGCAACCTGGACTCCTGGTCGCTCAGCTTGTCGAGCTGGCGTTCGAGGCGGTTGAGCTCCTTGCGGAGCTCGCGCTCCTCCTTGGCCGAGAGCCCGCTCTGAGCAGCGAGGGCCGGATCCGACGCAGGGGAGCCGGCGGCGCCGGGACCCGTGGTCGTGGTGGTCGTCGTGGTGGTGCCGGCCACACGGGCCGTCAGGGCCGTGCCGGCGGCGCGGCGTTCGAGATATTCGTCGACCCCGCCGGGCAGCAGCGACAGCTTCCCGTCACCCAGCAGCGCGACGCAGCGATCGGTCACCCGCTCGAGGAAGTAGCGGTCGTGGCTCACCAGGATCAGCGTGCCGGGCCAGCCGTCCAGCAGGTCTTCGAGCTCGTTGAGCGTCTCGATGTCGAGATCGTTGGTGGGCTCGTCGAGCAGCAGCACGTTGGGATCGTCCATGAGGAGCCGGAGCAGCTGCAGCCGTCGCCGCTCACCACCCGAAAGGGAGCCGACGACCTTCCACTGCGCCTCGCCCTTGAACCCCAGAAGTTCGAGCAGCTGGGACGCCGACCATTCCTTCTTGCCGACCTGGAGGTATTTGCGTATTTCCTCCACCGACTCCAGCACCCGCCGCTGCGGGTCGAGCTCGGCCAGCTCCTGCGACAGGTGCGCCAGGCGCACCGTCTTGCCCCTGACCACCCGGCCCTCGTCGGGCTTGACCGTGTCGGCGAGCAGCCGCAACACCGACGACTTGCCGGATCCGTTGACGCCGATCAGACCGATCCGGTCTCCCGGGCCGAACTGCCACGTCAGGCGATCGAGCACCAGCGGCCCGCTGCCCGGCCCGCCCGCGTGGAGGGTGACGTCGTCGAGGTCGTAGACCGTCTTGCCGAGGCGGGCCGCGGCGAACCGCATCAACTCCACGGTCTCCCGCGCCGGCGGCTCGTTCGCGATCAGCGCCTGGGCGGCCTCGATGCGGAACTTCGGCTTCGACGTGCGGGCGGGCGGACCGCGCCGCAGCCACGCGATCTCCTTGCGCATGAGGTTCTGGCGGCGCTCTTCGGCGGCCTGGGCGATCCGTGCCCGCTCCGCCTTGGCCAGCACGTAAGCGGCATATCCGCCCTCATACCGCTCGACCCGTCCGTCCACGACTTCCCACGTGCGGGTGGACACCGCGTCGAGAAACCACCGGTCGTGCGTCACGACCACCAGCGCGCTCTTCCGGCCCGCCAGATGCCCGGCCAGCCAGGCGATCGCCTCGATGTCGAGGTGGTTGGTGGGCTCGTCGAGCATGACCAGGTCGTGGTCGTCGATCAGCAACTGCGCCAGCGCCGTACGCCTGCGCTCGCCACCGGACAGATCGGCGGCCCTGGCATCCAGGTCGAGGTCGCCGATCAGGTTGGCCAGGATCTCGCGAACCCGCTGGTCGCCGGCCCACTCGTGCTCCGCCAGCCCGCCGAGCACGATCTCCTTCACGGCAGCGCCGGGGTCGAGCTCGTCGCGCTGCGACAGGAAGCCCACGCGGAGCCCGCGGTTGTGGGTGACCCGGCCGGTGTCCGGCCGCACCGCCCCGGCGATGACGGACAGCAGCGTCGTCTTACCGCCCCCGTTGCGCCCGACAACCCCGATGCGCTCCCCCGCTTCCACGCCCAGAGAGACGTCGTTGAGGAGTGGCTTGGGCCCGTAAGCATGGGAGACCGACTCAAGGTTGACCAGATTCATGGCAATCCCAGGGTATCGGCTCGTGGCAAGCCGGCCGACAGCGAAGAGCGGCCCGCCACCCGGGCGGGCCGGCGGTGAACGAGAGGCGCGACGGTCGCCGTACGGTGGCAGCGGCCACCGTACGGGAGCGGAAGGGGGTGGCGGCCACCACAAGGAGGGCGGAAGGGCGGTTCCTCGGACGGGAACTGGATGGCGGCGGTGGTCAGAGGAGGGTGGCGCCGGCGACGGGGCCGTGGGCGGGGACGGCGGTGTGGGCGGCGCCTGTCGTGGTCAGGCCACGGGCCAGATCGCGGGCGTGCAGGGCGTCGATGGCCAGGAACGCACACGTCGGACCGGAGCCGGAGACGATCGCCCCCAGCGCTCCGTGCTGGCGCCCTGCTTCGAGAGTCGGCGCGAGCTCCGGGCGGAGGCTGAGCGCGGCCTCCTGGAGGTCGTTGCTCAGGTGGGCGCCCAGAGCGTAGGCGTCGCCGGTGCCCAGAGCCTCCATCAGCGAGTCGTCGATCTGGGGCCAGGGCACCTCGGCGGCCGAAGCCTCCCTGAGGCGGTCGCACTCCGCGTAGACGCTGGCCGTGGAGAGCCCACCGTCCGCCAGCGCGAACACCCAGTGGAACAAGCCCCCGGTGGGCAACTCGCTCAGCTGCTCGCCGCGGCCCGTGCCGACCGCCGTGCCCCCGAGCAGGGAGAACGGCACGTCGCTGCCGAGGTCGGCGGCGATCTCCATGAGGTCTTCGAAGGGCAGCCCGATCCCCCACAGCTCATTGCAGGCCACCAGCGCGCCCGCCGCGTCGGCGCTGCCGCCCGCCATCCCGCCGGCGACCGGGATGTCCTTCTGGATGAGCAGGTCGGCGCCGTAGCCGCGGCCTGCGTGTTTGGCGAGCGCGCGGGCAGCCCTGATCGCCAGGTTGCCGTCGTCGACCGGCACCTGACCGGACCACTTCCCCGGCACCGACACCGTGATCGCCTCGGACTCCTTGGCCGTCACCTCATCGAAGATCGATACGGCGTGAAAGACGTTGACCAGGTCGTGGAAGCCGTCCTCCCTGAGCGGGCCGACAGAAAGTTGCACGTTGACCTTCGCAGGCACACGTACGGTCACCGAACTCATCGATCTTCTGCCACTTTCATCACTTGCCGGGGTCAAGGACACTCGATGTTATCGGGGCACGCCGCCCTGACATGCGGTTCTCGGAAGATGGCGCCGGGTGGCGACGGCCCCGCAACACATAGAGTCAAGGTCATGGGCTTATGCCCCGATTGCAATCGGTTACAAATCGTGATGTCTTGCCGCCGGTCGCTTCACTGCCGTTCGGCGCCGAGAACGCGACCGCCGACGCTTCGGTGCGGCGGCCGGGGCCCGGGCGGTCGACCGCGAGCGAGGAGGGTGTGCGTTGGCTGAGGTGACGGTGATCGAGGTGCCGCAGTGGCGGGGGTCGGGAGCTCCCACGGCTCAGCGGCTGCGGGAGGGCGCGCGGTTGCTCGCCGACATGGTGGACGCCGATCACCGGGTGCTGGTGGACGCCGATGACGATCTCGTCGGCACCGCCGCCAGGGTGCGGGAGGCAGTCGGCCCGGTGCGTGCCGGGCTGGTGGTCACCGCGGGCGGCGACTGCGGGGTCGAGTTGGAGCCTGTGGCCGCGGCGCGGAAGCGGTTCGGGGATCGGCTGGTCGTCGTCTGGTTCGACGCTCATGGGGATCTCAACACGCCTGAGTCGTCGCCTTCCGGGGCCTATCACGGGATGGTGCTGCGCGCGCTCACCGGAGAGGGCCCCGAAGGGTTGGTGCCGGAGGTGACGGTGCCGCCGGAGCGGATCGTGCTGGCCGGCGGGCGCGATCTCGACACCGCGGAGGCGGAATTCGTCGCGGCCCGAGGGATCCGGCATGTTGCGGAGGCGGATGCCGCGGCCCTCGTGGACGCGGTCGCGGCCTGCCACGGCACCCCGCTCGACGCGGCAGTCGGCTCTTCGCCCGGCACGGCGGCCGGCGCAACCGCCGGGGATTCGCATGGCGCGGCGGCCGTATATGTGCACATCGATGTCGACGTGCTCGACCCGCAGGTCTTCGCGAGCGTGGGCAGCCCGGCGCCTGGTGGACTGCACCCCGATCAGCTCCTTGCTCTGGTCGGCGCCATCGCCGAACGGTATGAGGTGGCGGGCCTGGGACTCACGGAATATGAGCCGTCCGGGCAGGAGGACCAGGAGTTGCTCTCCGGCCTGGTCGAGCGGTTGGTCGGTGTCTGCTCGGGACGGTGAGGGGCCTGCTCGGCCGTCGCCCGCTGAGGGCCGCGCGGATGACGCTCAGCCCGGACGCACGGCGCCGCGGAACGCGGAGCGGAAGTAGGGCGAGCGGAGGAAGTTGGCCCGGCGCACCACGTCGCCCGTCTTGGGAGCATGGATCATGACGCCGCCGCCGAGGAACAGGGCCACGTGGGTGGGGTCGCCCGTGCCACCGCCGAAGAACAGCAGGTCACCTCGGCGGCGAGCGCTCAGCGGGATCCTGCGGCCCTGGCGGAACTGGGCGCCGGTGTAGTGGCTCAGCCGCACCCCGGCTCTGGACCAGGCGTAAAGGGTCAGACCGCTGCAGTCGAAGCCGGTCGTGGCGGCTCCTCGCCCGATGCCGATGGTGGGGCCCTTGACCGAGCCTCCTCCCCAGGAGAAGGAGACGCCCAACTGGCTGAGTGCCGCGGCGGCGGCCGTCTCGCCTCTGGTCGGGGTGCGTTTCAGCTGCGCCAGGGCGGGATCGGGGACGGCGACGAGCGTGGTACACAGGCCTCCGCCGAGGGCGAGCCAGATGAGAACGATGCGTCGGAGCATGTGAGCCTCCCGGGTTCGTACGTGACTTCGTGGGAGGCCAGGATGATCCGGCGGGGCGAGGGGACCTGGGGCCGAGCGGGGTTCTGTGGATAACAGGGTGGCCACCGGACCGTTCTGTGGACAAGCCGCGCACGGAGATCCGCCCACGGCTGTGCCGGCTCTGTGCTGATGAGTGTGCCGGATCACTGTGCCAACCGTGCCGTTTGACTGTGCGGACGGCTGTGCGGGTTGCCGCACGTTCTGCGTGGCAGGGTCCGCGCGACAGGTTTGTAGGGTGTCCAGGCATGAGCCCCCCAGGAACAACCATGCCTCCCATGCCCGTCATCACGGCCGTGACAGTGGTGGGTCTGATCTCTGCCGCGCTGATCGCCACCCGTACGTCCCTCGCGTTCGTCGGCCTGCTCGGCGCCGCTGTGGCGTGGGGACTGTGGCAGGGGTGGCGTGGTCCCAGGCTGCTGGCGATCGTCTTCAGCGTCGCGGCGCTGTTCCGAGGCGGGCTCGTGCTGGTCGGTCTCCTCAAGGGCGAACCCTTCGCGGATCCGTACACACCGCTGATCGCCGGGGCCTTCATCGCGCTTGTCCCGGCCGGTTGCGCGACCATCGTGCTGCTCCTGGTGCCGCGGTCGTCACGAGCCTGGTTCGCTCGTCACCGCCGGCCGAAGCGCTGACACGCCGCCACCGGCGGCGCGAGCATGCCGCGGCACGGATCACGCGGACGGTGGTGTGCGCCCGTCGATCAGGGGGCGGATTCGGCTATGCGGACGAAGGCCTGGATGTCGAGTTGCTCGCCGCGCGCCGAAGGGTCCACCCCTGCGGCTCTGAGCGTGGCCTCCGCCTGGGCCGGGCTGCCCGCCCACGAGGCCAGGGCCGCGCGCAGGGTCTTGCGGCGCTGCGCGAAGGCCGCGTCGATCACCGCGAACACCTCTTCCCTCGACGCCGTCGCCGCGGGCGGGTCGCGGCGGACCAGGGAGACCAGCCCGGAATCCACGTTGGGCGCGGGCCAGAAGACCGACCGGCCGACGGGGCCCGCCCTGCGCACGTCCGCGTACCAGGCGGCCTTGACCGACGGAACGCCGTACACCTTGGAGCCGGGACCGGCGGCCAGGCGGTCGGCCACCTCCGACTGCACCATGACCAGGCCCTTGCGCAGCGACGGCAGGGCCTCCAGGAGGTGGAGCACCACCGGGACGGCCACGTTGTAGGGGAGGTTGGCCACCAGGGCGGTGGGGGCGAAGCCCAGCAGGTCGGTCTCGGAGATCTTCATGGCGTCGGCGTTGATCACCGTGAGCCGGTCGGAGGCGCCTCGGTCGGCGACGGTGAGGGGAAGCTGCTGGGCGAGCACCGGGTCGATCTCGACGGCCACGACGTGCGCGGCGGACGCCAGGAGTTCCAGCGTGAGCGAGCCGAGGCCGGGGCCCACCTCGATGACGACGTCGTCCGGGGACAGATCGGCCACGCGTACGATGCGGCGGACGGTGCCCCCGTCGATCACGAAGTTCTGCCCTAGCTTTTTTGTCGGACGAAGATCTAGCTTGTTCGCCAAAATACGTATTTCCGCAGGGCCCAACAGCCTCATCATCCCATCAGTCTCCCGCATCGAAGAACCTGCGATGGCGTACGGGGAGACCAAAGGAGAGGATGGCGTGGAACAGGAAGGGACGCACCGCATGGAGCCAACGGGCGCCGCGCCCCTACGCCCGACGGACTTGCGGGAGGTCGGGCCGTACCGCCTGCTCGGGCGGTTAGGCGAGGGGGGCATGGGGACCGTGTTCCTCGCACGGGCGCCGACGGGGCGGTTCGTGGCGCTCAAGGTCGTGAAGGCGGAGTTCGCCAACCAGGAGGGGTTCGCGGCCAGGTTCCACGCGGAGGTCGACAGCGCCCGGCGGGTGGCGTCGTTCTGTACGGCCCAGGTGCTGGACAACGGCAACACCGGGGACGGCAGGCCCTACATGGTGACCGAGTACATCGCGGGCACCCCCCTGTCCGACCAGATCTCCAGGCACGGCTCGCTGGACCCTGGCCCGCTGCACGGCGTCGCGCTCGGGGTCGCGGCGGCGCTGGCGGCCATCCACGTCGCCGAGCTCGTGCACCGGGACCTCAAGCCGGCGAACGTGATCCTCTCGCTGTCCGGGCCCCGGGTGATCGACTTCGGGATCGCCAGGGCGCTCGACCGGGAGAGCGGGTTCACGCTCTCCGGCGAACTCCTGGGAAGCCCGGGCTGGTGGGCGCCCGAGCAGGTGCGCGGCGAGCCGGTCAGCCCGGCCGCCGACATCTTCGCCTGGGGCTGCCTGGTGGCGTACGCGGGCAACGGGCGGCACCCGTTCGGCCGGGGCGACCCCATCACGCTGGCCCACCGTGTCCTGAACACCCCTCCCGACCTGGGTACGCTGCCCGCGCCGCTGGACGACCTCGTCCGGCTGGCCACCTCGATGGACGCCGCGCAGCGCCCGACGGCGCAGGATCTGCTGATCGCGCTGGTGGGAGGGAACACGCCCACACCGTCGATCAACCCGCCCACGCTGGTGGCGACCGAGATGCTGAACGACTGGCGGCCGCCGCAGGAGGACGATCAGGACGTCACGGCCGCGTTCACGGCTCCCTCGCCGGGCGACACCACGCGCCGGGAGAGGGTGATCGGCGGCCCGGGCGTCCCGCCTGACCCGGATTCGCCCCCGCAGGGCGATCCGCGTGACTCCGGCGTCCCGCCTGGCAGGCCTCAGCCCGCTGCGGAAAGCCCTCGCGAGAGCTCGCCCGGCGGGACCGGGACGCGGGCGGCGCGATCGGGCGCGACGCCCGCCGAAGAGCAGGTGCGGCCGGATGCGGCGCCCGCGACCCGTACGGACACCTGGCCCGGGGAGCAGGGCGCCTCCACGCCCGCCGGCGAGCCGGCCACGCTCGGCGGCTCGAGGACGTCCGGCACCCGCTGGCTCATCGCCGCCGCGGCCGCCGTGCTGGCCATCGTCGTGACGGCCGGCGTGCTGATCGTGACCACCGGCCGTACCGGCACCACCCCCGGCGACGCGGGCGCCGCCTCCCCGACCGGCGCGCGCCCCAATGACGTGGGCCGCAGGTTCGCGCTGGGCGCGGACTTCGACGACCCCGTCGCCGTCGTCGCCTCCGCCCCGGAGTGCGGGCTGAAGACGTACGAGGGGACGGCGGCGTCCAGGGGCCAGTTCTGCGTCGTCCGCTGGACGATGATCAACCCGGGTGGCGAGCGGCAACCGCTGGTCCAGCCGGTCGTTTCCATGGTCGACGACCGGGGCGCCGAGCATGATCCGGCCGCCGTCACCCTTCCTCCGGCCATCCTGCCCGGCGGGCGGGTGGACAGCGCGTTCGTGTTCGACCTGCCCAACTACCGCAAACCCGTGAAGGTGACGGCGAACGTGCTGGAGAACGGCAGGCAGATCGAGGTCACGCTGTGATGATCCGGTCCGCCCTCGTCGCGCTCCTGCTCGCCGCGGTGATGCCGCTCGTGCCAGCCTCAGCGGCCGCGTGCGCTGGAGGGTCCGACTTCGACGGTGACGGCGTGGCCGACGTCGCGGTGGGCGACCCGTTCGGCGACGGGCAGAAGGGGTCGGTGCACGTGCTGTCGGGCGGCAAGGTCGTTCCCGTCACCGTTCCCGGCCTGGCCAGGGGCGACGCGTTCGGCTGGTCGGTGCGGCTGGCCAAGGTCGACGGTGACGCCTGCGCCGACCTCGTGATCGGCGCCCCGTACGCGGACGTCGACGGCGCCGAGGACGCCGGGGCCGCGTACGTCGTCTACGGCGCCGGCTCCTCGCCCCCGCAGCGGCTGACGGCGGCGCGACCGCAACGGTTCGCACACTTCGGCTGGTCGCTGGCGGCGCGTGGCGACCTGGTGGCGATCGGCGCGCCGTACGAGGACGAGAACCGGTTGCTCGACGTGGGAGCCGTCTACGTGCGCAAGGGCACGGGCGAGCTGCGCAGGATCAGCCAGGAGTCCGTGGACGTGCGGGGCAACAGCGAGGTGGGCGACCAGTTCGGCTGGTCGCTGGTGTACGGGCCGGGGAACGGGCTGCTCGTCGGCGTCCCGTACGAGAACGACGACGGCCTGGGCCGCCAGGTCGAGGACGGCAAGATCGACTCGGGCTCCGTCGTCTTCATCGACGACGTCCTGGCGACCAGGCTGACGACGGTGAAACTGGACTCGCCGACCGACGCCTCGGGCGACAGGTACGGCTACGCGGTGGCCTACGCCGACGGCGCCGGGTACGCGGTGAGCTCGCCGGGCCCGGGGAACGTGCAGCTTCTCGACGAGAACAGGAAGCCGGTGCGCACGGTGGCGCAGCCGGGCGAGCAGGCGTTCGGCTTCTCTCTGGCCACATCCGATGACGGCAGGCTGGCCGTCGGCGCGCCCTACGGCGGCGGCGTCCGGGTGGTGTCGTGGCAGGACCCTTCCGAGGAACGCATCCTGCCGACCCGCGACGGGCTGTTCGGCTGGTCGGTGGCCTTCAGCGGCAACAAGCTCTTCGTGGGGCAGCCGGACGCGCAGCCGTACGGGAGGGTGGCGGTGACGGGCCGCAACGCGGAGACGCCGCGGCCGCTGCAGCCGGCCAAGGGGGCCGACTTCGGGGTGTCGGTGGCCGGTTGACGGGTCACGAGGTCAGCGCGACAGGCGATCGCCCGCCGGCGCGACCAGCGGTGACCGGCTAGGGGAACAGGCGGTCGCCGCAGGCCGGCCACTGGCTCTCCCCGCCGCCCTCTCGCTGGTAGAGGATCTGGGCCCGGTAGGTCTGCTCGTCGGCGGGCCAGTCACTCGGCAGCCCCATGCCGCCCACGGCCTCCCACATGCGCGTGCTGAACTGGTACATCCCGTAGTGGGGGCCGTCGGGATTGTAGGCGAGCGGGTCGCCGTGGGCGACGCATTCGGCCAGGGCGGGCCAGTCGAGCCGCGTCACGGCGGGTTCGACCGGCTCGACGTGCTGCGGGGTGAGCGTGATGACCGTGCCGTCCTCGGGGAAGCTGCCCAGCGGCGGGCTCACGTGGTAGCCGTGGCGCGGCGCGATGTGCTGCTGCTCGAGCACCCGCCGTACGGTCCTGGCGGTCGTCCGCGAGGTGAGCCGCCGGTTGCCCGCGACGATGTGCACCTCGCGCCTGGTGTGGACGGTGAGCGCCATCCCCGACAGCGGCACCGCGTGGCCGGGCGACGCGGAGAGCGTGCCGCGCGCCGCCTCGATGTCCAGCTCGGTCAGGGCGTCGGCGACGTTCGTCGCGGTGACGAGATGCGTGCTCGTGCGGCCGTCCACGGTCACCGTGAGCGGGCGGGCGCGGCGCACCTCGATGACGGCGCCGTCGGCGACGTGTTCCCGTGCGGCCGGGCGTACGACGTCGCCCGTGCCCATCGAGATCCCGGCGTCGGTGAGCACCTCCTCCACGGTCCCCGCGAAGGCGCGGACGGTTGCCTGTTCGCCGTCCACGATGACGACGACCTCTTTGACCAGCAGCGACACCGCCACGAGCGTGCCGAGCGCCACCGCGCCCGCCAGGCACACGACGGGCGTCCACGGGGAGCGCCACGGGATCGGCGGGCGCGGCGCGCGCCTCTTACCTCGCACGGACCACCTCCGGTTACGGGCGGGAAACGCCCGAACGCTAGCGGTGGTCGTGCCGCCGGATCCGCCGGTTCACCAAACGATGGTCACCACTCGCCGAAGACCGTGACTCCGTTGGCACTGATCGCCTCGCACAACCGGTCCGGATGGGCGCCCTTGACCTCCGCGAGGCAGCGAAGAGTGAGCGGGATGAGGTAGGGGGCGTTGGGCTTGCCGCGGTGCGGGACGGGCGGCAGGTAGGGGGCGTCGGTCTCGACCAGCATGAGCTGCTCGGGCGCGACCTCGGCGGCCTCGCGCAGGTAGCCGGCGTTCTTGTACGTCACCGGGCCGGAGAACGACATGAAATATCCCGCTTCGGCGCATTTTTTCGCCATCTCGGCGTCGCCGGAGAAGCTGTGAAACACCACCTTCTCCGGCGCCCCCTCCTCGGCCAGCACCTTCAGCACGTCGTCGTGCGCCTCGCGGTCATGGATGACCAGCGCCTTGCCGGTGCGCTTGGCGATCTCGATGTGGGCGCGGAAGCTCGCGTGCTGGTCGTCCCTGCTCGACCAGTCGCGGTAGTAGTCGAGCCCCGTCTCCCCCACCGCGCGCACCTCCGGCCGCCGGGCCAGCGCCTCGATCTCGGCCAGCACCTCGGGCGTGGCCTCGTGGGCCTCGTTGGGATGGACGGCCACGCCGGCGTAGACGCCTTCCTGCCCGGCCGCCACCCGCGCGTTCCACCGGGAGGAGGCCAGGTCGTAGCCGATCGTGACCAGCCGGGTCACGCCGACCGCCCTGGCGGCCTCCAGGATGCCGCGCACGCCGGCCGAAGCCGCCTGCGCGGCCTGCGCCACCGGATCGCCCGACGACGCCTGCCTGTCGCCCACCATGATGTCGAGGTGGCAGTGGCTGTCGAACACGGGCGAGGAAAGCGGCTCAGGCGCGGCGGGAAGCTTGCTCACGGCATCCAAGGTAGCCGCCCCCGGCCCCGGCGCCGCCCACGAGGGCCGCGCACACGCGAAAGGCGCCGCCCGCAGGGACGGCGCCTTGGCGTGTGCGTCTTCGTCAGACGGTCACTCCCCCAGCCTGGCGAGCTCCTCGTCGACGACCTTCGGGTCCAGCTTCTTGAACAGCGGCACCGGCGCCGCGAGCGGCGTGCCCGGCTTGATGGGCTGGTGCTCCCAGCGGGCCGCCCCGTCGTAGTCGCCGGTGATCACCGGGTAGGGGTCGCCGCCGTCCTCGTCGACCTCGTGGATCTCCGGCATGCCCGCCCACACGCCCTCGCCGCCCAGCATGGCGTGGACCTTGTTGGACGAGCTGGGCAGGAACGGCGTCAGCATCGTCTTCGCGTCGTCGACCACCTGGAGCGCCACGTGCAGGATCGACTTCTGCCGCCCGGGGTCTCCCTTGAGCTTCCACGGCTCCTGCTCGGCCAGGTATTTGTTGGCCTCGCGGACCACGTCGAGCGCCTCGCTGATCGCGTTCTTGAACCTCGACCTGCCGAGCTCCTCGCCCACCGGGCCGAACGCGTTGCGCGAGCGCTCCAGCAGCGCCCGGTCGGCGTCGGTCAGGTCGCCGGCCTCGGGCACGGCCCCGAAGTTCTTCGCCGCCATCGAGATCGACCGGTTGACCAGGTTGCCCCACGCCGCGACCAGCTCGCCGTTGTTGCGGTTGACGAACTCCTGCCAGGTGAAGTCGGTGTCCTGGTTTTCCGGGCCGGCCACCGCGATGTAGTAGCGCAGGGCGTCGGCGTCGTAGCGCTCGAGGAAGTCGCGCACGTAGATGACGACCTGGCGGGAGGAGGAGAACTTGCGGCCCTCCATCGTCAGGAACTCGCTGGAGACCACCTCGGACGGCGCGTCGAGCGCACCCAGCGAGCCGGGCGTGCCGCCGCGGTCGCCCCGCCCGCTGTAGCCGAACAACATCGCCGGCCAGATCTCGGCGTGGAAGACGATGTTGTCCTTGCCCATGAAGTAGTAGCCACGGGCGTCGGGATTCTGCCACCACTGGCGCCACGCGTCGGGGTCTCCTGAGCGCCTGGCCCACTCGATCGAGGCCGACAGGTAGCCGATGACGGCGTCGAACCACACGTAGAGCCGCTTGTTGGGCTGGTCGCGCCAGCCGTCGAGCGGGATCGGCACCCCCCAGTCGAGGTCACGGCTGATCGCCCGCGGCTGAAGGTCGCCGAGCAGGTTGAGCGCGAACTTCAGCACGTTGGGCCGCCACTCGCCCTGCTTGGACTGCAGGTAGGAGCCGAGCACCTCGGCGAAGGCGGGCAGGTCGAGCATGAAGTGCTCGGTCTCGGTGAACACCGGCGTCTCGCCGTTGATGCGGCTCACCGGGTTGATCAGCTGGATCGGGTCGAGCTGGTTGCCGCAGTTGTCGCACTGGTCGCCGCGCGCGCCGTCGTAGCCGCAGATGGGGCAGGTGCCCTCGATGTAGCGGTCGGGCAGCGTACGGCCCGTCGACGGCGAGATGGCGCCCATCGTGGTCTGGGGGAAAATGTAGCCGTTGGCATAGAGACCCTTGAAGATCTCCTGCGTGACGGCGTAGTGGTTCTTCGTCGTCGTCCTGGTGAACAGGTCGTAGGCGAGCCCGAGCCCGGTCAGGTCTTCGGCGATGACGCGGTTGTAGCGGTCGGCCAGCTCCTTGGCGCTGACGCCCTCCTTGTCGGCCTGCACCTGGATCGGCGTGCCGTGCTCGTCGGTGCCGGAGACCATCAGCACCTTGTTGCCCGCCATCCGCTGGTAGCGGCTGAAGATGTCGGACGGCACGCCGAAACCTGAGACGTGCCCGATGTGGCGAGGGCCGTTAGCGTACGGCCACGCGACGGCGGTCAAGATGTGCTGGGACATGTCCTAAGCCTACGGGGTCCCTGAAGATCATTTGTTACGGTCGCCGACGGCCCGCCACCCCGCACGTCTTCGGCTTTCTCCTTACGGTCACCGGCGGCCCGCCACCCGCCGCACTCCGGCTGAGGGCCCTCCAGGAAACGCCCGCTGCCCCTTCACCACCGACCCGCCGCAACGCGAGCCACCCTTGCCTGTGTTCCGTGGTCCACGCCTTGACCACGGCCCGGGCGGGCGGGGCGCTCCGTAACGGCGGCGCGCCACTGACCGGTCAGAGAGCGTTTCCCTGGACAGACGGGAACCCTCGTCGGCGGATGGCCGGCCCTGGCAGCGCGTAAAAGATACTTATCCGCACACCGGTCAGAGGGCGTTTCCCTGGACAGGGGCGAGCCAGGGTCGGCGGATGGCCGGCCCTGGCAACGCGTGAAAGATGTCTACTGCTTGGACTTCTCGAGGGAGAGCGCCTCGGCGGCCTCCTCGGCTGCCTTGGCGGCCACGTCGATGGAGCTCTCGCGGGTGCGGCGGATGCCCAGGATGCTGATGAACAGCGAGGCGAAGATCGTCTGGAAGCTCATGACGAGCGCCGTCGCCGACGGCACGACGAGCCGCAGCGACTCGCGGGGGTTGAGCTCGCCGAAGCTGCGCACCTGCCAGTGCACCAGCGACATCACCAGCCCGACCAGGCCGGCCAGCGCCAGCAGGCCGCCCACCACGAGCCCTTTCTCCAGGGTCACGATGTCGATGATCCTGCGGATGCGCGGCGACTCCGGCAGGAAGCCCTCCTCGGCCGCGTAGACCTTCGTGAACAGCGCGAACAGCGCGGCCTGGAAGCCGATCACCATCAGCGCGGACGTGCCGACCAGCGTGTCGACGTCGAAGGCCAGCTCGCCGATCTCGACCGGGCCGAATGTCAGCGCGGTGCTCGCGACCAGGCCGATGATCATCATCAGCACGCCGGGGTAGAAGAACAGCCACTTGGGGCTGTAGAGGAGCAGGAAGCGCAGGTGACGCCAGCCGTCGCGCCACGAGCGCAGGTGCGGCGGGCGTGAGCGGCCGTCGGGCGAGAGCGTCGTGGGCACCTCGCGCACGTCGAGGCCGGACAGCGTGGAGCGGACCACCATCTCCGAGGCGAACTCCATGCCGCCGGTCTGCAGTTGCAGCCGCAGGATGGACTCGCGCCTGAAGCCGCGCAGCCCGCAGTGGAAGTCGCCGATCGCCGACGGGAAGAACAGCCTGCCGATGAACGACAACACCGGGTTGCCGAGATAGCGGTGGAGCGGAGGCATGGCCCCCGGGGCGATGCCGCCCTTGAAGCGGTTGCCCATCACCAGGTCGGCGCCGTCGCGCAACTGCTCGACGAACGGCAGCAACGAGGTGAAGTCGTAGGAGTCGTCAGCGTCGCCCATGATCACGAACTTGCCGCGCGCCGCCCGGATCCCGCCCATGAGGGCGTTGCCGTAGCCCTTCTCATCGACGTGGACAACGCGGGCGCCGGCATCACGGGCCAGCTGTTGCGAGCCGTCCGTGCTGCCGTTGTCGGCGATCAGGACTTCGCCCTCGATGCCGTGCTCCTCCATGCACGCCAGTGCTTTGCGCACACAGACTTCCACGGTCTCCGCCTCGTTGAGGCAGGGCATGACCACCGTCAGTTCCACGTGTCTACCCTTCAGTTAAGGCTGTTCCAGTCAACCATCATGCCCTGTGCCCGAGTGTGGTCGGGTCAAGACCCACAAACGACTGGCATTCTTTACAGCATGGTGAGCGTCGCGGAGATTACCCCTGTGGACCACTCCGCTCCTGGCCCGGCAGCCCGTGCGCTGTCCATGATGCGCCGGCATCGGGTGTTCGCCGCGGCCTTCGGCGTCGGCGCCGTGCTGCGGCTCATCACCATGCTCGGCTACGGCCCGGCCATGTGGTTCAACGACTCCTACGAGTACGTCTCGGTGGCCCTGCACCCGAGGCCCCACCCGATCAGGCCCGACGGTTACAGCTTCTGGCTGATGCTGCTCAAGCCGTTCCACAGTTTCACCCTGGTGGTCTTGACGCAGCACCTGATGGGCCTGGCCACGGCCTGCCTGATCTACGCGCTGCTGCGCATCAAGTTCAGGCTGCCGAAGTGGGGGGCGACGCTGGCCGCCGCGCCGGTGTTGTTCGACGCCTACCAGATCCAGCTGGAGCAGCTGGTGATGTCCGACACCATGTTCATGCTGCTCGTGGTCGGCGTCATCACGATGGTGTTGTGGAAGCGGCGGCTGACGTGGCAGGCGGGCACCGTGATCGGCCTGCTGCTGTCGCTGACGTGGCTGACCCGCTCGATCGGCCTGCCCATCCTGGCCCTGGTGGTGCTCTATCTCCTGGTCAAGCGCACCGGCTGGCGGCCCATCACGGCCGTCATCACGGCCTGCGCGATCCCGGTGCTGGCCTACATGGGCTGGTTCGCCTCCGCGTACGGCAAATTCGCCATGACCAACAGCGACGGCCTCATCCTGTACATGCGCACGGCCATCTTCGCCGACTGCAACAAGATGGACATCGACAAGTACACCGAGGTGCAGCTGCTGCTGCTCTGCATCAACGACCCGGTCAGCCAGCGCAAAGACTATGCCCAGTGGTATCTGTGGGGGCAGGGCAACGGCGACGGCACGGGCACGGGCGAGGTGCTGCACCGATGGGGCACCAACAAGAAGTTCAGCGAGATCACCAACGAGGCGGCCAGCAAGTTCGCCACGCGGGCGATCCTGTCGCAGCCCGGCGACTATCTGCAGGTGGTCGTGCGCGACTTCTTCCGTTCGTTCCACTGGGCCCGGCCGCGCTTCCCCGACGAGTCCACGTACAACATGTACCAGTTCAAGCCCTACTACGAGATCGATGCGAACGGCCAGCCCAAGCGGCTGCCGAAGTGGTCGTCGTACGCGGGCGGCCGCACCGACACCGACGCGTTCAGCTACGAGCAGGGCCCGCCCGAGACGAGGATCGTGCATCCGTGGGCCGACATCATGAGCGGCTACCAGAAGGTGTTCTACCTGCGCGGCATCGTGCTCGGCGGGATCCTGCTGATCGGCCTGTACGGCGTCGCGGTCCGGTGGCGCAAGTTCGGCGGCCCGGTCGTGCTTCCGTGGCTCGGCGCGTTCGGGCTGCTGCTGGCCCCGGCCGCGACGGCGGAGTTCGACTACCGCTACGTGCTTCCGGCCGTGCCGCTGGCCTGCATCGCGGCGGCGATCACGCTGCGCAAGGGCGTCACTTCGGTGCGACGGTCACCCAGGAGCGCAGGAACATCCGGGCCCACCATTCTGCGTGTGCGATGGTCTCGGCGGTCAGCACGGGGTAAAGCCACCAGAGGTTGACCAGGGCGATGAGCGTGAACGCGCCCACGACCGCGGCCCCGAACGCCCTGCGCGCGGGCGTGGCCGCGGCCTTGCCCAGGATCAGCCCTGCCACCAGCACGAGCGCCAGCACCATGAACGGCACGACGGGGATCATGTAGAACAGGTACATGGTGCGGTTGTCGGCGATGGCGTAGTAGAACCACGGCAGCCAGCCGACCGCGTAGGCCAGCAGCACGGCGCCGGCCCGCCAGTCGCGGGTGTTGAAATACCACACGACGAGGGCGATCAGTGCGAGCGCGGCCCCGTACCAGAGGGCGGGGGTGCCGGCCCCGATCACGGCCTGCGAGCACTTGTCGGCCCCGCACGCCGACGGCGGCAGGTCACCGGCGTAGTGGAAGGTGACGGGCCGCAGCAGCACGGGCCACTGCCAGGGCTCCGACATGTACTGGTGGTAGGTGTCCAGCCCGCTGTGGAAGCCGAGCACCTGCAGCTGGTACTGCAGCCACGACCGCACCGAGTCGACCACGAAGAACGCGGGCCCCGACGAGGTGGCCTGCGCCCAGTTGCGTCCCCAGCCGTCCGCGCTGACGAACCACCCGGCCCACGACGCCGTGAACGTCGCCGCGGACGCGAGCGCCATCGCCCCGAACCCGCCGGGCAGGTCGTACGCCAGAGCCCCCCTGACCGGCTCGCGCGCCCCCAGCGCCCGCCTGGCCCCCATGTCCCACATGAGGCTCATTACGGCGAACGCGAGCAGGAAGAAGATGCCCGACCACTTGACCGCGCACGCGGCGCCGAGGCAGACACCCGCGGCGATCCGCCAGGGCCTGAGCCCGAGCCGCGGCCCCATGCCGGCGACGGGCGAGCTCTCGTACCAGGCGACCAGCCGTTCCCGCGCCTGGTCGCGGTCGGCCACCAGGCAGGCGAATCCGGCCAGCACCCAGAACATCAGGAAGATGTCCAGCAGCCCGGTGCGCGACAACACCAGGTGCAGGCCGTCGAGCGCCAGCAGCAGCCCGCCCAGGCAGCCGAGCAGCGTCGAGCGGGTCATCCGCCGCGCCACCCTGGCCATGATCAGGATCGACAGGGTGCCGATCAGCGCGGCGGCGAAGCGCCAGCCGAACGGGTTCATCCCGAACAACCACTCGCCCGCGCCGATCATCCACTTGCCGAGCGGCGGATGGGCCACGAACGACGCGCAGTCGGAGGGCTGCGCGCACTGCTTGAAGATGTCCAGGTTGCCGGCGATGAGCCGGCGGTCGGCGATGGGGTTGTCGGCGTCGCCGAGCATGGTCCGCTCGACGCCGTGGAGCAGCAGCGAGTAGGCGTCCTTGACGTAGTACGTCTCGTCGAAGGCGACGGACTTGGGATCGCCGAGCCTGACGAACCTGAGGATGCCGCCGAAGATCGCCACCACGATCGGCCCGACCCACCCCAGCAGGACGCCGTCCTGCATGGGCGGGATCAGTCGACGCGGTGAAGCCCCCCATTTACTCACGAAGCGCACCTTATGGTGTCGCTGATCTCCTGTGCACCAGATCGTAAAGCTCGCGCTTGGGAATGCCCGCCCCCTTGGCCACCTCGGCGACGGCCAGCTTGCGCTGCGCGCCCTCGGCGACCATCCGGTCGACCTGCGCGACGAGCGCGTCCATGTCCTGCTCCTCCGCCCGCGCGACGTGACCGGCGACCACGACCGTGATCTCGCCCTTGACGCCGCCCTCGGCCCACGCGGCCAGCTCGCCGAGGCCGCCCCGGCGCACCTCCTCGTACGTCTTGGTCAGCTCGCGGCAGACCGCCGCCTCGCGGCCGGGCCCGAACGCCTCCGCCATGGCCGTGAGGGAGCTCGCCAGCCGGTGCGGCGCCTCGAAGAAGACCATCGTGCGTTCCTCGCCCGCCAGCGCGGCCAGGCGGCGGGCGCGCTCGCCCGGCTTGCGCGGCGGGAAACCCTCGAAGCAGAACCGGTCGCTCGGCAGCCCCGACACGGCCAGGGCGGTGGTGACGGCGCTCGGGCCCGGCAGCGCGGTGACCGTGACGCCCGCCTCGACCGCGAGGGTCGTCAGGCGGTAGCCCGGGTCCGACACGCCCGGCATCCCCGCGTCGGTGATCACGACGACCGTGCGGCCCTCCCGCAGCACCTCGACGAGCTCCTGGGCCCGGCCCGCTTCGTTCTGGTCGTAGTAGGACACGATCCGGCCGGTGATCTCCGCCCCCAGCTCCGCGGCGAGCCTGCGCAGCCGGCGGGTGTCCTCGGCGGCGACCACGTCGGCGTCTTCGAGCGCCTCGCGCAGGCGGGGCGAGACGTCGCCCGCCTGGCCTATGGGGGCTCCTGCCAGCACCAGCCTGCCGCGCTCTCCAGTCACCCGACCATTGTGGCAGGCTATCCCTATTAGACGGTGTTTCTGCATGGCTTTCCGCTGGGGGCCCGTACGATGGCCGAATGGCGGTGACCGACTCCTCGTACCAGGCCTTTGACGACTCGGAGGCCGGCGACGGCCAGCACGAGGCCGCCCGGTCCGTACGCGATCGGGTGATTCCTCCCATGCGCGGAAGCGTGCTGTGGGGGTGGCTCGGCCCGCTGCTGGTCACCGTGTTCGGCGGGGTCCTCCGTTTCCTCGATCTCGGCCATCCCAAGGCCGTGGTGTTCGACGAGACGTACTACATGAAGGACGGCTACTCGCTGATCACCTGGGGGGTCGAGCGGGTCACGGTCAAGGACGCCGACAAGGCCATCATCGCCGGCGACACCGGCGGCATCTGGCAGTCGTGCACGGCCGAGACCATGGACAAGTGCGCCTCCTACGTCGTGCACCCGCCCCTGGGCAAGTGGATGATCGGCGCCGGCGAGTGGTTGTTCGGGCTCAACCCGTTCGGCTGGCGCTTCGCCGCCGCGCTGATCGGCACCCTGTCGATCCTCGTCCTGGCCAGGGTGGCGCGGCGGATGACCCGCTCGACGCTGCTCGGCTGCTTCGCCGGTCTGCTGCTGGCCCTCGACGGCCTGCACTTCGTGCTCTCCCGCACGGCGCTGCTCGACATCTTCCTCATGTTCTGGGTGCTGGCCGCGTTCGCCTGCCTGGTGGCCGACCGCGACCAGGCACGGGAACGGCTGGTCGCCTGGTACGAGAGCTCGCCGCTGTCGCCGCAGGGGCCGTGGCTGGGCATCAGGTGGTGGCGGATCGCCGCCGGCGTGTGCCTCGCCTTCGCGATGTCGGTCAAGTGGTCGGGGCTGGCGTTCGCGGTGGCGTTCGCGATCATGTCGCTGATGTGGGACTTCGGGGCGCGCAGGGCCGTGGGGCTGCGCAGCCCGTACATGGGGGCGTTCAACAGGGACGTGCCGCAGGGGGCGCTGGCGTTCGTGGCGGTGCCGTTCGTGGCGTACATGGCCACCTGGACGGGCTGGTTCGTCAACGCCACCGGCTACGGCCGCAACTGGGACCAGGCCACCTCGTCCGGGCCGCTCTACTTCGTCTTCGACTCGATGCGGTCGTGGGTCCAGTACCAATGGCAGGTCTTCACCTTCCACAGCGGGCTGGAGACCTCGCACCCCTACATGTCCGAGCCGTGGCAGTGGCCGCTGCTGCTGCGTCCCGTGGCCTTCTACTACGAGGCCAGGCAGAACGCCTGCGGCGTCAAGGACTGCTCGGAGGCGGTGCTGGGCGTGGGCACGCCGGTGATCTGGTTCGGCGCGGCGGCGGCGCTGGTGGCCCTCATCGCGTGGTACGTCTCCTCGCGCGACTGGCGGGCCGGCGCCGTGCTGCTGGCCTACGGCATGGGCTGGCTGCCGTGGTTCTACTTCGCCATCGCCGGCAACCGCACCATGTTCCTGTTCTACGCCATCCCGATGGTGCCGTTCATGGTGCTGGCCATCACGCTGTGCGCGGGGCTGATGATCGGGCGCGCGGGCAAGAGGGTGCCGGGATACCCCTACTATCGCCGGCCGGCCGCTGCCGCCGTCGTCGGCGCCTTCGCCCTGCTCGCTCTGATCAACTTCTGGTGGCTGCATCCCGTCCTGTCGGGTGAGCTGATCCCGTACGTCGAGTGGAAGGCCCGCATGCTGTTCGAGAAGCAGTGGATATGATCACGTTTTCGTCGGCTCAATAGTGGTTTATTAGGGCAGTCGCAGTGCAAGACCCGATACGCACCACCTTCGGACATCGTCAGGTCCGGGGTCGATACGGCAAACTTCGAGGCATGAGTGCACCGGATGTCACCGCCCTTCTCGCCGAGTTGGAGCGCTCTCAGCCGGACCTTGCCGAAGAGGCCAGGACCGCCGTCGAATGGTTGACGGGTGGGGAGCCGTTGGAGACGGTAACCCAGCTCGACGTCTGCGAGTTTCTCTGGTACACCCTGCCGATCAAGGTAGGGCCGCTCAAGCCCGGAGGCGACCACGAGCGCCTCGCACGTTCGCTCGGCCAACTGCTGCGGCTCGGCGGGCTGGAGCGGTACGCCGACCTGTGCACGTCCCCCACGACGATCAAGATCCTGCGCACGTACACCCGCGAGGGCGAGGACGCCGGCGCGAGCGCCTACCAGCAGGCGCTGGAGGCCACGGGCGTGCTCCCGCCCGACGTGCCGGAACTCCAGTGGAGCATGATCATGGGCCCGGAGGAGCTGGGCGCCCACCTGGCCTGCTCCGCCGCGCTCGAGCTGGCCATCGTCGCCCGCGCGAGCGTCGACCGCACCGCGCTGACCCGCCGCTGGCTCACCGAGCCACGGGCCGAGCTGGGCGGCGACAGCTGGCTCAACCGGGTGCACGGCGAGCGGCTCAACCGCTGGGTGCTGGGCCGCGGCCCGGCCAGGCGCGAGCTGGCCCAGCCGTTCGAGGTGCGCCTGCACGCGCCCGTGACCCCGCAACCCCTGCCCGCCCTGCACCGGCTGCTCTCCCTGGCCGCCGCCTCGGAAGGCAGCCTGCCGCTGCGGCTGGCCCCGTCTCCGGAGGCGCTCAGGCTGCGCGAGCTCGCCGAACGCGAGCTGGGCGCGATCAGCCGCGACGGCGCCAAGCTGGTCATCACCGACCACGGCAAGCGGCTGCTCAAGTCCCCGAAGGCGATGTGGAGGGCGGTCACCAAGCTGCTGCTGGCCAGGGGCGAGCACGAGTTCGAGGTGTCGGCCCGCGAGGCCGCGCTCATGCTGCTGGCCGACGGCACCCTGATGTCGCCCGCCGAGCTGCGCGAGCGGGTGGCGGAGGTGGTCGGCGGTGAGGGCTGGCATCCCGCGACGAGCCTGGAGGACGTCGCCGCGCCCGTGACCGACCTGGTCGCCCAGCTCACGGCGCTGGAGCTGGCCTACAGCGACGAGCTGGCGGTGCGGATGCGCCGCCCGGGCCAGCTGGCCGCGCTGGCGGCGCTGCGCGCACACGCGCTGCGGCCGAGGAAATACGTCAGCTCGGGATGAGCTCCGGCCTCCGCCCATGACCCCGGAGAGCTGTTCGAACACGTGCGGTAGTTACGATGGCGGGGCAGCACCAGAAGGGGGGCCGTCATGGAGCTGTTCCCTGCCATGCCGCTCGCGGAGTGGACGGAGGCCAAGGAGACCTTTCACAGGTTCGCGCAGATCGTGGGCAAGATCCGGCTGGCGTCGAGCAACCGGCGCAACCACTGGTGGCAGGTGCCCTTCCACCCGACCGGGCGAGGGCTCACCACGCGACCCATGGGCGGCCTGGGCGAGCAGCCGCTGTTCTGCATCGACTTCGACCTCGTCCGCCACCGCCTGCTGATCGACGTGCTCGACGGGCGCAGCGCGGAGTTCGGCCTGATCGGGCGGTCCGTGGCGTCGTTCCACGACCGGCTGTTCGAGACCCTGGCCGGGCTGGGCATCCGGCCCGAGATCTGGGCGGTGCCGTTCGACATGGGGGACGACACGCCGTTCCCCGAGGACAGCCTGCACGCCCGCTACGACCCCGTGCTGATCAACCGCTACTGGCGGATCCTGTCGCAGGTGGTGCAGCTCCTCGACCGGTTCGCCGCCGGATTCGCCGGCAAGACGAGCCCGGTGCACCACTTCTGGCACACGTTCGACGTCGCCGTCACCCGGTTCACCGGGCGCGTGGTCCGGGTCTCGCCCGACGCCGACCCGGTGACCCGCGAGGCCTACAGCTGGGAGGTCATCAGCTCGGGCTTCTGGTTCGGCGACAAAGAACGTCCATGGCCGGCGTTCTACTCCTACACCGCGCCCGAGCCCGAAGGGCTGGAGCGCGAGCCGCTGCGGCCCGCGCAGGCCGAATGGCTGCCGGCCAGGGGCAGCCACCTGGCCGTGCTCCGCTACGACGACGTGCGGGGCATGGAAGACCCGGTGGCGGCGGTGCTGGAGTTCCTCGACAGCGCCTACCTGGCGGGCGCCAGGCTGACCCGGCTCGACACCGAGGCCCTGGCCTCCCCGGGCGGCGTGACCGACCCCTACTACGGGAGGGCCTGAAAAGCGCGAAGCGCCCGCCCTCCGGAGAGGGCGGGCGCTCCACGAGTGCGCACCGGTGTGCAGGTCGCCTCTCGGCGAAAGGCACAACGCGGCTCCAGCCGAACGGTAGTCCGCGAAGGCAATAGGTGAGGCCCGGGGACACTGATCACACCGGCCACGCGTCATATAACCCCGCCAGGCGGCCGGACATTCCCCGTCAGGCGATTTTTCCCGGCGGCTCATGCGCGGGGGCGCCGTCGGGCGCGAGCCGGGCGGCCCTGGCGTGCAGGTAGCGCTCCTGGGGCCCGCTCATCGCGCGACCGGCCGCCTCCTCGTACGCCTCGCGGGCGGCCGCGTGGTCACCGGACATCTCCAGCAGGTGCGCGCGGACCGCGTACGGCCGGTGGTCACCGGCCAGCCGGTCGTCGTGCTGGAGGCGTTCGAGCAGGTCGAGGCCCGCCTGAGGGCCGCGGGCCATGGCCACGGCGACGGCGTGGTTGAGCGCCACCATGGGGTTGCCGGACATCTCCAGCAGCCGCTCGTACAGTGCCACGATCTGCGGCCAGTCGGTCTCCTCCGCGGTGCGCGCCTCGTCGTGCAGCGCCGCGATCGCCGCCTGGAGCTGGTAGGGGCCGGGCGTGCGGCGGGAGAGCGCGGCGGTGACGAGAGCGATGCCCTCCTCGATGGCGGCGGCGTCCCACAGGCCGCGGTCCTGCTCGGCCATCGGGATGAGCGCGCCGTCAGGGCCCGTACGCGCCGGTCGCCGCGCGTCGGTGAGCAGCATGAGCGCGAGCAGCCCGGCCGCCTCGGCGTCGTCGGGCAGCAGCCGGTGGACCACGCGGGCGAGCCTGATCGCCTCCGCCGCCAGCTCCGCGCGCTGCAGGTGCGGCCCCGAGGAGCTGGAATAGCCCTCGTTGAAGATCAGGTAGAGCACGTGCAGCACCGCGCCGAGGCGTACGGACCGCTCGCCCTCACCGGGCAGCCGGAACGGCACCCCGCTCCGCTTGACCTGGTTCTTCGCCCTGGTGATGCGGCGCGTCATGGTGTGCTCCGACACCATGAAGGCGCGGGCGATCTCCCGCGTGGTGAGGCCGCCCACCGCGCGGAGCGTGAGGGCGATCTGCGAGGCGGGCGCGAGCGACGGGTGGCAGCACATGAACAGCAGGACCAGCGTGTCGTCCGCCGCCGGGGCGGGCTGGTCGGCGGCGGGCGACAGCCACTCCTCCGGCAGCCTCCACGAGGCGAGGGTGTCCTCGCGGCGCCGGCGCGCCTGCTCGCTGCGGAGCAGGTCGGTCAGCCGCCGCGACGCCACGGTGATCAGCCAGGCCCGCGGGTCGTCCGGCATGCCCTCGTCCGGCCACTGCAGGGCGGCCGCGAGCAGCGCCTCCTGCACGGCGTCCTCGGCGGTCGCGAAGTGCCCGTACCGCCGGACGAGCGCGCCGAGGACCTGCGGCGCCAGCTCGCGCAGCAGGTCCTCGGTCACCGGCTCGTCCGTCACTCAGAACCCCATGTCGGCCGCGGCGTCGACGATGGGCCTGACGTCGGCGTAGGCGTCGTCGTAGGCGCCGCCGGGGTAGGGGCACCGCCCCAGTCTGGCGGCGATCTCGGTGGCGCGGTCGAAGCTCTCGCAGTCGACGATCCAGTAGCCGGCGAGAACCTCCTGGGTCTCCGCGTACGGCCCGTCGGTGACGACCGGCCGGCCGTCCTTCGACTCCAGCCTCCTGGTGTGTACGGGCGCCGCCAGGCCCCGGGTCTCGACGAGCTCCCCCGACTCCTCCAGCTCCCTGTTGAACTCGGTCATGAACGCGACCATCGCCTCCACGGCCTCCGGCTTCCACGCGGCCTCGCCGCCGGAGTCCTTGCCCGACAGCACGTCGTAGTCACGCTGCGAGCCGTACGAAAGGATCATGTACTTCATCGTGGTGATTCCTTCCTCCGTTGCCTCTCGCCAGGGACGTCGGAGCCGAGGCCGCGTGCCGGACACGTTCCCGGAAAAGATTCACACGAGCACGCCGCCGCCGTCCACGCCCGTGACCGCCCCGATGACGTACGGGCCCGCGCGTAGGGCACCATCGAAGGCGTGCCATACGCGAACGCCACCGGCGTCAAGCTGTCCTACCAGGTCCGCGGCGCAGGGCCGCCCCTCGTGCTGCTGCAGGGCCAGGCCAACGACCACCGCTGGTGGGACCCGGTGCGGGCCGACTTCGGGTCGTCGTACACCACGATCACCTTCGACTACCGCGGCACCGGCCACAGCGACAAGCCCGACGAGCCGTACACGACCCGCGGGTTCGCCTCCGACGTGCTGGCAGTGCTCGACGAGCTGGACGTGGAACGGGCGCACATCTACGGCACGTCGATGGGCGGGCGGGTGGCCCAGTGGCTGGCGGCCGACCATCCGGATCGGGTCGGGGCGCTGGTGCTCGGGTGCAGCTCGCCGGGCGGCGCCCACGGGTTCGAGCGGGACAACGACGTCCGCAGGTCGCTGGCCCAGCCGGACCGGGCCGCGGCCGAGCGGGCGCTGCTGGAGCTCATGTACACCCCCGCCTGGCTGGCCACGCACCCCGGCCCGCATCGCACCGTCGGCGACCCGAGCATGCCGGCGTACGCGCGGCGCCGCCATCTGGCCGCCAGCGCCGGGCACGACAGCTGGGATGCGCTTCCCTCCATCACCGCCCCCACGCTGATCGTGCACGGCACCGACGACGTGTTCAACCCGGCGGCCAACGCGCCGCTGCTGGCCGAACGCATCCCGGACGCGCGGCTGCGGATGGTAAAGGGGGCACGGCACGCGTACTTCGAGGAGTTCCGCGAGGTCGCGAGCCCGCTGGTGCTGGAGTTCCTGGCCGGATCGGCCCGCGCGGTCTAGCCGGCGGCCCGGGTGAGGCGGGCGGCCAGTTTCCGCAGGTGCGCGGCCAGCTCGGCCGGTTCGTGCACCTCGAACTCGCAGCCCAGCGAGAGCAGCCGGAAGGCGAGCCAGTCCAGGGTGTCGGCGTGCATGCGCAGCCGGCAGGTCCGCTCGTCCTCGCCGACGACCTCGCCGAGCGCCCTGACGACCTCCGTGCCGGGGCCGTGCAGCGTGACGACGGCCTCGTACGCGGGGGCGGTGGAGTAGAGCTGGTCCGCGACGTAGGCGGCGGCGTCGGCCGGCGGCTCGCGCGGTGCGATCCTGGCGCCCGTCCGCAGCAGATCGGCGATGCGGTCGATGCGGAAGATCCGCCAGTCGTCGCGGTCGCGGTCGTGCCCGAGCAGGTACCATCGCCGCCCGGCCGCGACCAGCCGGTGCGGGTCGACCAGCCGCCCGCCCGTCCTGCCGTCGTTGGTCCGGTACGCGAAGCGCACGCGTTCCTTTCCCGTCACGGCCATCGACAGGGCGGCGAGCAGTTCGGGATCGACCTCGGGCGCGCCGGGCACGGGCATCGGCACGGTGGCGGCGCCGAGCGCGCCGACGCGATGGCGCAGGCGGGCCGGCAGCACCTGTTCGAGCTTGGCCAGGGCGCGTACCGAAGCCTCCTCGATGCCCTGCACCGGATGCCGGGCGGCGGTGGACAGGCCGACGGTGATGGCCACCGCCTCCTCGTCGTCCAGCAGCAGGGGCGGCATCGCGGTGCCGGCGACCAGCCGGTATCCGCCGTCGGCGCCCATGCTGGCCGCTACCGGGTAGCCGAGGGCGCGCAGGCGTTCGACGTCGCGCCGGACCGTGCGGCGGCTGACCCCGAGTCGTTCGGCCAGCTCGCCGCCCGGCCACTCGCGCGGGGTCTGGAGCAGGGACAGCAGGGTCAGGAGGCGGGAGTCGCTCATAAATCTCAGCATGCCCGACATGTAGGACAAGTCCTGACCTACTGGGCGTCTAGCGTGGTCCGCGCCTACTCGCACCAGGAGGAATCATGACCGTCAGCGCGATACCCGAGGGCTACACCAGCGTCACGCCGTGGATCATCGGCCACGACACGGCCGGCCTGATCGACTGGCTGAAGGCCGCTTTCGACGCCGTCGAGCTGGGCCGCATGACCGTCGCCGACGGGCGCATCGGGCACGCGGAGGTCCGCGTCGGCGACGCGGTGGTGATGATGTTCGACGCCCAGCCCGACTGGCCGCCCACCCCCGCCTTCCTGCGCCTGTACGTCCCCGACGCCGACGCCGTCCACCGCCGGGCCGTCGAGGCGGGTGGGACGTCGGTCACCGAGGTCACCCATCTGTTCTTCGGCGACCGGGTGGGGCGTGTGCGTGACCCGTTCGGCAACCTCTACTGGATCCAGACCCACATCGAGGACGTCTCGGAGGAGGAGATGGAGCGCCGCCTGGGTGACCCGGAGTTCATGAAAGCGATGGAGTACGTCCAGAGCGCGGACTTCTTCCCTGGCAGAGACCGGTGATCGCCGGCACCGGGAAGGGCATGAGGCGAGGAAAGGGTTGGACGGGCCGCCCGCGGGGTTGCTAGGTTGCCGCGTATGTCCAGCCCTGAGGCGTCAAGACGCTAGCCACCGGTCGTCCGGTGGCTGATTCGCGCTGTCGCCTCGCCCGGCCTCGCTGAGGCCGGGATCCTCGCTGTCCCGCGACCGCTCGCCACTCGGATCACCGCTGCGGGCTGTTTCCCACCTGAGCCGTGCGCCGCTCTCGCGTGCCGCCGTCAGGTTCTTCTTCCATCGGCGGGCCGACGTCCGGCCTGCCCGATCGTGGTCGCGGAGTTCTTCTCATGCCATTCGCCGTTTACCTGCTCGCGCTGGCGGTCTTCGCCCAGGGCACGTCCGAGTTCATGCTGTCCGGTCTGGTGCCGGGCATCGCGCGAGACCTGCACGTATCCGTCCCCGCCGCGGGGCTGCTGACGTCGGCCTTCGCCGTGGGAATGGTGGCCGGCGCGCCGCTGATGGCGGTGCTGAGCCTGCGCTGGCCCCGGCGGCGCGCGCTGCTGGCCTTCCTGCTCACGTTCCTGCTGGCCCACGTGGCCGGCGCGGTCACTCCCGGCTACGAGGTCCTGCTGGTCAGCCGGGTCGTGGCGGCGCTGGCCAACGCCGGTTTCCTGGCCGTGGCCATGGCGACCGCGATCGGCCTGGCCCCGCCGGACGCCAAGGGCCGCGCCACCTCCGTCCTGCTCGGCGGCATCACGCTCGCGTGCGTCGCGGGCGTGCCCGCAGGCGCCCTGCTGGGCGAGGTGTGGGGGTGGCGCTCGGCGTTCTGGGCGGTGGCCGCCGCCCTGCTCCCGGCCATCGTCGCGGTCGTACGATCGGTCCCCGCCGCCCCCGCGGACCTCCACGGGCCCACTGCTCGGGGCGAGTCGCGGGCGTTGCGCAGCCCGCGCCTGCTGGTGCTGCTGCTCCTGGGCGCGCTGGTGAACGGCGCCACCTTCTGCACGTTCACCTACCTCGCCCCGCTGCTCACCGAGGCCACCGGGATCGGGCCGGGCTGGATGCCGGCGATGCTGGCCCTGTTCGGGCTGGGGTCGTTCGCCGGGGTGACGATCAGCGGGCGGCTCGCCGACGTGCGTCCGATCGGGCTGCTGGTGGGCGGCGGGGTGGCGCTGGCCGCCGGATGGGCGGCGTTCGCGATGACGGCCGGGGAGCCGGCGCCGGCGATCGTGCTCGTCTTCGTGCAGGGAACGTTGTCGTTCGCCGTCGGCTCCACGCTGATCTCCCAGGCGCTCTACGCGGCGGCGGAGGCGCCCACCCTGGGCGGCGGCTTCGCGACGGCGGCGCTCAACGTCGGCGCCACGGCCGGGCCCTGGCTCGGCGGGCTCGCCATCGGGGCCGGGCTCGGCTTCCGCTCCCCGCTGTGGGTGAGCGCCGCACTGGTGGTCGCCGCGCTGGTCGTGGCGGGAGCCGCGGGCACGGTCGGGCGGGCTCCGCGCGGCGTGGCGGCCCGTCCCTGATCCGCGACCGGAGCGCGCTCACCGGCCGCAGGCGAAAAACCGGTGGTGTGCGCACGTCCGCCGCGGTTAGCGTAACAGCAGGTCAGCACGGGGGCCGGGGCACGGCGATGCGGACGCCGGTGCTTGGCCGCGCCCTTTCCCCTGCGGGCCGTACGAACCCGCGGCTCACCCGACCGACGGCGAGGCGATGGTCACCAGGGGCACCGTCCTGATCCCCCAGATGATCCCGAGCCGCGGGTTCGCTCTCACGTGCCGGCGAAACGGTCGAGAGCCGCGAAGATCGCGTCTCTGAACGTCGTGCTGCCGGTGTGCCCGGAGTCCTCCACCACGACCAGTTCGGCGCCGGGCCAGGCCTGGGCGAGCTGGTAGGCCGTCTCCAGCGGTCCGCCCATGTCGAGGCGGCCGTGGATCAGCACGCCGGGGATGCCGGCCAGCTTGTGGGCGTCGCGCAGCAGCGCTCCCTCCTCCAGCCACGCGCCGTTGGAGAAGTAGTGGGAGCAGATGCGCGTCATGGCCATCACCGCGTCGGCGGGCCGGTCGCTGTAGGCGTTCGGCTTGCCGTTGACCTCCATGGAGATCACCGCGTCCTCCCAGGTGATCCAGTCGGTGGCGGCCTTCTCCCGCACCTTGGGATCGGGGTCGGACAGCAGCCGCGCGTACGCCGCCAGCAGCGCGAACGTGTCGCCGCCACGGTCGGCCTCGGGCACTCCTTCCCTGAACCGCTCCAGCGCATCGGGGAAGAACCGCCCGACGCCCCGGTAGAGCCAGTCGATCTCGTAGCGGCGGGTGGTCGTGACGGCGGGGATGACGATCTCCGACACCCGCTCGGGGTGGGTCTCGGCGTAGGCGAGGATCAGCGTCGACCCCCACGACCCTCCGTACAGCAACCACCTGTCGATCCCGAGGTGCCCGCGCAGCAGTTCCATGTCGGCGATCAGGTGGTGGGTGGTGTTGGCGCTCAGGTCGGTCGCCGGGTCGGCGGCATGGGGGCGGCTGCGCCCGCAGTTGCGCTGGTCGAACAGGACGATCCGGTAACGCTCGGGGTCGAAGGTGCGGCGCACGTTGGTCGAGCAGCCCGAGCCCGGCCCGCCGTGCACGACGAGAGCGGGTTTGCCCTCCGGGTTGCCGCAGACCTCCCAGTAGACGAGGTTGCCGTCACCGACGTCGAGCATGCCGTGTTCGTACGGCTCGATGGGGGAATTCAAGGCGGTCCCTCTCAGATGTAACAGTGCTTGGATAAATGTAACAGCACTTAGATATCTGAGGACCGGCCGTCAGGAATGCTCGGCGAGCAGGACGTCGAGCCGGCGGAGCCGGTCGTCGAGGGCGGGGTCCGGACTGCCCGTCCAGGGGCCCGCCAGATCCGGGCGGTGGCGGGCGACGTGCACGTCGAAAGCGGCCAACTGGTCGCGGGCGTTCTGCTGGTACGTGACCTGCTCCCCCACGGCCTGGCGGGCCTCCCAGCACAGGTCGATCCGCTCACGCAACCACGGCGGCGCCAGCCGTTCACGCTCGGCCGCGTCGCCGGCACGCGCGCCGGCCAGGAGGGCGATGCGCTCGGCCAGGGCCTCCTCCCCACGGGCGGCCGCCATCCGCTCGAACCTGGTCCATTCCCTGCCCATGGAGCCCAGCCGCTCGCCCCACCGCTCCAGCACGGCCAGGCGAAGGGCCCGCGCCGCCTCCCGCAGCTCGTACGTGGCCGCGTCCAGGCGCTGCGCCGCGCGTTCCCGATGGGCCCGATCGCGGGCCTCGGCCGCGCTCCGCGACCACCAGCCGATCCTGGCCTCGACCACGGCGGGATGGAAGCGCATCTCCGTCAGCCAGGCCACGAAGCGGCCCGTGAGCAGGTCGCCGGGGTCGGCGGGACGTCCACGGAAGGCCTTGTCCATCCCGTGGAACCAGCGCCGGTCACGCGTCAGCCGTTCCACCGCCCACGCCGCGTCCGCCGACACCGCCTCCCGCGCCTCCGCGACGGTGAACGCCAGCCAGCCGAGGTCGAGCGTCTGAGCCCGGCCGCTGGCGGCCCACCAGTCCACGAGCTCGGCCTGCTCGCGTTCGACGTGCGCCGCGGTCCGCTCGGGGTCGCCGTCGTAGAGGGGGAGCACGTCGATGTCGGACATCGGCCAGGGTTCGCCGCGTCCGACGCTGCCGCCGACGATCAGGCCGTGCACGCCGGGGATCGCGGACAACCTGCGCACCGCCTCGTCCACGCGGTCGCGGTGCAGCTCTCTCCAGCGCGGCGAGACGCTCATGCGGCGCCGCCCCGCCGCGCGTCCACCACGGCGCGGGCGTACCCGATCTGCTCCTCGAAGGTGGAGCCGCTGAGAATCGCGCGTCGCTCTGTCATGGACGGAACCGTACGGGAGCCGGCGCACGGGCCGAGGGTCGGGTCAGCGGGTGAGCAGCACCGTGGCCTGGTTGCTTCCGGGCACCACGCCGGCGCGCCGGTGCGCGTCCTGGAGCGCCTCCGACGCGTAGTGCTGCTGCATGGCCTGCGCGTCCTCGCACTCGAACAGCACGACGGCCTCATCGGGCTGGTCGGCGTTGACGCTGACGAGCGCCGTACGCATGCCGGCCGCCGCCCGGACCTCCGCCAGGCTGTCGAACGCCGCGCGCCACTGGTCGTAGTCGGTGAACCGCTGGCGGACAAGCAGGTACTCCATGGTCACGCCTCCATATATCAACAGTGTTGAGACCAAGTTAGTTGGAGTGACCGAGAAGTTCAACATCGATGGCTATGCTTGAACGAGTGACCACAAGGCCAGGAGGCCGCCGGCCAGGCACGACACGGACACGGGTCGACATCCTGGCCGCCGCGCAGCGGAGCTTCGCCGAACACGGCTACGTCCTCACCACGATCAGGGGCGTCGCCCGCGCCGCGGGCGTCGATCCGGCGCTGGTCCTGCAGTTCTTCGGCAGCAAGGACGGCCTCTTCGACGCCGCCCTCCGCGACGACCCGCCCGTCGCCTCGCTGGTCTCGCTCGCCGGCGAGGGCGACCCGTCCGACCTCGGCGCCCGGCTCGCCGACCGCTACCTGGAACTGTGGGAGGACCCGCACACCGGCCCCCGGATGCTCGCCGTGATCAGGGCCGCCGCCGCGGCTCCCAGCGCCTCGGCGATGGTGACGGCGTTCATGACGGACGCGGTGATGTTGCCTCTGGCCCGCGCCATCGGGGCCGACCAGGCCGAGCTCCGCGCCACCCTCACCGGCGCCTACCTGTTCGGCGTCGCGACCGCGCGCTACGTCCTGCGCGTCGAGCCGCTGGCCGCCCTGGACCGGCCTGCCGCGGTCGCGTACGTGGCCCCGGTCGTGCAGCACCACCTCACCGGCGACCTCACGCCCCCCTGAGCGACCGCTGTCACGAGTACGTCAGTTCTCCCCCGCCCCAGGTCCCGGATCTTGTATCCACCGGGCGAACGCGATACGTATCCGCGCTGCTACACAATGTGACGGAGCCGCCAGGGCAGCAGCCCGCGGCAGCACCGACACGAGGAGAACTGCATGAAGACCACTCGCGCGCGGATCGCCACCCTCACCGCCGCTGTCACCACCGCCATCGGCCTCGTCCTGGTGGCGGGCGCCGTCCCGGCCGCGGCGGCTCCTGGATCGTCCAGGGCGGGCGACATCTGCCTGTGGAGCGGCAGAAACTACACGGGCGCGTCCTGGTGCTGGAACCCGGGCAACGGCTACGTCGACGTGCCGCCCGCGCTGCACGACAACGTCGGGTCGTTCCGGGCCCACGCCGCCGGCTGCTTCATCAACTGGATCCACGTGCCCACCAGGAAGGAGACCCGCATCGTCAGGAACGGCGACTACCGCAGGGTCTACGACAACGACTTCGGCGGCCGCATCGACGCGGTGGCGCCCCGCTGCTGACCCGGACGCACGACCTCCGCGCTCGCCCGTGACCTCTCCGGCGGGACGTGGACGACAGCGGAGCGGCGGCCGGGGACGTCTCGGCCGCCCCAGCGCCTAGCGGCCGGACGGGGTGATGCCGGCGATCCGTACGGCCAGTTCGGCCAGGTGCGCCAGCCACCGGTCGTCGGCCGCGTCCGGCACGGCCACGATGACGTGGTCGATGCCCAGCCCGGCGAGCTCGCCGCAGCGCTGGACGCTCTCCTCGACGCTCTGGCCGTCGGGGACGCGCATGTGGAGGGTCTTCTCGATCTCCTCGTAGGGCCGTCCCAGCCGCTCGCAGTGGGCGCGCAACACGCCGAGCTTGTGCGTGACGTCCGCGCCGTACAGGAAGTTGCACATGTCGGCGTATTCGGCGACGAGCCGGAGGGTTTTCTTCTCCCCGCTGCCGCCGATGAGGACGGGCGGGTTCGCCTGGGGGGCGTTGAGCGTGCGTTCCAGCCGGTAGTGGCGGCCCTCGTACGGTTCGTCCGTGTCGCTCCACATCTGCCGGGCGATCTGGAGCGTCTCCTCCAGCCGCTCGAACCGCTCCGCCAAGGGCGGGAAACGCAGGCCGAGCCCGCGGGCCTCGGGCTCGTACCAGCCGGCGCCGATACCGAGCACCGCCCGCCCGCCGGAGAGCGCGTCGAGGGTGCTGACCTGCTTCACCAGCAGGCCAGGCTCGCGGTGGACGGCGCCGGTCACGAGCGCGCCCAGGCTCACCCGGCCGGTGAGGGCGGCGGCGTAGGACAGCGCGCCGTACGCCTCCAGCATCGGATCCTCCACGGTCCCGAAGTTGGGGATCTGGAAGAGATGGTCCATAACCCAGAAGCTGCGCAACCCCGCCTGGTCGGCGCCGCGGGCCGCGGCGGCGAACCTGTCGGAGATGGCGGCGTCGCCACCGGGCCAGGTGAAACGCGGGCAGGTCAGACCCAGGTCCACGGGGATCACTCCTTGATCGGGGAGAAGGCGTCCGCGGGAAGGCGTCACCGCGGGCATGAAAAAACCCTCTCGCCTGGACGCGGTCCGAGGCGGAGAGGGCTCCGTACCCCGTCATTATCTCACGAGGCGCGGGTCACCACAGTCCCAGCAGGACGGGGGCGGCGTTCACCGCGCCGTGCACGGTCAGGAGGGGCCACATCAGCCGGTAGCGGCTCCACAGGTAGCCGAGGAACAACCCCTGGACCCCCTGGTTGACGAACGTGGCGGCCAGGTCTCCCGGCAGGTCCCCAGTGCCCTGAATACCGACGTGCCAGGCCGCCCAGAGCAGCGAGGAAAGGACGATCGCGGGCCAGGGACCCAGCAGGTGCTCCCATCGGGTCTGCAGCCAGCGCCGGTAGAAGACCTCTTCGAGCAGGCTGTTGACGGCGAACACCACGACCACGGTGATCACCAGGGTGACGGGATCGGCGGTCGCCGCGAAGTCGCTGGGCGGCAGGCCCGGCTCCCCGTCGGGGAACCGGGCCTGCCGAGCGGAACGTCTCAGCGCAGGGAGCGCACCTGACCGTCGGGGGCCAGCACCGCCACCGCCTTGCCGCCGTGCTGCACGATGACCCGGCCCTGGCCGCCCTGCCGCCGCACCTGCGTGGTCACCGGGGCGCCGTCGTCGAGGCGGAGGCAGAACTGGCCCCGCGAGAAGACCATGCCGTCGCCCGCGCACCTCAGCTCGAGGTGGGGCGTGCCCGGCCTCGGGTTGAAGGGGTTGTACATCGCCGGAGCCGGCGTGATCCAGCCGCAGTAGCCGCCGCCCCGCAGGCCGACCACCTGGTTGCGCGCGCTCACGCTCGCCGACCCGTGGGCGCCGTTGCCGGCCGTGACGAACGTGTCGTCCACCTGGAACGGCGTGTCACGCAGGTCGATGTTGCCCCGGCCGTCGGCCCGGCCGGTGCACGCCATGGCGGCGCCGTAGGGCATGCTCGTCACGGTCGTCGAGCTGTGCCGCAGCGAACCGGTGGACGACGCGAAGGTCAGGTCGCCGATGTCCACGGTCAGGGTGCGGGGGTCGACGCGCAGCCTGGTGAAGGTCGTCCTGACGTCCGTGCCGGGCGAGGCGCCGCCGGCGGTGTACTGCGAGAAATTGGCGTCCCGGCCCCTCCTCACGAGAGTGATGTATTCGCTGGGCCTGGTGGCCATGTTGTGGCAGTACACCGTGAACACGTTTCCGTTGTTGATGAGCAGGTACGTGCCGTCCCTGGCGATCGGATTCGTCCGGCGGACGTCCTGGCAACTGCTGAAGACCGGCAGGGCGGAGGCGTGCGCCGGCACCTGGGCCACCACCGGCAGCGCGGCGCCCATTGCCGCCAGAAATGCCAGTGTTCGGACGTGCGGTCGAGCCATGAGATTTCCCCTCCAGCTGCGAACGGACCGTTTGCGTGTGGAGATTAACAAACGCCTCATGGATTCGACGGCACGACCTGGCGTGGGCGGGAGAATTAATTCTCAAACATTTGGGCCCCCACCGGAGGGCGACGGAAAGCCCTGTGGACTGCGCCGCATGCGGGCCACAGGGCAGAAATGGGCGCCGCCGCCCATGCGGGAGCAGCCCGTTTCCTTGTTATCCGACCGCGTATGCACGGGCAATCGTCTGGGTGAGCGTGGCGCCGGACTTATCCGTGACTTCAGCCCGAAGAGAAACGAATCCTGAAGTATCGGGATTCGTTATCGTTGCGCGCCAGCCCGTCCCCCCACGTCGCGCCTTGACGGGCTGCCAGGTCCTGCCGTCGTCGGCGGACATCTCCAGCCGGACATCCCGCACGGCCGCGCCCGAGCCGGCGGGTCGCCGGGCCTCGGTACGTCGACGTTGCGGGCCCGCGCGACCTGGGAGGACCGGCGCTGCCGCCTGGCGGAACGTCGTGCTTCCGCTGCTAGCATCGAGTTCGTACCGATCGGTTCGATCTATGGGGTGCCATGCCCGTCCAGTTCTCCTCCCCGCAAGCCCGCAACGCCGCGACCCGCCGCCGCGACGCCGCCACCAGAAGGTGCGGCCGATGACGCGGACGGCGCCGAAGGCGGGGTCCGGTGCGGCATGGCAGGCGGGCCTGCTGGCGCTCGGCACCGCCTCGGCCCTCGGCCTCGCGCGCTTCGCCTACGGCCTGCTCCTCCCCGCCATGCGCGAGGACCTGCGCTGGACGTTGTCCGAAGCCGGGGCGATGAGCACCGCCAACGGGCTCGGCTACCTCCTCGGCGCGCTGGTGACCGCCGCGGTCGTGCGCCGCTGGGGCGCCACCGCCGCCTTCCGCATCGGCATGGCGCTCACGGCCGTGTCGCTGGCCGCCACCGCGGCGAGCGACGCCTACCTGCCGTTGCTCGCCGCGCGGGCCGCGGCCGGAGTGGCGGGGGCGGTGGTGTTCGTCACCGGCGGCGTGATCGCCTCACACGTCGCCGCCCGCGCGGCCTCCGGGACGCCCATCACCGTGTACTTCGCCGGCACCGGCCTGGGCATCGTCGTCAGCGGCGTGGGCGTCCCCGTGCTGGGCGAGCACTGGCGCCTGGGCTGGGCCGGCCTGGCCGCCGCCGCCGCGCTGGCCACCGTGGCGAGCTGGGGCGCGGCGCGTACGGACGGGGACGCGCGACCCGCCACGGCCGGCCAGGCCCGCGTACGCCCGCTGTGGGGACCCGCCCTGGCCTACCTGCTGTTCGCCGCCGGATACATCACCTACATCACGTTCCTGTCCGCCTACCTCGCCGACCAGCGCGCCCCGCTCGGGCAGGTGGTGCTCACCTGGACGGCGCTCGGCCTGGCCGTCATCGCCGCACCCGCGCTGTGGAACCGTCCCACCACCCGATGGCCCGGCACCCGGGCCCTGGCCACCCTGCTCGCGCTCCTGGGTGGCGGCGCCGCGCTGGCGCTGGCGGCACCCGCGCCGCCGGTCATCCTCGCCTCCGCGATCGTCTACGGGGCCACCTTCATGGGCGTCCCCGCCGCGATCACCGCCCTCATCAAGGGCAACGTCCCGTCCGCCGACTGGACCGCCACGCTGGCGGCCTTCACCACGGTGTTCGCGGCAGGCCAGACCGCCGGGCCGTGGATCGCCGGCGTGGTCGCCGACCACACCTCCACCGAGGCGACCCTGGCGTGGACCGCGATCCTGTGCGCCGCCGCCTCCGCGATCGCCCTCGCCGCAGGCCGTACGCGCCCCGGCCCCGAAGGGGACACGCCTCGCCGGCGCAGCGGGTGACCGGTGCGGCCCCGGCCACCCAGGGGCCACGTACCGGCTGTTCAGGGTCGTCCGCGGTCAGTCGCAATAGGCGTTGGTCACGCCTTCGAGCGGCCTGCTGCTGCCGACCTGCCCCGCGAAGCTGATGCACTTGCCCTTGGCGTACACGCTCACCGGACCGGCGTACGTCGTGTAGGAGCCCTTGTCCGTCTGGCTGCCGCGCACGGCGCGTCTCACCCGTGGCCGGTGTACACCGCCTACGTCGTGGCGGCCCGGAGGCCGAGGACGACGAGCACCACCGCCGCCACCTTGCCGGCCGCACGCTTGAAGCGGGCCCTGTGCAGGAGCTGCGCCCCCCGATGGAGGAGCGCCGTCCAGGCCAGCAACCACACCGAGATCAGCAGGGCGTGGGCGGTGGCCAGGGCGATGATCTGCCCGCCGAGATCGCGCCCGGGCTGGATGAACTGCGGGACCAGGGTCAGGTAGATCGAGGCGGCCTTGGGGTTGAGCACGTTCGCGAGCAGGGCCTGGGTGTAGACGGAGCCGGTCCGCCTTTCCGGCTGGTCCGTCAGCGCGGGAGGGGGAGGCCTGGTCGTGGAGCGCCAGGTCCACAGGCCCAGGCAGACGAGGTAGGCCGCGCCGAGGAGTTTGACGGCGGTGAAGGCCTGGCTGGAGTGCATGACCAGCGCCGACAGGCCGGCGACGGCCAGGGTCGCGTGGGCGTACAGGCCGCTGACCGTACCGAGGATGACGGGCAGAGCCCGGCGGCGGCCGCCGGCTGCGACGTGGTGGATCAGCAGGGTCAGGCTGGCGCCCGGGGTGGCGATGACGGGCAGGATCGCCAGGACGAACGCGGCGACCGCGTACGGGTGGATCACCCCTTCAGCACCACGCGGTAATGGGTGGTCAGGCGGCGGTCGTCGTCCAGGATGTGAAAGGCCAGGCCGGGCGGTTGTTCGCGGTCGGCGGGCTGGTCGCCCTCCCACGGCAGGCGCAGGGTCCAGGTGATGGCCGGCGCGACGATCAGAGGGCGGCCCGCGAAGGTGGACGCGACCGGCGTGTGAGCGTGGCCGGTGAGCACGGCCACGACCTGTCGGTGGGCGTCGAGCAGAGCGGCCAGGTCGCCGGTCTCCTCCAGCCGCTGGGAGTCGGGCAACGGGTGATGGAGGGCGACGGGCGGCTGGTGGAACGCGATCAGCGCGGGCGTGTCAGGGGTGAGGCCGTCGAGGGTGGCGTGCATCCAGGCGAGGGTTTCCGGGTCGAGGCGGCCCTCGTTGCGGCCGGGGATGGTGGAGTCGCACATCAGGATGGCGGTGCCACCGATGTGGTGCACCTCGTTGACGGGGCCGGGGTCGGGCGGCTGCCGCAACAGTGCCTTGCGGTAGGCCGGGCGGGCGTCGTGGTTGCCGGGGCAGGTGAGCACGGGGAAGGGGGCGGGCAGGACCTGGGCGGCCTGCTCGTACTCGGCCTCCTCCCCGTGATCGGCGATGTCGCCGGTGACCAGCACGGCGTCGACCGGTCGGGGAAGTGCCCGCAGGTAGTTCATGACCCGGGTGGCGCGGCGGAGCGCTCTGTCGGTGCCGTCGAGGTGCAGGTCGCTGATCTGGGCCAGCAACAACGTCATCGTGGCGTCCTTCTAATGGTTTAATAAGATTTACCGTTAGAACGGTAAGGTACGAAGAGGAGATGGACAACCCGGAGGGGTGAGCGTGGAGCGCTGGCCTGCCCTTGAACTGGCGAGCACGATCCGCCATGACGGCAGCGGCGGGGTCGCCGACGACCTGGCCACGCCGCAGAGCACCGCCCGCTGGATCCACCAGCAGGCCGAACTGCTGGCCGACCACGTCGACGTCGCGGCGCTCACGGTGGACGAGAAACTCGGCAGCGAGATCGTCGAGCTGCGCCGGGCCGTGCGGGCCCTCTTCGCGCAGGCGGTCAGCCCCGCGCCGCCGAGCCGGGCCGACGCCCACCGGCTGATGCCGGTCGAGCAGGCGCTGGCTCACCTCAACGCGGCGGCCGCCCGCGAAGCCATCGCCCCGCAACTCGACTGGCCCGCGGACTCACCACCTCGGGCGGGCGTGCTGTCGGATGAATCCGACGCGAACGTCCGGCTGATCGCCGCCCTGGCCCGGGCTGCCATCGACTTCCTGAGCGGCCCGCAACGCGAACAGTTGCGGGCCTGCAACGCGCCGCGCTGCGTGCGCTATTTCGTCAAGAGCCACGGGCGGCAGGAATGGTGCAAGCCGTCATGCGGCAACCGGGCGCGGGCGGCACGCCACTATCAGCGCCACAACGCCACGCCCGCCTCCTGACCCCGTCTCACTCCGTGGCGCCGTGCTGGACGGACAGGGCACGCGGCCCGCCTGACGGACGTCCCCCTGCGGCCAGCAACTCGGCCAGCAACTCCGGAAGTCCCACAGGCCGCAGGGTCTCCGTGGTCCGGGCCGCGACAAGCTCAGCCACGGACCACCATCGGTGGTCGATGATCGCCTGCTGTTCGCCCGGTTCCAGATAGGCGCGGGTGATGGTCTGCGCGCCGCGTGCCCGCGCGAGGAAGTACCGCTCGTGCATGTGCACGGGTTCGCCGCGCCACCGCACGTCCGCATCGAGGGTCCACAGGCACGGCCCCCACTCGACCTCCGCCAGCCCGGTCTCCTCCAGCAGTTCCCGGCGAGCGGCCTGAACGAAGTCCTCGTCCTCCTTCAAGCCTCCACCCGGGGGCACCCAGAACAGCTCCCGGACCGGAGACCCGGGAACGACGATGGCGCCGTCGTCCCTGTGCCGGATCATCAGAATCCGATCGTCCTGGTCCAGCAGCACAACCCGGGCACCTCGTCGCGTCCGCACCGCTGGCTCCTGTCCGCTCGGTCACTCAGCCGAATCGGCTTGACAGTTGATCTCGTATCCACAAGATTATTGCGTCCCTCCGTCCATTTTCTTAGGGATCGTGATGATGCGGACCGCCGTGGGGGTAATGCTGGTCGCGGGCCTGGCACAACTCGTCGCCGCCCCCGTGCAGGCAGCGCCCGACCCCGTGAAAGCGCTCCGATCCGCCTTAGCCCGGGCAAAGGCGCGAACGTCGTCTCCACCGCGAAGATGGATCACGGTCGCGGCGTGTACTACACCCTGGAACTGGACGGCCTGGTCGCGTTCGGGCCGCGCGGTGTAACAGCCTCCGATACGTCCCAGCGCCTGAAATACAGCAGGACGGCGATGAGCGCCGCGAAAAAGCTCGGCATGGCGGAGGACGCCGCCCTGGAAGAGACGCCGCTGAGAGTGATCTCGTCAGGCCACGACGACTACGTCTCAGGCCCTCGATTCGCCGACGTGCTGCCGCAGGGCACGAACTGGGTGCGCTACCCGCATACCGATCTGCCTGCCAGCAACCCGCTGCTGGACGTTCTCGAGCCCGCCACGCTCAAGGCGCTGCTGGCTCACCGCACGTCGTGGCGGGGCGGGGTGGTGAAGGGCACGATCAAGGCCGACAAGCTGGTCAAGGTGTCCCGTTCCTTCGCCTCGAACTTCCACGGCTACTCCATCAGCAAGCCCGTCAGCACCATCTCGTACACCCTCCGCCTGAGCGGGGCGGGACTCGTCGAACGGCTTACCACCAAGGGAGCCCTGCGCCACTGGAAGGGCTCGGTGCTCCGCGTCGAGTCGGACACCCGCTACTCAGCCTGGGGACGGCGGGTCACGGTTGCGCCGCCGCTCAAGGGCGAGGTGCTCGACCAGAAGCAGCTCGAGGGCAAGGTGCCCTACCAGGTGCCTGGCGCCTGGAACTAGCGGTCCTGGACGTCCGGCCCGGTCGACCCACCGTACGTGGCGATCTTGTATTCGACCGCCGTGAGGGAAAGGGTCAGCTCACGGATCCGGCGCCGGAGGATGTCGCGATGTTCGACCAGGACGTCAAGCCGCTCGGGCACCGTGTGCTCGCCTGCGTCGACGAGCGAGATGTAGTGCCGCAGGTCACGCATCGGCATGCCGGACAACCGCATCCGGGTGAGGAACACCAGCCGCCGAACCGCTCCGGCGTCGTAGACGCGATGACCGCTACCGTCGCGGGCCACCTCGACCAGCCCGGTTCGCTCGTAGTAGCGCAGCGTGTGAGGCGAGATGTCGAGAAGGCCGGCAACCTCGGCGATCGTCATCGTCTCGGGCAGGTCGGCCAGGTCGGCCAGGTCGGCGAGGCGGTGGATCGCCTCGACCGACAGCGGACCGTCATCCCCAAGCGCTTCGAGCGCCCTGGTCATCAGATCGTCGGTGGCCATGACCCCGAGCCTAGACGGGCCGTACCGATGCGGAGACGCCCTCGAAGTCGGCGCTGCGGGCGGTCTCGGCCCACCGCTCGACCTCGTCCAGGCCGCGCCGGTACGCACGCGAGAGACGCTCGACCGCCTCGCGCCCGAGCGGCAGCCGCAGCGGCACCTCGTCACCGTGCACGAGGGACACGATGATCTCGGCCGCCCGCGCCGGGTCGCCTTCCTGGCGGCCGTCGGTCCCTGCCATGTCCGCGCGGATGTCGGCGAGCACGTCACGGTAGGTCGCGGACGGCTCGACGAACTCGAGCACGTCGCCCCCGTTGAAGCCGGTCCTGAACCGGCTGGGCTCGACGAGCATCACGCGGATCCCGAACGGTGCCACCTCACCGGCCAGGGCCTCGGACCAGCCTTCCAGGGCGAACTTCGACGCGGAGTACGCCGACACCCCGGGGAACGACGTCCGCCCGCCCTGGCTGCTCATCTGCACGATCGTCCCGGTGCCCCGCGCACGCATCGCGGGCAGCGCAGCCCGTACGAGCGCGGCAGGGCCGAACAGGTGCAGACCCATCAGCTCACGCAACCGCGCGTCGCTGACCTCCTCAACCGCTCCGACCACGGCCCGGCCGGCGTTGTTGACCAGCACATCGAGCTGACCGAAGCGGTCGAGGGTGTCGCGTACGAGGTCCGCGGCCGCGGCGACGTCCCGGGCGTCGAACTTCGCGATCAGGCAGCTGTCCGGGTATTCGGCCGCCAGATCGGCCACGCTCTCGGGCCGGCGCACCGCCGCGACCACGTGGTCGCCCGCCCCGAGCGCCGACTCCGCCAGTGCCCGACCGAAACCGCGGGACGCGCCAGTGATGATCCAGGTCTGTGTCGTCATGGCGGGGACGTTATGCCTTCGAGCGCGCTCGAACGCAAAACCGAACAGGAGATCGCGCCGTGGCCGGCCCGGACCGCCCGTCCCAGCGCATGCTGCCTCGGCGGCCGGCGCGTGCGGGACGTCGAGGTCGCCGGCGCCGGAGCCATCCGAGTGACATGGCTTCCCGATCGGCTCCCGCCGACTCCGGAGGGAAGGGCCTCCGGGTTCTCCGGCTCATGATTCCATGATCGCCTATGGACGCAGCCGAAACGACCGTACGAAGAAGATGGCTCAAGCTCCTCGTGCCCCTTCTCGCCATCTTCCTCCTCCTCGGGGCGATGGGTCTGTACCAGCTGATGAACGCCCGGACCTTCCAGCTGGCGGGAGAGCTGACCGACCGCGTGACGACCGACGAGAAGGTCGTCGCCCTGACCTTCGACGACGGCCCCGACGAGCACACCCGCGAGATCATCGGCGTCCTCGCCGAGCAGCGCGTTCGCGCGACGTTCTTCGTCGTCGGCACCCAGGTCAAGGCCCGGCCACAGGACGCGCAGGCGCTGGTCGCCGCAGGCCATCAGCTCGCCAACCACACCTACACCCATCGGCGCATGGTCTTCGTCTCCCCCTCCACCATGGCGGGCGAGATCGAACGCACCGATGCGGCCATCCGGACGGCGGGGCAGCGCGGCGAGATCCTGTTCCGTCCGCCGACGGGCAAGAAGTTGCTGGCGCTACCGCTGTATCTGGCCGAACACCGGAGGCGCACGGTGATGTGGGACGTGGAGCCGGACTCGGGCGGGAGCCCGGGGCGTCCGAACGATGGGCGCCCTCCCCGGCCACAGCCGGGGAGGGCGCCCACGAGTGTCATCGTTTCCCGGCAGGTACGAGACCCGCGGCCGGCGGGCTTCAGGCGAGGTCGAGAATCGGGATCAGTTGCTCCTCCTCATACCTCAGGTGCGCTTCGAGCTCGTCGGCGAGCCGCTCGATCTCGGCCCGCACCTTCAGCGGATCATCACCGGAAAGGGTCTGCTTCAGCTCCTCCAGGAGCGCGGCGATGCGCTCGTGCTCCTTGGCCAGCCGCTCCAAGGTCGGAGCGAGCGAGGGATGCCCCTCGGCCAGGCCGGGGAACATCATGGTGTCCTCGCCCGTGTGGTGGTGGTGCAGCCCCTGGCAGAGGGTCAGGCAGTTGATGCGCAGTTGCACGCCCAGCCCTGGCCGTCCTGAATCGGACAGTTCCTTGCGGATCAGCGCGAGTTCGCGGCGGAAGCCGTCGTGCACGAGCTTGAGGTACGCACCGCCCGGCGGTGCGCCGGCCCGGGGCCGGCCGACCACGCGAAGCGCGACGACCGGGATGGTACGCGTCGTCTTGGCCTGGTAGCCGGCCCATCCGGGGTCGCTTTCCACCGCGCGGGCGAACGCCACGTCACGCTCGGCGCCCTCCAGGATCTCCGCCTCGACGTCGAAGATGAGAACGCCGGTCTCCACGGTGGCGCGCGGGTTGGCCTTCAGGTTGTGATACCAGGCCGGGTTGTTCGGCGCTCCCCCGGCTGAGGCGATGACCAGCGTGCGCTCACCGCCGTTGGGCAGGTAGCCGAGCGGAGTCGTGTGCGGCTTGCCCGAGCGGGCGCCCGTGGTGGTGAGCAGGAGCAGTCTCGCTCCATCGAAATAGCCGCCGACCTGACCGTTGTTGGCGCGGAACTCGCCGATGACCTGCTGGTTGAAATCCATTCTTCTCCATGGGTGCGTTCTGCCGTACGTACTGAAGGGAGAAGAAGATGGCGGGCCGCGGGCCCGCCCGGCGATCAAGCGTCAGCCGGGCTGCTCTCTGGTGCGTGGCCCAAGGCCGACCCGGCAGTCACGCAGGTCACCGTACTACACACGACGACAAGGCGGACAGCGGGAGTGGCGGGCGCGGGGTCGGAGAGCTGGTCCAGCTGCCGGGCGTGGTCGGACGATGCGGCGCTGTGCTAGGTTCTCTTTAGTCAGCCAACTAACTCAGAACTGGGGAGTCCATCGTGATCGTTGTCACGGGAGCCACCGGAAATGTCGGCCGTACACTGGTCCGGATCCTCGCCGAGCAGGGCCATGAGGTGACCGCCGCCTCCCGCCGCATCACCGATGGCGACGTGCCGCCCGGCGTCCGCGCGGTCTCCGCCGACCTCTCCCAGCCGTCCGCCGGCATGCCCTCCACAGCGGACGCGGTCTTCCTGCTCGTCGGCGGGGACCTGATGATGGGCGGCGACCCCGCTCGGGTCGTCGCTCCGTTCGCGGGTTACGGAAAGATCGTCCTGCTCTCCTCCCAGGGAGTGGCCACCCGCCCGGACTCCCTGTCCCACGGAAAGGCCTTCGCCGCCTTCGAACAGGTCGTCATGGATTCCGGCACCGGCTGGACCATCCTGCGGCCTGGCGGCTTCGCCTCCAACGCCTACGCCTGGGCCCCGTCCGTCAAGGCGACCCGCACGATCGCCGCGCCCTTCGGCGAGGTCGGCCTCCCGGTCATCGACCCCGGCGACATCGCCGCCGTGGCCGCCGCCGCCCTGACCCAACCGGGCCACACGAAGGCGATCCACGAACTGACCGGCCCGATGCCGACCACCCCGCGCCAGCGCGCGGCCGCGATCGGGGACGCCATCGGCGAGCCCGTCACCTTCATCGACCAGACCAGGGAAGAGGCCCACGCCCGGATGCTCACGTTCATGCCCGCCCCGGTGGCCGACACCACCCTCGACATTCTCGGCACCCCTACCGTCCGCGAACGCACCGTCAGCCCCGATGTCCAGAAGATCCTCGGCCGTACTCCCGCCACCTTCGCCGACTGGGCCAAGCGCAACGCCGCGGCCTTCCGCTGATGCCAGGCCCCGCGGTCAGGAGCAGTCCACCGCCCGGGCCTTCCCGGGCACCCGCTCCGCCGCTCCGCTCCGGGCAGTGGCGCCTGCCCGAGCAGCCGGGCTTCGCTCGGGAGCGCTCGGCGACGCCGCACCCCTGACGGGGACGAGCCCGCGCTCCGTACGCTGACCCGCATGGCATCACTGCGAAGAGCAAATGTGACGTCGGCGCTGGAGGCGGCTCTCACCGCCCTGAGCGCGGCGGGGGCCGACCCGACGTACCGCGTGGGCGGCACGAGCGCCGCCCTGCTGCAAGGAGTCCGGCTCCCCGTCGGAGACGTCGACCTGTTGGCGGCCCGGCGCGAGGACGTGGACACGTTCGCCGCCGCCCTCTCGCCCTTTCCCTGCCTGTACGCCCCATCGTGGCTGCCCGAGAGCTTGCAGTATTTCACCAGGTACGAGGTGAACGGGGTCCACGTGGAAATCAGCACGGTCGAGCGGGAGACCGACTCCGACGGGATGGAGTGCGTCGGCCGCGGCCCGTGGCAGCACTACGTCATGATCGCTTGTGGCGCGTACCGAGTGCCCGTGGTGCGGCTGGAGCTGCGGTTGGCGACGGAACTCCTGCGCGACCGCCCCGATCGGTACGAACCCCTCCTCGACCACCTGGCGGCGCACTCGTTCGACGCCGAACTGCTGCGAAGGGCCATGGACGCTCACGATCTCCCGCCGGAACGCCGGCATCTCGTCAACGCCCGCCTCACCGGCGTGCCCCGAGCCTGACCCCAGATCTTCCTCCGGCGGGTTCCGCCGGAAACCCGGGCCGGCCACAACCACCCTCGATCCGGCAAGCTCAGGAACGTTGCGGAGCCGGTTCAGCGGACCCGGTCGTAGACCAAGGCCATCACGCCGCGCTCGCCGGCTTCCTGGTGGGTGAGCTTCCACTTCGACGGCGGAAGGCCGTCGTCGAACAGTCGCAGCCCGCCTCCGGCGATCTCCGGGATGAGGACGAGGTACATCCGGTCGAGCAGGTCGGCCGACAGCAGCGCCTTGGTGACGCTGGGGCTGGTGTTGACGAGGATGTCGCCCTCGCCGTCGGCCTTGAGCTCGGAGACGAGATCAGCGGCGGAGGCGTTCACCACGCGGGTCCGTTCCCACGGCGCCTCGGCCAGGGTGGTCGACAAGACCACCTTCTCAGTGTCGACCAGCCACTTGGCATAGCCGCGGTCGCGCGGATCGGCGTTGTCGTCGGCCGCGACCGGCGGCCAGTACCCCATGAACCCTTCGGCGAGGACCCGGCCGAGCACGGCGGTGGTCGCGTTCTCCCGCATACGGGTCATCTGGTCGCGCGCCACGTCGGTGGTTGCGTACGAGGCGAACGCGGCGAAATCGGTGGGCCCACCGGCGCCGTGGTAGCGTCCGTCGAGGCTGATGACCAGGTTGGCGGTGACTTTGCGGCCGGCGGTCTGCTCGGTCATGTCGTGCTCCTCGTGTCGGTGTCGTGTTCGGTGCCGTCGGTGTTGCGACGATCTGCGGCGAGGGCCGCCGCGAGTCGGTCGAGGCTCTGGCCGAAGCCGATCTCGATGCCGGCGATGAAGTCCGCCGAGTCGGTGGTGCTGTCGGTGATCCGGTAATGGACCTCCAGGTCGGCGCCGGTTTCGGTGTGCCGGAGGTCGAAGTCGAGGTGGCCGGTGAAGGCGAGGCCGCCGTCGGGCAGCAGGGGGGAGAGCCGGTAGGCCAGGTGCTCGCCGGGGCGTAGGTCGTCGACGACACCCTGTGCGCGCCCGACGACCAGGTCGGAGTCGTCGAGGTCCTCGGCATCGCGGTATTCCAGGACGATCCGCCCGCCCGGTCGCGCCTCGAACACGAACTCCGAGACGCGCAGTCCGTCGGGCGCCCACCAGCGGGCGAGCGGCGATGCGTCGGTCAGATAGTGCCAGATCCGCTCGGGGCGTCCTGTCAGAGAGCGACGGAAGCGGAACGAGCGGCCGTCGGCCCATCCCGGCGCCCGTGCGGCCTGCCTCTCGGCGTGGAGGCCTACCCCGTAACGGTCATACGTCTCGCGTGGGCCTCCGCCCCGGTCCGCGGTGTCCGCGAGCCGATGCAGCACAGCCGCCAGATCCCGCAGGGGGCCGGGCTGGAGCGCGTACACGCGACGCTGGCCGGTGCGCTGAGAGACGACGACACCTGCGCGTTCGAGGGTCTGCAGGTGCTTGGTCGTCTGCGGCTGACGCGCCTCGGCGAGTTTGGCCAGGACGCCGACCGACCTAGGCCGCTCGGCCAGCAAAGTCACGAGCCGCCACCGGGCCGGGTCGGCCAGTGCGGCGATGAGTGCCTCCATGGGCGAGAAGTATTCACCCTAAAGAATATTCGTGTCAAGGAATATCTTGGCCGATCGGCGCCCGATCACTGCACCCATCCGGCCCGCCAAGGCCACCCGGACAGGGGCACAGGACAGCGTCCGGCCGGCCAGCAGGCGACGGTCGCCGGCGTCGTCGGCCGGCACCTCGTCGTGGGTTCCCCTTCCGGCCCTGCCCCTTCAAACGAAGGACGCAGGTGAACCGCACCCGGAAACAGCGTTCTTCGTCACTCACCGCAGCACCGGTTCATCGGCTTGAGGCCAGCCAGTGCGTCGAAGAAATCCCGCCGCGATATCTCGAAAGGCGAGAACTCCTCCAGATCGAGGTCTGCGTAGGTCAACCCGCCGAACTCGTCATCATCGTGCTGCTCGTCATACGCGAGGACCACTTCGTTGGCGTATACCTCGACCTGTTGGCGAGCAGTTCCGGCGCCGTCGATCGCGAGGTAGCACACCGACGTTCCCCAGCCGGCGTACCGATCCCCACGATCATCGTCCCAGGGCCGGCGAAAGTACCTCACCGCATCCATCCCGGGCCGGTCGTCGCTGCTGTCGCCCATAGATCCGTCCGCTCGCCGGCGGGCAGGAGGACGCCTTCTGCGAGACTGCAACCCGATTGACCAGAAACCTTCTGCTGATGCACTCCGCATAGTGTCCCCTCCCGCCCGCCCGATCGGCCAACGGACGGGCGCACAACGTCCGCCGCTCCTTCCTGGCCGTTCTCGAAAGGCCGGCCTCAGCGGCGCCCCGCATCCTTCGATTGCGCGGTCTGGGCTACGAACTCGTCAAGCATGCCGGCGGCATTCTCGGCCGGCACCGCGCCCGGCGTGAAGGAGGTGTGGTCCGGGAAGTCGTCGGCGAGGGTCAAGGCGACCGTCGTGGGGCATGGCGACGACTTCCAGGTCGCTGAGGATCTGCCGCAGGTGTTCGACGGCCGCCCTGGATGCCGTAGCTGACGAATCCCGCGGTCTTGCCGTTCCACTCGGCGTACAGGAAGTCGATGGCGTTCTTCAGCGCGCCGGGAACAGAGGCGTTGTACTCCGGGGTCACGAAGACGTACCCGTCGAAGGCGCTGATCTTCTGTGCCCAGGCATGGGTGTGAGGGTGGCTGTAGTGGCCGGCGCGTGGCGGGACGGGCTCGTCCAGATGGGGCAGCGCGTAGTCAGCGATGTCCACGACCTCGAAGGTCGCGTCGTCGCGGCGGGCGGCGAGATCGTGCACCCAAGCCGCGACCGCTTCGGCCTTGCGGCCCGGGCGGGTGCTGCCGACGATGATCGCCACCTTCGGCCTGCTGGTGTGTTGGGACTGGTCGGCGGCGGGCGGTTGGATCGTGGATCGCATGACGGGTTGCCTTCCGGAACGCTGGTGTACGTGTCTGGCTCGGGCCTCGAACCGCTGATCGGGATCAGGGGAAGCGGTAGGCGCCCATTTCCTGCAGCACGGTGACGGCAGGAGGCTCGTCGCACCGCTCCTCCAGGGTGGCCCTGTAGTGCTGGAAGGCCTCCACCTGCTGCAACACCCCGGGGCCGTCGGCCATCTCGGCCACGTCCACGAGGGTCACGCCGTCGTCGAGCTGAAAGGTGGCGTAGCGCAGGCCCTCTGGCCGAACCGCGTGCATGTCCTCGTAGACGGCACGCAGCAACTCCAGTTCGCGCTCCACCTGATCGGGTTTGATCTGCCAGCGGATCATCACGTGCACGACGGGCTCCTCGCATTCACTGTCGGGATCGGCTGTCACCGCGTCCTGCGGTGACCTCGATTTCGAACGACAGCTTGTATTTCAAAATACATCCTGTCAACCCAATGTTAGGATGAGGCCCATGGCCACCCGGAAGTACGAACAGCGCCTCCGCGCGGAGGCGGCGCAGGAGACCCGGCGCCGCATCCTGGACGCGGTCTACCAACGGCTGCGCGAAGCGCCATCGGAACCGGTCAGCATCGATCGCATCGCCCGCATGGCGCGCGTCGCGCGCCCTACCGTTTATCTCGTCTTCGGCTCCCGCGCCGGGCTCTTCGACGCGGTCGGCGCGGACCTGCTGCAGCGCGGCGGCTTCGACCGCATGCTCCAGGCGTCGGCCCATCCCGACGCCCGCGAGGCGCTGCGCGGCGCGATCCACACGATCGTCGAGATGTACGCGGCCCACCGGGACGTGTTGCGCGTGCTTGCGTCGATGGCGCTGCTGGACGCCGCCGCGGTAGGCGGCGCGGTGCAGCGGATGGAGCAAGGCCGCGCCGCCGGAATGGACGAGCTGGCTCAGCGCCTGGACGAGCAGGGGGTGCTGCGCCCTGACGTCACCCTCGACCAGGCCACCGACCTGCTCTGGCTGCTGACCGGCTTCGACAGCTTCGACCTGCTGCACACCGGCCGCAACCTGCCCCTCGACCAGACCGCGACGATACTCGCCACCACCGCCGAACGAAGCCTGTGCCGATGACGACGGCCTGCTGAGCAGCTCGCCGGCCGGACACGACGCCCACCGGGCGTCAATTTAGGTTGACGCTCGCCCAATCGTCAACCTAGGATGACGGCATAGAAGACGGTCCGGAGTGCCGGCGAGGAGGACGAAGCATGGCAGTGCCATCAGTGACACGAGAAGCTCTCGCAGTCGCGGTGACGGCCAATCTGCCGGTCATCCTCTGGGGTGCGCCAGGCACCGGCAAGACCTCCGCGGTGACCGCGCTCGGCGCGGCCGTCGGCCTGCCCGTCGAGGTGGTGGTCGGCTCGATCCGCGAGCCCAGCGACTTCTCCGGGCTGCCGGTGCTGCGTGACGGCAGCACCTGGTTCGCGCCGCCGCGATGGGCCGAGCGGCTCGCCGCCGAGAGCGCCGGCCTGCTGTTCCTCGACGAGCTGACCACCGCGCCGCCGGCCGTGCAGGCCGCCATGCTGCGGGTGGTGCTGGAGCGCACGGTCGGCGACCTCGTGCTGCCGGACGAGGTGCGGATCGTGGCCGCGGCCAACCCGCCGGACCAGGCCGCCGACGGCTGGGACCTGTCCGCGCCGCTGGCCAACCGGCTCATCCACCTGAACTGGACCGTCTCGGCCGACGACATCGCCGAGGGTTTCGCCGGCGGCTTCCCCGTGCCGGAGTTCGACGTGAAGGACACGGCCGGGCCCGCCGAGGTGGCCGGCGCGCGGGCGCTGGTGGGGGCGTTCCTGCGGGTACGGCCGGAACTCGTGTTGGCGGTGCCGGACAGCCCCGACCGGGCGGGCCGCGGCTGGCCCAGCCCGCGAAGCTGGGAGATGGCCGCCCGCGCGGCCGCCGCGTGCGACCACATGGGCTCCGGCGAGCCGGTCCTGGCCGAGTTGGTGCTCGGCGCGGTCGGCGAGGCGGCCGGGTTCGAACTGCTCTCCTGGCGCCGCAACCTTGACCTGCCCGATCCGGAGACCCTGCTGAACGACCCCCAGGCCCGCTTGCCCGAACGCCTCGACCGGCTGCACGCCCTGCTCGGCGCGGTGGTGGCGTACGTGCACTCGGACGGCACGGCCGGCACCTGGGAGCGGGCGTGGGCGGTGGTGGCCCGGGTCGCGCGCACCGCGCCGGACGTGGCGGCGACCGCGGCCCGGTCGCTGGCCCGCTCCCGGCCCGAAGGCGCGACCCTGCCCAAGACGATGCTCGGACTCGCGCCGGTGCTGCGCTCGGCGGGGCTCATGCGATGAGCGCCGACGACCCCCGCGCCCCCGCCTACGAGGAGGCGGTGGGCGCCCGGATCGCCGCCGCACGGCTGTGGGCGGCGCACCAGGCGCCGTACCTCGCGTCGGCCGTCTTCGCCCTCAACCCGGTCATCCTGGAACCGGCCCTGGACGAGGACACCGGCGCGCCCATCGCCGACCAGGAGTTCCGCGCCTTTCCCGCCGACACCCGATGGAACCTGTACGTGGAACCGGGCACCGCGCTGGCCACCCCGGTCGAGGAGGTCGGCTGGTGGATGCTGCACCAGGTGGGCCATCTGGTGCGTGGCCACGCGGCCCGCTCGCCGGTGCGGCCGCAGCCGGGCCAGGAGGTGAGCCACGCCGCGGGCGCGGTCCGCGACGAGGAGGCCCACCGCTGGAACCAGGCCGCCGACGCCGAGATCAACGACGACCTGGAGGCCGAGGACCTGCGCGCCCCGGCGGGCGTGGTGTCGCCCGCCGAGCTGGGCCTTCCGGTCAACCGCACCGCCGAGGAATACGTGCCGATGCTCGACGTGCTGACCCAGGCTATGGGCCGCGGCGGGCGGGCGCTGGCAGAGGCGATCGACTGCGGCGGCGCGGTGGACGGCCGGGAGCGCACCTACGAGGACAGCGGCTCCGGCGAAGGGCTCACCCAGCTCGACAGGGAACTGCTCGAACGCTCCATCGCGGCGGGCATCCAGGACCGGATCAGCGCGCGCAGCGAGGTGCCGTCGGGGTGGCGCCGCTGGGCCGAGGAGCGCCTGCGCCCCTCGGTGAACTGGCGGGCCCGCCTGGGCGCGACGATCCGGCGCGGGGTGAGCGCGGTGGCCGGGCAGGTCGACTTCAGCTATCGCCGCCCGTCGCGCCGCGCCGGCGCCTACACCGACATCGTGCCGCCGTCGATGGTGCGCGCGGTCCCGGACACCGTGCTGGTGATCGACACCTCCGGCAGCGTCACCGACGACGTGCTGAACCGGCTGCTCGCCGAGGTGACCGGGATCATCGAGGGCGTGGCCGGGCCGAACCGGCGGCTGCGGGCGTTCTGCTGCGACGTCCACCCCCATCCCGTCCAGGTGGTGCGCCGGGCGAGCGACATCGAACTGGCCGGTGGCGGCGGCACCGACATGCGGGCCGGCATCGCCGCGGCGATGGCGCTGCGGCCCCGTCCCGACCTGGTCATCGTGCTGACCGACGGCGAGACGCCGTGGCCCGAGCAGCGCCCTGCGGCGCATGTGGTGATCTGCCTGATCGGCGACGGCGGGCACGCGCCCGACTGGGCGTCCGTGGCCCGCCTCCCGGCGGACCCGCCGCGTCGGGCGCCGGCGAAAGGAGAGTCATGACGACGAGCTACGTCGAGGAGCCGAGCCCCGAGCCGCTGCACGAGTGGAGGGAACGCGGTTTCACCATCGCCGACGCCCGGCAGTGGATCGAGGACGGCTTCTCGATCAACGACGCCGAGCGGTGGCGCAAGGCCGGTGTCTACACAGCGGCCGATGCGCGGCCCTGGCGCACCGCCGGAGCCACCCCGTACACCGTGGATCTGTGGCTGCGGGCCGGCATGACGCCGCGGGACGCGGTGCGGTGGCGCGAACTGGGCTATCCGCCCGAGGAGGCGGCGGACCGGCACCTCGCCGGGGAACTCCCGCACCCGCGCGGCCGGCTGTGGCGGCTGCTGCACCGGCGCGAGAAGCCGGGCGACGCGTTCGCCGACGAGGAGCGCTCCGGCAGCATGCGGGAACTGCTGCGGGCGGGCGTCCCGGCGGGCCAGGCACGCGCCTACGTGGAGGCGGGCTGGACGGGCGCCGACGCGGTGGAGTGGGCGAAACACGGCATCGAGGCGGGACAGGCACGGGTCTTCGGAGCGCTCGGCCTGTCCGCCCGCGAGGCCGAACGGGTGCTCGCCTCGGGGCAGGACGCTACTTCCCTGATGACCGAGTTCTGGCGCGCCGGGGTGCCGATCGAGGAGGTGGCGGCCTGGCGCGCGGCGGGTTTCACCGCCGGGGAGGCGGCCCGGATGCGGGCCGAGGGCACCGACGTCGAACAGGCCAAGGTGCTGCGGGCGTTGGCCGAGGGCGACGAGCCCTGACCGAGCGGGACCGGAAGGGGGCAGCCACGCATCAGGAGCCGGCCTCGTCCCGGCGTCTCTACCGCGGCTTCGACCGGATCACCACCGCAGGACCCCGACCGCGCCGACCGGCGCGCTCCGGCGGAGACGGCCCGCCCGCACCCTGGGCTACCAGCTCGTCCTGGACTACAGGCAAGACCGGCGCCGTCAAGCCGACCGTCCTCCTGGCCGCCCAACGATCCGAAGACCTCAGAAGTGTGTTGCGACAGCGAACCTTCTCTTGTGTCTGGGATGCCTCACCGGGAGATCAGGATCAGCCGGACTCCGCGAGCAGATGTACGACACCGGCCGGATTCTTGATCCAGTGGGTTCTGGAATCGAGGTTATCGAGGGGCTCCACCTCGTCACACGGGTGGATACCGATGCCGGCCAGTCTGCTCGTCGCCGCGTCCAGGTCATCGGTGTGGAGCTGCAGCCACAGGTCGGGCTGGCTGTAGTTGTCGACGCAGTCGAGCCACAGCGTATTGGGACCGAACCGCACCGAATGAGTTCTCGAGACGGTCGGAGCGTAGGAGACGTCGTCCTCCTTGACGTCGAAGCCCAGAGTGTCGCGGTAGAAGGCCACGGTGGCCTCGTACTGTGCCTTGGGGATCTTCATGGCGATGTTCAGGCCGGCCGTGAATTCGGGCTTGCTCATCGTTAGGTGACTCCTTGGTTCGGGTCAGTGGCGTCCAGTGCACGTTCCAGCGCAGCCAGCCGGTCATCCCACCGGTTGGCGAGCCTGGCCAGCCAGACCTGGGCCGTACGAATAGCGGCTGGCTCCAACCGGTAGGGGTGGCGGCGGCCGACCGGTTCGCCGGCGCTGATCAGGCCGGCTTCGGCGAGCTGGCCGAGGTGCTTGGCGACCGCCTGGCGGCTGACCGGCAACCGCCGCGCCAGATCAGTGACGGTTGCGGGACCCGCGCGGGCGAGCTCCTCCAGCAGCGCCCGCCGCGTCGGATCGGTGAGCGCCGCGAACACCGCAACGGCCCGCCCTTCTGCATCAGGCTGCCGCATCGAGGTAGGTCTCCAGGTCGACGAGCTCCGTGTCCCATCCTTGGCTGTTGGCCTTGTGGGCGGACCGGGCCACGTCGTCGGCGGCTTGGGCGAATCCACTCTCCACGAGGCGCAGCCGAGTGCCGTCCGCCACCGGCTCCAGGGTGAAGTCCACAAGCGTCTGGGGTGCGTCATCCTCCGGCAGGCCCTCGATTCCCCACCTGAACGCGAAACGGCGTGGTGGGTCGACCACCGCGATCGTCGCGACGGATTCCTCCCCGAGCTCGTCCCAGCGGAAGAACGCTCGCCCGCCGGGCCGCAGATCTATCTCCGCTACCGAGCCGAACCATCGCGAGAGCCCTTCCGCGGTGGTCAGCGCGGCCCACACCCGCTCGATGGGGTGCCGCAGCATCGCCACACGTTCGATCGCGTCCGAAACCATGCCCCGCCCTCCTTCGCAACCTGTAGGTTGCCATCAATCGGCAACCTACAGGTTGCAATCGTTGCCCACAAGCCCCGGCTCGAAGGGCGGCTTACTACGCACCGCGAATGCGGCACCCCTCATCAGCCTGGACGGCCACCTGCACGACCGGCCCGGACGGCGACTCGAGCGACAGGCGTCACCCATGCCCAACGGAATGGGGCGGCTCCCGGCCGGCATGGAAGTTCAACCGGTTCAGCCGGGAAGCAGGCTGCCGCCCTGGCAGCCGCCGCAACCGTGACCGACAAGATCGGACTGGAGTTCGGCGTGCTCAGCCTTCCGCTGCGCCCAACCGCTTGGATCGCCGCGCAGATACAGACCCTTCAGCACCTGTCAGGCAACCGGGTCACCCTTGGCGTCGGGATCGGAGGCTTCCCCGGCTCGCCGTTCTGGCGTGCGGTCGGGGCGCCACTGCAGGGCCGCGGCCGCCGGGCCGAAGAAGCGCTGCAAGCGTTGCCCGGCCTCATTCGCGGCGAGGCGACCCCGCTGGGCGAGGAGGACATCACCCTCGGCCCCGCCGCCCCGGTCCCGCCCATCCTCGTCGGCGGGAACTCCGAGGCGGCGATGCACCGCGCCGTCCGCCACGGTGACGGCTGGGCACCCTCCTTGATCAGCCCCGCGGCCCTGGCCGAGAAGGTGGTACGCCTACGCGAGATCGCCCATGAACTCGGACGACCGGTCCCGTCGATCGCCGTGGGAGGGCATGCGATCCTCGTCGACAACGCGGCTGCCGTCGAATCCTTCACCCGCGACCTGGTGGATGTGCACGGCATGACGCCGGAGGAAGCGCAAGCCATACCGGTCACCGGCAGCCCGGCCCAAGTGGTGGAACGCCTCCACGCCTACTCGGAGGCCGGCGCCGACATGGTCGGGGGCAGCCTCGACTGCGGAGACTGGACTCGGCAGGCAGAGGCGCTCGCAGAGGCCAGAGCGCAGCTGAGCCACCGGCCCCTCACCTCCAACGGTGACCTCAGCGGCATCCGCGAGGCAGCCGAACGTTTCTCCGCCGCCGGCCCCGCGCCGGTCCACCTGCGCATGGACCCGCAGGTAGCCGTCCCGGCCGAGACCGCGGTCCTGGCCTACCGGATCGTCATCGAAGGACTCACCAACGTCCGGCGGCACGCTCCCCAGGCCAGCCGCGTCGACCTGGGCATCAGCGCCGGAGAAGGTCTACTGGAGATCATGATGACCAACGACGGCGTGACACGAGCGCGAAGTGGCCGGCGCGGCGGGTCCGGCCTGCCCGGCCTGACCGCGCTTGCCCAGGCGCAGGGTGGTGAACTGGTCACGCGGGCCGTACCGGATGGGTGGTCGCTGACCGCGCGCCTGCCACCCGCCTGATCGCGGTGCTCAGACGATCCCGTCACTTCAGTCCAGCCGTTTCAAGAACGGCCCTGGGTGGGGTGTTCACGAGAGTGGATGATCTGGCGGAATAGGCGCGTCCGAAGATCGCTTCCCGCGCGAGGGTTGATCGTTTCCCAGACTCGGATGGACGGTATGTAGGAGCATCCTTCGGACGCCTTCTGAGCAAAGGCTGGCTGGGTCACCTCTATGTTTGCCGTCATGGACGCTGACGAGCTTGCACAACAATTCCGCACTGGCGACGGGTTGATCCCGCCGCGGCTGGTCTCGTTGATGATCGATCACGGCCACGTGGAGAAGGTGCGGCGGCAGGCCGGCGAGGACTGGAACTGCGCGAAGGGGTGGGCGCGGATGCTGATCGAACAGGGGCAGCGAGACGCCGCCCTGCAGGTGCTGGCCCCGTTCGTCGATACCGGCTGGTGGATCGCGGCTTCCACGGCCGTCGACATCCTCGAGGGCGGGGCACGTCCGGAGGAGGCGATCGCCTTGATCCGCCCGTACACGGAGGCTGCGAATTTTTTCGCCATGTTCCATCTGGCGAGGCTGCTGGCCCGGAACGACCGCAGCGATGAGGCGTTCGAGCTGCTGCGCCCGCACATCGAGCGGGTGGACGTCGCGTCTGTGCTCGTCGAGGTGACCGCCGGCCTGGGCCGGGATGAGGAGGTGGCCGCGCTCCTACAGGCGCGCATCGACGCTGCTCGGGACCGCCCCCACTGCATGCGATACGTCGAGCCTTCAAACGCTGTGCACCTGCTGGCCGTGGTTAGGGAGCGGCAGGGGCGAGTCGACGATGCGGTGGCCCTGATGCGCACCTCTGAATTGACATCCAATTATGGCCCCGACGAGCTCGCCGATTTGCTCGCCAGACACGGCAGACAGGACGAGCTCCGGGCATACGCGGCTGAGAAGGGCAGTCTGACGGCGGCTGAGTGCCTGGCCCAATTTCTGGAAGAGCGCGGAGAGGTGGAAGCGGCCATCGAGGTGCTCCGGCCGCTCGTCAGGAGTGGTTCACCGGGCCCGGCAGAGGCGCTCGCCAACTTGCTGGCCCGCAACGGCAGAGTCGACGAGGCGATCGAGATGCTGCGCCCGGTGCCCTATTCCATTACCGACGACTACGAACACCGCGACTACTTCGCCGAACGGTTGTATACGTGGCTGGCCGACCAGGGCCGCGTCGAGGAGGCCCTCGCGATCATCGACGATTTCGCCGTACAGGAGGGCGGCATGTCTCTTCACCTGTTGCGTCAGCGTGTTCGGTTGCTGTCCGATTCCGGTCGCACGGATCAGGCGATCACGGAGTTGCGCGTCCATCCGGAGTCCGGCTGCTGGGACGGTGCAGAGCTCCTGGCTGACCTGCTGGTACGTGCCGGTCGCCTGGAGGATGCCATCGAGGTCTTGCAGCCGGTGAGTGGCGACGGCGATGGGAGCAATCAGAACCTCTTAGAGGAACTGCTCATCCGTCAGGGACGTGTTGAGGAGGCTGTCGCCGTCCTGCGCACCCGATGGCGGCAAGCGTGAACGAGACGGGTCTGGTCACCGTCCGGTGAGCCGGGTCCTCCGCGCTGACGTTGCCCGCGTTGCGGCGGCCCAGGAGTCATGTGATCTTCGTCAACGCCTCGCCGGGATGACCGGTGTCCCCCGCTGGTCGGCGTTCGTCGGCAGCAAGGCGGCGCTGCGGGAGTTGGCCGATTCTCTGCGTGAGGAGGAGGCCCCCATGGGATAAGTGTCACCACGGTCCATCCCGCAGCGACCGCGACAGGCCTGCTGGGGGAGGTCAGGAGTGCCTTCGGGTGCCCGTATGACCCGAGCTGTGCATCCGCCGCAGACGCTGGCGGTATGATCGTCTGGGTGCTGAGCGCGCTCACCGTCGCCGCCCGCACCCGCTCGACACTCGGCTCCTTCCCGCAACTGGCGCTCGGCCTCGTCCTCGACACCCCGCACAAACGCATCGGCGCCAACGCCATCACCACCCTTAAACCCCTGCCCACCCTCGGCTTCCCCGCAGCATTCGCCGTCGTCGACCGCGCCTACACCGACCAGCAACCCGTCCATTTCGCCCAACCCGCACGCGAGCTCGGCTACCGACTCGCGCTCGACTACAAAGTGGACCAGCGGGGAGTGCAGGGCAGCGTCCACGGCGCGCTGCTCATCGACGGCTCCCTGGCCTGCCCGCTGATGCCCGCCAAGCTCGCACAGGCCACTACTGGCCTGGATGACACCGCCATCCGCGCGCCATCGGAAGAACTCACCGCGCTGATCAGCACGCGAGAGCCGTACTTGCTGCGTCTCAAACAGAGCCCGAACGCAGACGGCGCCAGCCGTTTCCAGTGCCCAGCAGCGGGCATCTCCCCGTCGCTCACCTGCCCCCGCTTCGACCGCCTCCACCAGCGCGGCCCCAGCCGACCTATCGCAGTTGACCTGACCGACGCCCGGCAGCGAGCCGCCCACCCTGCGGCCAAACCCGGCGTCCTGCCCCCAACCCCCGACCACAAGACCGGCGAACTGCCGAAGATCTGCCACCAGCACACCATCACCATGCGCCCCGGCGACCTTGGCCACCTCGCCAAGTTCCGTCAGGATCTGCCTTACCTCAGCCCCTCGTGCCGGGGGACGTACTCCACGGTCAGGGCCATGACGGAGGGGCTGAACGGCCGTCTCAAGCGCCACGACCTCGACCTGAGTGACCCGAAGAGCCGGCTCGCTCACGGCCGCATCGCCCAGACCATCCTGGTCGCCCTGCTCGTCGCCGTCGCCAACGACCACTTCCTCGACGCCTGGCGCCACACCCACCAGCCCTCCAACGAGCCCGGCGCATCCGCCGAGACCTTCGAGATCCCAGCAGAGCACCTCGACCGCTCGCCACTCACGGGCCGGAGTCGGCCACCACCCATCCCATAACGCGCAATTCAGATCACCTTGTCGCAGCACCCAGCCCGGAGCCGCATCGCCACGCCCAGCGACGCGAACCCAGTCCTCCACCAGCGACCAGACACGACCCGGGCCTTCCCGGACACACGCTCCGCGGCTCCCAAACCAGGACGAACCCGATTCGGAAACTCCTGAAACGACAAGATCCCGCCCGATCTCGATGATCAGACGGGATCCCGTCGACTTCAGCCCAGCCGTTTCAAGAACGGCCCTGGGTGGGGTGTTCACGAGTGGGCCCGACCTGGCGAGTGCTGGAGATCTGAAGATCGCTTCCCGGACTCTGGTTGATCGTTTCCCAGGGTTGCGCCATGGCGCCCGAGACCGGGCTGAGCGAGCCGACCGTATCGACCACGACCTGGACCTAGCGCGGTCATCGGCGCCCTGCACGCGGCCCAACTCCACCGACGGTTTCGGCAGCTGCCTGGCCGGCGCCATCTTCGCCATGCTGCTCGGTCCGACCGGCACAATCCCGGGCGGCCTATTCTGGTCCCGCTCCACCACCTGACCCAGCCACGGAGAACGCGGCTCTTGTGCGGGGATCCCGGAAGAGGAGGGCCAGGCTGGCCAGGTGGAAGAGGAGAAGGGTGAGGCCGACGGTCGATACCGCTGGCACGTGCCACCAGGGTGTGATGATTCCCGTGCCCACGTAATTGTGGAAGTAACTTGTGTCGCTGTAATGCAGGGCAGAGTCCAGCAGACCGCCCGCGTAGGGAATTCCGATGAGACCGGCGAGCAAACCGGCCGCCAGCCGTTCCCGGGCGTGGTGCCGCCAAAGGATCAGGCCCGCTACCACGACAGGGGCCGCGGTGATCCCGAAAAACTCGACGTGGACCTCCATATCCTGGAGGAATAGATAGGGGAGGAAATCGGGTTCGCCGCGTTCGATGGCCAGACCGACCACGGCGCCGGGATAGTTCGCCAGGGCGTAGATCAGTAACAACGCGGGGGTGAGCAGCATCAGCAAGGCCGCCTGGCGGAGCGGGCTCATCCACAGGGGCGCGGGGCCCGCCCCGGCGGGCCACTTCTGGTGAACGGTCCACCATTCCACTCCCTGCCTACCGGTCAGCAGAATGAGACCCCATACCTGTGCGACCGCACCGGCCAGGACCAGGAGCCCGCGGAGCGGGGCGTACCAACCGGGCAGCTCCAGGTTGATGAGGTGACTTTCTTGTCCGCCGTCGGACACGAGCAGGAGTCCCGACGGCTCCATGGCGAATACCTGCCAGAGCATGGCCACATAGACAGCGGTCAGCCCGGTGGCGGCCGCGAACAGAAAGGTGGGCCGCCGCGTGCCACGCCGCACCTGCCACGCCAGCACCCCGAACACGACGGTGGCCGCCGCAGTGAATATGCCAAGGCCGAGCAATTGGTCGCGGAACTCCTTATCGGATTGGCTCGCCGCGGAACGCCACATCGCCGCCGAAATCTCCTGCGGATTCTCGTAGTGCGGCAAACTGAGCGAGCTCTGCGCCTGGGCAAGCAACGTGATCAGCACCAGCGCGATCCCGGCCGGAGCCGGGGAAAGCAGCAGGGCGGTCGCTTTCCTGATCCTTCCTGGGACGGCCTCCATGTGATCTTCGACGCGCCTGAACTCCGCGACGTTCCCAGGATCCCCTGCTCTGGCCGCCCGCTCTCACCGTCGCCACCGAGCTCATCCTCTGAACGCCTGTGACAAGGTCAAACTCGTACACCACTTCCGCGGACGCAACCGGCGGCCAGATCACCTTGACAGAGGCGGCTGACATTTCCGCGGGGTTGGGCTCGGCTCAGTAAGCGTCGACGTTGACTGGCGCGGACAGATCTTGAGTGCGGTAGTGACTGCCAGTGTTTCGCCGTTTACAGTGTGGAGTTGTTGGGCTGCATGGCGTGAATGCGGCAGGCGGGTACGGCTGCTTCTCCCGTGGGAGGCGATGGTGACGTCACTGTTGGAACGCGTGGCCCAGGCCGAGACGGCTGCGCTACGGCAGGCCGAGGACTTGCGGGCGCAACTGGCCGCGGTCGAGGAACGACTGCAGCGTCTGGCCATCACGCGCGAGACGCTGACAGAGTTCACCGGCGGTCACCTCAGCGACGCCGACATGGCTGAAGGTGACGGCGTGGTCGTCGAGGAGGAACCACCCGCCCCGGCTCGCCTCGGCCCTGAAGTCGAGCACGCACAGCTACCGCCGCTGCGGGGGTTCAGGCAGCAGGTGGTGGCGCTGCTGGCTACGGCCGATGAGCCGATGCGGGCACGGGAGATCGTGCAGGCGATCGGCAAGCCGGACACCCGCTCCCAGGTCGAGGGGATGCGTTCGCGGTTGCAGCGACTGGTGACTGATGGGTGGCTTTGCCGGGAAGCCGATGGGCTTTACGCGATCGCCGCCGGGATCAACGGCTACGCACCGACCGGGGAGGCCGATTTGACCATCCGTCCCTGATCACGGCCATGCCGTGCATGAGCAGGGTGCCGCCGAGGTTGCGTCTCGGCGGCACCCGAGGTTGCGTGAGCGACCAGCAGGTCTAACCGACAGTGGCTCCCGCATTCCCGAGAGTAACCCGGATGGGTTCTCTTGGGGAGACGTCGAGCCCGGATTTCGCCTGCCCTGCCACCAACAGGACGAGGCGGGAAGGATCGACAGTGTCTCCAACGGGGCCCTCACCAGGGCCAAGACGCGTTCGCCGCGGGTCAGCTTCCACCGGACCCACCGGGCGAGACCGGCCACAGCCGGATGCCCAGCCCGGCCTCCAACTGCGCGATGGTGGCCGCATCGGGCCAGCAACGCCCGGCGACCAGGTCATTGATGGTCTGCCGGTTCACGCCCGACAGCACCGCCAGGCGTCGGAAACTCAGCCCTTGGTCGGCGATCACCTCGGCCAAGGTGGCGGCGATCGCTTGGACGACGGCGGCGGCCACATGGCCGGACAGGTCCGCGTGGGGCCAGTTCTCCGGGTCCTCGGCCAGGTCCCGGGGCGAACGGGAACGCCCGCGTCCTCCGACCATGACAAAGCGCTCCTTTCGGTGGATGTCGTCGCACTGCGTAACGGCAGGTTGTCTTGCCGCTATGGATGGGGTGTGACCCTCGATGCGGAGACCTCGGCCACGATCACCGGCTACCGGCCGCAGAACCCCCAGCCGGAATGGGACCTTGTCGCCGGGCACGTGCGGATGCTGGTCGCCGCCAGCGCCGACCGATCTCCCTACCGGGTGCAACGGCTGCTCACCGCGACCACCCGACTGGCCGTGTGGTGCCACCGCTCCGGCCTGCCGGACGACCCGGAAGTGTGGCTGCGGCACGAGACGATCGACGCGTTCGTCCTGACCGGCTGCACCGACCTGGCCCCGAGCTCGGCGCAGACCTACCGCAGCTGGCTGCGGCACATGCGCGCCACGCTGGCCTGGCTGGAGCGCGGCGAGCAGGCGCCGCCGCCGATGAAAGCCCCCAAGAGGGTCAGCCCACCGTACTCGCCGGCCCAGCCCGGCCGCCTTCGCGGCTGGGCCGAACGCCTGCCCGGCCAGGCCAGAGGCGACGCGCTGGCGTTGATGGCCCTGGCCTTCGGCTGTGGTCTGACCTCCGGCGAGGTTGCCGCCGTCCGCACCGAGCATCTGCGCCGTCTGGACTCCGGCGCGGTCGTCGTCTCCGTCCCCGGCACGCAGCGGTTGATCGTCTGCCGCGCCGCCTGGGAGCACGTCCTGGCTGGTGCCCCCGGTCAGCCTGGCGGCCGGTTTGTGTTCCGGCCCGGGCGCGTCGCCCGGCACGCCAAGAACCTGTTCAGCTCCTGGACCGCCCGCCACACCCCGACCGGCGCCCTGCCCGCCTTGTCGGTGCGCCGGCTGCGCTCCTCCTGGATCGTCGAGTTGCTGAGCGCCCGCATCGATCTGGGCGTGGTGGCCGCCGCGGCCGGGATGAGCACCTCCGCACTGGCCCGCTACCAACATTTCGTCCCAGCCCTGGACCAGCCCACCGCGGTCGCGCTGCTGCGCGGCCGACCCGACGAACGGGCCGGTTGAGTACGGCGAAGCCACGCGCCTGGCCGCCGCGCACCACCCGAGCCCGTGCCACCCGCCCCCGGCCTCCCACCAAACAGACGGCACAGATCCCCGACTCCGTCACCAGCCACTACGCCCGGCTGGTGGACGACTCCGGCATCATGTCGTTGATCGATGCCGAGCTCGGCCCTCGCCCCGGACCGGCGGGAGTGCCTATCCGGGCGGCGCTCGTCTGTCTGCTGGTCTCGATCCATCACAGCGGCAAAGTCACCCTGGCCGAGGCCTGGCGGCTGGCCGCCTTCTGTCTGTCCCCGGCCGCCCGTGAGCATCTGGGACTGGACGCCGACCGGCCAGCTGCCGACGATCCGCACGCCTGCCTGGCCGACAGCCGATGCTTCTACCGCGCCTTCGACAGGCTCACCAGCCTGCTGGACCCGGTCCGGCACGACCGCCGCACCCGTCTGCCGCAGCACGAGGCCGACCTGTTCGCCATCGCCTGGGAAGACGACGATCCCGACCACACCCGCAAGCGGGACCTGCTGCAAGACATCGTCACCGCGCTCGTGCTCACCCCGGTCCGCTGGGCCAAAGGCCGCGGCTACCTGACCGACTTCCGCGGCGACGTCGGCATCGACACCACCGCCGTCCCGGTCTTCGCCCGCCCACCCCGAGCTCGCCGCTCCACCGGCGAGCTGATCGCCTCGACCGAGATCACCGCAGGCTGGCACCACTCGGCCGGGAACGACCCACCCGAGTACGGCTACTCGGCCACGCTCACCGTCGCCGCCCGCACCCACTCGGTTCTCGGCTCCTTCCCGCAGCTGGCACTCGGCCTGGTCCTGGACACGCCGAGCAAACGCATCGGTGCCAACGCCATCACCACCCTGAAGCCCCTGGCCCAACTCGGGTTTCCCACAGCGTTCGCCGTCGTCGACCGCGCCTACACCGACCAGCAACGCGTCCACTTCGCCCAACCCGCCCGCCAGCTCGGCTTTCGACTCGCCCTCGATTACAAGGTGGATCAGCGGGGAGTGCAGGGCAGCGTCCACGGCGCGCCGTGGACGCTGCTCATCGACGGCTCCCTGGCCTGCCCGCTGATGCCCGACCGGCTCGCTCACGCCACCACCGGCCTGGACGACGCCGCCATCCGCACCCCGTCGGAGGACCTCACCGCGTTGATCAGCGCGCGCGAGCCGTACTTGCTGCGCCTCAAACAGAGCCCGAACGCCAGCGGCACCGTCCGCTTCCAATGCCCGGCAGCAGGCACCTCCCCATCGCTGACCTGCCCCCGCTTCGCCCGCCTCCACCAGCGCGGCCCCAACCAGCCCATTGCCGTCGACCTGACCGATGCCCGGCAGCGCGCCGCCCACCCGTCGGCCAAACCCCGCGTCCTGCCCCCACGGCCCGACCTGAAGGCCGGCGAACTGCCGAAGATCTGCCGCCAGCACACCATCACCCTGCGCAAGGACGACCTCGGCCATCTCGACAAGTTCCGCCAAGACCTGCCCTACCTCAGTCCCGCCTGGATCGGGACCTACAAGTCCGTTCGCGCCAACACCGAGGGCCTCAACGGCAGAGTCAAGGGGCACGACCTCGACCTCGGCGACCCCAAGAACCGACTCGCCCACGGCCGCGTCGCCCAAACCATCCTGGCCGCGCTGATCGTCGCCGTCGCCAACGACCACTTCCTCGACCAGTGGCGCCACACCCAGCAGCCTCCAGACGAGCCCGACACCTCGCCCGATGTCCTCGAAATCCCAGCAGAGCAGGTCGACCGCATGCCGCTCCCGAGTCGGAGCAGGCCACCACCCATCCCATAAGCCGCAATTCAGATCACCCTGTCGCAGCACCCAGCCCAGCGTCAGCTTCGCCATGCCCAACGACGCAAACTCGGTCCTCGACCAGCGGCCTGACACCACCCGGACCTTCCCAGGCACCTGCTCCGCAGCTCCCAAACCAGGACGAACCCGATTCGGAAAACCCCTGAAACGACAAGAACCCGCCTGATCGTGATGATCAGACGGGACTCGTCAACCTCTGTCCGGCCGTTTCAAGAACGGCCCTGGGTGGAGATGAGGGGATTCGAACCCCTGACCCCTTCGATGCGAACGAAGTGCGCTACCGGACTGCGCTACATCCCCAAGGACTCGACCAGATTAGCAAACTCCGGAGGGTCCTCGCGCCACCGTTTCAGTCGCCCACCGCTCGCTTGGGCGGTTCGGCGTACTGATCGAACAGCACATCCGAGTGGTGCGAGGCGAGATCGATGATTTCGGCCTCCGCCTCCTCGACGACCCGCCGCTGCTCACGTGCCCGCCGCAGCCGCTCGGCGCGCGCCTGGCGGGCACGTTCGCGCCGTTCCCTGTCGACCTGTACGGCGATGCGGAGAAAGGCCATGTACGCCAGCATGATGACGACGGAGGGGGCGACCCCCCACCATGGGATCATCTTGACCGCTGCCGTGACGACCGAGGCCAGCACCAGCAGGGCGGTGAAGAAGAGGAGGCGGCGCCGGCGGGCCACGATGATGGCGCGGCGGCGGAGCCGGAACTGGCGGACGTCGACCTTCTCGACCTCCATCGGCACCGCCCCGTCGTCCTCGTCGGCGTCGGAGGGGTCGAGGTTGTCGAGGTCGGGCAGCTGGTGCTCGCCGGTGTAGTGCTCTTCGAGTTCGGCGAGTTCGGCGAGGTTGGTCTTGTCCCTGCGCAGCCACATCGGGATCAGGACGCAGAGCCACATCACGACGATGGCGAAGTAGAGGAGGATGCTCATGGGCACCTCCGGGCAGCACGAAGACGCGAGTGTGCTGGTTGCGTCTTCAATGTGCTCACGTCACGCACCGTAAGACCGCGTGTCACTAATTGACGAGCATTCGGTGCGGTGTGTCGCGAGATCGTCAAACCTCTTCGACGGGAGAACCGCCGTGAGTTGCCGACTCACGTGCACGACGCCACTGCACGAGAAGGCCGCCAGGAACGTCCTCGACGGTCAACGCGTAACAGATGTGGTCGCGCCAGGCTCCATCGATGTGGAGTTGGCGCCGCCGAATGCCTTCTTCCCGGAATCCGAGCTTCTCAACCACCCTGCGGCTGGCTTGGTTCTCGGGGCGGATGTTCGCTTCCAGCCGGTGCAGGCCGGTGGTGAAGAAGCAGTGGTCGACGGCCATGGCGAGCGCGGTGGGGGTGATGCCCTTGCCGGCCAGCGCGCCGTCGATCCAGTAGCCGACCTGGGCGGAGCGGGCGGATCCCCATACGATCGCGCCGACGGTGAGCTGCCCCGCGAAGCGCCCGTCGTACGTGACCACCCAGGGCAGCGCGAGCCCCTGCCTGGCCTCGCGGCGCAACGTGCCGACCATGGAGATGTAGGGGCCGAGACCGGTCCTGAACAGCGGCGTCTCCGGGTTGCTCGGCTCCCATGGACGCAGCCAGTCGGCATTGCGCAGCCGGGTCTCGCGCCACATGCGCACGTCGCTCAGCCGCAGCGGCCGCAGGCCGACCGGACCTTCCCTCAGAGTCGCCGGCCAGCCACGAAGTCGATCCACATTCTCATCATCCCCCTATCGGCCATGATGTCGCCACGGGGTCAGCGATCGAGGATGCGGATCGTGGTCAGCGCGGGTGATCGCCGCCCTGGATCTGGTCGACCGCGTGCCGCAGAATCGGCGCGAGTACGGCGATGCCGTCGCGTACGCCGCCGGAAGATCCTGGCAAATTTACGATCAAGGTTTTGCCCGCCTGTCCGGCCAATCCCCGGGATAGTACGGAAGTAGGCACTTTTTCGCGATTTGCCTGGCGAATAGCCTCGGCTATCCCTGGAACCTCCCGGCTGATCACTTTGGCCGTCATTTCGGGCGTCAGGTCGAGCGGCGTCAGACCGGTGCCGCCGGTCGTGACGATGACGTCGAAGCCTGCCGCCACGCCGTCGCGCAGCGCCCGCTCGACCGCCTCGCCGTCGGGCACCAGCACGGGGCCCTCGACGGTCTCGCAGCCGGCATCGCCGCGCAGCAGGTCGACCAGGATGGGGCCGGATTTGTCGGCATAAACCCCGGACGACGCCCGGTTCGACACGGTGATCACGAGAGCCCGGATCACGCCGGATCCCTCGTCCAGCGGCCGGTCTTCCCGCCCAGCTTCTCCTCCACCCGCACGTCGGTGATCACCGCGCCCGGATCGACGGCCTTGACCATGTCGATCAGCGCCAGCGCGGCCACCGAGACCGCCGTCAGCGCCTCCATCTCCACGCCGGTGCGGTCGGCCGTCTTGACCCGGCACGTGATCGCCACGCCCCAGTCTTCGACCTCCAGCGTGACCTTCACGCCGTGCAGCGCGATCGGATGGCAGAGCGGGATCAGGTCGGGGGTGCGTTTCGCCCCCATGATGCCCGCGATCCTGGCCACGCCCAGCGCGTCGCCCTTGGGCACCTCACCCGACCGCAGCAGCGCCACCGTCTCGGCCGTCAGCAGCACCCGGCCGCTCGCCGTGGCGGTGCGGGCCGAGACGTCCTTGGCGGAGACGTCGACCATGCGGGCGGCGCCGGTCTCGTCGATGTGGGTCAGCTCGCTCACAGCTTGATCACCTCCACCGTGGCGCCCGCAGCCACCTCGGTGACCTCCTCGGGAACCACGATCAGCGCGTCAGCCACCGCCAGGGCGGCAAGTTGGTGGGAGCCCTGCCCGTGCACCGGCGTCACCGTGCCGTCGGGCGCGAGCGCCCCACGCAGGAACGACCTCCGCCCGGACGGCGAGCGCAACGGACCCGCGGCCCTCGCGGTCACGAGCTCCGGCATGCCGCTGGGCAGGCCGCGCATCTTGTCGAGCGCCGGGCGTACGAACAGCACGAATGACACGAAGGACGACACCGGATTGCCCGGCAGAGCGAAGATCGGCACCTGGTCGTCCCCCAGGACGCCGAACCCCTGCGGCATCCCCGGCTGCATGGCCACCTTCTCGAACCGGACCGTCCCCAGCGGCGACAGGGCCTCCTTGACCGGTTCGTACGCACCCATCGAGACCCCGCCGCTCGTGATGATCGCGTCGGCGCGCACGAGGTGGGTGTCGAGCCGATCGAGCAGCTCGGCCGGATCGTCGGCGACCGAGCCCGCGCGGTAGCCTTCGGCGCCCGCCTCCCGCACGGCCGCCGTCAGGGTGTAGCTGTTGGACTCCCAGATCTGCCCGGTGGCCAGCGGCGACCCCGGCTCGACCAGCTCGGCGCCCGTGGAGAGGACCACGACCCTGGGCCGCGGCCGCGCCAGGACCCGGCGCCGCCCCACCCCGGCGATGATGCCGAGCTGCGCGGGGCGGATCACGGTGCCCGCCCCGAGCACCACGTCGCCTGCCTGGACGTCCTCTCCCGCCCGCCGGATCGCGTTGCCGGCCTCGGCGCGGCGGTCGATGCGCACGGAGACGGTGCCGCCGTCCGTCCATTCCACCGGCACCACGGTGTCGGCCCCGGCGGGCAGCGGCGCCCCGGTCATGATGCGTACGGCATGGCCGGGCCCGACGGCCCGCAACTCGGTCGACCCGGCCGCCACGTCGTCGATCACCGGCAACGTAACCGGAATTTCCGACAGATCCTCAGCGCGTACGGCGTACCCGTCCATGGCCGAGTTGTCGAACGGCGGCAGCGGCACGGGCGACGACACGTCCTCGGCCAGCGTCGCCCCCAGCACCTGCTCCAGGTCGAGCTCCAGGGGCGCCAGCGGACGCACAGTGGCCAGGATGTCGGCCAGATGCGCGTCAACCGATTTCATCGAGGAACTCCCGCAGCCACGGCACGAAATCCGGCGCCAGATCCTCCCGGTCCGCCGCGAACTTCACCACCGTCCGCAAATAGTCGAGCTTGTCGCCCGTGTCATAGCGCCGCCCTCTGAACAGCACGCCGTGCACGGGCCCGCCCTCCGAGGAGCCGCGCGCGGCGAGCGTGCGCAGCGCGTCGGTGAGCTGGATCTCGCCTCCGCGCCCCGGCGGCGTGTCCTCCAGCACCGTGAACACCGCGGGATCGATCACGTAGCGGCCGATGATCGCCCAGTTGGACGGCGCCTCGTCGGCCGGCGGCTTCTCCACCAGGTCGGTGACCCGCACGACGTCGTCCTCGGCGGTCGCCTCGATGGTCGCCACGCCGTACTGCGAGACCTGCTCCTTGGGCACCTCCATCAGCGCGATCACGCTTCCGCCGAACGTGTCGCGCACCTGGATCATGCGCTTGAGCAGCTGGTCGCGGTGGTCGATCAGGTCGTCGCCGAGCAGGCAGGCGAACGGGTGATCGCCCACGTGCTGCTTGGCGCAGAGCACCGCGTGGCCGAGACCCTTCGGCTCGCCCTGGCGCACGTAGTGGAGCGTCGCGAGCGAGGCGGGCTCGCGAACCTGGGACAGCCGATGCTCGTCGCCCTTGGCCTCAAGGGCCCCCTCCAGCTCGAACGCCCGGTCAAAGTGGTCCTCGATTGACCGTTTATTCTTGCCGGTGACCATGAGCACGTCGAGGAGCCCCGCCGAGGCGGCCTCTTCAACGACATACTGGATCGCGGGCTTGTCGACGATGGGCAACATCTCTTTCGGTGTCGCCTTGGTCGCCGGGAGAAACCGGGTGCCCAGACCCGCGGCGGGCACGACGGCTTTCGTCACAGGGTCGAAGTCAGCCATGAGTAGACCCTAGTGGAGGCACCTGTGGACAAGTTCAACCTGCGCCGCGAGCTTAACGCGGCGCGTAGTGCACTCTCCCCAGAGCAACTACGGGCAAACGCCGTCAAGGTCCGTGAAACCCTGCTCGAACAACCGTGGGTCCAGATGGCCGGTCTGGTGGCCTGCTACTGGTCAACGGGGTCGGAGCCGGATACGCACGGGCTGGTGTTCGCCCTGTGGAAACACGGCGCCACCGTGATCCTCCCGGTGCTTCGTGAGGACGACGACCTCGATTGGGCGGTCTATGACGGGCCCGGCACGCTCGCCCCCGGCCGCTTCGGCATCATGGAGCCCGTCGACACCCGCCGCGGCGTCGACGCCGTCCGCACCGCCGCCCTCGTGATCGTGCCCGCCCTGGCGGTGGACAGGAAGACGGGCGTACGCCTCGGCCGCGGCGGCGGCTCGTACGATCGAGCCCTGGCCAGAGTCGGTCCCAATGTCCCCACGGTCGCTCTTCTCCACGACGGGGAGTTGATCGACGATGTCCCGTCCGAACCACACGACCGCCACGTCCGCTATGCCATGACACCGTCAGGCCTTACTAGGCTTATGTGACCACAGGGATGAGAGGGGGCTGAATGACGCTCAATGTCTGGCTCCTTCTCGGAGCCGCGATCGTCATCGCCGCCATCGCATCCGTACGCCTCGCCCATCGCACCGGCCTGCCCAGCCTGCTGGTGTTCCTAGGCTTCGGCATCCTCCTGGGCGACTCCGGATTCGGCATCCCTTTCGACAGCCCTCAGGCGGCCCAGCAGATCGGCCTGACCGCGCTGGCGGTGATCCTGGCCGAGGGCGGGCTCACCACCAACTGGTCCCATGTGCGGCGGTCCGTCCCCATAGCCGTGGTGCTGGCGACCGTGGGCGTGGCGGTCAGCATCGTGGTGCTCGCGCTGATCGTCCAGGGCCTGCTCGGCATCGACCAGAACACCGCGCTGATCCTCGGCGCGGTGCTGGCCTCCACCGACGCGGCGGCCGTCTTCTCGGTGCTGCGCAGGCTGCCGCTGCCGCCCCGCCTGGCGGGCGTGCTGGAGGCGGAGTCCGGCTTCAACGACGCGCCCACCGTGATCGCCGTGGTGCTGCTCAGCGGGGCGGCGCACTCGTCTCCCAGCCTGGGAACGTTCCTGCTCGACACCACGATCGAGCTGCTCATCGGCGCGGCGGTCGGCCTCGCCGTCGGGCCCGCGGGCGCGTACGCGCTGCGCCGCGTCGCCCTGCCCGCCTCGGGCCTCTACCCGATCGCCGTGCTCGCGCTCACCTTCGTCTCGTACGGCGGCGCGGTGCTGCTGCACGGCTCGGGATTCCTGGCCGTCTACCTCACCGGGCTGATCCTGGGCAACTCACGGCTGCCCCACAGGGCGGCGACCAGGGGGTTCGCCGAGGGGGCGGCGTGGCTGGCGCAGATCGGGTTGTTCGTGATGCTGGGGCTGCTGGCCAGCCCGAAGGAGATGCCGTCGGCGATCATCCCCGGCCTGATCACCGGCACCGTCATGGTGCTCCTCGTGCGTCCGCTGTGCGTCATGGCGAGCTCGGTGGTCGCATGGGTGCTGCGGATGGGCTGGGTGAGCTGGCGCGACCAGGCGTTCCTGTCGTGGGCGGGGCTGCGCGGCGCGATCCCGATCGTGCTCGCGACCATCCCCTGGGCCTCAGGTGTCGAGGGCTCCAAAGAGATCTTCAACCAGGTCTTCGTGATCGTCATCGTGTTCACCCTGCTCCAGGGGCCGACTCTGCCGTTCGTCGCCCGGCGGCTCAAGGTGACCGCACCGGCCGAGGCGCACGACCTGTCGGTGGAGTCGGCGCCGCTGGAGGAGCTCCAGGCCGACCTGCTGCAGATCACCGTGCCACCGGGCTCGCGACTGCACGGTGTGGAGATCTTCGAGCTGCGCCTGCCCGCCGGAGCCGCCGTGACGCTGATCGTGCGTGACGGCAAGTCGTTCGTGCCCGCCACCACCACCAGGATCAGGGTGAACGACCAGCTCCTGGTCGTCGCCACCGCCTCCTGCCGCGACCAGGTCGAACGCCGCATCCGCGCCGTGAGCCGCAGCGGGAAGCTGGCGGGCTGGTACGGCGAGCGGGGGCTGGAATAGGTGATTGACGGCATCGGTTAGCATTAGCAGTCGCATCCCTCGAGTGCCAAACCTGAAGGAGAAGCGCGTGCCGACCTACCAGTACGCCTGCAACGACTGCGGTGAGCAGCTCGAGGTCGTCCAGAAGTTCACCGACGACGCCTTGACGGTCTGCCCGAGCTGCGAAGGAAACCTGCGCAAGGTCTTCTCCGCCGTCGGCATCGTGTTCAAGGGCTCGGGGTTCTACAAGACCGACAGCCGCTCGTCGACCTCTGGCGCCTCGACCTCCTCCGCAGCGTCCTCGTCGTCGTCGACGAAGCCGGCCGACTCCTCGTCGAAGTCCTCGGAGAGCAAGTCGGGCGACTCCGGCTCCTCAGCCCCGGCTCCCGCGCCGGCCGCCGCCTCCAACTGACCGCGCCGTTCTCCTGGACGGGTCCGCCCGGGCCCTCGGCATGCTCCGGCCGCGCCCGCGGTTCCAACCCGTGCGGCGGCCGTACGAGTCGCGGGTCGGGCCCTCTGCCGGCGACCAGCCGACAGAGTCCGTCCCGCGCGCCGTTCTGGCCCGTGCGTTGCGCGCGCAGCGGCCCGTCCGCGTGCCTGTGCGGGGCGTCCCCCCGTTATCCACAGAACCGCATTCTGCTCCCCACCGCCCTTCCCCGCTCCGGATACTCTCTGCGCCATGGTCACTCGCGCAGACATCGGCGTCATCGGCGGTTCGGGCTTCTACTCCCTCCTCGACGACGCGGAGGAGATCGAGCTCTCCACCCCCTACGGATCGCCCAGCGATGTCGTCACGGTCGGGCGCATCGGCGCGCGTTCCGTGGCGTTCATCCCCCGGCACGGCCGCAACCACCGTTTCCCGCCACACCGCATCCCCTACCGCGCCAACCTCTGGGCGCTGCGTTCGCTCGGCGTCCGGCAGGTGCTCGCGCCCAGCGCCGTGGGCTCGCTGAAAGCCGAATACGGCCCTGGCACCCTGGTCGTCCCCGACCAGCTCGTCGACCGCACCTCAGGCCGCGTCCAGACCTATTACGACACCGACGGCGCCGTCCACGTCTCCTTCGCCGACCCCTACTGCCCGTCCGGCCGGGCCGTGGCCGTGCGGTCCGCCAGAGCCGGCGCCTGGGAGACCGTCGACGGCGGCACGCTGGTGGTGATCGAGGGCCCGCGGTTCTCCACACGGGCCGAGTCGCGGTGGTTCGCGTCCAACGGCTGGTCGATCGTCGGCATGACCGGCCACCCCGAGGCGATCCTGGCCCGCGAGCTGGCCCTCTGCTACACCTCGCTGTCCCTGGTCACCGACCACGACGCCGGGGTGGAGACCGGCCAGGGCGTCACCCACGACGAGGTGCTCAAGTTCTTCGCCCAAAACGTCGCCCGCATGCGCACCCTCGTGACCGAGACCGTCCAGGCGCTTCCCGAAGAGCGCACCTGCCCGTGCCCCACCGCCCTCGACGGCATCGACCACCCCTTCGAGCTGCCGTGATCCGGGCCTGGCTGAGCCGCTACGGCCGTCGCCGCCGTCTCATCGCGGCGGCGCTGGCCGCCGTCGCGGTCCTGTCCGCCTACCTCGCCACTCGCCCCGCCTCCGGCCCCGCGGTCCTGGTGGCGGCCCGCGACCTGTCCCCAGGCCCGCTCGACCCCGACGACTTCGACCCCGTCCCGCTCGCCCACCCTCCGTCAGGAGCGGTGCGCACCGCACAGACGGGCCAGATCCTCGCGACCCCCATGCGCAAGGGCGAGCCGCTGACCGACGTCCGCCTCCTCCACTCGTTCCGCCTGCCGCCCGGCATGGTCGCCGCCCCCGTGCGCATAGCCGACGCCGCGGCGGTCGAGCTCATCTCCCCCGGCTCCACCATCGGCGTGCTGGCGTCCTGGCAGGAAGGCCGGCCGGCCAGCCAGATCGCGTCGGAGCTGACGGTCCTGACCATCCCGGCGGCCCCGAGAGACTCCGGCGACGACAACGGCGCCCTGATCGTGCTCGCGACCACCCCCACCCAGGCGGCAGAGCTGGCCGCCGCCCAGGCCGGCGGCCGTCTTTCGATCATCATCAATCCGGGCGGCGGCCCGTGAGCGTGCGACTACCATCCCTCTGCATGAGTGGATTCAAGAAGTTCCTCATGCAGGGGAACGTCATCGACCTGGCGGTGGCCGTCGTCATCGGGGCGGCCTTCAACTCGATCGTGCAGTCGTTCGTGAAAGACCTGCTCACACCGCTGATCTCGGCGTTCGGCGGCCTGCCCGACTTCTCGTCGCTGAGGGTCACGGTCGGACGGTCCGACTTCATGTACGGCAACTTCATCAACGCGGTGGTGTCGTTCCTGATCGTCGCCGGCGTGGTCTACTTCCTCGTCGTCAAGCCCTACGCCCACGTCAAGGACCGTCTGACCGCCAGGGTCGAGGCGACGACCCGCGACTGCCCCGAATGCCTGTCAGAGATCCCCAAGGCCGCGTCCCGCTGCGCCTTCTGCAGCGCGCAGGTGGTCACCGTCTAGAGTGCCGAGTCGATGTCGGGATCATATTCCCAGTGCCACGGCTCGAACGGATTGCTGTAGGCCCAGGATGGGTGGAACCACCCATACCTCTTGGAGTTCTTCTCCATCCAGACAAACTCCGCCGACCCCGACCGCTCCACCCCGCCACACAGGTCGACGGCCAGCCCGAGCCCGTGGTTGCTCCGCCCCGGCACGGCGGCGAACCCCGGCCGCCGGTAATAGACGGACTGCTGCTCGCCGAGGCTGCGATAGGCATCGGTCACGCACATCGACTTACCGAACTGCTTGCGATAGGCCTCGTTCAGGCTCACGAACGCGATGGTGGCGTCGGCCCTCAGACTGTGCCCCTTCTGCTGCAACGGGCACAACATGCCCTTGGGGATCAGCCCGTTGGGATAGTCATCGGCCGTCGCCGCCCGCAGCGGATTGCACCCCAGCGCGTCCCGCCCCACCTTGTCAATCTTGATGCCCAGCTTGACCAGCGCCGCCGTCAGCGACTTCACGATCTTGTCCGACCGCTTCCGCAACGTGTCCACCTCGGCCGCTATCTGCGCCTCGGCCAGCAGGTTGCCGGCCCGCAGTTCCTGCGCCTCGGCGGCCAGCCGCTCGGCCTCCTTGTAGAGCACGCTGGTCTGCTCGACCGCCTGCTGCCGCATGCTCACCATGTGGGTCGCGTCCGTCAGTGCCCGCAGCTTCCGCTGGTCCGACCCACCGGACAGGAACGGAAGCACCCCATCCGCCGCGACCGGCTGCTCGTACATCAACTCGACCATCTCGGCCACGGGCCTGCGCATCACCGCGAGCCGCCCTTCCATCTCCTGCAGGGCGGTGAGCTTGGTCTTCAGCTCCTTCTCGGAGGCGGCGATCTGCGACCGGCGTTTCTCGAGCGCCTTGGTGGCGTCCTCGAGTTCCTTGGCCGACTTCTCGGCTTCTTTGCGCAGCGCGGTCAGGCCGGCGGGATCACGCGGCTCCCGTTCCAGAGCTTGAGCCTGCGCGGACGGCGTAACAAGAGAAGCCATGGCCATGACGACCGCGATCAGACCCGCTGACCGAGGGGCTGGCACGTTCGACTCCTCCGTTTGCAAACTCGTTACCGGGGTCAGGCACGCACGTTACTACAGCCCTCAGAGAGTCCGGAGCGAACTCCGAAGAGCTGTTATGAGACAAAAGACCCACTTTGTACGGTCAACCCCCACAACACGCCACATCACGAACGCCCCCAACACACAGGAGCCCTCAACACGCCCTACCAACGGGTACGCCGCCCACCGGGCCACGGTTCAGATCCCCGGCAGCAGATCCCCGCCGTCCGCGTCCGAATCCGCAGCCTGCTGCCGCGCCCGGCACAACTCCCACAACCAGGTGTCCGCCCACTCCCCCGGACACGAGGACGTCTCCGTCCGCACCGGCGCAGGCGTCACCGGCTCCTCAACCACCACCCGCTCGGACCCGGGCTCCGGCCCACCCTCAGACCCAGACGTGGCGACAGCCGGAACCGGCCGAACCGGCTCAGGCGCCTCCCGAACCGGCACCGGCACCACGCCCTCGTACACACGATCCGGATGCGCCGGAGCAGGCAAGCGCACCGGCTCCAGCACCACCATCCCGCCCCCGCGCTCGACCCCGGCCGCCCGTACGTCCCGCTCGAGGCCCTTCATCTCCCCCGCCAGCAACCCACCGGCAAGGATCCCCGGCGCCAGCAACGCCCCGAACAACACAACGGGCCGCCGGCGGGCGCGCGCGCATCTCCTCCTGGTCACAGGCAGACGCTATCCACGCTTGCCGAGGCACAATCCGATCACTTGCCATGCCTTTACCGCAGCTCAGGACGCCCATAACCAACCCGACCAAACTCACCCCGGCTCCATGTCACACGCAGCGCCAGACTTTCGCTAGGCTTACCAGGGTCCGCCTCCGTAGCTCAGGGGATAGAGCACCGCTCTCCTAAAGCGGGTGCCGCAGGTTCGAATCCTGCCGGGGGCACGCATCTCAACCAGGCTTTTCGGCCTCTGACCTGCAGCTTCTCAGCCGCAGGTCTTTTGCTTGTCAGGCCCCCGGTACGCCGCTGGAGGCACCCATATGCAGCCGTAGGACAGAGTTCTGGGGACATATGGGGGATGATCTTGATGACGTTTCCCGAGGTCAGCGCAGGTGGTGACGACGACGGCGGCGCTCGTCTCTAAGATCGGGATCGTGCAGCGCCTTGCCCTCTTTGACCTCGACCGGACGCTTATCGACCTCGACGCCGCGTTCCTCCGGTGGGCCGAGGAGTTCATCAGTGAACACCACCTCGATCCTGAGGCTTTTGCCTGGCTCGCCCGCCCCGAACACGATACGCGCCCACATCGAGAAGCCTTCTTCAGTAGGGTGCGCGAGCACTTCGGGCTGGCAGAAAGTGTCGAGCAGCTATGGGCCGGCTACCGCCGACGCATGCCCCACCTCGTGCAGTGCTACCCGGGCGTCCTGCCGGGATTAGCCGATCTACGCGCCGCCGGATGGCGCGTGGGCATCGTCACCAACGGCATGGCCGACAACCAACTCGGCAAGCTCCAGCAGACCGGCCTGGCGAACGCAGTCGACGGCTACGCCGTGTCAGGGGTCGAGGGCATCCGGAAACCCGAGAGCGGACTCTTCGAGATCGCCGCCCAGCGATGCGGGTCCAGCCTCGCTGAAGGCGGCTGGATGGTCGGCGACAACATCGTCGCCGACATCCAAGGAGCACAGTCAGCCGGCCTGCGTACGATCTGGATCAATCGGGGAACGTGGCCAGGGCACGAGCACCATGCCGATCACGTGGTTTCCGACGCGGCAGAGGCCATCGCCCTCATGCGCACTCACAATCACCGAGATTACTGATGAGCTCGTTCCGGACGCCCGCAGAAGTGGTGGTGCAACTTAGTTCCAGGTTGGCGCGGACGTGTATCCGGTCGTGGTTTGATCCATCCTCGGCTGTGGATGCGGTACGGGCGCTCTGCTCGACCGCGTCGTTGAGCTGCGTAATGAAGGCACCGGCGAGCGCGACGCTCAAGAGCAGGCCCATTACCTTTCCGGTGTCGATAAGTGCGGCACGCAACCACCGTTTCTCCTCGTCTGGGCTCTTCCAGACTCCGAAACGGATGGCTTCCCAAGCGAGCACGAAGGCGGCCGCTGCAGCGTACTGATAACCCGCCCCCCAGTTGCCCCCAGCAATGACCGAGGCTGCAACCAAGGCCAGGCCGACGGCGAACGAGACTAGCGTGAGCCGAGTGGCGCGCACGACCCGCGGCATGCGGTCAGCCACACCACTCGGACCTTGCTCCGCTGGTGTCCGCTTTGCGATGAGATCTCTTGGGCGCATCGTACGGAACCGTCTTAGGCCGTCCCGCCAACTTGTCAGAAGCTCGCGCCGCCGCCTGCACACCAACCGAGGGCGTTTGGCGATGCCCTTGTAGAAGAGGAAGGTCTCACGGTTGGAGAGGAGAGAAACGAAGCCCACCCCTCTAATGTCAGCCCGATCCACGAAGTTACCATTCCTTGCTTTTGCCTGCCAGCGAGGAATGTCAAGGATCACATGCCCGTCCGACATCCTACGGCCCGGCTTCTTGTGATGCCTACAATATTTCCATTCACCTGCGACCGGAGTTCTACACGGCTTATCGGCGCGCGATTGCTGGGTATGGTAGTACTTGCAAGCCACTGGCCATACCCTGCCCCTCAACACCCAGAGCGTCACCCGAAGCACGACCACGAAAGGCAAGAAGAGGAGCGCTAAGATAAGTGGCCAAGGTATCGGACTGACCGAATCTAGCCATTTGGCGAAGATAGTGAAGAGCTGCCCCATGAGATCCAGAAAGTCGCCCACCACATAATGAAGCCATCAAATTTTCACCACTTGAAGGAGAGTGTGATGTAGATGACTGGCTAGTGTTTACTGGACGACGTTGCCATGATCCTTACTAAGGGCAATCTCCATCTAGGTGTGTGACGCATGCGGACCCTGGATGCTCACAGACCGTACCTGCATCGCGTCTAACATTCCGCCTGGCGGCATGCGGTTATGCAGTATCGACCCACCGCAGCGGCGGCAGTCGTACGTGCGAGTAGGGGCTGGTGAGGCAGGCGGCGAGCTCTACACCGTGTCAGCAAGCCTCGCCCAGTGTCGAGTTCTCTAGTTCCATGAACGTATTCAGTGCCCGAAAAGCATACGAGGTGTACGTGGGAGTAGAGGTTAGGTAGTGTCCAGGGCGTGCGCCCAAGTACTCGCCGACTGCCTGTTGTCGCCGCGTTGCTCGTCTCGCTCGTAGTCGCAACGGGTTGCACCCAGGACCCTGGAAAGCCCACCTTGGACGAAGCCGCCAAGCAGCTCGTCTCCGATGGCGACAAACTGCTTGCCTCACCATCCTTATCCGCTACCGGATCGGCGACCGCGACCGAAAAGGCGGACAAGGACAACGAAGCGGGGTGTTTGCAAGGCCAGGTACAACGATTCTTCAGAGCACAGGGCGATCTCACCGGGCCACCCAACAAGCACTCGCCAGGCACAGCCGCCGGCTTGCTTCGTGGACTGCTGGTGTCCGAGGGCTACGAGGTGATCGTTGACGATCTGGACCTCAAGGACGAGAACCTGGGAGTGACCGTACTGCGCAACCCAGAGACGGAAGTTACCTTCATGGTGACCGTACGCAACAGTCAGCAGCCGAACATTTTGATCGTCGGAAAGACCAGTTGCTACGAGCGCAGCACCTGATCCGACGCATTCACCCAGGCAGTTGAGCTGCCTCATTGCGCAGGAGCTGTGCCTGGTTGCGAAGTCGCTGGGCCGTGGACCTGCAATTCTCTATCAGACCGCCGACCTCGCGCCGTAACTGCGCCGCTTGCGTGGCGAAACGGTCAGCCGCCGGCCCCTTCCAAAACGCGTGAGCGTCCTGAGGCCTCGCCAGCGTGCCGGCAAACACCCGGTCCAGTTCTTCGGCGTACCGCGTGAGCGTTGTTGCGAGCGCCTCCTTGTCGGTCGCCTGCCGGTACAGCTGACCCTGACTGGGGATGGTCATGCTCACCCTCCTCGTTGCTCCAGCGCCTTCTTCAATGCGTTGGAAAGCCGTCCGCGGAAGGACATCCGCACCTCTTCACGCTGCTCCCTCGTCAGTGGCTTCTCACCGTGCGCGTCAAGCGACTCATTCACCCAGTCACCCAGCCGATTGGCCATTTGGTCCGCAACACCACCCGCTGTGCCAGGAGTCTGCTTGTCGAGGTAATCGGTGATCATGCCTTTCAAACCGTCCTTGGCTTCGTCCAGCCCGGCATCCCGCGCGGTGGCGACGGTGGCGTCCTGGATGGGCCAGTACTTGTTGGACAGCCAGGAGATGGGCAGCAGCGCGACGGTGGCAAGCCAGTCCGCGTACTCGTCGTCGCTCCACTCCGCGTAGGTCGAGCCGCTCAACATCAGGTTCGCCGCCCCGCCCGCGAGGGACGCGCGATTGGTGTACTCGGCCTGGACGGCTTCATCACCGAACGGCCGGAACCGGCCGATGTCCAAGCTCTGCGCGTAATCGTGCGACGCCTTCATCAGCGCCTGCGCCGCGTCCTTGTCCTGCATCAGGCCACCCATGAACCGGGAGGCCTCGTCCGGGTGGACGCTGTCCCACAGCGACGATGTCGGGTGCACTGCGGTCAGATCCGGCGAGTCGCGTTTGACTTGGCCGCGGGCAAGCTGATCGAGGTACGGGCCCACGTTCTTGGCCAAGGTCTCGCTGATCGGCGAATCATGGAACGTCCCCCACCCGCCGCCGATCCACGGGCTGTCCTTCGCCCCCATCCCCCGGATGATGTTGACCCACGCCTGCTCCCGCACGCTGTCCACCCCGGCGCCCAGCTTCAACGCCTTGTCCAGCACCCCAGCCACTTTCCCCTCGAACCCGGAGATGCCGCTCATCCGTACGCGCTGCGGGTGCAGCAACCAGCCCGCAACCTCTTTGTTCTGGGCCAGTAGCGTCTGCAACGCCTGCGGATCGGCGTCGTAGGCCTCCACCAGCACGTTCAGGTTCCAGTTCTCGCTGGTCGGGAGATCGGCGGTGAGCGGACGGCCCAGCACCTTCAGGGCCACCTGGTTCAGCAGCTTGGTCGACGGTTTCGACATCGCGACGATCGCCGTCAGCACCCCGGGCTGCGTGGCCTTCATGAACGGGCCCTGCCACTCCTCGCCCAGCCTGCCGGCGCGTTCGGCGTTGGCGTAAGCCTCAGCCAGCGGCCCGAGCGTCTCGCGGCCTTCCTTGATCGCGTTGGGCGACAGCCCTTTGTCCATGGCCGGGCCGCGGTTCTTCATCCAGTGCATGAACAGCGCGCGGAATTTCTCCGGCCCGAGGGCGGAAAGAACGGCGGCGGCGTAGGCGGGGTCGTTCAGCTTGCCTTTCATCGCCGCCGTGGCCGCTGTCACCTTGCGCCAGCTCTCCACCGAGTTCTCGATTTCGTGCTTTCTGAGCGCCTCGGCGATGGGTGCTGCGTCTGCTTTCCCCTGCCGAGCGGCCTCGTTCTCGCTGCCGAACGTGAAGATCACGCTCATCAGGCCGTTGCCCGAGGTGGGGACCATCTGTTTGAGCGTGTCCATCCGCCACTTGAGGTCACGCTGCGTCTCGTCGAAGAACGCCCAGGACCGGTGCATGGGAGTCACTCCCTGCTGGCCGGTCCACGCCTCATCTGCTTCGGCGATGGCCGTCTCAAGCCCATGCCGCGTGCTTGCCAGGACGTTCTTGCCGGTAGCCATCTGCTGGATCAGCTGATCCGCCCCGCGGGGGTCGATCCCGACGAACTCCCCCATGGACCCCTCCCAGAGGGTGCGCCTACAAGGGAGGAGTCAAGCACAACAGCCAATCCCGGTAAATGCCTCCACACTTCCCTATAAGCAACCGGAATTACACCCATCACGGCATCAATCAGCGGATTGCAGGGCGGACGTCGCAGCAAGGTAGCTGCGCGGCACTATCAGTAGAGGGAGTGACAGACCCGGTTGCGGATACGGAAGTCGGGACGGGAAGGCGGGAACAGTTCGTCGCACTTCGCAGCGATCAGCGGGGCCCAGCGATTTCTGCCTGTTGCTCGTGGTTTCTTGTCTCGGGTGTTTCTCGGACGGTCAGCAGGGATCGCGGTCTTCGTGGGCCGGGCCTGTGGAGCGTTCCGATAGCTCTGCCGTGGCACCGCCAAGAGTACCGATCGACGTTGCGGCCTTGCCGGTTTCGCCTTCTTCTTCGATGTGCTGGGCGTTGTCGAGGGCAGTGCCCGGGGCGTGGGTGTCGGCGACGAGGTGACCGAGACCGAGGGCCCGGTGACGCTCGGACCGGGGGTCGGCAGTGAAGCGGCGCTCGTTCGTGAAGAGGCGGTGTCTGTGCCCCACCCTGTCAACCAGATGCCGAAGCCCACGCAGGCCACAAGACCAGCGACAAGCGCCGGCCGGACCAGCCGGTCCCGATCTCCCAGAAGCGATCGCTGCGGTGGGGTGGGGTTCGAGTACTTTCGCCAGCGCAAGGAGTCGGACGCGGCGATGAGTCGGGGGCGCTGCCGGAGTGGCAAACCGTACGGCGGGCGCCGCTGCGGACGGGACTCTTCAGTCGAAGGGGTGGGATGGTCTTGATCTTCGTTCATGATCCTCCCTACTCACTGCCCTATCTGTCAGCGTCCCGCAGAGCGGCTATGTCCAGCGGGAACGACTCGGTAAAGGCAGCGGTGCAGACAACCGGCCCGGACGACCGGGCCGGAGATGGACGGTTGTGGGCTACATGTCCAGGGCGTTGTTGATCTTGCCGTTGATCTGCTCCTGCTGGCCGTCCATGCACTTCGCGTAGACACGCAGCAGGACGTCAACGCTGTGCCCGGCCCGCTTGGCGACCTCCGGAGCCGGGACGCCCGCGTTCAACCAGAGCGACACGGCCGCGTGGCGCAGGTCGTACGGCCGGGCGGCCAGCGACGAGGCGACCTGCGCCGGGGTGAGAGCAAGCTTGCGGGCTTCCTGCCAGACGTAGGAGTGCGCCGAACTGGAGTAGGTGCCGCCGGTTCTTGTACTGAAGATCCTGCCGTCCTTGGCCGTGCCGAACTCGGCGATGTGCTCGCGGAGCATGGCGACCAGGGCAGGTGGGATCGGGATCTCTCGTGTCTCCTTGTCGGCGCGGTGCTTCAGGCTGCGCGACTCGTGGGTCTGCCCGGAGTTGGTCCAGCGCTTCGTTGCCTGAGGTCGCGCCCGCTCCAGGACGATCAGGCCCCAGCCCGTCTCAGGCAGCGCGCAGTTCCTCAGCCGCAGGTCCGCCGCCTCCTCCGGCCGCAGCGCCGCGTAGTAGATGCAGCCGAACAGCGCCTTGAGCCGGGGACCGCGGTTGCGCCCCACCTTGGGCACGGCGTCGAGGAGTTGCCGCGCCTGGGCCGGGTTGACAACCGTGCGCGGATCGATGACCGTGACCGCCCTCGGCGCCGTCCATTTGATCTCGTCCAGCGGGTTGCTGGCGAACGCCTTCTGCTCCACCGCGTGCTCCAGGAGGTGATGGAGCACGGCACGCTTACGCCGTACTGTGTTCGCCCCCGCCGGAGCACCGGCGAAGGTGACCGAGATGGCGTCGAGCGCCGTACGCAGAACGTGCGGCTCCTTCAGCGCGGACAGCGGAACGGATGCCCGCTCCAACCAGCCCAGAGCCGCGGTTTGAGCCGCCGTCAGGCTGGGCCGCCTCTTCTCCGGGATGAGTGCGTAGACGCGCAGGACCTCTCTCAGTTCTTCGGGTGCAGGATGGCGCGGCGCGTCGGTCACCAGAGCCGGGACCAGCGACAGAAGCGCGTAGGCGTCCGTCTCCCGGGTGCGGGCCGCCGAGGCGTTCCAGCGACGCAGGACGTACGCCTGAGCGAACTCGAAGAACGTCGGCCCGGAGGACCGCGCGAGCGTCGACACCGGCAGGCCGGTGGCGACGTCGAACTCCTCTCCCGCCTTCGCCGCCTGCCGCAGGTCGGACAGGAAGGCGTTGGCCAGGCCCTTCGTACGGAAGCTTCTGGACCTGGGCTTGCCCGCGACGCGCCAGCGGGCGATGAACGTGGGGGTCTCGCGGTCCGTTCGGTGCTGGATTTCGCCGAGCTTGACGTCGTACGTGGTGTTCATGCCGCCTCCCGTCGCGAGTCCAGCCAGGTGATGAGGTCGCTCCGCCAGACGCGGAGTTCGAGGTTGGGCAGCTGCACGCAGACCGGCGCACGGCCGAGCTCGCGCCAGCGGTAGAAGGTGCGGCGGGAGACCCCGCCCAGTTCGGCGAGGACTTGAGGAACGGTCAGCAGCTCGTCACTCCTGCTCATAGGCGATCACCGCCACTGCTCGGAAGGCGGGTGCCGGTGAGAGCCGCCGCGAGGACCTGTTCGCCGATGGAGAGGCCCTGACCGGCGTACTCCCAGCGGGCGACAACGAGCACGGTGTCCTCGTCGAAGAGCGGTAGCCGTCCCGTGGTGATCTCCTCGGCGCGCATGTGTTCCTCACGCGCGGCTCGGAGCTCCCCGAGTGTGGTCGAGTAGCGGCGACTCTTGGTGGAGAAGTGGCCGCGGAAGCCGAGCATGTGAGCCCAGTGGACGAGCCTGAGGTCGGCCAGTTCGGGGTGAGTGCCCAGGTTCATGCAGGCGGCGATCAGCCGGCGGGCGTGCTCGCGGACGGGCAAGGCGTCGAGGTTGTCGAGAGGCTGGATCCGCCGATCCAGCGTGCCGACGCATTCGGCGGCCTTGGTGGCGTATTTGGCGATGTAGGCGGCGACGGCCTGTTCTGTGAGATCGCCGTCCATGGTGATGCGGCGGACGTCGAGTTGGGTGCCCCAGCGGAAGCTGCGGCTCAGCGGCTTGACCTCCGCCGTGACGACCGCCGCCGCATGCTGGGCAGCCAACGTCAGAGCGTCGGCGGTCGCCCAGGCAGGTGGCGGCGAGGACGGGCCGTCAGGACCGTCGAGGCGGATGACGGCGTGGAAGTGGACGACGCCGCGGCGCTGGTACTCGGCGACCTTGGCGAAGGAGATCGTCGCCTGCTCGCGCAGCGCCTTGACCGTCAGCCCGTTGAGCCGCGCGAAGCGACGGCGCAGGGCCAGCGTGAAGCGTCGCCACAGCTCAGGGCTGATGGCGTTGAACAGCACCGAGCCCTCGTAGTCGTAGCAGTCCGGGCACAGCGGCTCGCCGAGCCGCTGATCGTCGGCGCCGTGCCGGTCGGTGCAGGACATGACCCGCCCGTGTGGACAGGTCTCAGCGTCGCGGCGAGCATGGCACGGCGAAACCTTGCCGTTCCTCTCCCGCCGCGTGTGGACCGCTCCAAACGAGGGCGCGGTGAGAGTCACGAAGAGGCATGGGTGAGCGCTGACCGTTTCCGGCACGCCCTTGCCGCCGACCAGCCCGGCCCGGACGAGTTGGTACGTGTCGGCCCGGTAGACCTCGGCGCAGGCCGGGCAGCGGGAGACCCGCCGGGTTTTGCACGGCACGCGAAGGACGCCGTTCGGTTCGGTTCGGGTGGTGTAGCGGTGCAGGAGTCGACCGGTGGCGCGGTCGTAGTGGTCGACCTTGCCGTGCAGGTGGATGGGCTGGCGGCAGCCGCCGGTGCGCTTGATCTGGCAGGCCCAGCGGTCGTAGTCGGGCTGGTTGAGCCGGTGGATCATCCCGGCCACAGCGTGAGAGTGGGCAAGGTGGGGCAAGATGGGTTCCGTCCTATCCAGTGACGCTGGTGTGGATGGCCCCCGGCCTGGCGCGGATCTTGGCGGATGTGTGGCCAGGCGGGGGGCGCTACGGCTATGCGCCGTGGTTGTCGATGCCGGTGCCGTGGCAGTCGGCGCAGGTCTGGTCGTCGGTGAGTCCGGTGCCGTTGCAGGTGCAGCAGCGGTAGTGCGCGAGCGTGGCGTCCATGGCGGTCACCGGTTGTCGCGCGGAGCGACGCGGACGTAGACGCGGTACTTACGCGGGTGGGTCCGGTCGGGGAATGCCGTGGACATCGCGGTGACGGTGAAGACCTCACGCAGGTGGGTCAGGCCGAGCGCGATCTCAGCGCGGTTTCCTTCGAGGCGGATACGCATGTTGTCGTTCTCCTTAGGCGTTGGGCTCGATGCAGCCCCGGTAGCTGCTCTCGGCGTCATAGAGGGCACGTGCTGCGGCGGGGATCGCCACGGCGCGGTATTCGACGGGTCCGAAGTGGATAGAGGTGGCGTAGTGGTCGTACGGGGAGTTCCCGGCATCGACGCGGGAGCCGAGGATGGCGGCGATCCGGTCGATCTCGGCGCGTAGGTCCTCGTCTGAGGCTCGCTCCGGAATGTGACGAAGGGTGAGGCCGGACGAGGTCGGCACGTCTGGGTGGGTCTCCAGAAAGATGGCCAGGTTGAGCAGGCCGTCGATGAGAGCTCTGCGGTGATCTCGCATGGCGGGTCCTTTCATGAGGCGTCTGCTGTGGCCAGCAGGGTGCGGAGCAGGTCTGAGGCGAGTTGGTCGGACACGCCCAGCCGGGACCGGAGAAGGTCGCGGGTGATGGGCTTGCCGTGCTTGGTGTGGTGTTCGGCGGCGACGCGGCGGGCGTAGTGAACGAGTTGTGGGTCGGGCGAGGGTCCGTCGTTCTGGCTGTCCTCGTCGGCCGGGACGAGCGCGGGACGGTCCGCGGGCGGGACGGCTTGCGTTCCCTCCGGGACGGGCGGGGACGCCGTCGCCCAGGTCGAGGACGTCCGCGGGACGTCCGGGGACGGTTCGGTACGGCTTACGGTGGCGCGGCGTTCGAGCATGGAGATCGCGACGAGGAAGGCGCCGGCGGGTGTGGCTGCGGTGATCCAGCCCCAGACGGTCGGGGCGGCCTGTTGCAGGTTCGCGGCCAGCGACAGGACAATGCCGCCGGTCAGGACGAGGACCGGCCAGGAGACCGGGCCGCGCCGTACTTTTCCGGTCTTCCTGTCACGCTGGCGTTCGCGAGCGGCCATGACGCAGGTCAGGTCGATACAGATGGCGACGGCCCAGGCCATCCAGCCCTGCTGACCGTTCTCGGTGGCGGTGTCGCGGATGTGGGTGAAGGAACCGGCACCTGCGATGGCGGCCAGGACGAGCACGGGCCCGGTGTCGAGCAGCCAGGCGGCGAAGCGGCGCATCTCGTTCCTCCTCTCGGTCCGTCAGGCGGTCTGCGAGTCGGGCGTCTGGTGAGGGTGGACCGCCATGACCTCGTCCCAGGACGGCGCGAGGCCGGCGTAGAGGCGGGCGGCATGTTCGGCGGCCTGCTCGCTGACATAGAAGGAGCGGGCCCGGTACCACTGACCGTCCTGCGAGGCGACGATGGCGACGCCGGGAGTCTCGGCGGCGATGGCGCGAGCGGAATCGAGCGCGGCGGGGTCGAGGTCACCGAGCGTCATGGTCGCGGTCTCGGGATCGTTGACCCGGTGGCAGATCCGGCCGGAGCACTGGGAACGGAGGGCTGTCACGCCGGGCCCGAGGTCGGAGCCGATGCGCTGACCGCAGCAGAACAGGTAGATGCCGAACGCCCGCCCGAGCTGCGCCACCCGTAGCAGCGCGGTCGAGGTCTTGGCGACCTCCTCCTTCTCCGACTTGTCGGCCATCAGATACAGCTCGGCCAGTTCGTCCACCAGGACCACGACCGGCACCGGACGCACCCCAGGCGGAAGCTGCCAGATGTTGCGCGCCGAGGCCATCCGGCACACGCCCATGCGATCGGTCATCAGCGCCACCAGGTCGTCGAGCAAGCCACCGCATTCAGCCCTGCTCGTGGCCAGCGCGGACAGCCGCGAGGCGTACGGCGTGAACTCCACCCCGCCCTTGAGGTCGAAGCCGACCATCGCCACGGGCTGTGGTGCCAGGCCGACGATGAGCGCGTTGGCCAGGTTGGACTTGCCGGACTGCGTGGCTCCGGCGTTGATCCAGTGCGGGACGGTCTTGAAGTCGACGACCCAGGGCCCGCCTGTCTCCAGGCGTCCCACGGTGACCTTGAGGAGCTCGGTGGAGGGCGGGAGTTCGTCGACCTTGACGAGCGGGTCCCGCATGGTGGCGGCCAGTCGTACCCGTCCCGGCTTGTCGGACGAGACACGCACGGCGTGTACGCCCCAGGAGTGCGCCAGCCGTTCGGCGACGTCGGCGTAGTCGGCCGGGATCTGCCCCTCCAGCGTGTGGAGGGTGACGCGCCAGCCGTGGCGGGTCGGCATGGGCAGCCACATGAACGGTGCGGTGTCCACGGCGATGCGCTGGAAGCGGCGCCTGACCCGGACGACGCCGGTAGAGGCCACCATGCCCGGGACGGTGGTGAACCAGAAGCGCTGCCGCTTCTTGGTCAGACCGCAGCCGAGGGCGACCTTGCGCCAGGAGGCACGCACGCTGATCGCGGTCAGCGGGAAGCCGATGGTGAGCCAGAAGGAGCGGTAGTGCCAGCGGCGCCGGGCCCAGAGCCCGGCCGCGACAGCGGCCAGGGCTCCGAGCATCGTGAGGTATTGGTCAGACACTCGCGGCCTCCTGCTGTGGGAGCAGGGCGGTGGCGCGGTAGCTGATGCCCCACTTGCCGGCGATCTCCCAGACGTAGCCGAGGAGACCGACCGCGTTGACGGCGTCTCCTGCGGTGATGGGCGGCTCTCCGCTGATGCCGATCTTGACGAGCTCGATCCGGCCGAACTCGTCCTCGACGGAGACGGTGACCTCGTAGACGGTGTTGCCGTTCTTGTCGGTCTTGATCTCGCCGGTGTCGCGGTTGAGCACCCGAGGGCGCGGGGCCTTGACGCAGGTGATGGTGAGCTTGCTGGTGTCCACAGGGATGGGGACGGTGCGCATGGTGTGGTTCCTTCGTTCGTGTTCGGACTCTTGGAATACATAGAACGCTTAGAATTCTAAGTTGTCAAGGGCTTCCACGAAGACTTGGTTGGCATGTCGCGTCGGCTGTGCTGAACTGGAGGGGGCACGCAACCTCGCGAAAGGCATCGGATGGTCGAGAAGACCGGTCGCCCCGGCTACCTCCAGATAGCCGACGACCTTCGCACGCAGATCAGGACGGGCTCACTCGCGCCCGGTGCTGCGCTGCCATCGACCGCCCAGCTCTGCCAGCGCTACGACGTGTCCGCCAGCGTGGTCAAAGCAGCAATCAGCGTGCTTCGCACCGAGGGTCTGATCGTCGGCCAGCAAGGCAAGGGCGTGTTCGTACGCGAGGACACCGCGACGCCGGCCGAAGGGCCGGCCTCGTCTGAGGTCATGGAGCAGCTCGCTCAGATGAGGAGCACTCTGGCGGCTCTCGGCGACCGGATCGCGGATCTCGAGAAGGCCGTGTTCCAAGGGCCGAAGCGATCTCGCTGACCCGGCAGGCCAACTCCTCCATTTCAGACCGAATGGCCTGAAGCTCGTCGATTATTCGCTGGTTTGCGGTCACTCCGGCACCCCTTTTCTGGTCGGTCGTTATCCCGGCGGGGATGCCGTTAGTTCATCGCGTATCGGCGCTGGTGAGTATCACGGAGCGTTAGCTAAGCTTCTTCATTGCTGCCTGCACGGCGGTTACACATGCGCTTACACATGCGCGCTCCTCAAAGCGCGCAAAAAGGATGCGATGAAGACAATTCACCGCCCCGGATGGCAACCTCTGATCCTGCGGCAGCACCGCGAAGCACACGGGCTCACCCTCGAAGCCGCAGGTGACCAGCTCCGCCAGGTCGCCAGCCGGCACGGTCTGACCGCGCCAGCCGCCAACTTCCAGACACTCTGGGCACACGAACAGGGATCGGTATATCCCGGACCTCACTACCGAAGAGCGTACTGTCTCCTATATCAGGCAAATGAACCTACTCTGGGTTTCCGCCTGCCGCTCCCCGGTGAAATAACCGAAGTGGAAAATTCCATCTCGGATTTGCCTCAACCCACCGACCCCGCCACCGACAACGCCGCCGCGCAGGTCATCGAACAAACGCTGCTCAAAGTCTCTGGCGCCCCGTCCAACGCCGAGCAGAACGCACTCCTCAACCGCGTCGTGGACGCCTGGCGACGACGCCACGGACAGGGCAGCCCCAAGCCCATCCTCACGCTCGTCGGCGGCTACGCCGGATCGGGAAAGACCGAGTTCTCCCGCTTCCTGTCCGACATCACCGGCTGGGCCTTCCTGGACAAGGACTCACTGACCCGCGCCATGGTCGAACGCCTACTCGTCTCCCTCGGCGGCGACCCTCACGACCGGCACACCGAGCTGTACCTGAGCGAGGTCCGCCCGCTGGAGTACCGGTGCCTGATGGAAACCGCGTTCGACAACCTCAAGGTCGGCACCTCGGCGATCCTGTCCGCCCCGTTCATCGCCGAGCTGGCCGATCCTGACTGGGTGTGCCGCCTGACCAACCGGTGCGCGGCCAGGGGCATCGACGTGGCGGTGGTGTGGGTGCGCTGCGATCCCGAATCCATGCGCGAGTACATCGAGTTCCGGGGAGCTCCCCGCGACGTCTGGAAGCTCGACAACTGGCAGACGTACGTCAGCGGCCTCAACACCGAGACCAGCCCGACCACCGCGCACATCACCGTGGACAACCGGCTCGGCGCCGCGATCAGCCTCGCCGACCAGACCCGCGAGACGCTCAAACGGATCCTCGCATGATGGGCATCGTGCTGTACGGCCCGCCCGCCAGCGGTAAGACCTCCATCACCGTGGCCCTCGGCGAAGTCGACCCGAGGTTCACGCTGGTGCGCAAGCTCAAGGCCGGGAACCGGCGCGGCACCGAGTACGAGTTCGTCAGCCCTCAACAACTCGCGCGGTATCGAGCCGCCGGCCGGTTGCTGGTCGAATCTCACCGCTACGGCAACACCTACGCCATCGACCGCCACCACATCGACCAGCTCACCGCGGCCGGGCAGGTGCCGATCGTCCATCTGGGCAACATCGCCGACATCCGCCGCCTGGTCCAGCACGCGTCTTGGCTCGTCGTACTCCTCTGGATCCCGCGTCAGGTCTGCGAACAACGCTCGCGCCAACGCGGCGACAGCGACACAAAGCAGCGCCTCCAGGCATGGGACGAGACACTGGCCGACCTGCACGCCAACGATGACGGCCTGTTCCGGTGCCGTTTCCGCACAGACGAGGCCACGCCACACGAGATCGCCAAGCAAACCGCCGACGCCTTCTACACGCAGCACGGGCACCACGTCGTCACTGCGCCTGACCACTGAGAATCTGCAGCCACAGCACCTGCGCAGCGCGGGCGGGCATCCACGCACTCTCAAGGACCGTTGCGGGGTTCCTGATCGGATGGTGCCGGACGAACCACAACCCGCCGGCCGTGCAGAACTCGAACATCGGATACGTGCACCCGCACGTGTGATCGCGGATCCGCAGCCGGTCCGCCCGCTTCAGGCTCGGGGTCCACTCCACGCGTACGGACCCCACTTGTGGAGGCGCCACGTGAGGACCGTGATAGTCGAAGTGCGGAGGCGGGCCGACACTCACGATCTCACCGCCATCCGCGTCTGGTCCCGGAGCAGCGACACGAAGGTCTCGGCATCGTTGGCACTTACGGTCTGCCGCAGACCCTTGTCGATGTCGGCATTCCGGAGGTGGACACCACGCCGGGTCGCGTAGAACACGCCCGCATCACTACAAAACAGCGACCAGGCCGGGAACGCCGCACGGAGAACGTCGAGGTCATAGCTGGGCATCGCCATGACGTCACTGTAACCAGCCCTGTACAAGCCTGTCCATGCCATGCCAAGACATGGGTCGAAACGAGCTGTATGTGCAGGTCTTTCTATGGTTAGAGAGTGATTGAGTTCGAGCCCGATCGCTTCAGGTGGGAGCAGATCGCCGACATCCTCCGGCAGCGCATCAGCGATGGCACCTACCGGCCCAAGCACCTACTGTCCGAGGTGCAGCTCATGCAGGAGTTCGGCGTCGCCCGGGGCACCCTCCGCAAGGCTATGCAGCGGCTACGCGATGAGAAGCTCATCTACACGATCCCCAACCTGGGCAGCTTCGTCGGCCAACCCGCCGAGCCCAAGGTCCCTGGCGACAAGCCCTCTAGCGACCAGCCCTGACAGGCAAGTCAGCCGGCAGGGGGCGGCGAGTCCAGATACCTCAGGCCGCCCATCCGCGTGACCGTCGGACCCCCACCGCGAAGGCAAGGCCCCGACATTGGCTGAGCGCCACAGCCATGACGTCAAGCATCAACCGGACTACAGTCACGACCATCGAGTCCATATAATCGCAGCTCAGAGGCATGACCGATCGATGATCGATCGACCGGGTGAGAACTTTCTTTACGTCTTCAAGGCGTGCGCCGCCGGCGGCGGCCCACGCACGTGCTGGGCTCCTCCTGGCCGCGCTGCGGCTCTCCGGCCGGTCGCGGCCAGGGACGCCCTGCACGCTTAAAGAACACCTGCGACCATCCCGCACGCTTGCCTAGACCGTCCAGGCCGCACCAGGCGCGCACAGGTAACACATACGCCTCCAGCAAGATAACCCATATTGACGCCAACAAGTTGTATGGTCTGGTCCATGAAAGGTGAACCAGGATGCACCGGGCAGCTCGGACGCACTTCTCCCGCAATACGTCGCGCCCTTCTGCCCGGAGCCAGCTAGGGACCTCCATACCAGGACTGCAGTGAGCCGCGAACCAGTCGGCAGCATTCCGAAAAGCTGTACCAAACTACGCATGCAGGCATGACAGGGTGCATAATGACCGAGAACAGTAGGCGGCTCCACATATCACAAGCTCTCAAGCAGTATTGGGATAGCCAAGGGCCAAAAGAGACCTACCGTGTCCCCCTCCGAGGCCACATGACTCTCGAGGTCATCGACGTCCCTCTCTCCATTCCCGTACTCAACGCGGACAGCTTCCGGATTGCGCCTCAGCTCGACGAGCATCCCCAGCGAGAACTGGTGCGTTCTGACCCATACTCTCCAGCTGCCCAGCAGCTCGTAAGTGACCTGGTTAAGAGCGTGCACAGACATTCCCAGGATCTCAAGGAAAACCTTGGCGAGGAGGGCCAGAGCCAGCCAGGCGTCATAACTCGCACAGGTAAGTTGATCAATGCTAACACCCGATGCGTACTCCTTCGCGAGCTTGCCCGTGAGGGCAGAACAAAAGTAACAACTCTACGTGTAGCCGTTCTCCCTGCCGATGTAACCGATCAAGAGGTTCTGGAACTTGAGATGCTGCTTCAGCAGCAGGTAGAACTCAAGGATGAGTATCGCCTCGTAAATCAGCTCACGATGATCAAGAAATTTCATGACGCCGGTGTGAGCGACGACGCGATTGCAAGGAAGCTCAGAATACGAAGTGCTAGAAGCATGAGCGCCGGAGCCCGTGTGCGCGAACTCCGGGAAGTCCTTTTCCTAATGGAAAGAACGAGACGACTCACAGAGCCAAGACTGTCTATTACTACCTTTGCTTCAGACCGCGACAAGGAACAGAACTGGCGAGAGCTGTTGCGGGAAGTGAAGCGCCTCGATAGCACCCAAGGTCGCGAAGCAGCAGATGCACACATTCTTGGCTGGCTCATCGCATATCTCACGGGGATCGATTCCGTTCACAAGCTCCGCCTTGCCAACGGTGACTGGGTCGAACGTGGCGTCATCGACCAGCTCGGACAACACCACCAGGCGCTACATGACGCCATCGCCGGCAAGCAACAAGGAGAGGCAACACCTTCAAGCCGTCCCGACAAGGTCGATCAAATCCCCGGTCTCGACCTGCTGGGTTCTCTCGAAGAGACATTGCCGGCTGAATCAGTCGTGCCTCAAGTGCAAACCCTCGCCAACATTGTGGCACAAGCCCATCAGGCAGGAACCAATCACCATGTTACCTTGCCCAACGGAACATCAGTATCTGCACCGGAAGTCCTTGAAAAGGTCGGCAATACTGTCAATAAGGCGATAGCGGCAGAGAAGCGACGCAATAGGGCGGGCACAAGACTGACACGACCCCAGGGCTATCTGGACAGTGCACGCTCATCTCTCAACGACGCCATTAAAGCAATATATGAAGCAAGGCCGGACCCGGCATTCCACGCCCACCAAAGAGCAACCCTCAACGCCATGCTGACTGAGATCGAGGATCTGGCCGATCAAGCCCGTACCGCGCTTGAACAGGAATTGATTGACACAGAAGAGGGCTAGGGACTCAGCAAATGACATACCCAGAATTTGCGCCTGCCATTAGAGTAAGCGCCGATGACAATAATCCCTGCATTCGTATCGAGCAAAATGGCATTGACAGCGATGCTTGGGATGAGATCGCATTAGCTATAGGCAATGAACTACCGGCGCCCGGCCTCCCGTTGCTTATACTCACGGAAGTACTAATAAGAAATCGCAAGACACTACAAAGCATTCTGGCACGATATACGATCGGCTTACGTCCTGACGCTAGGGTTCGCGATCTGCTTATACGTTCCATCGAAGATGACCGTGCCATTCGCGCGTCCTTGAATCTGTCACAAGTCACAAATAGTCCACCAATCACCGATGATTCTGATCATAACAATACGAGCCCGAAACTAACACGAGATCTCCGCCCTTTCCAACTGCGTGACCTCAACCGCCTTACACAACTTCGGCACGGGGCCAATTTCTCGGTTCCTGGCGCGGGCAAGACAACCGTAACCTACGCTCTGCATGATCAGGAGCGTCGGCGTGGCCGGGTTAATCGGTTGCTCGTAGTCGCCCCCCTTTCGGCCTTCGATGCATGGGAAGAGGAGGCCCATTCGATCTTCGAACCGCATCTGACCATCGCTCGTTGGAGAGGCGGCGCGGCCCCAGACGCAGATGTGGTACTCATCAACTATCAGAAACTCACTGGAGCCGTTAACCCGCTTTCGGCATGGATGTCCCGACGTTCCGTCCACTTGGTCGTCGACGAAGCCCACCGGGCCAAGCGTGGCGCAACAGGACAGTGGGGCCGCGCCCTTCTCGCGCTCGCGCCCCTTGCCGCACGCCGTGACATTCTCACTGGGACACCAGCACCAAACCACCCAAAAGATCTGGCAGCCCTTTTTCAAATCTTGTGGCCCAATGGCGAGAGAGCAATTGAGCTCCCACGACGGGCGTTACTTACGGACCCACCCGCTGAAGCTATCGCAGCGGTTAATGATGTGATCCGACCACTCTATGTGCGGACCACTAAAGAAGAGCTCGGCCTGCCCGATGTCTCTTTTAAGGTCGAGCCAGTTGCCCTTCGTCCTATACAGCAGGGCATTTATGATGCGATGCTCGATCTGTACTCAGGCAAGTTCTCGCTGGACCGGCGTGACGGTGCAATGTTCGCTCAGATGGGCGAAGTCACTATGTATCTCCTCCAAGGCGCATCTAGTCCACGCCTTTTGTCGAATACTGCTGACCCTGCCCGGGCTTACCGGTATCCTTCGCTGGCTATTCCTCCCGGCAGTAGGCTCGCCAAGCTTCTTGAGGATTATCCTGACCACGAAATTCCGGCCAAGTTTCAACGGGCGATTCAGATAATTTCCCAAAACGCGGAAGCTGGCAAGAAGACCCTAGTCTGGTCTAACTTTCCGCACAACCTGATTCATCTTGAGATGCATGTCGGAAGACTACAGCCAGCATTGGTTTATGGATCAATACCGAGCGCTGAAGATGCACCAGATGGTGTGCGTACCCGTGAACGAGAAATACGGCGCTTCAGGTATGACCCAGACTGCATGGTTCTATTGGCAAATCCACAGGCGATGTCTGAAGGCGTCAGCTTGCATTACGTTTGCCATGATGCCATATATATAGACCGCACCTTCAATGCGGGCCAATATCTCCAATCTCTAGATCGCATCCACCGTCTCGGACTGGAGGATGGCATCACAACAAACATTACAATTCTAGTGTCGGCAGGAACAATCGACGTCAGTGTAGACAATCGCGTGGCGGAAAAGACCCGACGGCTTGCTCGGATGCTGGAAGATCCCGCCCTGGTGCAAATGGCACTACCGGATGATGAAGAATACGGCGAGCCTCTTGAGGATCTAGGCGACATTGAAGCCATACTCGCACATCTCGGCAGCGCCCCCACATCATCTGCCAATGGCTAAGCAGAGGTTTACCCGTCATAAAATCCGTGCTGCTCTCGTAGTCGCTAACCTTATCGACCAAAACGGAACAGTTCTCGACGATGCACGACGTGCTTATACTGATGCTATCACTCAAGGTATTTACTCAATAGACGATCTACAGAGCGGGGAATGCCTACTCGTCAAGACTGGCCTGCTCAAGCGCGAGAGAGACATGCTTGTTCCTACAGCAGCTCTGATAGTCCTCAACGCTGTTAACGAACAAGTAGCCTCGCTGATCCTCGTTTCGCTCCTAGAATCGACGCCAGATTATTATGCTGATCCAGCGCCCTTTGATGCGTTCAGCGCCAACTCGCCATTCGATCTGCAGTCTCAACATTTACTGGGAGAAAAGGGTGAGTTGCTCGTAGTCAACGAATGCATTCAGGAGTTGGTGAGTCTTGGCCGAGAAGACCTCGCGCCGAGAGTCCAGCGTGTCAGTCTTATCTCGCCATCACTCGGCTTCGATGTAGTAGCTCCATCCAGGCATGGCAACGCTAGGCTACTTGAGGTAAAGACACAATCTGGGCCAGCCACATCATCCTTCCGGCTCTTTCTTACGAGAAATGAGTTTGAGGTAGGAAGGAGGAACAGTAGCTGGGCATTGATGGCATGTGTTACGCCAGAAGGCCCTGACGGTAGCGCTCAAGTCCTTGGATGGTGCCGAGCTGCCGCATTATTACCGTACTTGCCAGCCGATGCAGCTGGACGTTGGACTGAGGCGCTCGTGCATCTACCTACCTCTAACCTAAACGCAGGTCTGCCTAGATTCCTTTAAGCGCAAAGGCTAGAAAGTGAGAGCTTGCTGCTCAACAACCTGAGCCTGCTCAATAGTGGGGTGGGCTTCGATCCGAAGCACGGACATGGGCATGCGGATACTAAGGAGGGCCCGCGGCTCCAATTTTAGGAGGCGATCTCCATGCCGACGCGCGACGGCCTTCAGTGCCGACTGTCCTTGCACGCCCCTTAACCATTCGGCGAGCCGGCGTCTATTTTCGAGACTATCAAACGCCTCTTCCAGATACAATCCGTACAGCGTGTTAGTCGGCGTAACCCCGAAGGTATTGATAATGACCCTGAAAACGCTCTTGCTCATAGGACTTATCATTATGTGGGGAGTAGGAATACGCTCAAGCTCATACCAAACAGGTCGCCGCGTACGACACAGATATGCATTCTGAATGCCTTCGCTCTCTGCCTGGATTAGTAGCTCGTTGATAACCGCTTGATCCCTGTCCTTTTTGGTAAGGTTTAGAATCCAGCAACGCTCGCCTTTCTTGCGCATCTCATTGTGCAATTCCTCAGTAAGATCGTCCTCTTCTACCTCACGAAGCCGGGCTAGTGCAGGACGATAGGTCTCTGGCGGTAGGTCCTGTACTTCTTTGTCCGTCCGCAAGAAGAACGTATTACTGCCGGTAGCGACGCCCCTCCTGACCTTCAGGATATCGCCCAACAAAATTGAATCTTGAGAACCTTCGCCCACCACCTCTGGCACCTCAAGCCCGCTGGGCATAAAGGTCCTGGGCACTGACCCCTCACGAGCCCTCGATACGAGGAGAGATCCCTCAAATCCGCTCTCACCAGTTCGCTTCACCTCAAATAGGGAAAGCGGAGACGGGTTAGCGGCTTGTGGCCCTACAAAAAGGACCATAGCCGAGACCTGGGCTGTCGGGAATACCTCTTCGTCGTCAGGGAAAAGGTGTATCTCAGTAGGCCTTGTTGAATCCAACCACAAATATCGGCGGACGGAACGCGCGTAATCTGCCTCGAGCCAATTTATTGGGAGAAGTAGGCAAAGGCTATCCTCCGCCCTGAGCGCGCGAAGTGAAGCTGTCAAAAAATAAGTGGACAACCCCGCTCTTCCGGCCGGAGCAAGCACCCCCGACGCTTTTGCAGCTGCGCGCTTCTCATCCATGCTGAGTAGTTGGTGCCTTGTATAAGGAGGATTGCCGTAGATCAATCGGCGCCCTCCTATCTCCTTCCATTCCTTCATGAGCCAACTGAGGAAGTCTTGACGCCACAGCGTCAGTCTCTCTGTTAGACCTGCGCCAGCCAAAGCTGGAGAAGCCGCCAGAAGTCCCAGGGTTACAAGGTTGATGTCAACTGCATGAACGTTTGCCTCAGGCCATAGCTTCAGTGCGGATGCGCTAAAAGCGCCGACTCCAGCTCCCGGGTCCGCAATAGCAGCCGGCTTTTCTTCATGTCTTTTCACGATGTCCTCTATGTAGGACATCGCGTCTTTCGGCGTGAAGAATGTTCCCAGGCGTCGACGTTGCGCCCCTGCCACGAGACGTTCATATACTTTACCTAGAACGTCTTCACCGGCTAGGCTTTGCTCCATAACCAAGTCTATTATGGAGCTCTTCACATCTGGTGACGTGCGAATCCAGCTCATTACATCGGCTGGCCAGGTTTCTGTCCGTATGTTGGTCTCAGCGGCGAGGGCTTTCGCAACGCCCCCCAAAGCCCTGAGAAGCTTTCGCTCATTTTCCTTGGCCCCGAGTACGGCCTCTTCCGGCAACGGCTCCAAGATAGAAGAATGTTCTTCACACCAAGTGACTGTCTGTGCAACTGCATCGTCGAACTTGGACTTGGTTGGCCTCTGAGGCTTCTGCGGCGGCAAGGGGAGCCTTATCTTGAGAGCCTGCACCAAACACGGTGAGGCCAAACGTGCGCGGATCGTCATTATAACATGTGTTACACGGCATTAGGGACTCTACCGGGCGCAAGTAGGAGGGCAACTCAATCACGAGTTGAGACCTGGATCACACAAATAATGAGTTCCGCTGTGGCCCAGAATATATTTTTGGAGCTCGATCAGCACTTTGAGGCAATAGTTCTTGGTAAACATGTCATTCATTCGGTACGACGTAACCCTCCCTCACAAGGGTCATTCGCCGGGAAGTCTCGGTTTGGCTGAGATTGCAACCTTTACCGCCTTTTCGGTTACCCATAGCGTATGTACAATCATTGCTCCTCCGTAAAATACTGCATCGAAGCAAAGGATAGCCAGCAGGCGATTCTGTGCCGTTTCATAGTCTACAAGCAGAGCGAGAAGGGAGAAGAGAGTTGTACAGGCCACCCAGCGCATGCTTCTGGTATAGGATCCAAATAGGTGAGGCCAATGCTTGGTCTGACGCAATATCTCAAAACGTGGTGAGCTCACGTAGGTAATCGCTATCGTAATTGCTGCGATTATAAATCCGAGCAGTGTGCCATGTAAACCCAAGATTGCCGCATACAATTCCTTGCGGCGCCCTGCCAGCATTTCCTGCATAAAGCTATCGAAGACCGGAAAGAACGACAGCTTGTATGTGGCAGTGGACGCAATGATAAATCCTAGAAGCTCTTTAAGGAACAGCGGAACTCGCCCTCGTCGCACTGTCTTTGCCTTTCAGGAGATGAGCTCAGCCCTCAGAGGACAGACTAGCCGACGAAGCCGACAAAAGATCTTCATAAATGTCGCGGTAGGCCTCCACGATCGTCCGGTACGCATCCCTACTATCGAGAACCCTTGATCTTGCGGTCAATCGCAGTATTGATCTTTTACTGATCAAGTGATCCGCTAGGAGGTTTATTTCATCAACTTTCCCAGTAGCATCATCGACGATTGCAGCTCTTAGTTCTTCCGTTTGTTCATGCAGGTCTTCCCGACTTATGATCTTACGCAGGAATTCGGTCAGCTCTGGCTTGAGGTTTGTTCTTTTGTAAGGCTCGGGCTGCAACACTATGCCCACAGTCGCCGCGCCACTGCCCGTGGCTGCAGCTTCGAGGGCCTTTCCTAGGGATTCATTTGCCTCGGATATGGCGGCGATGTAGGACCGACGCACTCGCATCGTAAGTTTGCGAATAGACTTCCTTCCTTGCAGCTGACTGGCCACATTATGGCGAAGAAGCGCTTCCAACGTGAAGGGCGTTACAGATCCAGATAGGGCATACTGGACGTACGATGGCAGCCGTGTTGCCCGGGGCCCGTAGTAGTTGTGTTCTACACCTACGATGCCGCTTGAAAAGACGCATATATGCGACATCTCGCATATACCTTCATTGTCCTCGAGTGAAAGATTGCGCAGCCTGCCACCGAATTCAGATTGAGGTAACCCATTCTTTCGAATGGATCCCAGGCGTATCCTGGTGACTTCCGACACCTCATCTACCCATGCGCAAAGGGCGTTTCCGTCCACCTGTGTCATGTACCGGGCGCTGTCAGACTCAAATGACAGGTCCTCGATTGCTTTGAATGCGGCAGCTAGTTCCATGTCGACGTTTCTTGGAACTCCAGACTCATCAGCTCCCGCATCAATCCGGTAGAAATAGATATTGCGCTCGACGGTCGCAGGGCTGTGGCTTCGTGCGGTGGTCCGACGAGAGTGAGGGCTCATAGGTCTAGAATGCCACTAGAAGTGGTGTGCCGACACGCCTCAACCCATTTTGGTGCGAAATGTCCAAGTTGAGCATGGAAGCCATTCTCTGAGATGTCCGAATTGAGGCATAAGCAGCAAGTTTGGTCCTTGATAGTTATGAACATCCTACTTATCCTGTTGGTCAAGCCTGTCGCAGTCGTCGGCGGAACGCGTCTGGCCACGCCGGAGACCAGAGACTCGTTCTCGCCAGGGGAGCAATGGTGCGCTAGAGGTTATTTGTCGCGCATCCTAAGACTGCTAAAGGTCGCCCCTCGCGGTATGGAGCGCTTGCTGGGGCATCTAGTACTCCAGTGACACTTCGCGATCATGGTTTCGATCTGCGCCGGTAGTGGCAGCGCCGGGCTGTCGCCTGGTGACGGCGGCGCCAGTCCGACCAGCGCAGAACGTGCGCGATGGGACGGCTCCGGGTCAGCGCGAGTTCGCTCAGCAGCCGGCGGATCTCGGGCAGTGTCAACGGAATGCGGTCGGTGTCGGTGTTGGCCGGCTGGGCGGCGGCGATGGCGGACAGGAAGGCCAGGGCGAGCATCGCCAGCGTGATGTGCCGATGCCAGGCCGTCCAGCCGCGTACCTGGTAGCGGTCCAGCCCGACCTGGCCTTTGGCCGGCTTGGAAGGACTCCTCCACCGCCCACCGGACACCCGCGATCTTCACCAGGGCCATCAGCGGCATCGGTGTGGGCGCGCCACAGCGGTAGAAGGCGAGCTCGCCGGTGGTCAGGTTGCGGCGGATCAGCAGCCACCGGTATCCCTGCGGTTCGGCTTCGTCGATGCGCGCCCATGCCCAGGCATACCAGCGCGGGCCCTTGGCGCCTTGTCCGGCGCGGTAGCGGTGCCAGTGCCGATCGGCCACGCCGGCGGCGATGTCGGCGGCGCTGCGCTCGGCCCCGTCCAGGTTCACCCGCCGGTTGCCCGCGATCGCCAGCACGTAGCCGACGTGGCGCCGCTCCAGCAGGGCCCGCAGGCGCGGGTCTTGGCCGTAGACCTCATCACCGCTGACCCAGCGTGCGGCCAGTCCGGCATCCAGCGCGGCGGCGATCATTTCGGCGGCCAGGGCGGGCTTGGTGGCGAAGGTGGTCTGCTCGGGCACTCCGGCCTCGGCGCATCGGCCGGGGTCGGCCAGCCAGGAGTGCTGGGGCAGGTAGAGCCGCCGGTCCAGCAGCGTGCGCCCGCGAGGGGTGGCGTAGGCGAGGAACACGCCGACCTGGCTGTTCTCGATCCTGCCCGCCGTACCGGTGTATTGCCGCTGCACCCCCGCCGAACGGGCGCCCTTCTTGAGGAAGCCGGTCTCATCCACGATCAGTACTCCGCCCTCGCCGAGCTGCTCGATGACGTAGTCGCGCAGGTCATCGCGGACGGCGTCGGCGTCCCAGCGCGCGGTGCGCAGCAGGCGTTGCATCGTCTGCGGGCCGGTCAGCCCGGCGTGCTCGGCCAGGTTCCAGCAGTTCTTGCGGTCAAGGTCGGACAACAGCCCGCGCACGTAAGCGGTGGCGGCGCGGCGCGGCTCGATGCGGCCGAACCGGCCCGCGATCCGGCTCATCAGGTCGTTGAAGGTGACCATCCAGCCGTCAAGGTCTACAGTGTCGGCCACGGCCATCACGCGATCGTCAGATGTCTTCACAAACTTCGAATGATCACGTGGTGGCCGTCTTCATGCCACCTCCAGGCCCAAGATCGCGAAGTGTCACTGGAGTACTAGGCCATGTTCAACGCCATAGCCATAGTCGTCCCCTTCCCTTGATCGAGGTTCTGCCGCGTCGCTTCCGGTGCTCGGGCCTGGCGGCCCTGCGCTCCGGGTCGACTTGCCACCGGATGACGTGGTTCCGCTCCTGATCGGCGCCGGGGAGATGTGGGGGACGATCTTGCGTAGCCATCACGTTGCGTTGGCTATTTTCCCAGTTCAAGTCAGCTGAGTGGACGGGATCATCTCCGCTCTCCTAAAGCGGGTGCCGCAGGTTCGAATCCTGCCGGGGGCACGCATCTCGACCAGGCGTTTTGGCCACTGACCTGCGGTTTTACGGCCGCAGGTCTTCTGCTTTGCTGACCTTGATAGGCAGCCGAGAGCGCCCAAACGCAGCCGTAGGACCATGATCCGGGGACATAGTCGGGATGATCTTGGCGACGTATCCCGAGGTCAGACCCCGATTCTAGGCGACCAAGGCCTCTCGTAACCCGCTACGACGGCTCGGCACGCGACGCACATAGCCGTTGATCATGTCCGATACATGCCTAAAACTGAGCGTCATCCCTCCCTGCGAAGACCGTCCTCACCAGTCGCCGGTAAGACTGACGTCGCCCGGCATGTCGATGCCGCTCGCCCCCTCCCCCAGCGCCAGACCTTCCTGGCGATTCACGTGTGGGCGCGCCGGTACGCTTCCCAAACCTGCGGACGAAGCCGCCCCTTAGGGCGGCACCTCCAGACCGTTCTCGCGAGCCCAGGCACGGACCTCGGCCGCGCTGGGCTCCGGCATCGTCGCGGGCTCATCCATCGCCGGCACGGCCGGCGCCGCCTCGGCTGAGTGGTCCGCGGCGACTTAGGCGGCGGCCAGTGGCCTTGCCTCCCGCCCGCGACGCTAAACGCAACGGCGTTGACCAGGTCGTCAGCCCACGATCTTCACCCAGAACGGGCTGTCACTGGTCTTTGTGGAAGTGTTATTCGGGTCATATAAAACAGCCGGTAATGACGCAGAACGGCTTCAGCACCCTTCCGCGCAGGTCGTAGTGACTATCGTAAGCCGTCCGGACAGAGCGAGTTGCGGGGTGCGCGAACTGTTCTCGGTGGTGCCGTCCACCGTCTTTGCCGGTGTGATGGCCGGGGCGGTGACGGTGAGCTCGGAGGAGGGTCCGCTGGTGGTGATGGTCAGCGTGGGCTGGGTGCCGTCTTCGTCAAGGTATTCCGAGGAGACGAGCATCCGGCACTTGTTGACGTTCGCCTCACCGGGCGACTTGAGCACCAGGCCGTTGTCGGTGGCCCGGCGGCCCCGTTGCTGGGCGATGCCCGTGACGTTCCGCTCCATCGTGTCCGGCCGACGGGACTGTACGGCCTTCAGCCCCTGACCCACTAGTGACGGAAAGTGATAGCTCGCCGACGACCAGACTCGACAGTACTATCTTGCTGCGATTAGCAAGTGATATGGACCGCCAGTTCAGCAAGAGACTTTCCTCAGCTCGTGCATTAAAATGACACTCCACAACCAGTCGGGAAAGCTTCGATACTATTCCCGCGTACCGCCGTCAAAAGTTCACACTACAGACATGGAAGTGATATGACTCACCTCGTGCAGCGCGTGGAGGACACGATAAAGGTCGACGCCTATCAATTTTCGCTCCTCGATGACGACGGCGCCGCCAACAGGCCTACCGACGCGCTGACAATAGAAGAGCTAGGATTGCAGCTCCAGAACACGAACGTTTGGTTCGTTGCGACAGCCAACATAGCTCTAGTAAAGAGCAGGGCCGCAGACTGGCACGTCGCCGATGTCATACTGGAACTGTGGGATGGGCAGCCACCAGCTGATCAGGAAAATTGGACTAGGGACATCACCGCCCGGATGTACTGCAGCTCAGGGTCCGTACGACTGGTCCAGACCCTCGGCCGCCCGTCACGGAGATCCCTGAACCTTGGAGCCCCCGCTCAGACATGGGCGATTCGATGCAGTCTAGGGCTCGGAAAAGGTGAGCGATACGTCGAAGACGGCCCTCCATCGGGATTGGAATCCTATCGCCTACAGTTCTGGCTTGACCGTTTTTAGAGGTGTCGCAGAGATGTGAAGCGAGAGCCTGCCTGCCAGGCCTATTGGCTTTCGGCAGGCAGACTCCACCCTATCTGGCGAATCAGTTGATATTAACCAGCTTATCCTGTGAGTCATAGAGGCGAATGAAGAAGTCATCCTCGTCCAGGACACGATCTACCATGTAGAATCGGCCGAGGCCCCCGGTATCCCAATTGGCTCCCCAGGCCATGTTCTCCTGGGCGGGGATCAGGTCTACCGTAACGTTCGCCTGGTTCGGATATGTACAGCACTGGTCGTCCGGCGGTGTCTTCTGCCACACCGCCCACGAGCCTTCGTACGTGCTGGCGAAGGGAAACTCGTCGCACTGTTGGACTGCGGAGTTCCACGGCACAGGATCTCTGCCCTGCCACCACGGGTGCCATCGGTAGCCGCAGATCCGCTGCGATCGCCACCTGTTTCTGTCTATACGGTTTTCATCCCAGTAGAGTCGGTGGATCCCGTTACTCTTACTGAAGCCTGGGAATTTTTTCGCCGTTCCCAGGGGAACTCGAGTCTTCGGCGGCCACAACCTCTCATCCGTCGTAGTTGTTTCTGGAACAGTGGCGTTTGGAGCCGTGAAAGCCTTGGAGACGTGGGCATAAGCATTCGGGAACTGGTTTTGCCGAAGCTTTATAGACGGCACGAGGTGAGCGAATATGCAGCCCGATCTATACCAGGTAATATATTCAGCAGAGTCACACCGGATCACCTGTTGGGCCGTTTTATTGTTATATTGGACGCCGACGACACGCGGGGCGGTCAATGTAAGCTGCGTTGCGCAAGTGGCAATGAGTTCTCTGTTGTTCGGTCCCGGTACCCACCCGGATGCGGGGGACTCGACTTTGAAGGTCACCATTCGGCCCGCCCAGTATTCCGCAGGTCCAGAGAATGTTACGGGATACTGACTGTTCACGACCTGCTTACATGCGGCCGAACTGGGATCGCCTGTCACGTTTAGTCCGACCGTGAAGTTCGTATTCTTGAACGCAGCTCCCTCCACGGCGTCGTTCAGACGCGGCATATACACATCGAACTCGATCTCTCGACTGCCCTGGAACGTACGCCCGATGGTCACTAACTCGGCTGCAGCGAGGTCCGTAGTCTCCCACTTCTTCTTGGTGTAGTTGTAGACCTCAACAGCGAGCATCGGGATCTGCTTGGTACACCAAGAGAAGTGATTCTTGGTGTAACCTCGAGGATTAATGGCGGGCTTGGTGGCGCTGGCAGCCACATAAGCACTGCGGGAGGCCTTCGTGTTGACGCACTCATTGTAATTGACGCGATCGTACACGAAGTTATTGCTTGCCACCGAAGTCCGGACAGTCGCCTTCATCGACGGCGCATCACTTTTCGCAGCCACCTCACCAGAGAGCACCACGATCTCGTCCGCATCCAAGGCCTTGGCATAAACCCAGACATCGTCGAGAACACCGCTCATATTGGTGCCGAGCGAGAGAGCGCTTTCAGCGTTCCACGTTGGGAAGCCTATCGACGCTGTTTTGATCGCAGTTCCGTTCAGATACAGCGTGGCCGTCTTACTGATTGCGTCGTATACGCCAGCCAAGTGGAACCACTCGTCGACAGGAGGCTCCACATCGGAGAACAGCGTTTCGGTTGTTGCGTCCTCGGCATCAGCGCTTGTGAAAGCGAAGACCAGGCCCCTCTCTGGTGTGTTGCCCAAGAGGAAAGGGGCCTTATGGGTTCCCTTCTGTTCGACTACCTTGTAGGCGCCGTCCTTGTCCGCCCATCGCAGCCAAGCTGCAACGGTGAAACTGCTGTCAGTACGAATGACCGGTCCCGCGGTTCGAGCCAGTGGCTCATCACCGGACTGTGCGACCTGCACAGTGAACAGCTGCCAGTCGGACCAGGGAGAACTCGTGCTCCCGGCGACTGCGCGGACGCGCCAACGTACCTTCCACCCGTCGGCTAGCTTCCCTGCCGGGACCGTCGCACTGGCTTGAGACCCGGGAAGGACCCCGTCCACCGCTGCCGTCCAGATTTGGCCGCTTCCCTGCTCTGCCGCGGCAGGATCATGCTCTACCTGGTATTCCGCGCGGAGGGTGCCGCCAGCGGGGTCGGTAACTTGAGCGAGCAGTGCAGGTGTGAGAGTCGACGTCACGATCGTGCCGTCAACCAGCTGAGACGGGTTGACTTGCAGGGTACCGACTTGTGGTCCGGGTTCCTGCGGTGGCAGGTTCACGGTGGCAGCTTGCCATGCGGACCATGCCGATACGGTTCCGGCGCCGGTGTTGGCCGCGCGGCCACGCCACCGAATCTTCCACCCTGTGGCGAGTTTCCCCGCGGGTACGGACGCCACGGCCTGTCCACCCGAAGTCACAGCCGCAGAGGTACCGGCCCAGATCTGACCGCTGCCCTGCTCTGTGGCGGCAGGGTCGTGCTCGACTTCGAACTGACCGGTCAGGTCACCGCTGACCGCGTCAGAAACAGTGGCTGCCAATTGCGGCGTGAGGGAGGTTGTAACAGTGGTGCCAGATACTACTTCCGAGGGCGTGATCAGCATTCCGGCGATCGCTGGCGCCGACGCGGGTCCGCTGGTGGTGATGGTCAGCTTGGGCGGCACGTTGTACTCGGTGTCTTCCGAGGATGTGAAGACCCGGTAGTTGTTGATGTTCGCCTCGCCGGGCGACTTGAGCACCAAGCCGTAGTTGGTTGCGCCGGCGGCCCAGTCCTGGGCGATGCCGGTGACGTTCCAATCCATGCTGTCCGGGTAGGTAGCGCAGTCCTGGTTGACGCCCTTGAAGTTGGTGGAGGCGTCCTCGGTGGTGTGGGTTGGTTTGCCGTCCCAGTACATGTTGTCCGGGTCCCAGTCGTTGGTCAGCCGGGCGACTTGGATGCCGTTGGCGAGCGAGGGGCCGCAGTTGTGGCTGTGGATGGTGTTCATTGACAGCCTGGCGTCAGTTACCGTGCTGCCCTGCAGGCTCGTGGTGTCGAACTGCAGGTGCACACGCGACTTGAGCCCGCCGGTCATGGTGCCGGCCATGACGTTTCCGCTGCTCGGGTAGGCAGGCCAATCAATGGTGTCATCGGTGGTGACTTGCACGTCGGCGCCGAGTGGCAACGTGACCGCCGCAGTCATGCGCACCGGGTAGGTGGTGTCGGTATCCGCCAGGAACGCCTGGTCTGGCGTGACCACCAGCTCCGTACGACCGTCCTTGACGACCAGTTCCGTGTCAGCCGTCCCGCGCTTGACCGACGCAGGGCGGTTCTTGCCGCTGCCGTCCGTCACGATCGGTCGTGTTCCTGCGGCGACCAGCTTGTTGTCCTTGCCCTTCAGCAGCAGACGGCCGCCTTTGCCCTCCGACAGGGTCAGGCCCTCGTCCTCGACGCCAATCCGCAGCTCCACCGGTCCAGCGGGCCGCTGGCGCAGTACTACCTCATGCTGGAACCCCGTCGGCAACGCCCTTACCACCAGGTCGGCCCCCGTACCGGCAGCGTCAGTGTAGGTGGCCACGCTGCCCTTGACGGTCGGCTTGGGCAGCGGCGCTGGCCAACGCAGCGCGTACGACTTCCCATCGGCGGACATCGTCACGAACGGTTGTGTGCCACCGGCGGAAATCTCCACTGTGGTACCAGCAGCGAGGATCTTGGGCTTCAGCATGCCGGCCTGTTCGGCCAGAGTCGTGTTGATCGGCACCCACACGTCGCCCTGCCTCGTCCGCGCGGGCCCGGCGGCGATCTCTGTCTTGAACGTCTTTCCATCCGGTTGAGCTGTGGTAATGCTCGTCTCGGAAGTTTCGTCGGCCACTTCCACGGGCTGGCCTGACCTCAGCGCCTCCGCGGATGCGATGGCCCGTGCTCGTGCAAGCGGCATGCCGGTAGCACTTGGACTCTCGACGTTGGACAAGGCCGTACCGTTCTTGCCTTCAGTCCACGCGGCAGTGCTCCCCAGCGTTGCGTTGTTTCCTTGTCCCGAGGAGTCAGCGGCAACGTTGCCTGTGCCTTCGTCAAGATTCCAATGCCCCTGCACGGTCTCTTCAGTGGGAGTTTCCACGGGCGTACGATCAGGACTCAGATCATTTGCTATCTGCTCGTCCGTAAGACCCTCAGGCGGGGGCGGCATCGTGGCCGGGTCGGACTCGGTAATGTCTCCCATACTGCGGGCGTCAGCGAGGGCCTGCTGGCGGGTAACCTCAGCGGGCGGGGTCCGCTCATCGGTGATCTCGTCGCCCCTGTACTCTTCCAGCAGTTCTGGGGTGACATCGCCCGCAGGAAATTCAGGCATGCCATCGTAGATGGTCTTCCGCGTCAAAGGCGGCTGGGGTAGCTCAAAGTCCACGGTGAGGATGGGCGGGTGGAGGGTGCCCTGGCATTGTTCGCGCGGGGCGGTGGTGCAGCCGCCGGCTTCGTCGGTGCGGTAGCGGCGCCAGTTGGTGATGTCCGATTCGCTGCCGGCTGCGAGTTGGATGCCATAGTTGGGGGCGCCGTTGACCCATGCCTGGACGATCTCGTCGACCGAGTGGATCAGGTCCCAGGCGTAGGCCATCGAGCCGGTGCAGTCGTAGTCACTGTAGGCGCCGTACTCGGTGTCGGCCCCTGTGTTGGTGACGGACGGCTGGCTGTTCCAGTGCAGCGTCGCCTCCTCCCAATCGGAGGTGATCCGCCGCGCCGTGATGCCAGAGCCCACGCTCTCCCCGCAGGCGTTGGAATAGTAGTTCCACAAGATCAGATCGGCGTTCTCCACCGTTGCGCCCGCGAACTCGGCCGGCACGTCGGGGAACTGGAGATAGCTGCGCCAGCGCACCGCGCCGTCGTTGGACTTGCCGACCAGGATCCGATCGAGGGTGAAGTTGTCCCAGCTGTCGGGGTAGTCGGCGTCGTTGACGAAGGTGTCCTGGCCGCCGAGGTGCCATTCGCTGGTGTCGGTCTCCCACCAGTCGTCCGCAGCGGCGGCCATCGTCACCGGGTAGGTGACCGCCGGATCGGCCAGGAACGCGGCGTCCGGCGTGAACACCAGGCTCGTGCCGTCCTCACTCAGCGTGACAGCGGCCTTGCCGACCTTGCCCGCGTCGATCGGGGCGCCGGCGTCGGCGGCCGTGACGTCCTGCAGCAGGGTCGGCCGCACTTCGGTGAGCGTCTTACCGTCCTTGCCCACGATGATGGGCCGACCTGCGGCGTTCGCCTTGAACGACAACCCCTCCGGCAGGTCGACCGGCACCTGGAAGGAGACCGGGCCGGTGGGCCGTTCGGCGATGACGATCCGCTGCCGGAAGCCGGTGGCGTTCGCGGTCACCACCATGTCGCGGCCCTTGCCGTAGGCGTCGGGGTAGGTGGCGGTGTTGCCCTTCAAGCGCGGCTCGGGCAACACCGACGGCGTGCCGAGTTGCGCCGTGGCATCGGCCGCCCGGCTCTTGAGGAGGGTCTTGTCCTGGCCGGCGGACAGGACAAGATCGCCGTGTGCCGCCTTGGGCTTGATGGCGCCGTCCGCCTCGATGAGGGTGGTGTCGATCGGTGTGAAGCCTTTGCCGTCGGCGTTCTTGACGCGGATCGGCTGCGTGTGCATTTCCATCCGGACCGTCTTGCCGTCCGGGTTGGCGTAGAAGGTGGCGCTTTCGGAGCGCATCGACTCGATCTCGATGCGCCGGTTGTCCTTCTTGGCCTGCGCCAGCGCCTTGCTGGTGGGCGTGGTGGGGGTGCTGGGCGGTGATGTCGCGGAGGCTGGGGTGGGGGGTGGCGTGGGGTTCTGAGCGATCGCGGGTGCGCTCATCAGCGAGAGCGGCAGTGTCAGGACCGCGATCAGGGCAGCGCGGCGGCGCGTCCGGCCGGATAAGCCAGACGCTGTTCGTGATGTGTTCACTCGATCCTTTCGAACAGATGTGGCAAAACCAAGTGATCATCACATGTCCGCCGACTATAGTAAAGATCCTTTTCTGTAACGGGAAAGCGTGGCTCCGTTAACACCGGCCATGTCGAGACAGGCAGGGGCGCCTACGGGCACCCAGCCCCACAACCCAGGTCCGCAAGATTTGCGCCAGAGGACTCCCGACACGACTTCCGCATGGCCAGCCGCCACACCGAACCAACACCGGGCCGGCGCGAGGGACACCGACTCTGACCACCATCAAGCACCCGCACCTGAAGAGCGGGAGAGGTTGTCACTTCAGGGGCTCTGCCAAGATTCCCGTGGTGACGCTCAGTTTCTGGCGATGGTGAGAAGGATCCGTTTTCGGAGCAGGGCGAGACCGGCTCGCCTGTACATTTGCCGTTTCAGCAGTTTGATCTTTGTGATGACGCCTTCGGTGGGGCCGTTGCTGTAGGGCAGGGTGAGTCCGGCGACGATGGCGTCGTGGTCGGTGAGCAGCCCTTCGGCGAAGGAGCGCAGGGGTTGGAGATTGCTGGCGCGGGCTTCGTTGATCCAGTCGTTCAGCCGGTGTCCCTGGCGCTCGGTGAGCAGGGTGGCGAAGGCGCGTACGTGCTCGGTGGCCTGTTTCAGCTCCAGGCAGCAGTTCAGCACTTCCTGTAACCGGGCGGTGTGGCCGGGGCTGAGGAGAGCCGGGTCGGTCATGATCCAAATGGCGACGCGGCGGGGTGCAGGCGGCGGCTGGGAGTCTTCCGCGCGTCCTTGGCCCAGGTAGCGGTACAGCAGAGTGGAGCCGCCCTGATACCCCATCGACTTGATCTCCTGCAGCAGGGTTTGCACGGTCACGCCGGGTTCGGCGGCTCGGCGTTTGCGCAGGTATTCGCGGAACGGGTCGACCAGCGTGACGCTACGTTTCGTGCCGCCGATCAACTGCTCGACCTGCGGGGCGCGGGCGTACTTCTTGACGGTGTTCAGGGCGAGGTTGAGCCGGCGGGCGATCTCGTTGTTCGCCACGCCCTGGCCCAGCAGGGCGTGGATGGCCGCATACCGGCTGCGGGTGCGCCTTACAGTGGGCCTTCGTCGCGGCCCTGGCCTGTGGCGATGTCGCGGAAGCAGCCACGGTGGGCCAGGGCGAGTTTCTCGATGGCCTCGCTGAGGTTCTTGAGCAGGTGCCAGCGATCGGCGCACTGCACCGCCTGCGGCGCGCCGTCGCGGGCGCCGGCCGCGTACGCGGTCGAGCGGTCCCGGCAGATGAGCTGGACTCCGGGATGTTGTTGCAGCCAGTGGGCGAAGGTGACGCCGAGCCGATCGGGCAGCACGTCCAGGCAGCGATGGGTGACGGCGTCGATGATGATCGTGGCATAGCGCTGGCCTCGTTTGATCGCGAAGTCGTCGACCCCGATCGCCGCCGGGACGGCCGGCGGCGGCTCCGGCAACGCCATCAGGGTATTCAGCACGCTGGTACGGCTGAGCAGGAGCCCGATCGTGGCCAGCAAGGCGGCTCCGCCTCGCCCGGCCAGCGCCAGCGCGCACGCGATCACCAGCGCCGTCGCGCCCGGCGTGCGACGCCCGTAGCGTCCGGCCAGGCCCGGCACCTGCTCGTTAAAAGTCTGTCGCGCGCAGTCCAGGTTGATGCACACCAGGCGGCGTAACCTCAGCTCGATCACCACGGGCAGCCCGTCCACCGGGCGATCGGCCAGGCGCCGCCGGTGATAGCCGTGCACCTTGCCCGTGACCGTCCCGCACGAGGGGCAGCACACCAGGTCGCCTCGCGTGCGAGCAGTCACCCGGACCTGGCCGTCCTGGCGGTCTATCTGCTCGATCTCCACCGCGGCCAGGTGCGGGAAGAGCACGTTCACCATGTCACGGTTGCACACCGTTCACGGTCTCATCCAGAACAGCGGAGTGTTGATGGAATCGCACATTCCGTCACCACAGGAATCTTGGCAGAGCCCCTGAAGTGACAAGCTCGCCGAAGGCCGCCGAGCGAGACGAGCAGCGGCAGTTCCTGCGGGAAGATGCTCCTGATGTCGAGCGGTGCGACGACGAAGTCGGGCTCGGAGTCAGCCGAGAGGTACCACGTCCCGCGTGTTACTTGCGCGGGCGCATCGTAGATCTCAGCGACATCGACGCTGACGTTGCCACGGTCAGGATCCATGAACGACTCCCGGGTGCGCCGCACGCCGTCGGCTTCGGCAAGCAGGCGCACGCTCGGGTTGAACACATCGAAGACGAACCGTCCTCCAGGCGCCAGATGTCTTCGAACCGACCGGAAGCAGCTCACCAGATCCTGCTGATCCAAGCGTGTGCGCCGACGGCGTGTCTGCCGGTGGCTGCGTAGCAGGATACGGGCCTGGTAGTGGCGGTGGTTGCGGTAGCCGCGTCCGGTGCGCTTGATGTGCCCGACCGCGGTGTTCGCGGCCTCGGTACGGGCGTTGGTGACCCGGGTTTCGACGAAGGTCTCGATCTCGTCCCACCAGTCGTTGATGGTCTCCCACTGTCGCCAGGCCTCGGGCAGGTCAGCGGCCACGACGGTGATGCCGAACAGACCCCGCCGGCTGTCGGCGGTGTCGAGGTCGGCATCCCGAGACTCTCGAGTGGCACCTCGACGAGGTGTTCGTGCGCACGTAGGCCGAACACCCGAGGAACAGCCATCCCGGAATGATGTGCCCTGGGGATTGGTGGAGTCTCTGGCATGCGCTGAGTTCGATGGAGGGATCCTGCCTTCTGGCATGTCTGCCGGCACGCCTCAAGAAGCCCTCGATCGTGCCTGCGATCTCTAGCTCAGTCGCTGACCCCGAAGGACTTACGGGCAGGACCGCTCAGCGAGGTGCTGCGAGGACGTCCCGGAGTACATCCTCCAGCGTGACGCGGGCCAACTCGCGCCGGAGGGTCTCCTCGATGCCGTCGTAGATGCGCTGCATCGCCGGCTGGATGCCGTAACCCACCGCGCATCCCGGGTCCGGGGCGGCGCGGTGCAGCGCGAACAGCGGGCCGGGTTCCACCGCCTCGTACACGTCGAGCAGCGTCATCGACTCCAGGTCGCGCGCCAGCGACCAGCCCGCACCCACCCCGCGCCGGGACTCCACGAGCCCCGCCCTGCGCAGGTCGCCGAGCAGCCGCCGGATCACCACGGGATTGGTGCTCGCGCTGGTCGCGATCTGCTCGGAGGTGGCGACCTCATGGCCCTGGCGCTGGTAAAGGCCGACCCAGGCCAGCGCGTGGGCGGCGATGGTCAACCTGCTGTTGGCGCTCATGAACTCGTTCCCCTCGATCGCAACCTCGATCTTACGGCTCCTGTCGTAACAACTAATGTTGCAACAAGCTGTCGTAACCATTATGGTTGCGACAGTCGGAAGATGGTCAACCGTGAGGTGAGAAGAATGAACAAGCCGCTGACGGGCAAGGTCGCCTTGGTCACCGGAGGGTCCCGCGGGCTGGGAGCCGCGACCGTACGACTGCTTGCCGAGCAGGGCGCCGACGTCGCGTTCACCTATGTCAACTCCGAGAAGCTGGCGCAGGCCGTCGTCGACGAGGTACGCGACAGGGGAGCGAAGGTCGCCGCGTTCAAGTCCGACCAGGCGGACACGAGCCAGGCGCCGGCGCTGATCGACGACGTGGTGGCGCACTTCGGTGGCCTGGACATCCTCGTCAACAACGCGGCGATCGGGGTGAACGGCACGGTGGACGACCCGGATGCCGACACCGCCGCGCTGGATCGGATGCACGCCACCAACTACCTCGGGGTGATCGCCGTCATCCGGGCCGCTTCCCGAGTGTTGCGCGAGGGCGGCCGCGTCATCACGGTGAGTTCCGGGTTCGGCACTCGAGTCGGCGTCCCGGGCGTGGCCGACTACGCGGCGACCAAGGCGGGGGTCGAGCGGTACACCATGGGCGTCGCCCGCGACCTCGGCCCCCGGGCCATCACCGCCAACGTCGTGGAAGCCGGGCTGATGACGGGCGGCATGGAGCCGCCCGACCCCGAAACCCTCAAGGCCCTGCTCAGCTCGCTGTCCCTGCAGCGCATGGGACACCCCGACGAGATCGCCGCGGCGATCGCCTTCCTGGCGAGCCCCGCTGCGTCGTACGTCACGGGCGCCGTGCTGGACGCCCACGGCGGCTACAACGCCTGAGCCGCAGCGCCGTCGGCGCGCCCCATGCTGGAACGTAGGGGGTGGTGGTGTATCCCCGGTTCACAGTAGGCGAAGAGAGTGGTGTGGCTGGACCCGGACGCCGTACGCCCCGTCGCCGTCGCCGGGCCCGTCCAGCAGGTGATGAGCTGGGACGAACTGCCAGCACGCCACCCGCCGACCCGCGTGATCGCTGGAGCGCCCCCGGGAGGCCGCGGTCGCGGTGGCACTGGCACACCTGCTGGTAGCCTCCGGCCGACGTGGCGCCCGCGCCCCCGGAGCCGGCAGGTGACCGAGCCCTTATTCGATGGGGATCTGGAAGGCGAGCAGGCCCATGCCTAGGCTGTCGATGACGCGCGGGCCGGCGCGACGGTGGGCGACGTACGCCACAGTGGCGCGGGCGGGTGCCGGCCGGTCCAGTGTCAGCACCAGGCCGCGACCACGTTCCCAGACCACGGATTCCACGACGGCGTCCGGTACCCGGAAGTCCGCTGCGGCGCCGTCCTCGACGGTCAGCGGGTGGGCGGGTGAGCGGAGTCGCACCACCAGTCGGTGCGGGTTCGTGTCGATCCGGTGGGCCGATCGAGGGTTCGGCGGTGCGACCTTGGGGGTGCCTGGGCGGTACAGGTCGTCGAGCAGCATGGCCGCGTTGTGCTCACCCAGGGTGCGGTAGCCGTCGATGTAGGCGAAGTGGCAGCCATCGTGGCCGTTGAGGCCGGTCGTCGACAGCACCCGCAGGTTGCCGACGGTGTCCGGCAGCTGCCGCTGGGCGTCCCGCAGCGCCACCGGGGTCGCCTGGTCGCATGGGGAGTTCCGGACCTGGTGGACGTGGACCGGCAGCTCGGCGCCGTAGTCCTGGCGCCAGTCCGCGACCAGCTCGGTGAACCCGGAGACGTGTGCCTCGGCGTCGTCTCGGTCGGCCTCACCCTGGTACCACAGCATGACGTCGATGGCGTCCGGCCCGGTCAGGCCGGCCCGGGTGAGGCGTTGCAGCAACATCCCGTAATTGGTCGCGCCATCGGTGGGAGCGCTGTCGTTGCGGGCGAAGTAGCTGATCGGCCGGCCACCACGGGCACCGTTGATGATGGCGATCGGGATGCCGAGCCGGGCCGACATCAGCTGTCCCGTCCGGACCGCCCACTGGCCGATCGCCGCGACCCGCTGGATGTTGTCGCCCGTGGCATAGGTCCAGCCACCGATGGCGGCGGCCAGTCGCGGGTTGTTGTTGTTGGAGGTGCCGTAGGTGCGAACCCACCGGGACCGGTCCGCCTCCGACGAGGTCGAGTTCGGCTGTCGGCCGGCCTGCGCGTTCGACTGGCCCTGCACGACGATGACGTCACCCGCGACGACGTCGACCGCGCGGGCGATGCGGCGGCTGTCGCCGTCGACCGTGAGCGCGACGAGTTCCAGGTCGGTCGACGCCAACGCCACAGGCAGCGAGACGGTGAAGGAGAACCGCGGTGCCGCCGGCGACACGGTGGCCCGTCGGGTCGTCCGGCGGCCACCGCGGGTGGTCCGCAGTTCGACCTCGGTGACGTCCGGGTCGAGTGCCACCCCGCGGACCGGCACCGGCACGCTGGTGGCGATCCGGCCCGGGCGGGGCACCACCTGCCGCGAGATCGGGGCGGTTTCCACCCGGGCAAGCGAGGGCCGGGCGTAGAAGGTGAGCCGCCGGGCGGTGTAGTCGCCGGCATTCCTGGCGGACGTCCAGTCGGGGTTCTCACCCGGGGCGGCGCCGATGCCGACGTCCATCGCCTGAGAGCCGGCGGTGAAGGCGTTGACGGCCAGCACCGGAGTCGCGGTGGCGGCGTCCGCGGCCCGTGGGCCACGGGCGTCGCCGGCGTCGGCGAACGCGTGTACCTGGAACGAGCCGTACCCGTTCGCCCACAGGACCGCGTCGTCGGCGTCGCGGGCGGTCTCGGACGCTCCCGGTACTTGTCCCGAACCCGTTGCGTCGTACTGGTTGGGCCACATCTCGACCCAGCCGGAGCCTCCGTCGACCTCCCGCACGCCGGGCACGTTGGAGGCGACCGTCAGGTCGTCGACGAACTGGTGCCGCGACTGCTCCATGCGAGTCGGCAGGCCCAGGTCGTCGGGGTTCGCGCTCAGCGCCTCCATCGAGGTCCACACCCAGGCCGTGCCCGCCTCGGCGGTGAGCTCCAGGCAGTAGCCGACCCGGTCGAAGCCGCCGACCAGGCCGGCGGTGTCGTCGAACGTGTACGGCGGGGTCGTGTCCCGCCAGTTGGCGACGGTTGGCAGGTCGAGCACTCGCACCAGCCGGTAGCCCGCGGCCTCGGCGTCGCAGGAGGTCGGCGGGGCGCCGGTGGTGGCCGGTCCGGCGGCGGCGACGCCGGGGATGGAGACGGTCGCCGCGGCGAATACCAGGGCAGCGCATCCGATGGCTGACATGCGGGTGTTGAGCCGATGGCGCGGCATGGGCACTCCTCCATGGGCTGGGGTCAAGGGGAGTGAGCCGGTCAGCCGAACGACAGCCAGGTATCGCGCAGCGGCCGCTGCCCGACTCCGGGCTTCGTCCAGTCGCACACGCCCGAGGGGAAGACCTCCAGCAGCCGGCGGCGCTCGGCCGGGCTGAAGGTGACCGAGTAGTCGCTCCAGTCGACGGCCTTGCGGTGGCAGGTCACCACGTCGTCGGTGAGCGGGGCGCCGGCTGTCAGCCGTGGGGTGGAGTAGGCGGGGAACAGCTGTCCGCACTCTCCAGTGTTGTCCGCGGTGAGCCGTTGCACGATCTTGCGAGGCTCGGCGTCGCGGCTCCAGCAGGCGTCGGTGAGATCGCCCGGCTTGTGGCGCACCACCTTCTGGTGTGCGGCCAGCCGGGAGCCGTCGCCCGCGATCGCGGTCAGCCACGCGTCCATGCTCGTCAGGGCGTACCGCAGGGTGGGGCTGGTCAGGCTGAACCCGCCATAACGGCCGTCCTCCACGAGGATGACGTGGTTGTCGGCGTCGCCGTTCGCCGCCTCCAACCGGGCCCTGGTGGCGTAACCGTGCGTCATCATGTGGATGTCGCCGTTCGCGGCATCCTCGGAGTAGGTCCGGTAGTCGATGATGGGGGTGCCGGCGAGGCCCGCGCCGCCGGAGAGGATACGTCCGGTGCGGTAGGCGGCGTTGCGCGCGATCGGGTCCGCCGCGGTGCGCCGGGGCGTCGGCCTGGCGTCGAGGTCCAGGCCCCCGATGCCCTGGTTGAGGTCGAGGAACTGCTGTGTGCTGATCGCACCCGAGTTCAGCGCGGCCAGTCCGTACTGCACCCCCACGTTGTCCAGCGGCCGCCGGGCGAACCCGGTGGCCGGGTCACGTCCGTAGACGTTCACAGTGTGGTCGTAGACGTCCGCGCGCGCTCCACCGGGGTTGGTCCGCGGGTGATAACGCAGTTCCGCGGGCAACTCGGCGGGGAACTCGGCGACCGGGTCCAGCCGTTTCGCCCCGTTGCTGAGATTGCGGATGCTCTCCCACCGAAGGAAGCCGGCGACCTGGCGCTGCTCCTCCCGGCTGAACGTGCCCGGGGCGACCTCGGTGAAGTAGTGCTCGAGCAACCGGGCGTCGAACAGCGTGATGTTCGTCGCGGACGCGACGTCGGGAAACGACCGCCCGACCACGATGCCGTCCAGCAGGCCCGGGTAGTTGTCCGCGATCTGGTGGCTCTGGTAGGAGCCTCCCGACGAGCCCCACCCGATGGTGAACAGCGGGTCGCCGTAGTGCTCGACGAACCGTTCCTTGACCATCATCATGGTCTCGGCCGCGAGCAGATCGTTGCAGTTGTTGCCGAAGACGTTCAGCGACGCCGAGGCGACCGCGTAGCCGCGAGAGAGCATCTGCTGGTCCAGTACGCCGCCGGTGTCCGTGCCCTGGGTGTACCAGCCACGCCGGCAGCCTCCGCCGAAGGTGTAGATGAGCCGGTCGTTCCAGCCGGGGCTGTGCCGGTAGAACGTGGGCTCCTCCGTTGCCGGGTCGTGCAACATGGAGATCTGGTAGATCGACCGGTTGAGCGTGCCGGTCTCGATCCTGATGAGGAACGGGACCGTCTCGCCGGAGACGGTCGTCGTGTACGCGAGGTCACCGGGTCTGACCGCCGGATCCGGCAGCCGCCTGATCCGGCCGGCGGTCGATCGGTACGCGTAGTCGACCTGGGTGGCCACCGAGCAGTCGGCGTCGAGCGGATCGCCGAGCGTGCCGCCGTCGACCATCCGGAACAGGTCAGTGGTGCAGGCGTACGGTGTTTCCTGCGGACCGCTGATCACCGGCCCGGAGGCCGGATGGTTGGTCATGACGAGGTGGTCGCGCAGCGGCCCGGCGGTCGCGACGAGGCGGTTGTGTCCGGGGCGTAGCCGGTCGGCCAGGCCGGTGAGGGCGTGCGCGGACGTGTCGGCCAGGAAGGAGCCGGTGATGTCCGCGCCGTTGAGCGTGATCCTTACGGCCTCCAGCGGCTGGTCGCGCGGCACCTCCGCGGTGACGAGCACGTCGTCCGCCGTCACCAGTTCGGGCCGAGCCGACAACGCCACCAGCCGCAGACGGCCGTCGCCGGCCGCCGATGCCGGTGCGGGCTGGGGCGCGACAAGCGTGGACGCGGTGACAGCGACCACGGCCGAGACCGCGGCGAGGACGGATCGTGGAGAACGGTGTCCGGTCACGGAACGGTGTCCGGTGGCAGAGCGCATCGTGAGCCTCTCCTCATCCGCCTGCGGAGTGGACGGCGAACTCCGCCAGTTGCGTGTTGTGGCCCGGCTGGGTGGGGTACCGGCCTTCGGCGATGCGTAGCCGCACGTAACGGGCCTGCGGCGGCGTGACCGAGGTGGTGGCCGGGGCGTTCGGGGCGTCGTCGGTGACCGATCGCACGGTGGTCCACCGCTCGCCGACCAGAGACGTCTGCACGTCGTACGACTGTGGAGCCCAGCTACTCGACGCCCGGACGCGCGGACAGGGGCTACCCGTCACGTTGACCGCCAGGTTGGCGCAGTGCCGGAGCGTGACCCGCGTCTGCCCGCTCGCCCCGTTCGCCGCGACCGCGTCGAGCGGCCGGTGCGACGACGAGAGGGACACCGGCGAGCGCCGCCGCGAGGGGCGGAACGGCGACCAGACGCTCACCGGTCATCACCGGTCTCCGATCGCTCGCCGGGAGGCACGATGGCGTTCATCGGCAGGTGAGCGGTGAGGCCGGGAATGCGGTTGGTGTTGCTGGTACGCAGCCGGGCCAGTTCGGCGGGGCTCAGTGCGCGGTCGTAGATCCGGAACTCGTCCATGCTGCCGTGGAACCGGTCCGCCCCGTCCAGCCGCTGCCCGAGGTAGACGGGCGTTGGATCATCGCCGCTGACCGCCCCGGCGGCACCGGACGCGGCGCCGGCCCGGACACCGTCCACGAACAACTCGACGGTGTCCGCTCGGCGGCGCAGCACGACGTGGTGCCAGGCGCCATCGGCGTATGCGCCGGCGGAGGCGACGGCGGCCACCCCCGTAGCGGCGGTCACCACGCCACGGACACGGTCGCCGCCCGGTTCGGCCCGCAGCGACACCCCCCGCTCGCCGTCCTGGCCGTACGCCGAGACGATGGCCTGGTCCCTGGTGCCGTCGTCGTACCTGATCCAGGTCGACACGGTGAAATCGCCCGGACCCAGCACCGGCGTGGTCCGGTACGGCAACTGCACCCGGCCCCGCTGCCCGTCGAACGCCAGCGCCCGGCCGTACATGCCGCGGGTGGTCGTGACACCGTCGAAGACCAGCGCCGAGCGGCCTCGCGCGTCCGGAGTGGCCGACGGGGTGTGCAGGTCACGATCGTCGAGCGTCACGAAGGCGATCTCCGAACGGTAGTCGGTGGCACCGCGCTCGTAGAGCAACGCGACGTCACCATGAGGCAGCTCCACCATGTCGGAGTAGCCGCCGTAACAGGCGCACTCCTGCACCGTGACGCTCCGATCGTTGGTGCCGTACACCTGCACACCTTCATCGGTGGAGTCCAGCGGCGTGTCCACGCCCTGCCAGGTCCGGCCCTCGTCGAACGACGCCCGGACCATCGGCCGGATCCGCGGCTCCTGGTTCACCGAGGGCGCGGAGGCGAGGATCCGGTTGTACGCATCGCCCTCGTCGGTCGCGTCCGTCCGCAACGACGCCGACTGGATCGGAGGCGCCTCGAACCCGGGCAGGTTGGTGTAGCCGCTGTGGTAGGTCTCGCCGCCGTCCTTGCTGATGGCGATCGACCGGTGCGGCACCCTGTGAGGATCGGCAAGTTCCTCCGGGGTTCCCGTGTTGGTGTTCTGCCGGCCCCACACGAGGATGTCGCCGTTGGCGAGTTCCACCAGGCTCAGCTCCCCGACGTTCTGCCGGGCGACGGGCGGGTACTCGACCTGGGCGCCCTTGCGCCAGGTGGTGCCGCCGTCGTCACTGTAGGCGATCATGAGGCCGAACTTCGAGCCGGCCCGGTAGTTGACGCCTACCGCCAGCCGGCCGGCGTGCGCGCCGCGGGTGAGCTGGATGCCGTGCACCGGGGCGGTCTGCATGTGGCCCCAGGAAGGGTCGTCCAGCTCCTCGTACAGGCTGCGCGCCGGGCTCCAGGTCACCCCGTTGTCATCGCTGTGCAGCACGTACGGGGTACGCGGCGCGGTCCTGTGGTTGCTGCCGGGAGTGGCCGGATCCACGGGATTGTGCGTACTCATCAGCACGATCCGGCCGTCCGGCGCGTCGGTCGCCGGAGCGCCGGGTAACTTCCGGTACACCACCGGCCCCGGGTTGCCCCAGGTCGCCGGTGCCTCCAGGGTGGAGCCCTGCACGGTCTCCTCCGGTAACCACTGCGAGGCCCTGGGCGGCAGCCGCCGTACCACCAGGTCCATGTGGGATTTGTCGGCACAGGTGTGAATCCGGCGCTCGGCGAAGGCCAGCAACGAGCCGTCCACCGCCCGCACGATGGCCGGGATCCGGTAGCACCCGGACGGCACGTACGGGGTGGAGAACAGCACGGTGGTCCTCGCCTCCAGCGGCCCCGCCGACGGCGCGGTGGCCTCGGCCGCTGCGGTCCGGGCCGGTAACAGCGCCGTCGCCGTGGTCATCCCGACGGCGAGCAGCGCCGCCAGGTGTCTGGGCAGGCGAGAAACGGGCCTGCGATGGATCGTCACGATCGTCGCTCTCCTCGTGAGGGCGGGGGGTGCTCGGGCGGACCGAGCGTCAGGAACGGTGTCGTGCGACCGCGGTGGCGAACAGCTCCCGCCGCGCGGCGCGGTCGTCGTCGGTGGCCTGGACGCGGGACGGAGCGGCAAGATCCGCGTAGGTGGGTGGGGTCGCCTCGTGCAGCGCCCACCGCGCCACGGTGTCGCGCACCCGCCGGAGCACGTCGGCGTGGGACGGGTCGCCGGCGAGGTCGGTCATCTCGTAGGGGTCGGCGATCAGGTCGAACAGGGCTTCCCCGGCGGCGTCCGACCACAGCAGCTTGTACCGGCCGGCGCGGGCCATGCCCGCGATCTCATGCCTGCGGTCCTCGGCGAAGACGCAGTCGTGCCCCGCGGCCGGGTCGGTCAGGTCCTGGCCCGGCAACGGCGCCGCCGGCGACACTCCGCAGGTCGCGAGGACCGTCGGGGCGACGTCGATCAGTGAGGCGAGCCGGTCGGCGGCCTCGCCGGCGCGCCGGCCCTCCGGGAACTTGACCAGCAGCGGCACCTTCACCACCGGGTCGTACATCGGCCCGTCCTTGAGCAGCAGGTGGTGGAACCCGAGGTACTCGCCGTGATCCGCGGTGAAGATGATCAGTGTGTCGTCGTAGAGCCCGCGTTGCCGCAACGTGTCGAGCAAGAGTCCGACCTGGTGGTCCAGGTGCGAGATGGTGGCGTAGTAGTGCGCCATCACCCGACGCAGCAGCGGCACGGTCAGCGGCTCGTAGTCGAAGTACCTGCGCCGGTACCGTTCGTCGGCGGGCGGGATCGTGTCCGTCCATCCTGGCAGCGTCGTCAGCGCTGCCGGGTCGTACATCGTGTCCCAGCCGTCGGGCGGGTCGAACGGATGATGTGGCTTGACGAACGACACGTGCAGCAGGTCCCCACCGCCGCCGGACCAGTCGGCCACGACCTTCCGTGCCCGCTCGCCGATCCAGGTGGTGGTGTGCCATTCCTCCGGCAGGTCCGACCGGCCGCTGCCGTACGTCGCCCAGTACGACTGTGGCGCCTTCGCGCGGAACTCCTGCTCCTGGTCCACGAGATCGGTCACCGGAGCCAGCCCGGCCGCCGCCAGCTCCCGGTGGTAGTCGTCGTCGTACCGGCCGGGCCCGTCCTGCTCCGCCAGTTCGAGACGGTCGTAGCCGACGTCGAGGTACGTCGGCGTGAAGTGCATCTTGCCGACCGCCGCCGTCCGGTATCCGGCCCGGCGTAACGCCCGGGGAAAGGTGTCGATGCCGGGCGCGAGCGTGGACCGGTTCGTCCAGCCGGCGTGCTGGCGGACGTGCAGGCCCGACAGCAGCGAGTACCGGGACGGGGTGCAGACCGGGAACGGGCAGTACGCGTTGCGGTAGCGGACCCCGTCACCGGCCAGCCGGTCCAGGTGGGGCGTACGGACGTCCGGGTTGCCGGCCGCGCCGAGGCAGTCCGCCCGGAACTGGTCGGCCTGGATGAGCAGCACATTCGGCGCCATCAGCGGCCACCGTCGACACCGAACCCGAGCCGGGCGACCTCGGCGCGCAGCGCGGCCAGTCGCTCCGGGCCGAGTGAGGCGAGCGGCGCCCGGCAAGGCCCGCAGTCGACGCCGAACACCGAGCCCAGGGCCTTGAAGCCGGCCAACTCGCCGGCCGGCCGGCCGGCCGCGTCGATGACCTGCTGCGCCAGGAGCTGACACTCCTGTGCCTGGGCCAGCTCCCCTCGGGCCGCGTGGTCGAGCATCCGCCGGAACAGCGGAGCGGCGAAGTTGTACACCGACCCGATCGCCGCCCGCGCCCCCCACTGCCAGGCGGCGAGTACCAGCTTGGCGACACCGACGAAGACCTCCTGCTCGCCGGCCAGGTGCAGGCAGCGCTGCAGGTCCACCATGTCGTTGGCGGCGAACTTGACGCCGGCGAACGACGGGATTTTCTCCCGCGCCGCCGTGAGCACGTCGCTGGCCCGCAGGTTCACGCCGGTGATCGAGGGGATGTGGTAGTAGGTGAACGGCAGCGTCGGCGCCGCGTCGGCGATGGCCGCGCAGCCGTCCACCAGCGAGGCCACCGTCTCGGGCCGGTGGAAGTACGGGGCGACCGCCGAGATCGCCTTCGCCCCCGCCTCCTCGGCGTGGCGGGCGAGCGCGCGCGCCTCGGTGAGGCTCGCGTGCCCGACGTGGACGATGACGTCCAGCCGGCCGGCCGCGACCTCGCACCACCGCTCGACCAGCGCCATCCGCTCGGCCGTGGACAGCGCCGCGCCCTCTCCCGCGGTGCCCCCGACGAACGCCGCGGGCGACCCCCACGCGAGCAGCGCGTCCGCCTGCTTCGCGACGGTGTCGAGGGCCAGCTCGCCGGCCTCGTCGAACGGTGTGAACACCGCGGTCAGCAGCGCCATGTCCGTGCCGTCGGTGGAGTAGCGCAACCCTGTCATGAAGTTCCTTCCAGTTGGCCGGTGAGCAGGTCATGCCTTCGTGTCGACGAGGGTGACGAAGTTGCGGGGATCGGTGGCCAGGCCGGTGACGCGCTTGTCCAGTGCGAACAGCGATGGCTGGGTGGAGATCCCGATCGCCCAGGACTCGTCGGCCAGCACCCTGTTCAGCTCCGCGTACGCGGCCTTCTGGTCCTCCGGTGTGAGCGCGGAGCCGGCCGCGGCCACCGCGTCGACGTAGGCGGGCGGCACCTTGTCGCGGAACGTCGTGTTCTCCTTGCCCGGCAGCATCTGCCGGCCCCGGGCGATCAGCGACGGGCTCTGCATGTTGTTGGGCTGCGCGGCGACGGTGCACTGCAGTTTGCTGGCGAACAGCGCCTCAAGGTACGCGGCCTCTTCCTGCGGGGCGATCTCCAGCTCGAACCCGATCTTCTTCAGGTCCGCCTGGATGATCTGCAGCACCTCCACCTCTGGAGTTCCCGCGGCCACGCCCGCGACCGCCTTGCGCGCGCCACCGGACTGCGCCAGCAGTGCGGCCGCGGCGTCCGGATCGAACCCGTGTGAGTCGAGGTACGCCGGGTCGAACGCGGGCGACCGCGGCATGAACGCCGTGTAGATGGGCTCGCCGATGCCGAAGTTGACCTGCTTGATGATCCGATCGCGGTCGATGGCCCGCGCCAGGGCCTGCCGCAGCAGCTTGTTGTCGAAGGGCGGGATGGTGGCGTTCATGAAGAAGAGGATCATCCGGCCGCTGCCCCGCACCAGGGTGAACCGGTCCTTCAGCCGCTCGGAGTGCCGGAACCCGATGTAGGCGGCACCGTCGACGGATCCCGACTCGAGCGCGGCCACCAACGCGTCCTCGTCGGTGAAGAACCGGTACTCGACCTCGTCGAGGTACGGCTTGCCCGCATCGTGGAAGTCGGGATTCTTCTTCAGCGTCAGGCGCTGGTTGCGCCGGAACTCCCCGAGCCGGAACGGCCCGGAACCGGCCGGCTCGTGTTCGAGCTGCTCCGGGGTGTTCTTGTCCGCCGGAACGAGCGGGAACGCGAACATCCAGTCCATGACGAGCCCCTCCGGGGTGGGCGCCTTGAAGTCGACGCGTACGGTGCGGTCGTCGACCGCGGTCGCCGTGTCGATGAACGCCGACGGCTGCGCGAGGGTGAACGCGGTATCGGGGTTCTGCGCCCGCTTGATACCGGCGACGACATCCGCCGCGCTGACCGCCGTACCGGAGTGGTATTTCGCCTCCCGCAGGGTGAGGGTGACCGACTTGTGGTCGGCGGCGAGCTCCCACCTCTCGGCGCCGGCGGGGATCGCCTCGTACGTGCCGTCGGTCGGATAGTCGACCAGGTACGTGTAGAAGGCATGGATGTGGATGTCGGTGTTGGTGAGGTACGGGTCGAACTGCATGATCTTGGTCGTACCGAGCGTGAGCTTGCCCCTGCCGGCGTCGCCGCCGCTGCCTGCGCCCGTGCCGGAACCGCAGGCGCTCAGGAGCGGCGCGGTGGCCAGCGCGCCGGTCACCGCCAGGCCGGTCCGTAGGAGCGCGCGGCGGGAGACAAGGCGGGAATCTCGCGGAGAAATGCTCATGGTCATTGCCCTCTGAGGTGAGAAGGGGGTGGAGGTCAGGTGAGCCGGATACGCGGATCTAGGACGCCGTAGGCCACGTCCACCAGGAGATTCAGCAGCAGGAACGTGGCGACGACGAAGAGCACCCCGCCCTGCACCAGGGCGTAGTCGCGTTCCCCGATGGCGGTGTAGAGCAGCCGCCCGAGCCCGGGATAGTTGAAGACGGCCTCGATGACGACGGTGCCGCCGAGAAAGCCGCCGAGCTGGAGCCCGACGACGGTGACGGTCGGCAGTGCGGCGTTCCGCACGGCGTGCCGGCGGATCACGTCCCGTTCCGGTACGCCCTTGGCGCGGGCGGTACGGATGTAGTCCTTGCCCATCACCTCGCCCAGCGAGTTCGCGAGGAACCGGGCGGTGACGCTGGAGGTGTGCACGGCGATGGCGGTCGCCGGCAGGATCATGCTGGCCAGCGCGGCACCGGGATCCTGCCACAGGGGCACGAAATCGCTGGAGGCGGGCAGCCACCGCAGCTGGACGGCGAGCACGATGATGAGCAGCAGACCGAGCCAGAACGCCGGCACCGCCAGGCCCGCCGTGAGGTAACCCTGCAGCACCCGGCCGACGGCCGAGTACGGCCGCAGCCCCACCACGATGCCGACCGGCACCGCGATGACCAGCGTCAGCACCAGCGTCAGCCCGGCCAGCTGCACCGTCGCCGGGATCCGGTCCATCAGCTCGGTGAGCACCGGCTGGCCCGAGTAGTACGACGCGCCGAGGTCACCGGTGACCGCGTGACCGAGCCAGATCCCGTACTGCGCCAGGAAGGGCTGGTCCAGCCCCATCCGGGCGCGGGTCGCGGCCAGCTCGGCGGCGCTCGCGTCCGGGCCGAGCAGCACCGTGGCCGGGTCGCCGGGCAGCAGGAGTATGAACGCCCACACCGCCACCGAGCCGAGCAGCAGCACCACCGCGAACTGCATCAGCCGGCGTACCAGATAGCCGTACATCTACACCGCTCCTCTGCCGAGGCCGCGGGCCGCCGCGCGCGGCCCGCCGCCACCCACCGCGAGCTGCAGGCCACGCCCGATCCGTTCCAGGAGGAACACGGTGGCGGCCAGGCAGATCCCCGGGAACAGTCCGTAGGTCGGGCTCTGGTACAGGTACGATCGGGCGTCCTGCAGCATGCCGCCCCACGACGGCGCCGGCGGCGGAGTGCCGAGCCCGAGGAAGCTCAGTCCCGCTTCGATCACGACCGCCATCGACGCGGTGATGACGAACTGGACCATGACAGGACCGAGCACGTTCGGCAGTACGGTGCGGGTCATCGTGTCCGGCGTGCTCGCGCCCATCCCGCGGGCCGCCAGCACGAAGTCGCGCTCGCGCACCTCCATCGTCGCCACCCGGGTCAGCCGGGCGAACTCCGGTATCGCACCGATTCCGATCGCCAGGATCAGGTTGAGCAGGCCCGGCCCCAGCACCGCGATGATGACCAGTGCGAGTAGGATCCCGGGCACCGCCAGCAGCAGGTCGACCACCCGCATCGCGACCGCGTCGGCCCACCGCCCCAGGTATCCGGCGGCCAGACCCAGCGGGACCCCGATTCCCGCGCCGACCGCGGCGGCACCGGCCGCGACGAGCAGCGAGCCGCGAGCACCGTGGATCATCCGGGAGAGGAGGTCCCTGCCGAGCTGGTCGGTGCCGAGCCAGTGGGGCCCGGACGGGCCCAGCAAGGGCTCGCCGCCCTGCACGGCCGGGTCGAACGGCGCGACAACCGGCGCGAGCAGCGCCAGCACCGCGAGCGTGGCCAGCCCGACCGCACCGACGACGGCGGACCGGGACCGGGCGAACCGGCGTACCGCCGCCAGCCGTCGCCGTCGCCGTCGGGGCGCGACCGCCGGGTCGCCCACGGGTGACGCGCTCATGCGCTCAGCTCCGGGAGCGGATGGGGACCTTCGTCGGCGAAGTGGCAAGCCGTGTGCCCGCCGGCGACGGGACTGAGCAAGGGTTCCTCCTCGGCGCAGCGGGCCACCGCGATCGGGCACCGCGTACGGAAGCGGCATCCCGACGGCGGATTCACCGGACTGGGGACATCACCGCCCAGCGGCACACGGCGCCGGGTCTCGCGGCCGACCGGGTCCGGTATCGGCACCGACGCCAGCAGCGAACGGGTGTAGGGGTGGCGCGGGTCGTCGTACACTCGGGTCACCGGCCCGGACTCCACGATGTTCCCGAGGTACATAACAGCGACGTGGTCGGCGACCTGGCGGATCACCGAAAGGTCGTGGCTGACGAACAGGTACGCCATCCCGGACTCCCGCTGCAGGTCCGCCAGCAGGTTCAGCACCTGGGCCTGCACCGACACGTCCAGGGCGGACACCGGCTCGTCAAGGATCAGCAGCCGGGGCCGGGAGGCCAGGGCCCGCGCGATCGCCACCCGCTGGCGCTGACCGCCGGAGAACTCCGCCGGGAACCGGTCGGCGTGCTCCGGCCGCAGGCCCACGCGGCTGAACAGCTCGAGCACGTCCTCCCGCCGCCGCGCGCGAGGAAGGCGCTGCAGCCGTAGCGGCTCGGCCACGTTGTCGCCGACGGTCAGGCGCGGATTCAGCGAGGCGTACGGATCCTGGAAGACCATTTGCGCGCGCCGCCGGATTCGCCGCAGACCGGCCCGGCCCGCCCGCCCGACCTCGTCGCCCTCCACGAGGATCTGCCCGCCGACCGCGTCCACCAGTCGCAGGACGAGCCGCGCGAGCGTGGTCTTCCCGCAGCCGGACTCGCCGACCAGGCCCAGTGTTCCGCCAGGCGGGATGCGCAGCGAGACCCCGTCCACCGCGTGCACCCAGGAGGTCGCCCGCGCGAAGACCCCGGATCGCACCGGGAACCGGCTCACCGCATCCCGCACCTCCAGAACCGGCACGGCCGGCTCCGCCGCTTCTTCCGCTGTCGCCTCCGCCTCGCCCGCACCGGCCGGCGTGGCCACCGGATCCGCCGGTTCGCTGCTCAGCGGCTGCGCACCGGTTTCCGTCCCTGGCCGCGCCGCCGCCTCGTCCGGGAAGTGGCAGGCGCTCGCGCCGGTACCGGCCTCGTCGGCCGGCAGCTCCGGCCGGGTCTGCACGCAGACGCTGCGGGCGCGAGAGGTCGGGCAGCGCGGCGCGAACGCGCACCCCGGCGGCATCTCGGTGAGGTCGGGCGGCTGTCCAGGGATCGGCAGCAGCCGTTCCGCCGTACCGTCGAGCCGTGGCAGCGAGCGCAGCAGGGCGGCCGTATAGGGGTGTCGCGGCCGGGTGAAGATCGAAGTGACGTCGCCGGTCTCCACGATCCGGCCGCCGTAGGTCACGGCGACCCGGTCGGCGGTCTCGGCGACCACGCCGAGGTCGTGGGTGATCAGCACGACGCCGGCGCCGGTCTCCTCCCGCGCCAGCCGGAGCACGTCGAGGATCTGCGCCTGGACGCTCACGTCCAGCGCCGTGGTGGGCTCATCCGCGATCAGGACCTTCGGGCGGTTGGCGATCGCCATGGCGATCATCACCCGCTGGCACATCCCCCCGGAGAACTGGTGGGGGTACTGGTCGTAGCGGGCCCGCGGGTGGGGCACGCCCACCATCTCGAGCAGCTCCACGACACGCTCCCGTGCCGCGCCGGCCGTCAGTGCCCGGTCGTGCACCCGCAGCCCCTCGGCGATCTGGTCGCCGACCCGCCGAACCGGGTTGAGTGCGGAGATGGCGTCCTGAAAGATCATTGCCACGTCGCGCCCGAGCCGCCGCCGCAGCTCCACCTCCGGCAGGGTCAGCAGATCCACGCCGCCGAGCATCACCTCGCCGGAGACCCGCCGCAGGTTCGCCGTCTGGAGCAGGCCCAGCGCTGCGAGCACCGAAACGCTTTTGCCCGACCCGGTCTCCCCCACCACGCCGAGCGTCTCGCCACCGTAGACGTCGTAGGACATCCCATCGACCGCGCGCACCACGCCCGCCGGCGTCGCGAACTCGACGACCAGGTCCCGCACGCGCAGCACCGGCTGGTCGGCACCGCCATCCGGCACGACGGGCGTGGTGCCACTGTGGACGATGTCGTCTCGGACCACACCATCCAGGCCTCCACCTGACACCGGGCGACCTCCTCCGCACCGAAGACGAGTGCGTTGCTGCAAGATGTCCTACAGATTTCGCCACCGTAAGCGGCGCCCATCACAGTGTCAAGACTGGCAAGATATCCTACAAGTTGATACGAAGGGGGAGGTCGATTCCGAACGTGGCCACTCAAGAGGACGACGTGCAGCCGGAGTTCCGCCGGCTCGACAACGCACCTCCGCTGCACAAGATCGTGCAGCAGGAGATCAGAAACTACATACTCAAACAGGGACTGCGACCCGGTGACCCACTCAAACCGGAGTCCGAACTGGCCCGGCTGTTCGGGGTCAGCCGCAACTCGGTCCGCGAGGCGGTCAAGGCGCTGGAGTCCACCGGCGTCCTGGAGACGCGCCGCGGCAGCGGCGTCTACGTATGCCACTTCTCCTTCACCCCGCTGCTCGACCACCTCCCCTACGGGCTCATGCAGGACCATCGAGCGCTGCGAGAGCTGGTCGCGCTGCGGAAGACCCTCGAAGCCAGCCTGGTCGCCGACGCGATGCAGGCCATGACGCCCACGAGCATCGACGCTCTACGAGAGAACCTGGACACGATGCGCAGGCTCGCCGAACAGGGCAAAGGCTTCCCCGAGCAGGATCGCCAGTTCCACCAGCTCCTGTTCCGCGATCTCGACAACGCGATGCTGCTGAGGCTGTTCGACCAGTTCTGGCTCGCCTTCCACGCCGCGGCGCCACCACCGCGCGGCCGCACGCCGATGAATGCCTACCAAGGCCACGTCACCATCTTCGAAGCGATCCTCAGCGGCGATCCGGATCGGGCGCGGGCGGCGATCCAGGACCACTACATCGGCATCGAATCCAAACTCACCGAGACCCCGCCGCCCGATACGCCACCCGGAACGCCATCGGGCGAGACGACCACGGAGGCAGGCTGACATGCGTGGGCGTCGGAATCGGATTGTCGCCACCGCCGAAGTCCACGTCAGAGCGGGCACCCTGCCAGGATCGCCAGCCTCCAGCAGCGCGGGGACTTCACGTGGAGAGGGCGGGTGAGCACGTTGATCGAGGATGGTGGCACGCGAACGCGGCCCTGTTCGGGGAAGCACGACGATCTAGAGAAGCGGCGTTTCACCGATGGCGGCGAGTAACAGGATCGGGAACTCCGGATCAGCCTGACCGACCGCGAGTGCGACCCATCGGCCGGCGCCCGGATGCCAGACGGACATCTCACCGCTGTACAGGCTGAGCTCGTTCATCGGCTCAGGCACCGGCGAGCTCTCACCCTCCAGGTCAGGCCACAGATCCACTACTTGGGGCCGGCCCCAGCGGGACGTCAGTGCGGTCACCAGCGCCTCGAAGGCGGTGGCGATCTCTTCCTCCGCCGCCTCGACGACATCCTCGCCGCGGCCGTCCCAGAAGTCCTGGCTGGCCTGCAAGAAGCACAGGTGGCTGCGCCGTCCGCTGGAGCGATACCCCTCCCACGCCTTGCCGGCCGGCTGCACTCGTTCCTCCTCCCGCGGAAAAGGGCGAGCCAGCAGGCTGTCGATGGTGGCGAGTCGATCTTCCAAGGTCATGCGGCAAGGTTAGGGACCCGGCGGAGGTTCTTGGCCACCGCACTGCGAATGGGTCGGCTGGACGCCCGTCGCGGCAGGACGTCGCGATCAACCGCCCGCCCACCGGGCAGGCAGCGCGGAGTTCGGGTTGCGGTTGTGCCGGATGGTTCGCGAGCGATGCAACGCCCGCGAGTACGTCACCGATTACTCGGCGATGTGGATGGGCCGACTCCTGGCTCGCCGCGGACAACCGGCCCTACGCCCTCGTCCGCAACCTGCGCTGGGTGACCGCGGCGCCCGAGGGCATCGTCCCCGCCACGAAGCCGGCCGCAGGCCGCCTCGGCTTCCGTATCTGGATGGATTCGCTGCAGACGGTGTTCCACAGCGGCCCCGGCGACGACTTCTTCCTCGTCGGTGCGGAAGAGGCGATAACGATCCCGCGAACGGACGTTCCCCCACGGATCGGCGCCCCGATTCCCACCCTGCTGCGCAACGACGACAGCGTCTTCACCCAGATCGAGCAGCACGGGCTGCCCACACCGCGGTCATGGGCCTGGGCAGACTAGGAGGTTTCTGAACCGGAGCCGGGGAAGCAGACGGGTGATCTCCCCGGGTGATCGGCCTAAGGGCAGATGTTCTGGTACGGCGCTCCGCCCAGGTACCGCTCCCATTCGGCGTGCGACAGCGGGCGCCCGACCCGCGCGCACACCTCCCGCGCGACCCGTTCCCCGTCGACGGAAACCGCGCGGACGGCCCTCTCCATCCCGACGTGCACGGCCGCCCCGTCGGCGCTGAACGCGAGCGACCACGGCTGGCCCTCCCGCAGCCGGTAGGCGCCGCCGAGCCGACGCCTGGCCTCGACGTCCCACAGTTGCAGCACGCCGTTCAGCGAGGCGGTGGCGAGCGTCTTGCCGTCGGGTGAGAAGGCCAGGAAGTCCACTTCGTCAGCGGCACGGGGAAGGGCGGGGCGCAGTGCCGCCGGCCCGTCGGCGTTCCACAGCCCGACCCGCCCGGTGGTGCCTTCGTACACGGCGAGGAGCCCTCCCCTGCTGATCGCGAGCGCATCCGTGGGCAGGAACCCGGCGCCCACCGGCTCGCCCGTGCCGACGTCGACGAACCTGCCGCTTTCCGGCGACACGTACGCCGTGCCGCCCGGCAGGAACGGCCCGCCCCGGGATGTCGTGTCGAACGAGCTCAGCACGCGCCCGTCGGCGGCGTCGAGCACCACTTCCTTGAACACCGTGCTCTGCCCGTACGCGACGGTCGTCGCGAGCCGCCGCCCGTCCGGGCTGAAGCGCATGTTGATCGGCATACCGCCCTTCCCGGGCATCGGCACCGACCAGAGCATGGCCTGGGTACGCAGGTCCCAGAGCATGACCGTGCCGCCGGCGTCCCTGACCGCCAGCTTTGTTCCGAAGAAGTCGGCGATCAGCGGCCCTCCGTCCGTGGCGACCGGAAGGCGGGCGCTCTCCTTGCCGGCGCCCACGTCCCAGATCCGAAGCTGCTTGCCGGTTGCGATCGCGGCCAGCCTGCCGTCCCCGCTGAGGTAGGCCATCCCCGGCACGGCCGTCGCGCGGGTGCGCGGCCGCAGGTCCATGCTGACGACGGCGTCGTCCATGACGTACCGGAGCGTGCTGCCGTCGGGATCGAACGCGACGTCGGCCAGATCGCCCTCGGCGCGGTGATCGAGCACAGTCTTCCGGGTGCGCAGATCCCAGACCTGCACATCTCTTCCACGGAAGGCGGCGAGGCGCCGGCCGTCCTGGCTGAAGCGTAACTGGCCGTCGGACCCGCAGGCGTCGCAGGAGATCGTGTCGCCGAGGGCGCGGCCCGAGGCGGCGTCGACCAGGACGATATCTGTCCCGCCGCAGGCCAGCGTCCCGCCGTCGCGGCTGAAGGCCACCGCCTTGGGCCGTTCCGCGCAGGCGGGGAACGGCCGTTCCATCCGCCACCCCGGCAGCGCGATCTGGTCGAGGCGGTCCCCCGGCAGCAGCAGGCGCCTGCCCGTGCGGTCCACGAGCGGATGTCTCACCGCCTTCCCGCCGCGCTGCCGGAAGACGGGCCTGCCGAACTGCTCGCCGGTCGAGACGTCGAGCAGGTAGTGGACGTCGTGCAGGCTGTACAGCAGCGTGAGCGTGGTCTCGTGCTCGCCGAACACGGCGCTGTAGCTGAACCCGGCTCGTGCGGGAAGCGGTCGTTCGAGCAGCTTCCTGCCGGTCTTCAGGTCCCAGACACCGAGCTTCTCGGTCGTGGTCTGGGCCAGCAGTCGCCCGCTGCGGCTCAGCGCCGGTGGATAGATGATGGTCCCGCTCAGCGTCATCCGGGGCCAGCTCGCCGTACGCCTGCCGGTGCGCACGTCGTACACGTTCACTCCGCCTTCGCTGGCGCTGACCAGCGTGCGGCCGTCGCGGCTGAGCAGCCGCCGCGCCACGCCCTTGACCGGCGGGTCGCGGAAGACGGCCGTCTCCTGCTGCTGGAGTGAGGCCGTCAGGCTGGAGCGGGCCTCCGGCTGCGCCGGCGAGATCCGCCAGGCCGCCACGCTCAGCAGCATCGCCAGGGACGGGTCGATGGTACGCTGCCGATCCGCCTCGGCCGCCGCCTGCCTGGCGGCCAGGACGTCGCGTTGCCGTGCCGTCTCCTGGCGCTGCCAGACGGCCAGCCCGCCGGCCACGAGTGACACCACCAGCAGCCCGGCCAGCGCGACCGTGGTGAGCGTCCGGCGCCTGGCCCGCCGTCTGGTGAGGTGGGTGCCGGCGCGCAGGAAGTCCTGTTCGAACGGGGTCAGCGTGACGTGCCGGCGACCGGTCGCGGCCCAGCTCAGAGCCTGCTCCAGGCGGCTGCCCTGGAGCACGTCCGCGTCGCGCCTGCCGTTCTCGGCCCAGTCGCGGGCGGCGACGTTGACGCTGTTCAGCATGGCAAGCCCGTCGCGTTCGGCCTCCACCCACCTGCGCAGTCTCGGCCAGGCGCGCAGCAGCCCGGGTCGCGACAGGGCCACCGTGCCGTCGTTGCTGACGATCACGTACGAGAACGCGTCCAGCACCCGCCTGACCGCAGCCGACTCCCCCTCGGGACGTCCCTCGAACAGCTCGTCATGCCCGGCCGAGCGTCCGGCCTCGTGCCCGTCCTCCCCGACGGTCACCAGCCTCAGGAACACCTCGGCCGCCACCTCCCGCTCCTCGGGGTTCAGCGACTCGTAGGCGTCCTCAGCGATCGTTCCCAGAGCGGGATCGCCCTGCGGCGCCGACCCGTGCACGCCCCGCGCGGTCCTGCTGCCCGCCGCCAGCAACCTCTCTGTCCCGGCGTCGTTCCCGCTGACCAGCGCCAGCAGCAGGTCACGGGCAGTGGGACGGGCGGCCGGGTCTTTTGCCATGGCCGCCTCGACCAGCGAGGCCAGGCGTGGCGGCAAGGCGCTCAGATCGGGCCGGTGCGACAGCACCCGATGCATGACGGCGCCCAGGTTGTCGGCGGCGAACGGCTCACGCCCCGTGGCGGCGAACACCATGATCGCGCCCCACGCGAACACGTCGGCCGGTGCGCCCGCCCGCTCCCCGATGAACACCTCGGGCGCCATGTACGCCGGCGTGCCCGACACCTCGCCGGTCCTGGTGAGCGACATGTCGGACGTGCGGGCGATGCCGAAGTCGATGACCCGTGGGCCGTCGGGCCCGAGCAGCACGTTGTCCGGTTTGAGGTCACGGTGCACGACTCCCGCGTCATGGATCGCCGTGAGCGCGGTGGCCACCGCGGTGGCCAGCCGATGCAGGTCGTCACCGGTGAACCGGCGCCCGTCCCGAACGGCCGCACCCAGGCTCGGCCCCGGCACGTACTCCGAGACGAGATACGGCCTGCGCCCGTCCAGGTCGGCGGCCAGCACGCGCGCCGTGCAGAACGACGACACCCGCCGCGCGGCCGTCGTCTCCTTCGCGAACCTGCCGCGGACCGCACGATCGTCGGCCGCGTGCAGCACCTTGACCGCGACCCGGTTGCCGTCGGCGTCGTATGCGTCGTACACGACGCCCTGCCCGCCCGACCCGAGCCGTCCTGCGAGCCAGTAGTTCCCGATGCGCTGGGGGTCCCGCGCGCTCAGCGCTTCCATGGCGGGTTAGATGTCGTCTTTCTGGCGAAGGTTGTCAAGCGAGCATCCCGATGTGCTGTTCCGCCACGGCACCTCAACGTGACCAAGATTCTCGAGGTATGCGGTAGAGATGATGGACCGTCTCGAACCACTCGCTGCTGATGGCGCCCTCAGTCGCCTTCTCGACCACCTTCAAGAAGGAGTTGAGCGTCACCTCGCTGTCCGCCGTCTCCGAGAAGGGCACGTCTCGTAGATACGGGCTCAGAACGTATCCGAGGCTTGCGGGATCGGGGTGATACGGAGTGATGTTATCGATCAACTCTCCGTTCTCCAGATAGAACAGCTCGGTCGGACCATCGATGTCCGTCCATCCGAGCCCCAGCACGCGACGGCCGGCTTCACACAGAGCTTTCTGCAGACTCACTCGCCCGCAGACATGCCCGCTGAGACTGATGATCTGCGTCCAACCGGGAGCATGCGCCCCCAGCCAAACGATTTCTCCGTGTTCCGAGACGTCAGAGAACCATTGCATCGCAGTCTGGCGGTCACACAGCAGTTCGGACGACGAGTCGACGCGAAGCCGCATGGCAATCTCGCGCTCATCGCTCTCCGAGACCCATAGTCCTCGAAAATAGTCACCGAACCCGTACGCTCTGAGCAAGCCAAGCGGGTTCCCACCATTTAATGACAAAACATAACAGTCCTTTATGGAGCACGGATGCCCGGGAGTTCGTGAACCAGATCGCACGCTACGGAACGATTCGCGTGTGCGCGACTCCCAGGCGTTCAGCGAGGCCCGGCTCGCCCGAGCGCTCCAGGGCCGGAGTGACGCGATGGCCCGGCGGTGCATGTCGGCTTTCGGAGTGCCGGCCTCCTCTCTCACGAGTGGAGGCCGTTTCCTTCACCTACTCACTCGCGTTGTCCGAGCTTGCGCCATAAGTATCGCCACGCGGGCTGAGGCTTCGCTTCATCCACCACCCCCGCATTCGATTCCGATGTTTGGTCAGTGTCGCGGAAGACCAGCGTCAACTTACCGATGAAGATGTTGCTCCAGTCCACCGACTCAGCTCTGACGTATCTGCCCACCACCATTACGGCGAGGACCCCCACGTACGATGCGAACCTAAGCCCAAGCGGAAGAAGCAAAATCCAGGGACTGCTGACCACCGCAGTGATCAGAGCCCCCACGGCTGATTACGCGGCGGGGCGAGGCCGAAGAGATCGTTTCATCTCTGCCTCCCTTTCGACTCGACGGGCCATTTGGGGCACATGCCCATGTCTCAATGGAGCCATGAGGCTGAGTCCACCCAGTTCGACAGATTGCCGGTGGGACGGCGCATCCTCCTGGGGCAGACGCCCACAAACCACGCACGCCAGACCACCGCAAGATGCTCAATCCAGCAGCACTTCGGTCGTCAAAGGGCAGCGCAGGAGCAAGCTTAGCCCGTCACAGAGACGTCGAAGGGGGATCCCAGCCGGTCAGTCACAAACGCCAGAGCTTCTCTGAATGCTCGCCATACAGTTGGCAGGACGTCCTATCGCAGCGACGCCATCCGCCGGGGACGCGGCCGCCGATCATCCGGTCGGCGCGTCCGCGCCCACGTCCGGACCGCTGAGGCTCGCTTCCGTCGCGTCGGGGCTCATGTCCTGGGTGCCTATGACGGACAGCAACTCCAGCTGGGCCGCACCCTGGCTGCCGGGCGGCGCGGTGAACCACAGCAGGCGCTGGCGACCATCCTCGCTGAACAGGCTGTGGCAGTCCACCTCGATGATCCCCAGCGCCGGGTGGACCAGGCACTTGTGGTCCGCCCGGCGCAGCGCCACGTCGTGGGCGTCCCACAGGGCGGCGAACTCGGCGCTGCGCCGCCGCAGCGCGGCCACCATCCGGACCACGTGGGCGTCGCGGCCGCGCCGGGCAGCGACCGCCCGCAGGTCGGACACGAAGACCCGGGAATGGTGCGGGTGCTCGTCCGGCGGGTAGAGCGCGCGGGCGGCGGGGTCGGTGAACCAGCGGTAGACGTAGCTGGCCTCCGGGCCGCGCCTCATCGGGTGCCGGCCGATCAGCGCGGCGGCCAGGTCGTTCTGTACGAGGGTCTCGTGCAGGTCAGTGATGATCATCGCTGGCGTCGTGGCCAGCCGGTCCAGCATGGCCAGCATGGCGGGCTGGACGTGCGCGGCCGGGCCGTGCGCCGCCGAGACAGGCCGGCCCGCGAGATGGAACAGGTAATCGCGCTCGTCACCCTCCAACCGCAGCGCGCGGGCGAGCGCGGCCAGCGTCTGGGCCGACGGCTGGGCGCCGCGCCCGCGCTCCAGCTCGGTGTAGTAGTCCGCCGACAAGCCCGCGAGCTGCGCGACCTCCTCCCGGCGCAGCCCTGGCACCCGGCGCCGGGGGCCGGCGGGCAGGCCGACGTCGGCCGGCCGGACCCGGGCACGGCGAGTCTTCAGGAACGCGGCGAGTTCGCGGAGGTTCACCTCTCCATCGTGACCCCTGGCGGCCGGTCGTAGCCAGGGGATGACAACCCCTGGGTGAAACACAGCCCTGGCCGGCGGGCGGGTCGCGGGCGAGCGTGGACGTCACCCCGCCTCCACGGGCCAGTGGACGGGAACCCGCTACCCACCCCAGGAGATCTCTTCATGCGTGTCATCACCCAGCGCGCCCTCGGCGGGCCCGGCAAGCTCGTGCTCGTGCCCTGACGGCGGCCGCACCCCTGCTCCCTGAACCACCGAAGACCCCGTACCAAGGAAGGCAAGGAGAATCATGAGACGCGGTATCGCCCTACTTCTCGGCGCGGTCATCGCGGCGGGCCCCAGCCTGCCCGCGCACGCGCACCCCGGCCACCCGACGCCCACGACACCCGCCGCGACGCCCGCGGCGGCCGACCCGACCTACGGGAAAGGGTGGCAGGCGCGGGCGGCGATCGGCGGCGGGCCCCGACAGGAGCACAGCGTCGCCGCGCTCGGCCACCGGGTCTACGTCCTCGGCGGCATCGTCCCCGACCCGGCCGGCGGCGTCGTCACCACCGGCCGGGTGGAGGTCTACGACACCCGGCGCGACACCTGGTCGGAGGCGGCCCCGCTGCCCGTCGCGATGAACCACCCCAACGTGGCGACGGTCGGTGGCCGGATCTACGTGCTCGGCGGGCTGTCCGGCGGCGCGTCGTGGCAGGCCCTGCGTGACAGCTTCGTGTACGACCCGCGTACCGACCGGTGGACGCCGTTGCCGCCGATTCCGGCCGGCATGGAGCGGGGAAGCGCCGCGATGGGCGTGCACGGGACGAAGATCTATCTCGCGGGCGGCATGCGCACCCTGACGCCCGGCCCCGGCGGCCTGCAGGACACGGTGGCCCTCGTGTCGTCGTACGACGTCGTGACCGGCCGGTGGGAGAGCCTGCCGAGCCTGCCGCAGGCGCGCGACCACGTCGGCGGCGCCATCATCGGCTCGACCTTCTACGTGCTCGGCGGCCGCGACCGGGGACAGGTCAACGTGCGCGACACCGTGTACGCGCTCGACCTGCGCTCCCGCCGCTGGTCGAAGCGGGCGCCGATGCCGACGGCCCGGGGCGGGATCGCCGCCGCGGCCGTGGGCGGCACGATCTACACGTTCGGCGGCGAGGGCCGGCACGACGGGACGAACCCGAACACGGTCTTCTCCGAGACCGAGGCGTACGACGCGGCGCGCGACCGCTGGGTGCGCCTGGCGCCGATGCCGGTGCCCCGGCACGGGACCGCCGCCGTCGCGGTGGGCGGCACGATCTACATCCCCGGTGGCGGCACCGCGGGCGGGGCGGCTCCCGTGGACGTCAACGACGCCTACCGGCCGAAGGCCGCCCCGTAACCGAGAATGACGGCCTCTGACCTGCGGCTTCTCAGCCGCAGGTCTTCCGCTTCGCGGACCTTGACAGGCGGCCGCAGGACCATGATCCGGGGATATGGTGCCCCGCTCATGTGGCCCAGGCTGCTCGGGGTACGGGGTGAAGAACGCGAGTCGAGGCGACCAGTCCCGATCGAGGAAACGCCCGGTGATCCGCCCGACCATGCAGAGCAGGAGGTGAAGCTCCTGCGTGCCGGACATGCCGAGCTCCAGCTCAAGCCCTTCCGCATGCACCGCGTACTCGGGTACGCTCACCGGCGCGCCGTCGACATAGGGCGGATCGATCTCATCGACCAGCGCGCCGTCCTGGTACAGATACAGGTGGTCGAGCTCGCCCAGTCCTCCGTTGTGGAACATGGTGAGAAGCCGCCGTCCTCCCGCGCTGAGCGCCTTGGCCTCCGCAGCCGTGTGAAAGCCGCTGAGCCAGAGGATGTGGGTCCAGCCGGGCGCGTGGGACCCGATCCAGATGACCTCATCGTCCAACGACTGCTCATACCTGGCCATCGCCTTCTCCGCCGGCTCGGCGGGCGCCTGAGGGCATCCAGCCCATGCGTACCTCCCCTTGAGTATCGCGGGTGCAGCCGTACGACATGCAGGTGACTTCCTTCCGGAACGAGCCGTACGGCGACGCTTGCCCGGACACCGGGTCGCTTGACATGCTCGCGCCCGTGATCGATGCCCATCGCCCCGTCGAGCCCACCGTCGCCGTCCCCGTCAGCGTGCGCGATCTCCTGCCCGGCGACCTGCCCGCGTGCACCTGGTCAGGTTCCGCCACCCACCTGCGCCACGTGGAGCGGGAGCTGGCACGCGTCCCGAAGGGCGAGGTGGACTATCTGGCGGTATGCACTCCTGTGGACCTGCCAGTGGCAATCGGCGGCGTCGACTACCAGGTCTGTGCGGGCGCCGGGACGTTGTGGCAGCTCGCCGTGCTTCCTGCGCTCCGGTCCCGTGGCCTGGGAACGCTGCTCATCCGGGCCGCCGAACAGCGGATCGGCGAGCGCGGCCTGCGCAGGGCGGAACTCGCCGTCGAGGAGGACAACCCCCGGGCTCGCGCTCTGTACGAGCGTCTGGGCTACGTCGCCTACGACCGGAGGCCGGATGCCTGGGACGAGGAAGGACCCGACGGCTCGATCCGCCGCCATGAGACCACGTGCGTTCTCATGCGCAAGAGCCTGTGACTTCAGGCCCCTACGGCGAAAATCGTTTGCTCCGCTTGGCGGGCTCAGGAAACGTGGTGTTCATGAGGCTTTGACGGACACCACCCCCTGCTCCGAGATGCCACGGCGCCGGCTCGCGCCGTGATGCCGCCTGCCCGCACCCAGTTCAGTGAAGAGAGCGTCTTTGTCCCAGCAATCCCCCGCCGTCGGACCAGCCACCGTCACCGTGTTCGCCTCCCCCACCAGCTGGATCGAGTCCGACGCCGTCGCGCAGTGCCACCAGGTGGCCGCCCTCGACGGCATGACCCATGTCGCCGCCATGCCGGACCTGCACCCCGGCAAGGGCGCCCCCATCGGCGCCGCCATGGCGTCGACCGTCCTGTACCCGTTCCTGGTGGGCTCCGACATCGGGTGCGGCATCGCCGTGTTCCCCGTCAAGCTCAGGCGAGCCGTACCTGAGAAGCTCGCCGCCCGGTTCCCCGATCTCGACCGCGCGCTTGACCCCGAGCAGGATGCCGACGACCCGGCCTGGGACGTGGTGAAGGGCGACATCCCCGCGGGCCACGTCGAAGGCCTCGGGACGGTCGGCCGGGGCAACCACTTCGTCGAGCTGGCCCGCATCGGGGCCGTCTTCGAGCCCGGCCACGCGAGCCGGCTCGGACTCGCCGCCGGCGACCTGGTCCTCATCGTCCACAGCGGTTCCCGAGGGCTCGGCGAACGGATCCTGCGTGCGCACACCGAGGCCCACGGCGCGGGCCCCGCCCCCGATCCCGATGCCTATCTGGCGATGCATGACGACGCCGTACGCTGGGGGTCGCTCAACCGGCGGCTGCTGGCCGCCCGGGTCGCCCGCGCGCTGGGCGCGGAGCCCGCCGAGCCGATCGTCGACCAGTGCCACAATCTGGTCGAGATCCGCGACGGGATCTACCTGCACCGCAAGGGTGCGGCACCGGGTGACGGCCGCGACGTGCTCATCGCCGGCACGCGAGGCACCCCTTCCTACCTCGTGGCCGGCCACGCCGGGCCGGACGCCGGCCACTCCGTGGCACACGGCGCGGGCCGCAAGATGTCGCGGGCCGACGCCCTGCGCCGCGGCCGGGCCAAGCACACGGTCGAGGAGCTGCGCCGTACGCCCGTGGGGTCGCTGGTGGTGTGCGGCGACCGCCAGCTGCTCTTCGAGGAGGCGCCGACGGCCTACAAGCGCATCGAGCAGGTCATCGCCGACCTCGTCGAGCATGACCTGGCCACGCCCATCGCCACCACGATCCCCCTGGTCACGTACAAGACGCCCGACCTCGCGTCCACGCCCGGAAGGGACCGCCGGGACCAGCGCCGCAAGCGGGGGCGGCCGTGAGCGTCCACCTGCTCCTGTCGGCCGGGCGCGGCCCGCAGGAGTGCGCCTGGGCACTGGCCCGGCTGCTGCGCCGCCTGGAAACCGACGCCACCAGGCAGGGTCTGGAGACCCATCGGGCCCACACCGTCCCCGGTGACCGGCCGGGCACCTACCGATCGGCCCTCATCCGGATCGCAGGCGACGGCGCCGAGACGTTCGCCGCCTCATGGAGCGGAACCCTGTGCTGGCAGGCCCCCAGCCCTTACCGGGCCAGGACCGGCCGGAAGAACTGGTACGTCATCGCCCGACCGTGCCAGGTCGACACCCCGCGCACGACGTTCGACGAAGCGGACGTCGACATCGTCGCCTGCCGCACCGGCGGCCCCGGCGGGCAACATCGCAACAAGGCCAGCACGGCCGTACGGGCCACCCATCGGCCCACCGGGATCGTCATCGTGGTCGACACCGAGCGGCGGTTCAGCCTCAACCGCCGCATCGCCATGCGGCTGCTGCGGCAGCGCATCGAGCACGGCGACGAGGCAGCGGAGCGCGCCGTCACCACAGCCCGCTGGCGCATCCACGACGAGCTCGTACGCGGCGACCCCACCCGCGTCGAACGCCCGGTACGGTCTTCACGCTGACCCGAGAATCCGGCCAGGTGGGCGTGGGTGCGTGACCACGGGTCCTGCCTGCGATGAGTTCCGGCGCTCCGCCGGGTCTCCACTCCCGACGATTTCTACGACCAAGGAGAGGTTTCGTGGGCAAGGTCATCTACTGGATGAACACCTCGATCGACGGCTACATCGAGGATGCCGAGGGCGGCATGGACTTCCAAGACCCGGGCGAGGACTTTCACCAGGCGGCGAACGACCACGTTCGCCGGATCTCGGCGTTCCTGTTCGGGCGGCGGCTGTACGAGGCGATGGAGAAGCCCTGGACGCAGGACCTCGGCAAGGAAGGCGCCCCGGCCGTCGAGCGGGAGTTCGCCCGGTTGTACAAGGAGACGCCGCGGTACGTCTTCTCCGACACCCTCCGGACCGTCCCCGAAGGGGTCACGATCGTCCGTCGCGAGAATGCCGTGTCCGAGGTGACGCGCCTCAAGCGGGAGATCGACGGCACCCTCCAACTCGGCGGCCCCGAGCTGGCCGCCTCCCTGCTGGACCTGATCGACGAGTTCTGGGTGTACGCGTTCCCCGTGATCGTCGGGGGCGGCAAGCCGTACCTGCCCGTGGGGGAAGTACTGCGGCTGCGCCTGGTCGAGCACCGTTCCTTCGCCTCGGGAATCATGTTCCGCCGCTACGTACGGTCTTGACCGGCCCGGGAGCGGACCCGCGCGAGCCGGGGCGAGGGGCGCCTGTGGCCCGGCTCGGCGGCACTGGCGGCGCAACGAGGGCCTCACCCGTTTGGAGGGGGTGGCGGGAGGGCAAGCGCTGATCATGCCGGAGTGGTTGCAGGCGGGCGGGTGGGGGCTGCTGGCCGGGTTCGCGCTCGTGCTAGGAGCGCTGGCCGGGTACACGGTCCGGCTGCCACAACGGCTGATCGCGTCGGTGATGGCGTTCGGCGCCGGGGTGCTGATCTCGGCGGTGTCGTACGAGCTGATCGAGGAGGCGCACCGCCGCGCGGGACTGGCTCCCGCGGTGGTGGGTGCCGTGTCCGGCGCGGTCCTCTACACCGTCTGCAACGTCCTGCTGGCGCGGCGTGGAGCCAGGCATCGCAAGCGCTCCGGTGACCGGCATCCGTCGCAGCAGGAGGGGTCGGGGACGGCGATCGCGCTGGGCGCGGTGCTCGACGGGGTGCCGGAGTCGCTGGTCATCGGCGCGAGCCTGCTCGGCGGGGGTGCGGTGAGCATGGTGACCGTGGCGGCCGTGTTCATCAGCAACGTGCCCGAGGGCCTGTCCAGCGCGGCCGGCATGCGCCGGGCCGGGCGATCCAGGACGTACGTGTTCGGGTTGTGGATCGGGATCGCCGGGGTCAGCGGCCTGTCGTCGCTGGCCGGGTACGCGCTCCTGGGGCAGGCGCCCGCGGCCGTGCTGGCGGGCATCATCGCGCTGGCCGGCGGAGCGATCCTCACCATGATCGCTGACACCATGATCCCCGAGGCGTTCGAGTCCTCGCACCTGCTGACCGGTCTCATCACGCTGGCCGGTTTCCTGGTCGCGTTCGCCGTGTCGAAGGCCGGCGGTTGAGCGCAGCGGTATCGCTCGCCTGGCGCGCGGGAAACGCTCCCGGCCTGTTTGCCGCTCACGCTGCCGAGCGCGTGGACATCGCCTGATCACGGCCGCCGCAGACCCTGTGCAATGCGCACGGCACGCGGGCCCGCGCCTGGTCACTCGTCGTCCTGATCCGCCGGCTCCGCGGGCGGTGCGATCTGCAGGGGTGTCGCGGCCCCGCCGGCGAGCTCGCGCCCTTGACTCAGGGTGTGGTCAAGCTGCCTGGCCAGGTGTGGGAGGGTCGCCGGAGGGAGGTATCCGTCAGCGCCCGCGTCGAGCAGTCGCCGGACCGGGCCGTGGTACTGCACTCCGAGTTCGTGGTCCTCGATCTCGGCGACGATGACGCGAGCTTTCGGGAACATCGATCGAAGCGCTGCGATCAGCTGCGGGCTTCCCGGGGGCACCAGCAGCACGTCGGTGGTCGCGGGAGCCGCGTGCATGTCGAGCACCACGTAGTCCGCCCCGAGCTGGGTGGACAGCGCAACCCTCGCCGCGGTCGACAGCTCCATCGCGGTGGCCACGACGGTCACGCCCGCGTGGTCGATCGGCACTTGGTCGTCGCTCTCGTCCGGCGTGTCGCGATCGATGACGGCGCCGTGGATCACGTCGATGGTGCTGGAGATCGTCGCGATCGACTCGCCGTCACGCGTGAGGACCAGGTTCTCACCGGGCTCGAGGGCGTCGATGAGCGCCACGACGTCGTCGGGAAGGCGGGTCACGTCGATGCGCTGCGTGGAGCGTGAGGCGCGTTTGCGGATCACCATGCCTCGGGCAGGCCGTTCAACCAGATCATCACCTATGCCCCCTCTTGTACTGTGATCTTTGTTGGATGCCGCTCCGCGCCCATTGGTTCGGCACCGCGCCGCGGTTTCCCGCAGACCCTCCGGCGACGAACACCAGCTCGGCCTCGTAGCCTCGGCCTCATGAACAACCGCGCCTTCGTCCCCGGCGACTTCGTCGTCCCCGTCAACCTGGTCACCCCACAGTTCCGCCTGGAACCCCCGGGCACCGGCTGCTCGCCCGCGACCGGGTCGACCTGCGCGAGCTGGCGGGGGATCCGTGGGTGCGGTTCGACCGCGACAGCACGCTCGACTGCGTGATGCAGGACGCGCTGCGCGACAACGAGCTGGCCCCGGCCACGGTTGCCCGCGTGTCCCAGACGGGCACGGCGATCCGCTGCGCCGCCCACGGGCTGGGGGTGACGCTCGTCCCGGCCTCCGCGGTGCCCCACGATTACGTGCACCTCACGCGCCCGGTGTCCCCGGCCGTGTCGCAACCCGTCATCGCCGGGCTCCGGCACGCCGCGGGCCCCGCGGAGCTGGCCCTGCTCGACCTGCTGCGCCAGGAGACCTGGCACAGGTCCGCTTCCGTCTCACCGGTGCCCTGACGAGCCCGCTAGATGACGGCGCCGCCGGCGTCGACGTGGAGCGTGGTGCCGGTGATGTAGCTGGCGCGAGGAGAGGCCAGGAAATAGATCGCCTCGGCGATCTCCTGCGAGCTGGCCGTCCTGATCCCCATGCTCTTGGCCAGGCCCTCGTTGCCCTCCGGGCCGTATTCGGCCAGCACGCCTTCCGTGCGGGTCGGGCCGGGAGAGACGCTGTTGACGCGTACGCCGCCGCCCGCGAACTCCAACGCCCACGTACGGGTCAGCGCGGCCAGCGCGGCCTTGGACGCGCTGTAGACCGAGGCGCCGGCGAAGGCCCTGGTCGCCGCGAGTGAGGTGACGTTGACGATGCTGCCCTCCCCCTTCTCCATCATGGCCGGTACGAGCGCGGCGACCAGGAAGTAGGCACCGCGCACGTTGGTGTCGAAGATCCGCTCGTACCCCGACACGCTCTGTTCGACGGTGAGCGAGGAAGGGAAGGCGGCGGCGTTGTTGACGAGGATGTCGACCGGACCGCTCTGGCGGCCCAGTGCGGCGACCGCGTCCAGGTCGGCCATGTCCGCCGCGACGAACCGGACAGCGCCGTCCTCCCGCGCGGCGTGGACGGCGTTCTCGCCGCGCTGGACATCGCGTCCGGTGATGACGACCTCGGCGCCCGCGCGGGCCAGCAGGCGGGCGGTTGCCAGGCCGATGCCGGAAGTGCCGCCCGTGACGAGTGCGGTTTTACCCTGCAATTCCATTCCCCAAGGCCTTTCATGAAACTTTTTGAGTGGCGTCCAGAAATGCGATCGACGTCAGCCCATGGGGAATTCCCCGCCGTCCACGATGAGATTCCTTCCGGTCAGCCAGCCGGCCCGGTCGGAAACGAGGAAAAGCACGGCGTCGGCGATGTCGTCGGGCCGGCCGTCGCGGCCCAGCGGCACGGTGGGGCCGTCGGCGTCGTTCCGGTCCGGCGCCACGCCCATGCGCGCGGTCACCTCCGCCCACCGCCGGCGCGTCTCTTCGCCGCCGGGGGTGGCGACCCTGCCGGGAGACACGGTGTTGACCCGGATCCCGTGCGGGGCCAGCTCCAGGGCCAGTCCCCGGCTGTAGGTCACCAGCGCCGCCTTCGCCGCCGCGTAGTGCAGGAACAGCGTCGCCTCCGGCGTGAGGACCGCGGCCGTGGAGATGTGCACGATCCTCCCGAAACGCCGTTCCCGCATCCCCGGCACCAGCAGCGCGTCCAGCCGTACCGACGCCAGGTAGTTCAGGTCCAGCGCGTCCTGCCACTCCTCGTCGGGGATGGCCGAGCTGCCCTCGTACGGCTGCGCCCCGCCCGCGTTGTGCACCACGACGTCCACCCCGCCGAGCACCTCCTGCGCGGCCTCGGCGAGCGCCTGCGCTCCGGCGCGTGTCCGCACGTCGGCCGCCACGAAGGCGGCGCCCTCCGGCACCGTGCTCGACGCCGACCTGGCGGTCGTGAGCACCTCGGCGCCCGCGTCAAGGAGATGGCGTACGACGGCCGCGCCGATCCCCCGCGTGCCACCCGTGACCAGTGCTCGTTTTCCCACGAGTTCCTGCGTTCCCGACCTGTTTTCGACCACGGTCATGTCAACAATCCTCTCGTTCACGTGTCAGTCCGCCCGACGGAAAGAAATCGCGATTCTCGGGAATGATCGCGGAGAGCCCGTCGTCGAGCTGTTTCACGCTACGTCCGGAAAAGAACGAGAGGCAAAGACGAAATGTCAGCAGGCGCCATAGGCGATTCCTATGGCACCGCCTGCGGGTCCCCCGGGTCAGCCTGCCGGGAGCGCGGCGTACAGATCCACGCCGTTCCCGTCGGGGTCGGCCACCGTGGCATAGCGCATGCCCCAGAACGCGTCGAACGGCTCGGCGATCCCGCGACAGCCCGCTTCGAGCAGATCAGCGTATGTGGCGTCCACCGCGGCCGGGGTGTCGAACTCGAAGCACAGCAGGGTGCGCGGGCCGCCGGTCGGCGCGCTCCAGCCCGGCAGGAACGGGGTGCGGAAGCCCTCGGTGTCCAGCATCACGTGCAGCCCGTTCGGCAGGTCGCAGCCGGCGTGCTCGGGCGAGTGCTCATCGACCTTGAACTCCAGCCCCAGCCGCGCGTAGAACGCGATCGAGGCCTCCAGGTCGGACACGATGATGTCGATGGTGTTCAGTGCGGGATGCATGATGCGCTCCTTGCAGATGGGTGGGGCCTTTCAGGGGAGTCACCGGCGGCCCCTCATCTCCAAGACGATCGGCTGAGCGTGTGACACGACACGGCTCTCACGTTTCCGTACGGCGGCACAGGCACCTCGTCCTGCTCAGTAGATGCGGTACTTCTTGCCGCAGTTGTCGAACTTGCCGGCCCAGCAGGTGAACGTGTACACCTTCTTGATCCCGTGCCCCTGCCAGGCGCCCGTGACCTTGCCGTCCCACGCCTTGTTGAACCTCTTCCACTGACCGCCCTGGTACACCTCGAACCAGACCCAGCCCTTCTTGCCGCCGACCTTGTCCACGCCGTACCACTTCGTGAAGACCTTCCCGTGGCTCTCCCACGTCCTGCCGAACGTGTACGCCTTGCCGTCGCTGGAGAAGACCTTCCCCCAGCTCGTCGTGGAGTGCGTGGTCGCCTGGGCGGCGGCCGGGACCAGGGCCAGGCCGGTGACGGCCATCGAACCGGCAAGAGCGGCGATCGCAAAGGTCTTACGCATTTCGGGTTCCTCCCCGTGTCGGTGTGATCCGGTGACTGGGACATTACGGAGACCCGCAGCGATCAACTGTGGACGAATCCACACACCGGATGTGATCAGCGCCACAGGCGGCCCGGCTTAATAGGATCGCTGCTGTTGCGTTGGTCCGGCGAGCGGAGCACGATGAGCGACCCCGGCGGCTTCGGCTCCCTGGCGATGGACGACCGCGAGCCGATCGGCCCCTACCGGATCGCAGGCCGGATGGGCGCCGGTGGCATGGGGGTCGTCTACGCCGGGATCGCGGCCGACGGCACCCGGGCCGCGGTCAAGGTCATCCATCCGGGATTAGCCGCCGATCCACAATTCCTTGCCCGTTTCGTCCGCGAGGTCGACCTGCTGTCCCGAGTACGCGGGCGTTGCACGGTCGCCGTGCTGGCCGCCGACACCACAGCGATGCCTCCCTGGCTGGCCACCGAGTTCGTCCCCGGCCCGACGCTCAGCACCTACGTCCAGGAGAACGCCCAGCTGCGCCCGGACGAGCTCCTCCCGTTCGGCCTGGACATCGCCGAGGCGCTCACCGACATCCACCGGGCCGGCATCGTGCACCGCGACCTCAAACCGGGGAACGTGATCCTCTCCGCCTCCGGCGCGAAGGTCCTGGACTTCGGCATCGCGCGGGCCCTCGACGAGAGCGGGCTCACGGGCACCGGCGCGCTGATCGGGACTCCCGGCTGGATCAGCCCCGAGCAGTACCGCGGCGACGAGGCGGACACCGCCGCCGACGTCTTCGCCTGGGGCGCGCTGATGGTCTACGCAGCGACCGGCCGCCCGCCGTTCGGCACCGGAGCTCCCGACGTCCTCGCCTACCGGGTCATGAGCGTCGAACCGGATCTGTCCGAGGTGCCCGCCCCGCTCCACGACCTCGTACGCGGCGCGCTCGCCAAGGAGCGCACGGCCCGGCCCAGCGCGTACGAACTGCTCGACCGGGTCACCGCGCTCGCGTCGGGCACCAAGCCCATGCCGCCGCCACCGCGGCGCAGGCGCCCCGCGGTGCCGCTGTGGTCGGCCGCCGTCGCCGTCGCGGCGGTCGCGGCCGCGGGAGCGGTGTTCGCCACCAGCTCGCGGGGCACACCCGAGGCGCTGCGGAGCCCGAGCACCACCCCCACGTCCACGTACGAGGAGAGCCCCGAACCCTCGGCCGAGGCGTCGACGGCGAGTGAGTCCCCCGAGGACGCCCCCAGCACGACCGAACCGCCCAGGAGGAAGACCTCCAGCCCGACGAGGAGGGCGAGCAAGCGCCGCACCGACGCCGCCGTTCCCTGCGCGTCCGACGCCTCGATCATCCGGCAGGTCGCCGCGCTGAACGGCGGCAGCCTGCCGGGGGATGCCGTGGTCGCGCGCAAGCGGTGCTCGGGCCCCTGGGTCGCGGCCGAACTCGACTCCCCCTCGGTCGGCGGCATCGACCTCATCGCCAGGCGGAACGCGACCCGGTTCCTCGACGGGGAGATCGGCAGCAACTTCTGCTCGCGGGAGTCCCGGCCGGCGCTCCTCGCGAGCGCGCCCGCGAGAATCCGGACCTTCCTCTGTCCTGACGGCTTCCAGTGACGAAGCGAGCTCTGGTGGACACGGGGCCGGTTCGCGTCGAGATTGGTCGTCAGGCGCGGATCGGACGCGGCTCGGACGACGTGAGGAGTGCGCATGAGGATCGTGGAACTGGCCTCGGTGGACGGATGCATCGCCTTCGACCTGGACTGCCCGACGAGCGCGGGCGGCACCCGGCTCGCCCCTGACGTCACCCGCGGCGAGGCGGGGCTGCTGGCGCGGGCGATGACGTACAAGCTGGCCGTGCTCGGCGAGCGGATCGGCGGCGCCAAGGCGGTGCTGCGCGCCGAGCCCGAACACCGGACGGCCACCCTGGCCCGTTACTGCCAGGAGATCACCCCGATGGTCGAGAAGGGCGGCTTCCTCACGGCCTCGGATCTGGGCACGCGTACGGAGGATTTCGCCTCGTTGCCCGGCTACCGTACCGGCTCGGTGATGCACCAGGAGGTCGGCGGCGAGCTGGTGGACACCATGGTGACGGGCTTGGGCGTGGTCGTCGCCGCGGAGACGGCGCTCGGCGGGCTGGCCGGGCGCACGCTCGCGGTGGAGGGGTTCGGCAAGGTGGGTGGCGCCGTCGTCCGGGAGGCCGCGCGGCGGGGGGCACGCCTCGTCGCCCTCTCGACCCTTCACGGATGCGTCACCGACCCCGCCGGGCTGGACGTGTCCGCGCTCGAGGAGTCGCGCGCCGAGCACGGCGACGCCTGTGTGCGCCTGCTCGGCCTGCCGGTGCGGCCCGCCGAGGCCCTGTACGGGGTGGCTGCGGACGTGCTGGTGCCCGGCGCGCGGACCGGAACCCTGACGGCCGAACGGGCGGCCGGGGTACGCGCCCGCCTGGTCGCTCCGGCGGCGAACGTCCCCTACACCGAGGCCGGGCTGCGCACCCTCGCGGAGCGGGACGTGGTGACGCTGGCGGACTTCGTCTGCGGGGCCGGGGCCACGATCGGCTACCTCGCCGAACGCGCCGGCCGGGTCTCCGGCGCCGCCTCGGCGCGGGAGCTGGTGGAAGAGCGGGTCGGCCGGCTCACCGGCAGAGCTCTGGAGCACCCCGGCGGCCCGTACGCGGGCTCGTGCGCCGTGGCGGAGGAGTTCCTCGCCACCTGGCGCGACGCACCCGACCTCGCCGCCGGACCTCCCCTCGCCCCCGAACCTGGCCGGTGACCGCCCTCTTGCGCGGGTGATGGCCGGTCAGCACTTCGTGAGGTTGTAGAAGGTGCCGGGCGACCTGTAGTAGTGGGTCCGGTGCTCATCGGGTCTGATGGTCCAGCACGGTCCGTCGGGCCACGAGGCGATCCTCGCCCTCACCGTGTTCGTCTGCCCGCACTTGCTCTTGATCGTGACGCTGCGGTAGAAGCCGACGTCGCTGCTCCGGATGTCGTAGCAGGGGATCCTGGCGTCGGTCGTGGCCGGGGCTGTGGCGACGTCCGCGCCGGCGTGAGCGGCATTCATGACGCCGGCTCCGGCGAGGGCGCCTGCCAGCACGAAGGCGCCCCCGAAGATCGCGGCACGCATGGTGTGTTCCTCTCCTTCCGGTCGCGGCCGGCGCGGCGGTGGGCCGCGCCGCTCCCGTAAACCCCGAACCGTAACCGGGTCAAAGATTCCTAAACCCGAAGGGATCACCTCGCGTCCGGGCCGGCCTCTCGCTCGCGTGCCCCCCGCAACTTTCCCGTGGCGACGAAGCCGACCGCGATCCGGTAGAAGCCGGCGATCGATTCGCCCTCTTCCGCCCCGCCACGGAACTGCTTGCGCACCTTCGTGAAGGGGAAGGCCATGCTGCCGTCGGGAAGGAGCACGCCCCACGCGCCATCGTCCGTCCTGCGCCAGTGACCGCCCGTGGCGGCGGCGACGCAGGCGCCGAGAAACGAGCCGAGCACGCCGACCAGCCCGTCGATCTGCTCCGGGTCGAAGCCGGGCCGGGAACGCTGGCGCTCGATGAAGCCGTCGACCCACTCGACCGACTCCCGGTTGAGGCCGAAGTCCACGTCGCTCAGCGGCCCCAGCCGGTCGATGGCCAGGGTGACATTCTCCTGGATCAGCCGCAGCTCGTCTTCCTCCATTCGAGGATGGTGGCATCGCCGGCTAACCCGATCAATCCGGTTTCCGGCCGCCTCGCAGTGGCTCGTGAACGTGGCGGACCCACGATCTCAGACCGCCATGGCGGGGACCGGCCAGCGGCGCATCCGGTGCGGGAGGGTGACCACGAGGTCGCCGCACCTGAGCACCAGCCGCTCGTCGATCAGCACGTCGACGGCGTCGCGTTCGTCCGTCCCGAGGCCGGGCAGCCGCCGCGGGCGCAGGCAGCGGGTGAACGCGGAGCCCAGCGCCCCGTCGTCGATGATCATCCGGGCCGCGGCCGCCGGGTCGCGCATGTCCTTGACCTGCAGGAAGCCGGGCCCTCTGCGGTAGTAGCACAGGCCGATCCGGAACCGCGAGCGCCAGACGTCCAGCCCGGCGCTCCCTTCCTGGCCCGCTGCCGGTACGGGCCGCCGCGGTGGCGGCAGGTGGAGCAGCGGCGCCGTGTCGAAGCCGGGCCGCACCCCGCCCGTCCAGTCGACGACGGTGCCCCGTTCGAGGTTGTCGCGCAGCACGGCGATGAACGCGACCGTCTCCTCGGGCCGCTCGCCCAGCGTGATCGGCCGCCCAGCGGTGATCACCGTACCGGGAGGAGGCGGGCCCGAGGAAAGCGGGGAGCTGCTCATGCCCGCGTCCCGGTCAGGACCGGCGCCCGGTGCGGAGCGGAGCCGGTGGCGAGGCCGATCCAGAAGTCGCCGTCGCGGAACACCAGCCCGTCTGCCTGGGCCTCGCCGAGCCAGGCACCCAGTTCCGCCTCCGGCGGCGCCTGCCCGTGCCTGCTCAGGTGCCGGTGCAGCCCCGCCTCGGTGCGGCGGTCGCCCAGCGCGCGGTACGCGGCGGCCCGCCAGCCCGGCAGGCGGTGCCGGGTCCGCGGCCGGCCGTGGCGGGCGTCGTCGATGACGATCAGGTCGCCGTGGTCCTCGGCGATCAGGTAGGAGGACGGGTAGGCGTCCTTCCAGCTCTCCAGCGCCGCCTCCAGTGCCCTGGCGGTCTCCTCGTCGATGCCGGCGGGATCGCTGTCGAAGAAGTACGCCAGGTCGGACAGCTCGCTGTCGGGCAGGTCGTAGACGTGCCGGTAGAACGCCGCCGGCGCGCGGCGCGCGAAGCCGAGCTCGGGCCGTTCGTGGTAGGGGCTGAAACGTTCGAGGACGATGCGGACCGTGGTGTCCGGCGGTTGCAGGTGGACGAGCGCCGGGATCTGCTCGATGACGGGCCGGTAGTCGGCCGCGCTTTCGCCGGGGAAGCCGTACAGGTAGTTCCACTCCACGGTCAGGTGGTGCGTCTCGCAGTCGCGCAGCAGCCGGATGTTGGTCGTGCCGTCCACGCCCTTGTCCATGAGTTTCAGCACCCGGCCGTTGAGGCTCTCGATGCCCGGCTGGACCGTGGCCATGCCGGCGCCGGCCAGGGCGCGGACCTGGTCGGTGCGGATGTTGGACTTGATCTCGTAGTGGACGCGCAGGTCCCATTCCAGGTCCGCCATGGCGGGCAGGACCGTACGGAAATAGTTCATGTCGAGGATGTTGTCGACGGGCAGCACGTCCAGGATCTGGTGCCGCCTGACCAGCGTGGACAGCTCGTCCAGGAACCGGTCGGCGGGCTTGGACCTGAATCCGATCATCGAGCCGTTGAGCCCGCAGAACGTGCACTGGTGTTTCTCGCCCCACCAGCAGCCGCGCGACCCTTCCATGACGAGTTGCGGGGAGACGTGCTCGCGTACGGGCGACGCCTCGAACACCTCCTGCCACCCGCGGAAGTCGGGCAGCGGGATGGCGGCGGGCGGCACGGGACGGCTCGTGGGCGGGTTGGCGATCGACTCGGCGCCGTTCCACCAGCACACCCCGGGCAGGTCGGCCGGGTCCTCGGCCGCCAGGACGCGGTCGAGGAGGAGGGGGAACACCTCTTCGCCCTCGCCGCGCACGACGTAGTCGACGAACGGGTGGTTGCGGTGCAGCGCGTGGCCCATGACGCCGTCGCAGTTGGCCCCGCCGAAGACGACCCGGAGCTCGGGGCGCAGGCGCTTGAGCCGCCGGGCGAGTGCCAGGCTGGCGGCGTTCTGCATGAACGTGGAGGTGAAGCCGACGACGTGCGGCTCGCCGGCCAGCACCTCGTCGACGGCGACGTCGATGAAGGCCGCGGCGTGGGGGCGCATCCGCACCACCGCGTCGACGTCGAGCCCTCGGGCCTCGGCGTACGCGCGGAACTCGGCGTCCTTCCACGCCGGGTCGTCGTGGAGGCAGCCGGCGAAGACCCAGTCGCCCAGGCCGTGCAGCACGCCGTACTCGGCGATGTCCATGACCGCCCTGGGCCCCAGGTCGCCGCCGCTGTCCTTGATCAGGAACTCGACCCACCGGATGCCGCCGTGGAACTCGGTCACCTCAACGTCCGGACGCCGCGTGCGCAGCAGTTCGTGCAGGATGCCGATGGGCAGCGAGGGCCGGTTGACCGGCTGCCAGGGCATGGCGGCGAGCGCGACGCGCATGTCCCTCCCTTCCCGGGTGGGGACGCCGTGGCGCCGGCGTCCCCGTTACGTGGTTTCCGTCCGGGCCGCCTACGCCGCCTTGGCCCAGAGGTTCTCCGTGTAGACGAGCTGCGAATGGATCGGCGTCTTCTTGATGGCCGGCCTGGCGGCGGTCCGCTCCTCCGCCGCCTCCGCGCCAGGGGCGGGCGCCGCCGCCGAACCGCGTGTCTCAACAGGCATGAGCATGTCTCCTTTCGACCGCGCAGAAATGGTCGGGGAGACTTTATGGGCGTCCCGTTATTGCCGGCTTAAATGCCGATGAAATGGCTTTCCCGGAACGGCCCGGCGGCTTGGTGACCTGGGGACACGATAGGCTTCCTGCGCATCCGGTCGTCGGAAAGGGGCGGCGCTTGCGCCAGGTGGGGTTCCGGATACTCGGGCCGGTCGGGGTCTGGGCGGAGGGCCGGTTCGTCGGCCCGTCCACTCCACAACAGCGGTCGGTGCTGGCCATGTTGTTACTGAACGTGCGCCAGGTGGTCACCACCGAGCGGCTGATGCGGGCGGTCTGGGGCGACGAGCCGCCGATCACCGCGCGCAACGCCATCCACCAGTACATCTCGCGCCTGCGGCGGGTCCTCGTCCCGGTCCCCCGGGCCGCGCTCGTCACCGCGCCGCCCGGCTACCGCCTCGACGCCGAGCCGGCCGACGTCGACCTCCACCGCTTCCGCGAGCTGGTCGACCAGGCGAGGAAGAGCGTCCCCCGCGAGGCCGGCGCCCTCTTCGGGCAGGCGCTGCGCCTGTGGCAGGGGCCGCCGCTGGCAGACGTCTCGGGCGACTGGCTGCCGGCGATGTTCGGCCAGGCGCTGGCGGAGGAACGCCTGAGCGTGGTCGAGGAGCACGTGGCCGCCGGCCTGAGCCTCGGCGCGCCCATCGAGTCGCTGGCCGACCTGCCGATGCTGATCAGCGAGCACCCGCTGCGGGAGCGGCTGACGTACCTGTGGATGTTGTCGTTGCTGCGTGACGGCAGGCGGGCCGCCGCGCTGGAGGCGTTCCGGCAGACCCGCCGGCGGCTGGTGGACGAGCTGGGCGTCGAGCCCGGGATCGAGCTGCAGGAGTTGCACCGGCGGGCCCTGTCGGCCGAACCGGCCGTCGAGGTGTGGCCCTACTCCGCGCAGGCCACCGCTGAGGGCTCCGCCGACGCGCCGGACGCGCCGCCGGTTCCCGCCGAGCTCCCCGCGCCCCCGGCCGTCTTCGCCGGGCGGGCCGCCGAGATCGCCCGCGTACGCGCCGCCCTCACCGCGGGCCCGCGGGTGTGTCACATCAGCGGCATCGGCGGCATCGGGAAGTCCGCGCTGGCCGTCCACGTCGCCCGCGGGCTCGTCGAGCGCTTCCCCGACGGGCAGCTCTACGTCAACCTGCACGGGGCCATCCCGCAGGCAGGCCCGGTCGACCCGCACATCGTGCTGGGCCGCTTCCTGCGCTCGCTCGGCACCGCCGACTCGGCCGTGCCCGCCGACCTGGAGGAGGCCGCGGGCCGGTTCCGGTCCCTGACCGCCGGCAAGCGCATCCTGATCGTGCTCGACAACGCCAGGGACGCCGCGCAGGTGCGGCCCCTGCTCCCGGGGAGCGCCACCTGCGCCGTCCTGGTGACCAGCCGCCGGATGTTCACCTCGCTGCACGACGCCGTCCACGTCCCGCTCGACGTGCTCGACGTCGGGCGGGGCACCGACCTGCTCGGCGGCATGGTCCACGACGACCGCATCGCCAGGGAGCCGGACGCCGCGGCGGCGGTGGTCCGCCTGTGCGGAGGGCTGCCTCTCGCGCTCTGCCTGGCCGCCGCGCGGCTGAACGGCCGTCCCTTCTGGCCGGTGTCGGTCCTGGCCGAGCGGCTGTCCACCGCCCGGCACCGGCTGGACGAGCTGCGCGCCGACGACCGGGCCGTACGCGCCGTCTTCCAGGAGAGCTACGAGGACCTGCGCGCGAGCCCGTCGGGAGCCGAGGCCGCCCGCGTGTTCCGGTACGTGGGGATGCTCGACGGGCCGGATGTCGGGCCCGTCGTCGTCGCGGCGATGACCGGGCTGCCCGAGGACCGCGCGCGTGACCTGCTGGACGCGCTGGTCGACGCCCAGCTGGTGGAGAGCCACGCCCCCGACCGTTACCGCCTGCACGACCTGCTGCGGCTCTACGCCCGCGAGCGGGCCGAGGCGGAGGACCCCGCCGGCTGCCGTACCGAACTCGTGCGGCGGGTCCTGCACTGCCAGCTGGCGACCGCCCGCACGGCGATCAAGGTGATCGGCGCGAACTCCGGCCGGCGCGCCGGCATCGGCCCGCGCACGCTCGATCACCCCGGCGCCCGGCTGGCGAGCGGCGAGGACGTGCACGCGTGGACGGACGCGGAGGCCGACAACGTGCTGGCGCTGGTCCGCACCTCCGCGGGCCCTTCCATGGGCGCCCTGGTGGTTTCGCTCGCAGCGACGTTCACCGTCCTGCTGTACGAGCGCGGCCACTGGCTCAAGCAGCTCGGCCTCGCCCAGTCGGCCCTGCCCGCGGCGGCCGGCACCGGCGACATCCGGTACGAAGCGCGCATCCTCGGCGACCTGGGCTGGGTGCAGGTGTGCATGGGGGCGAGCGAGGACGGCATCGCCCACCTGCACCGCTCGCTCGACGCCTACCGGCGGGCGGGTGAGGCGACGATGGAGGCGTCGTTGCTCGACAACCTCGGCGTCGCCTACCGCACGGCGGGGCAGCCGGAGCGCGCGGCCGAGCACCACACGCTGGCGCTGCGGCTCAACCGCGAGCTCGGCGACCGCAGGGGCGAGGCCGTCAACCTCACCCACCTCGGGCTGGTCCGCCAGGCGGCCGGCCATTACGACGAGGCCGTCGAGCTGCACACCCGGTCGATCGAGCTGCTGGGAGAGCTCCGCATGCCGGGCGAACGGCTGCGCGCCTTCATCCACCGCGCCGAGGCGTACCGGCGGGCGGGCCGGTACGAAGAGGCCGTCGAGCACTACCGGCAGGCCATGGAGACCCACGAAGGGCTGGGCGGCTCCGGCGACTTCGGGGAGGCCGAGATCTCCTGGGGGCTCGGCCTGGTCCTTCACGAGCTCGGCCGCGCCGACGAGGCGCGGCAGGCGTGGCGGCGGTCGGTCACCCTGCTGGGCAGGCTGGGGCTCATCACCCGCGACGAACGGCTCAGCGCGGAGCAGGAGGAGCCGCCCCCGACGCCGCGGGTGATCGTGCGGCAACGCTGACATCCGGGCGCGGCCCAGATTAGTTGACACGACATATATGTCGTGTAATCTATTGGCATGGCAAACGAACCAACCCTGGTCTTCATCCCCTGCTTCTCCGGCGCTCCATGGGATCTCGCGCAGCTCACCCCGCTGGCCCATCGCCCGCAGCGCACCTTCAGGCTCCCCGAAGGCGTGGCCGACATGGAGGCCTATGCCGACGCCGCCGCGGCCCACGTCGCGGACCTGGACGACTACGTGCTGGTCGGAGACTCCTTCGGAGCCAACATCGCGCTGGCGCTGGCCGTCCGCCGGCCGACCGGGCTGCGCGCCCTGGTGATGTCGGGCGGCTTCGCGGCCAACCCCGTCTCCTCCCCGATCTGGAGGAGCGCCATGCGGGGCATGGGCAGGCTGCGCGGCGGCCCCTACCGGCAGCTGGCGCTGCGCGCGCACGCCCACCGGCTGGCCTCACCCCACGACCGTGCGGGCCAGATCCCCTGGAGCCAGGCCGACAGCCGCCGGTTGTTCCTGGACAACACCCCGGCCGCGTCGTTCGGAGCCCGCGTCAGCGCGGCACTCACCGCCGACTACACCGACCGTCTCGACAGGGTAGGCGTCCCCACCCTGATCATCACGCCGTCGCACGACAAGCTGATCGGCGAGCAGGCGGCGCAGACCCTGCGCACCGGAATCGCCGGCTCCCGCGAGATCGTGCTGGACCGGACCGGGCACATGTTCCGCTTCACGCATCCCGAAACCTACGCCCGGGCCGTCGAGACGTTCCTGACCGAGACGACCCGCGACCGCGAGCTGACCCGTGCGGCCCGCTGAGGAGCTCAGATACCTGATCCTGGCCGCGCAGCGCGAGGGCAACCGGATGCTCGGCCAGGCCCTGCGGCCGCTCGGCATCACCCCCTCCCAGGCCGAGGTGATCCGCGTCCTGCGGGAGCACGGCCCGCTGACGCTCAACGGCCTCGGCGAGCTCCTGGTCTGCGAGAGCGGCAACAGCCCGAGCAGGCTCGTGGATCGCCTGGTCACGCTCGGCCTGGTCAGGCGTGACGTGGCGGCCCACGACCGCCGCCACATCGACCTGTCGCTCACCGAAGAGGGGGCCGAGCTCGTACGGCAGGTCGCCGAGATCGAGGAGAGGCTCTACCAGTCGATCGACGCCGCAGCCGGAGGCCGCGATCTCGAACAGGTCTTCGCCTTCCTCAGGGCCTTCGTCGGCGACCTGCCCGCCGGCCAGGCCCTGGCCCGCCGCGCCCACCGCTGACCCGCGTCACGGTCACTCGGGCTGAGCGGCCAGGATCGCGTCCCCGTGATGCTCGGCCCACCGCGTCAGGATCGCTATCGGGTCGATCAACGTCTCGCCGAGCTCGGTCAGCTCGTACTCGACCCGCGGCGGCACCTCCGCGTAGGCCCGCCGGCCGACCAGCCCGTAGTTCTGCAGCCGGCGCAGGGTCTGGGTCAGCATCTTCCTGGAGATGCCGCCGATCAGCTCGACCAGCTCACCGTGCCGGCGCGGCCCGCGGCTGAGCGCGTACAGCACGACGACCGACCACTTGTCGGCGATCACCTCCACCGCCAGGCGGGCCGGGCAGTCGGCCAGGAACACATCCCCCGGCCCGTCAAAGTCACCCACGGTTCCTAAGGTACTCGTTGGTTCCCGTTGGGCTGGCTATCGTGCGCTTCATGACGACGCACAAGCTCTCGCCCGCCGCGGATCGACTTCTCGAAGCCGACCGGTGTGCCACATTTGTCACCATAAATGCTGACGGATCGCCCCAGGTCAGCCTCATGTGGATCTCCAAGGACGGCGATCACCTGGTGTTCGGCGTCGAGCAACATCGTGTCAAGGTCCGCAACCTGCGGCGCGACCCGCGCGTCACGGTGCTGATCGAGGACGACCGGGATTCGGAGCACGGCCTGCGGCAGCACCTGATCGTCCGCGGCACCGTGACCTTCGAAGGCCCCGGCATCCCCGAGCGCTTCGCTGCCTTCATGGACCGGCAGGCCCGGCGCTACCTCGGCACCGGCTACCCCTTCGCGAACCGCGAGTCCACGACGGCGCTCATCGGCCGGATCCAGGTGGAACTCGTGTCCGGCGTCGGCCCCTGGGCGCCATAGCTGAGACGCTCGCACATGGAAATGCGCTTCTCGACCATGGTTCGTCTCATCCTTTCGCGGTGAACTCGAATCATGACAACGACACCGATCCTCATCCTGGGCGGCGCGGGCAAGACCGGCCGCCACGTCGCCAAGCGGCTGCGGGCGCGCGGCGTCCCGATCCGGCTCGCCTCGCGATCGAGCGAGCAGCGGTTCGACTGGTACGACGAGAGCACCTGGACCCCGGCGGCGGCCGGCATGGACACGGCCTACCTGGCCCCGCCGGTCGATCCGCCGGGTCTCGCGCAGGCCGGACGGTTCGTCCAGCAGGCGGCGGCGAACGGCCTGCGCCGGGTGGTGGTGCTGTCCGGCCGCGGCGTCGGCGGGCCCGGCCGCGACTTCGCGGTCTACGACGCCCAGCTCGACCTGGAGAGCGCCGTCAAGGACAGCGGCGCCGCCTGGACCATCGTCCGGCCCGCCTGGTTCATGCAGAACCTCAGCGAGGACTTCATGCACGGGCAGGTGGTGGCCGGCGAGCTCCGGTTGCCGGCCGGCGACGGCGCCGAGCCGTGGATCGACACCGAGGACATCGCCGACGTGACGGTGACCGCGCTGCTGGACGAGAAGCACGCGGGCCAGACGTACTCGCTGTCGGGTCCGCGTACCCTCACCCTGGCCGAGGTCGCGGCCGAGCTCTCCGCCGCGACCGGCCGGCAGATCCGGTACGTCGCTCTCGAACCCGCGGAGCACGTCGCCGAGCTGGTCGGGTACGGCGCGTCCCGGGCCGAGGCCGAGGCCCTGCGCGACCTGTTCGCGGTGATCCGCAACCACCGCTCCGAGTACCTCTCCGACGGCGTGCGGGAGGTGCTCGGCCGGAGACCGCGCGACTTCACCGACTGGGCGCGCGGCACCGCACGAACCGGCGTGTGGTCGTGAACGAGCGGCACGGCGAAAATCCACGTGCGCCGTGAGCGCGGCCGGGTGTTGCATGAGCCAGGTGATCGACGAACCGCTGGAACGACTCCGCACCGCCGCCCACCGCACCCGCGAGCTGGCCCTGGGCCGGGCGGGCACCGGCCTCGGCCACCAGGACGCCGACGACGACGTCGGCACGATCGGCACGGACGGCGCCCTCGGGTTCGACCCCTTCCCGCTGCTCGAAGCCCTCCACCACCACGGCGTCCACGTCGTGGTGATCGGGCAGGTCGCCGGCATCATGCACGGATCCACCGAACTGACCGGCGATCTGGACCTGCTCTGGGACGGCGTCCCGGCTCACGCCCCCGCCTTGGCGGCCGCCTTCATCTCTGTCGGGGCCCGGCTTTCCGACGAAGCGGGCGGCCCCGTACCGACGCGGCCGGAGTCCTTCCTCCACCCCAAGGTGCAGTTCACCTCGCCTGGAGCCGGCGGCGACTGCTGCACCCCGGCGCTCCCCTGGGGCGGCCTTCGCGTCCGGGACTTCCTCGACCGCGCGATCACCGCGACCGGCCCGGACGGCCTGGTCGTCCGCTACGCCTGCCTGGACGATCTGATCCGGATGCGCCGCGCCATCGGCCGCCCGAAGGATCTGCGGCGGGCAGCCGAACTCGGCTCGCTCGCCCCGGGCGGTCACCGGTAAGGCCGGCGGACCTGCCACGTACGAACGTGGCAGGTCCGCCCGCACGTCCGTCGCGATGGGTTCAGCCGCAGTGCACGTTGTTGAGCTTGCGCGAGTTCCAGTCCGGGACGATCCCCTCGACGTCAATGCACTGGTTGGGCGCGGAGACGTACACCGGGCCCGCATAGTGCGTGAACTCGCCGGCGTCCGAGTCCTTCCCGCTGCCGTCGCCCCGCGAGATGATGACGCCCTTCCAGCTCTTGGTGTTGGCGTACTTGCCGTAGCCGTAGGTCAGGGCGCAGTTCTTGCCCGTGCTGGAGCTGTAGTGCACCTCCAGCGTGCCCGTGCGGCTGCCGTCTACCTTGTGGTGAATGGCGTAGACGCCGACCCGGGTGTAGCTGCTACCGCAGGGTCCGGCCGCGCCTGCCGGGGCGGCGGCCGCCACCATCGTCGCGGAGGCGGCGATGGTCGCGCCGGTCAGGAGGGTCGCCAGCTTGCGTGTGCGCACGGAAATCCCTTCAATCGATCAATGCTCACGATATGAGACCACGAATGCCGCTGACGCGCATCACAGATGCAGCCACGTCACGAGCGGAATGGACCACCGGGAACGGTCCGGATCCCGGGCATGCACCGCCCGGTCAGGCGGGTGAGCCTTGCGGCACCTGCAGCGACAGGTGCGGGGTCAGGGCGCGCAGGAAGTCGGGGGCGTCGAAGGCCGCCCCCGCGGAGGCGACGCCGGTGGTCCTGGTCCGGCCGGTGAGGATGCGGTCGGCGGCCTCCACCGCGAGCGGCGCGGTGATGGCGTAGATGTCCTGACCGGCGGCGGCCGCGCGGCGTTCCGCGCCGCCGGAGCGGACGACGACGTCGACGAGGAAGGTCTGCGCGGAGCGGCCGCGCTCGTCGACGGCGGCCGGCGGCGAGGCGTCGGGAGCGAACAGGTCCGCGGCCGCCCTGGCGGTCATGTAGGTACGGACGTCCGGGACGGCCAGGTGGCTGGGGACGGTGACGACGTCGGCCATGGTGAAGTCCCCGATGACGTTCTGGGGGCCGAGCGGAGCCGGGAACCGCCATTCCAGGGTCGGCAGCGCGTCGTCGTGGTGCTCCAGCCGCCCGCCCGTGTAGCGGACCCGGCGGCCACCCCGCCGTTCCGCCGAGACCACGCCGGCGGCGAGCGTTCCCGCGGTGGGGTGCCAGCTGCTCAGGCCGTAGGCGACGTGCACCTCGTCCGCCGCCGTCCAGTCGCCCATCGCGGTTGTGACCAGCAGGTCGCCGAGGCCGCCGTAGAAGGCCATCGCCGGGACCACCATGGTGCCGGCGTCGCGGGCGGGCTGCGCGAAGTGCGCGAACGTGTCGGCGTTCGCCTCGATCTCGGCCGCGACGTCGACATAGGGGATGCCGGCCCGCAACGCCGCCTCGACCAGCGGGGCGGCGGTCGAGGCGAAGGGTCCGGCGCAGTTGATCACGATGTCCGCGCCGCCCAGCGCGCGGTCGAGCGAGCCCGGGTCGCCGACCGGCGCCTGCCGCGTCAGGGACGGCTGACCCATCGCCAGCAGCTTGTCCCGGTCGCGGCCGAGGAGCAGCGGTACGTGCCCGCGCTCGCGCAACTCCGCGACGACGAACCGCCCGGTGTGCCCGTAGGCGCCGTACACCGCCACGTTCCGACCCGATCCCATGCCCGCTCCCACGTGCTCGAAGTGATCCGCCTCCGAATCCTGGCCCTGCCGGCCAGTCGGGGACCAGTGTCCGGAACGACATGACCCGTACAATTCCCGACATGACCTCTGACCCGCGCTCCGTCGCGGTCGCCGCCACCGACGGGATGCTCCACTTCGAGCTGGCCCTGGCCTGCGAGGTGTTCGGCTCCGCCCCGGCCGCCCTCCCCGGTCCCTGGTACGACCTCAGGGTGTGCGGCAGGCACGCCGTACGGGCCGGCCGGTTCCTGCTGGAGCCGGACAGCGGGCTCGACGAGCTGGCCCGCTCCGCCACGGTGATCGTTCCCGCCCTGGCGGACGCCGGCGAGGACCCGCCGGCCGACCTGGTCGAAGCGGTGCGCGCGGCCCACGAGGCGGGCGCGCGGGTGGTCTCCCTGTGCACGGGGGCGTTCGTGCTCGCCGCCGCCGGCCTGCTGGACGGGCTGCGCGCGACCACGCACTGGGCCCACGCCGAGCAGCTGGCCGCGCGCCATCCCCGGGTGGAGGTCGACCCGGACGTGCTCTACGTCGACAACGGCAGCGTGCTCACCTCCGCCGGCAAGGCCGCCGCGATGGACCTGTGCCTGCACCTGGTCCGCCGCGACCACGGCTCGGCGATCGCCAACGTGGTCGCCCGCCGCCTCGTCGTGCCGCCCCACCGGGCCGGCGGCCAGGCCCAGTTCGTCACCACGCCGGTGCCCGACCAGGACGGCCACCCCCTGGCCGCGCTGTTCCCCTGGGTGCTGCGGCGGCTCGACCAGCCCCTCACCGTGGGAGACCTGGCCCGCCAGGCGAACATGAGCTCGCGCCACCTGACCCGCCACTTCCGCTCGGCGACCGGCACCACCCCGCTGCAGTGGCTGCTGATGCAGCGCATCCGCCGCGCGCAGGAACTGCTGGAGACCACGGACGACAGCGTCGAAACCATCGCCTCGGCCGCTGGCATGGGCACCTCGACGACCCTGCGCCGCCACTTCCAGCGCGCGCTCGGCGTACCGCCCGACGCCTACCGCCGCACGTTCCGCGCGCCGGCCCCCGCGCTCACCAGCTCCACATCCCCACCCTGACCGGCACCCCCGGAGAGGCGTGGAGAGCGGGCCGCCCTTCAGGGGCGGGCAGCCCGGCGGCCTGCACCAGGTCCTGATCCAGGCCGTGCAGGGAGGCGTGGTGCAGCGGCCACGGCGGGTGCTCCACCCGTGCCGCCGCCAACCGGCCGCCCACGAGGCTGAACAGCCGGAAGCGGGCGGTCAGAAAGTACGCGAGCTCGTCGCGCTCCCGCTCCGCCAGAGGCAGACCGGTCTCCACCTCCGCGTCACACCGCGCGCCCGCCGGCCCGGGGTAGCGCCGGCGGCACAGGTAACGCGTGTGCCCGTTCTTGACGTCCACCGACATGTCAGACCAGAAGTAGGGCAGCCAGTAGCCGATCCGCCCGCCGAGCGCGGCCGACAGGCGTCCGGCGTCCAGCGAGAAGAACCAGACGCCCGTACGTCCCCGCGCGTCACGCACATAGGTCCGCACGTTCGTCTCCGGAAACGTGGACAACCACGGCAACGCGGGAACACCCGGCACCCGGACCCCGCGCATGAGGAACGGCGTGAGCCCCACCCACGCCGCCCCGTCGAACGTCTCGACCTCGAGCTGCGCCGACAGGAGCGCCTGCACCTGCTCCGGCCGGTAGCGCCAGTGGATGAACGTCATCCGGGACCAGCGGTGGTACATCACGGGCCGGCTGACGCGGGGCGAGGGTGGAGCACGCATCTCGCCCCCCTGCCCTCCGCCCGTACCGGCAATCCGGCACAGGATCAGGCCCGCGCCGGCAGTCGTGTCTCCGATGCGGAACGGCGGGAAGGTGTTGACATCCTTGCTCCGGTCCAGAGCATCCTCGATATGGTTGATGACCTGGCGAAACCTTGGGTTGTTGCTCTTGGTCGTCCGAAGCCGTAGGCATCGGAGGCGACCTCCTGTCAAGATCGCCACATGCTGCGCTTGATCACGACTCTCCTGGCGGTGGTGCTGCTCCTCAGCGGCGGCCGTCTTCTGATCGGACCGCGCGCGTTCGAAGACCACGCCGCACAAGCCGTCTGGACCTGGCGGACCAGCGGTGCCGACGAGATCTGGCACAAGGGTTTCGTCCCGATCGACGAACTGAGCGTGATCCCGCCGCAGGTGCTCAGGAAGATCCAGCACGACGAAGAGTACGGCTGGGTTGTGGCCCGCCAGCTCCCCGCTCCTCCGGCCGAAGCGCAGATCCGCTGGGACGACGGGTCCGTGATGCGGGCCCCCGTGATCGGGCCGCGGGAAGCGCTGATGGCTCTATCCCCCTGGCCTGAGGCGTACTCCTTCCCTGACGACGAGGCGTACCACCTGACTGGAGCGACCTTCACCACCATGCGGCTCAACACCGTCCGAGGGATGGCAACCGTGCCCGCGTGGCGACTGTACTTTTCGGACCTGCCCGGCCCCGATTGACTACGTCGCGGTCGACCGGGACGCAGCCGGCACCGTCGAAAGCGCAGTCGGCAACCACCGTTCAGGCGACCAGGATGTCTCAGACTTCGAAGTTCTCGACGAACGCACGCTGCTGGTGAACTACGAGTACGGGTCCTGCACCCGCAAGCCGCTCGAGGTCAGACTGCGAGTCAGTGAAGCGCCCGATGTGGTGGTTCTGGGGCTCGACGTTCCCGATCACGGCACCGGTCTGTGCGCGGGCACCGGCCAGTCAGGCCGCGACGTCATCAGACTCGACGAGCCACTAGGGGATCGCGTGGTGCTGGACGCGACAAGCAGGCTTCCCCTCCTGTGCCGTCGCGCGCCGGACGCGTGTCGCAGCAGCATCGCATGACCGACAGCCCGGTTGAGTGATGCGGGTGAGGCCGAATGGGCACGGGACGAGGACCCCCTCGCCGGGCAGCGCGGACGTTGACCCATGCTGGTGGTGACACACCCAGGATGAGCTGACACTGCCCGGTTCGCAGTCGTCCCCGCACGATGGACGGCATGAAGGCAATCACGATTCCCGAATTCGGCGCCGCCGACGTCCTCCGTCTCGACGAGATCGAGGTCCCCGAGCCCGGGCCGGGGCAGGTCTCCATCGACGTGGCCTACGCCGGTGCCAACTTCGCCGAGATCCTCTACCGGCGGGGTGTGGTGGATGTCCCGCTCCCGTTCGTCCCTGGCATCGAGGTGTCCGGCCACATCCGAGCCCTCGGCCCCGGCATCCGAGGGTTGCGTCCGGGACAGCCGGTCGCGGCGCTGACGATCGTCGACGGCGGCGGCTACGCCGAGGTGGTGACCACCTCCGCCGACCTGGTGGTCCCACTGGACGGATGCGACCTCGGGCTCGAGCTCGCGGCCGCGCTGCCGTCCAACAGCACCACGGCGTTTCTCGTACTCGACCGGGTCGCCCGCCTCGAACCGGGCGAGAGCGTACTCGTCCACGCCGCAGCCGGAGGTGTGGGCAGCCAGCTCGGCCAGGCCGCGCGGCTGCTCGGCGCGGGCCGCGTGGTGGGCGCCGTCGGCACCCCCGCCAAGATCCGGCTGGCCAAGGAGTTCGGGTACGACGAGGTCGTCCTGCGCGAGGAGGTGGCCGGGGCAGGCCGGTTCGACGTCGTCGTCGACATGATCGGCGGCACGGCACGCCGTACCGGATTGGACCTGCTGGCGCCCATGGGCCGGCTGGTGGTGATGGGCAACGCGTCCGGTGCCGAGGACGACGGGGTCTCGGCCAACGAACTGTGGTTCGCCAACAAGACGGTCGCCGGGTTCAACCTCGCCGCCTTCTCCGCCGCCTTCCCCGAGGAGGCGGGTCGGGCGTTGCACCGGGCGGTGACCGCGGGCGCGAACGGGGAACTGAGGGTACGGACCGAGTCGCTGCCGCTGGAGCAGGCTGCGGAGGCGCACCGGCGAATCGAGTCCGGCGGCACCACAGGAAAGCTTGTCCTCGAGGTCGAGCGCGGCTGAGCCTTCCCGTCGCGGCCGCGTCAGCTGGTCCTGGCTGACAGCGACAGGCGCTCCACCTTCTCCTTGGTGCCGGTGTCCGGGTGAGGGGTGTGCAGCACCACGTTGAGGTCCGCGCGATCCGGCAGCCGGAACAGGCTGTACTCGAAGGTGAGGTCACCGGCCTCGGGGTGGCTGATCGCCTTGATCCCCTGGGATCTGGAGCCGACATCCGCACGTGCCCAGAGCTCGGCGAACTCCGGGCTCGCCGCCGACAGCTCCCCGGCAATCCGCCCGAACGCCGGATCGTCCGGATAACGTGCCGCGGCGGCGCGGAAGTCGGCCACCATGTCCGGCGCGAACTCGTGCCATTCGGCGAACCGGCTGCGGTAGGTGGCGTGCGTGAAGAAGGCGACCATGCAGTTCTCCACGTCGTCGTCGAATCCGAAGATCCACCTGGACGCGTCGTTCGCCGCCACCAGGTTGTAGTGCCGGTCGAGCACGTGTGCCGGATTGGGCATCCAGGCATCCAGCACCGCGCGCAGTTGCCCGCTCGCCGGCGCGCCCGGCCGCCCGCCAGGCTCCGGCGGGTTCAACCCGGCCAGAACGTAAAGGTGGCGCCGCTCGGCTTCCTCGAGCTGCAACGCCCGAGCGACCGCGTCCAGCACGGCGTCCGAGACCTTGATGTCACGCCCCTGCTCCAGCCAGGTGTACCAGGACACCCCGACCCCGGCGAGCACGGCCACCTCTTCCCTGCGCAGCCCGGGAGTACGGCGGCGCCCACCCTCGGGAAAGCCGACCGCGGCCGGCGAGAGCGCCTCCCGCTTGGCACGCAGGAACTCTTTGAGCTGCTCACGGCGATGCTGGAGGGAAACCACGGCCTCACCATAATCGACCGGGCCGGTGCCGATCCGCGCACGCGAACCCCATTCGGGCGGACCCGCGACCGAACGCCAATGCGCGTGGACCCAGAGTCAACGACTTCTCCCGATCCTCCTCAGAGAATGAGGGCTGATCACCGTCGGCACGCTGTCCGGTGGGACCGTCCAGGCCGCCGCCCTCGACGCATCGAGCCAGCCGCCGCATTGACGATCGCGAAGCACCTACGCATGCCAACCTTGGGGGAAACGTGTCACTTCGGAACTGGAGCAGGGTAATCCTGGGAGCCGCCGCCGCGACGGTGACCCTCGCTGTGACGGGCCCGGCGCCGGCCAGCGCCGGTCCCGGCGGAAGCTGCGCGAACACGGCGTTCTGCCTGTATGAGAACACGAACTACAACACCGGGAACACCGATCACTGGAGAAACTTCTACGCCTCCGACCAGGATTTCCGGAACAACGTCTGGCTCGACCGCGAGGGCAGGGCCACCAGCGACGGAATGGACAACGAGGCCAGCTCGGTCAAGAACTACACCAACTGCGTGGTCACCCTCTACCAGCATCCCGGCTATTCGGGCGCGGCCACGACGTTCATCCTCAAGGGGCAGGAGCGGCCGAATCTCAGCCGCGAAGGGATCGGCGACAACCGGGCCAGCTCGGTCAGGTTCAATTGCTAGTGGCGGTCAAGCGGTGGCCCGGCGTCGTTCTGGGCGCGCTCGCCTTGATGGTTCTCTCGCGCAGCGCCCCAACGCCGGGCTTCGCCCTGCCCTTCGACGGCTACCTGCTGACCCCGTCTGACGCGGTGGCGATACAGGCCGCACGAGACTCCTGTGCGGAAGCCGCGCAGGACGCGGAGGCCGCGGGCCGACGCTCGACACCGGCTCACGGCGTGCGGCTGGAGCGGAACATGCGCCGGTACGGCATCACGGACGTCGGCGATGCCGAACGCCACGGCTACCACGTGCCCGGCCCGCTCGTGCGCCCGTCGTCGACCCCCGCAGCCGACCATGCGTGCGCGCACGAGGCAGAAGAGCGGCTGTGGGGCGGGGTCCCGGAAGCGGATTTCGCGTGGCTGTCGGCGCTGAACGCCCAGTCGGTCGTGCGTTCCGAGAGCGACCCGGCCGTCGTGACGGTGACCCGGGCGTGGAGCAGGTGCATGAGAACGCATGGATTCACCTACCCCGACCCGCTCGCGGCCTTGCAGGATCCGGCGTGGCGGCTCGACTCCGCCGCGAGTTCCCCCAGGGAACGCGCGGCCGCGGTCAGCGACGTCCGGTGCAAGCGGACCACCGGCTACGTCACCGTCAGGTCCGCGGCCGAGACCCGGTTCCAGAAGGAGCTGGTCGACCGCTTTCCGGCGAAGCTCACCGCGTTGAAGCAGGCCCGGGACCGCCTGTTGCGCAACGCCGAGCAGCTCACGGCCCGCAGGAGCGAGAAGGTACGAACGTGAGCGGGAACGTCACCTCGTCCGAAGCCTCATTCGATCACAGGAGTCCCATGACGCAGAACGTGCGCATCCCGCTGGCGGACGGCAGTTCACTGGCAGCGGCGGTGGCGATGCCGGAAGGGGCCGCACCCGCGCAAGGATGGCCAGGAGTCGTGGTCGTGCACGAGATCTACGGCGTCGAACCGGACATGCTGGAGGTGGCAGAACGGTTCGGCGAACACGGGTACGTGGCGGTCCTGCCCGACCTCTACAGCCACGGCTCCACAGTCAGGTGCCTGGCCCGGGTCATGCACCAGCTCGCGACGGGACGGCTCGACGGGCCCACCGCCGACATCGACGCGGCCCGGCGATGGCTGGCGGGCCGCGAAGAGGTCGACGGCGGCAGGCTCGGCGTGATCGGGTTCTGCATGGGCGCGGGCTTCGCCCTGGCCTACGCAGCCGGCGCGCCACCCGGCGTGCGGGCGGCGGCGGTGAACTACGGCGCGGTGCCACGCCGCAAGGAGGAACTGGCCTCGATCTGCCCGGTCGTGGCCTCCTACGGCGGCCGTGACAGGGGCTTCCGCTCACACGGCGAACGGTTGCGAGAGCACCTGCGGGCACTCGGCGTCGACCACGATGTCACGATCTACCCCGAGGCCGGTCACTCTTTCATGACCGACGGCCACCACCCGATCGCGAGCCTCGCGCTGTTCCCGCTCCGTCACGGTCTCGTACGCCCGGCGGCGGACGACGCCTGGCAGCGAACCCTGTCCTTCTTCGACCGGCACGTCGCCGATCGCCAGTACCCTCGCCGCTACCCGTTCACCAGGTAAGGCTGACGCAGCGCTCCGCCCGTACCGGCCATCCGGCTCGCACGTCCCTCAGGACGTTCCCGCTGCCTTTCAGGTGTTGATCTCCAGCACCCGGATCGAGACGTGATCAGAGCCGCTCGCCGGGGGCTGGGAGGTCAAGGTCGGCGTACAGGGCTTCCTTGCTGTCGTACGTCATCATCTCGCGTTCGCCGCGGTTGCGGCTGGTGATCGCCTCACCCAGGCGGCCGGCTTCGAGTTCCCGGCGGGCGCGCAACAGGTCCTCGTAGTCGGCTTGCCGCTCCCCCACAGGACCGGGTTACTTGCCGGTGGTGAGGACCATGCGGTAGCGGGCCTCGCCGGACATCATGCGGTCGTAGGCGGCCGCGACGTCGTCCAGAGGGCGGGTTTCGATCATGGCGCGGACGCCGGTCAGGGCGGCGAAGTGCAGGGTTTCCTCGACGTCGCGGGCCGTGCCGGACGGGTGGCCGTGGATGGTTCTGCTGGATGAGATGAGCTGGAACGGGCTGACCTGGATGGGTTCGGGGGTGGCGCCGAGCACGATGAGTTCGCCGTTGTCGCCGAGCCCGTCGATGACGGCGCTCATGGCCTCGGAGCTGGCCGCGGTGGCGAGCACGACCTTCGCCCCGCCCAGGGCCTGCAGTTGCCCGGCGACATCGCCGGCGTTGCTGTCGATGTAGTGGTGGGCGCCGAAGTTCTTGGCCGCCTCGGCCTTGGAGGCGCCCCGCGCGACGGCCACGGTCTCGAATCCGAGCTTGCTGGCGAACTGCACGCCGAGGTGGCCGAGCCCGCCCAGGCCGAGTACGGCGACGAGGTCGCCTGGCCCTGCCGCGCTGTGGCGCAGCGCGTTGAACGTGGTCACGCCTGCGCAGCCCATGGGGGCGGCTTCGGCGGCGCCCAGCTCGTCGGGAATGCGGGCCAGCGCGGACACGGGTACGACCACGGCCTCGGCGTAGCCGCCCGGGTACGCCCAGCCGGGGACCTGCATGCGGACGCAGTGGATGAAGTCGCCCCGGCGGCAGGCCGGGCAGGTGCCGCAGTTGCCGCCGAACCAGCCGACGGCCACCCGGTCGCCGACGTTCCAGTTGTCGACGCCGTCGCCGAGCGCTTCGACGCGTCCGGCGATCTCGTGCCCGGTCACCAGCGGGAAGGTCACGTTGGGGAAGCCCGCGTTGACGAACCCCGCGTCGGACCGGCAGACGCCGCAGGCCTCGACCGTGAGCCGTACGTGGCCCGGCTGCGGCTCGGGCAGCTCGCGCTCGACCACGCTGAACCCGCCGCCGGGTTCGGTGACCTGGGCGGCTCGTACGGTCAGCGGCTTGGCGTAAGTCTCCGTGGACATGATGAACCCCTTCGGAAAGGCTGGACCGGACCCCATCGGGCCCATACCCAGCACACCACGCGGCAGCCCTCGGAGACGGCTCTGACCAGGCCCTGAGCGGGCTGGTACCCGGGAGGCAGGTACGGACAGGGCCACCCGGGCGCGGATGTTCTCCGGGCCGCGAAAGGACAATGGTGCTATGGACAGAAGGAGCGAACTGGCCGGCTTCCTGCGCTCCCGGCGCGCCGGGATCAGCCCCGAGCGGGCGGGGTTGCCGGAGGACGGTCGTGCCCGGCGGGTGCCGGGGCTGCGCCGCGACGAGGTCGCCCGCCTCGCCGGGATGAGCACCGAGTATTACACCCGGCTCGAACAGGGCCGAGCCGGTACGCCGTCCCCGGAGGTCGTCGAGGCTCTCGCGCGCGCCCTGCGGCTGGACCCGGCCGAACGCGAGCACCTCGTCGACCTGCTGGCGCGGCCCGCGTCCGCGCGCCGCGCGCCGTCGGCTCCGCAGCGGGTGCGGCCGGGCCTGTATCTCATGCTGCAGACGCTGGAGCACGTGCCCGCGTTCGTGGCCGGGCGGCGTACCGACATCCTGGCCGCGAACCGGCTGGCGCGCGAGGTGCTGACCGACTTCGAGGCTCTGCCGGCCACGCAGCGCAATCTCGCCCGCTACTACCTGCTCGATCCGGTCGCCCGCGACCGCGTGGGTGACTGGGCGCAGATCGCCGCCGAGACCGTCGCCATGCTGCGTTTCGAGGCGGGCCGCTATCCGAACGACCGGCGGCTGGCCGATCTCGTGGGCGAGCTCACCCTGCGCTGCCCCGAGTTCACCACCTGGTGGAACGACCACCGTGTCCTGCGCCGCACCTACGGCACCAAGCGCTACTACCACCCAACGGTCGGGGAGCTCTGCTTCTCGTACGAGTCCTTCCAGCCTCCCGGTGATCCCGACCAGACGTTGTGCGTCTACAACGTCGAGCCCGGCTCCGCCACCGCCGACGCGCTTCGCCTGCTGAGCAGCTTGTCCACCCCTGCCGATATCAGCGATACGAACTATTGATTCCATCGATATTACCAGTGATAAGCTTTATCCGTTTCCATCGGAACGGATCACTGGAGTGCGACATGATCATCGTGACCGGCGCCACCGGACTGCTCGGGCGCCAGATCGTCGAGCGGCTGCTCACCCGCGTCCCCGCCGCCCAGGTCGGTGTCAGCGTCCGCGACCCCGGCAAGGCCCGAGCCTTCGCCGACCAGGGCGTACGCGTGCGGCACGGCGACTTCGCCGACCCTGGCAGCCTCGCCCACGCCTTCGAGGGCGCCACCCAGGTGCTGATCGTCTCGATCGACGCGTTGGGCGACGAGGCCGTACGAGGGCACCGCGCCGCAATCGGCGCGGCCGTCGCGGCGGGCGCCCGCCGCGTCCTCTACACCAGCCACATGGCCGCCGGCGCCTCCTCGCGCTTCCAGGCCTGCCGCGACCACGCCGCGACCGAGGAGGCACTGCGCGCGTGCGGCGTGCCGTTCACCTCGCTGCGCAACGGCTTCTACGCCGCCAGCGCGGTGCGGTTCCTCAGCCAGGCCATGCGCTCCGACCAGATCGTGCTCCCCGCCGACGGGCCGGTCAGCTGGACCGCCCACGAGGACCTCGCCGACGCGGCCGCCGCCGTGCTGGCCGACGAGGGCCGCATCGACGGCCCCACTCCCCCGCTCACCGCGGCGCGGGCGCTCACCTTCGACGACATCGCCGGCATCGCCGGGGACGTGTCCGGCCGCGCCGTCACCAGGGCCGTCGCACCCGACGACGCGTTCCGGCGGCAGCTGACGGAGCACGGCGTGCCCGACGAGTACGCGGGCCATCTGATCGACATCTTCGTCGCCGCCCGCGCCGGCGAGTTCGCCACCGTCGACCCGGCCCTGGCCGGCCTGCTGGGCCACGAACCCACCCCGCTGAGCTCCGTCGTGCGCAAGCACCTGCCGGGCGCCTGAGCGGCACGGGGACCTACCCGCCGGCCGCCAGGCGGTCGAGCCACTCGCAGAGGAGGTGCTGCTCCGCCTCGCTGAGCGTGCTCTGCTGCGGCAGCGCGGCGCGCAGCGCCCGGGCCGCGCCTGCGGGGCCCGGGTCGCGTACGGCCGGCTTCTCCGTGGTGACGGCGGTGACCATGGACTCGCGCATGGCGGTCAGCAGGGCCCGGTCGCGCCGGTCCTCGGGCAGCGACAGCCAGGTGAGCACGGCCCCGCGGGCGGTGGCGTGGATGACGGCGGCGGCCAGCGCCTCGTCGACGCGGAGCCTGCCCGCGGCGGCGATGCGGCGGATGCGCCCGAGGAGCAGCTCCATGCCGGCCCTGTGCGCGGGCGAGTCGCTGCCGCGCCGGGGTTCGCCGTACATCATGGCGTAGAGCGCCGGGTTGGTGAGCCCGAACTCGACGGCGAGGTCCCAGCCCGCCCGCAGGTCCTCGACCGGGTCGTCGGGGGCGGGGATGGCCCGCTTGTCCTCGACGAACCTGGCGTAGCCGTGCTCGGCCACCGCGTCGAGCAGGCCGTCCATGTCGGCGAAGTGGCGGTAGATCGCGGGGGGCTGCACGCCGGCCGCCGCCGCGACCGCGCGGGTGGTGACCGCCTCGCGCCCCTCGCGGGCCAGGAGGCCGGCCGCCGCCTCGACCACCCGCTGGCGGGTCAGCTCTCGCCCCTCCGGCGGGGAGCTCCTCGACATGGGGGCAACGATACCGCTCGGAAAGTATCGATGGTTCAGCGCTGCTCGGCGTGCGCCCTCCCACCTGGAGCGACGTTTGCCGACCGGCGGCCTGCCCCTGTAGGAAGGCCGTATGTCCGTCGAAGGTGAACGCCCGTCGGTCGACCACCGCGTGGAGGACGCGCTGTGGGCGGCGCGAAAGTACTACCTGCACGGCGTGACGATGGACACGATCGCCAGGGAGCTCGGCGCGTCACGCTCGACCGTGTCCAGGTTGCTCGCCTACGCGCGCGACGTGGGCCTGGTCGAGATCCGCGTGATGCCGCCCCGCACCCGGTCGACGCGGAGCGAGGCGGAGCTCACCGGCCGCTATGACGTGCAGGCGCACGTGGTGCCGGTGCCCACGACCGCGTCGACGGTGGAGCGGCTCGAACGGTGCGCCGTCCACACGGCCCGGCTGCTCACCTCGGTCTTCGACTCCGACATGATCATCGCCGTTTCGTGGGGCACGATGGTCAACGCGATCAGCCGCTGCCTGGTGCCCAAGGAGACCACCAACTGCCAGATCGTGCAGCTGAACGGTCTCGGCAACGCCCGGACGACGGGCACTCACTACGCGGGCGCCATGTTGTCCGCGTTCGGGGCGGCGTTCGGCGCCTACGTCCAGCAGTTTCCCGTGCCGCTGTTCTTCGACTCGCCGCACACCAAGGAGCTGCTGCTGCGCGAGCGGAGCGTGCGCTGGGTCGTCGAGCTGCAGCAGAGCGCCGACGCGGCGCTGTTCAGCCTGGGCACCGTGACCGGCGGGATGCCCAGCAGCCCCTACCTGAGCGGCTATTTCCTCGACGAGGCCGACTTCGCCTCGCTCGCGGAGGACGGCGCCGTGGGCGACATCGCCACCTCGTTCTACCGGCCTGACGGGTCACACGACGACGTCAGGTTCAACGCCAGGACGAGCGGACCCGACCTCGACCAGTTCCGCCAGGTGAAGCACCGCATCTGCGCGGTGTCGGGCGACCACAAGGTCGACGCCCTGCACGCGGCCCTCACCGGCGGTTACGTCACCGAGCTCGTCGTCGACGAGATCACCGCCCACGTTCTGTTGGAGCGGTATGCCTGACGGCGGCCGGCGTGCCGTCGCCCGCCTCCTCGTCCCTGCCGTGGAAGGGCATGCTGCGGCCGTCCCTGACCCCGAGCGCGCCGGCGATCGCGATGGCGCACATGACGACCATCAGCGCTGAGATCGCCCACGTGCCCTGCGTGCGCGCGGTCAGGAAGGCCGCGATGAACGGCAGGGTGCCGCCCGCCGCGGCGGCGGCCAGCTCCCGGCCCGCCGCCACTCCGGTGAACCGCATCCTGGTCGGGAACTGCTCCGGCAACATCGACGCCTGCGAGCCCAGCATCAGGTCGTTCGCGAACGTCAGCACGACGACCATGGCGAGCCAGACCAGCATCGTGTTCCCGGTGTCGAGCAACCAGAAGAACGGGAACGCGGCGACAGAGCACAGCGTGGCCCCGGCGATGAACACCGGCTTGCGCCCGAACCGGTCGGACAGCGCGCCGGACAGCGGCAGGGTGACGAGCTTGATCGTGTTGGCCACGAGCAGGCCGCCGGTGGCGACCGCCGCCGCCAGGCCGACGTTCTCGGTCACGTACGACAGCGCGTAGACGCTCGGTATGTACGTCGCGACGTTCGGCCCGACGCTGACCAGGAAGCTCTTCAGCAGCGAGCCCGGCGCCTCCCGCAACACCGCGACGAGGGGCGCTCTGCTCCGGTCGCCGGCCTCGACGGTCTCCGTGAACGCCGGCGTCTCGTCGACCCGTGACCTGATGTAGAGGCCGACGGGCAGGATCAGGATGCTGACGAGGAACGGCACGCGCCAGCCCCAGCTGAGGAACGCGTCCTCGGGCAGCCACGTGAACGGGGTGAACACCAGGGCGGCGAGGATGACGCCGAGCGCGTTGCCCGTGGGCGGGATCGCGGCGAACAGCCCGCGACGGCCCGGAGGCGCGTGCTCGGCGGCCATCAGCGCGCCGCCCGCGTACTCGGCGCCGGCGCCGAGCCCCTGCGTCACCCGCAGCAGGACCAGCAGCACCGGGGCGGCGACGCCGATCGAACCGTAGTCGGGGATCAGGCCGATCGCCGTCGAGGAGACGGCCATCACCGTCAACGTCACGACGAGCACGAACCGGCGTCCGTGACGGTCGCCGAGGTGGCCGAAGAGCAGGCCGCCGATGGGACGGGCGAAGAAGCCGACCGCGAACGTGCCGAGCGAGGCCAGCGTCGCCGCGAGCGGGTCGCCTTCGGGGAAGAACACCTTGCCGAACACGAGCGCGGCGGCGGTGCCGTACAACATGAAGTCGTACCATTCGAGCGCGGTCCCGATCGTGCTCGCGGAGACCACCCGGCGGATCATCGCCCGCCTCCCGACCGGCCGCTCGCGGCCGGGAGCCGCTCGGCGCGCGGGCCGAGGTAGGCGCCCTGGTCGAGCAGCCGCTGCTGGAGCTCCGGCACGTCGACCCGCCGCGGCGCGACGCCGGCGGCGACCGCCATCGCCGCGCCGAGCCCGGCGGCCTCGCCCATCGCGAACGACGGCGGCATCACGCGCACCGCGGCCAGCGCCTCGTGGGTCGCGGAGATGCACCGGCCGGCCACGAGCACGCCGTCGAGCTCCGCCGGGAGCAGGCTGCGGAACGGGATCTCGTAGATGTTGGCGGTCGGCGGGATGCCGTCCTCGAACGGCCCGTCGCCGCTGACCGGGCTGTGGATGTCGACCGGGTAGCCGGCCACGGCGATGACGTCGTCGAAATGCCTCCCGTCGACGAGATCCTCCAAAGTCAGGACGTATTCCCCCACGATACGTCTGCTCTCGCGCACGCCGACCGTGGCGGCGGTGTCGAGCAGCTTGGCCTGCTCCAGGCCTGGCAGGTTCTCGTGGAAGAACGCCATCAGCTGCCTCACCTGCCGCCGGCCGAGCACCTCGGCGCGGGTCAGGTCGCCGACGTCGGTGCCGTTCATGCCGAGCACCCTCGTCGTGTTGACCCGCCAGACGCCCGGCTCCAGCGTCTTGAACATCTGGACCCCGCGGCGCGGGATCGGGAACCGGCCCTCCCGCCGGGCGCGTTCGACGACGCCCTGGAAGGGGAACAGCTCGTCAGGGTGCGCGTCCTGGTAGGCCTGGACCTTGGCGTCGTCGACGTTCGACACCCGGAAGAACACCGTCATCGGCTGCACCTCGCCGTCCCCCTCCCGCCCGTACGCGTAGGCGGCGCCCCCGCGTGCCGCGACGTCGCCGTCGCCCGAGCAGTCCACGGTGACCGTGGCGGGCACCACGGCCAGGCCGCTCTTGTTCGCGACGACGACGCCGGTGACCCGCCCGTCCGCCACCACGGTGTCGGCGACGAAGCTGTGCAGCAGCAGCTCGACCCCGGCCTCCAGGCACATCTCCATCGCCACCTGCTTGGCGACCTCGGGGTCGAACGGCGTGACGGCTTCGTGCCCGAACACCATGAACCCGGAATACTGGCTGCCCGCCCTGGTGCGCGAGGGGTGGACCGCTCCACCGGCGGCCTCCATCCTGCGGACGAACTCGTCGAAGACGCCGCGGATCAGCTGCGTGCTCCCGTCCAGCGAGAACGACGTCATGCACGGGCCGACCAGCCCGGCGGTCAGGTTGCCGCCGAGGAAGCCGAACCGTTCGACGATCCGTACGGACGCTCCGGCCCGCGCGGCCGCGATCGCGGCCGCGAGGCCCGCGGGCCCGCCACCCACGACGAGGACGTCGGTGGGATCGCTGATCGGGATGTGGCGCGTGTAGTGGAGGGTGGTCACAGGCACTCCTTGTTCCGGTGCTCGGGGTGTCGCGCCACTGTGACCTGCGCTTGAACGGATGGTCAACGGATCTGCACGAACGTGCACAACGCACGTTTTGCACGCATGCTGCACAGCTGATTGCCCCCGTCCGGCGATGAGTTCCGCGCCCGGGGCAGGTCTATCCCTGAAACGGACAACCATGCCCACGAAGTGAGGGACCATGAAAACCAACGCGCTCCCACCCGTCGTCGACGCCGGCACCTGGCAGCGAGAGCTCGACGCGCTGCGTGCCCGGGAGAAGGCCGCGACCAGGGAACTCGACGCCATCGCCGCCCAGCGCCGCCGCCTGCCCATGGTGGAGATGCCCGGCTACGTCCTCGAAGGAGAGGACGGACCGCTCCGGCTGGCGGACGTCTTCGACGGCAAGCGGCAGCTGATCGTCTACAACCACATGTGGTTCCCGGGCGAGGAATGGCAGTGCGCCGGCTGCACGGGCTTCTCCTCGCAGTTCACCCGTACGGAGTTCCTGGACAGCTACGATGCCCGGTTCGTCGTCGTCACCCAGGGCCCCATCGACGAAGCCCTCGCCTACAAGCGGCGGGTCGGCAACGCGATGCCCTGGTACTCCACCGCCAACAGCCCGTTCGGCGCCGACGTCGGAGCGGGGCCAGGCGAAGGCTTCGCCCTCAACGTGTTCCTGCGCGACGGCGACACCGTCTACCGCACCTGGCACACCAGCGGCCGGGGCATCGAGCAGCTCACCCACACGTTCGCGCTGATCGACGTGCTGCCGTACGGGCGGCAGGAGGAGTGGCAGGACTCGCCCGACGGCTGGCCCCAGTCGCCCACCTACAGCGGCTGGCCCAGCTCCCAGGACATCGCCGCCCGCTACGGCCCCGCCTGAGACCGCGCGCACTCAGTAGAGTGTCGGGATGGCAGGCGAGCAGGTGAGTGCCCGGGTGGACAGCTGGATCTGGTCCGTGCGGCTGACCAGGACGCGCTCGATCGCGTCCGACGCCTGCCGGGGCGGTCACGTCCGGGTCAACGGGGTGCGGGTCAAGCCCGCGCACGCCGTGCGGGTCGGTGACGAGATCCGGCTGCGGCACGAGGGGCGCGAACGCATCGTGGTCGTCTCCCGGATCATCACCAAGCGCGTCGGCGCCCCCGTGGCAGCCGAGTGCTACGTCGACAAGAGCCCTCCGCCGCCTCCCCGCGAGGAGACCGTGACGGTGGCCGTACGCGCTCGTGGCGCGGGCCGCCCCACCAAACGCGAGCGCCGCAGCATCGAGAAGCTCCTCGGCCGCCGGGAGTGAAACCGGGTCAGCGGGTCAGGGGGCGGGGGCGGTTCCACCAGAGGGAGAGGGACAGGGCCGCGGTGACGAGCACGGCGCCGCCGGCGGCGAAGGCGGCGGCCGTGTCGACCCGCTGGGTGACGACGGTGAAGGTGCCGGGCAGGGCGTCGAGGGCGTCCTGGAGCTGGTCGGCGTTCTCGGCGCGGTGGTAGGTGCCGCCGGTGGTCTCGGCGATCCGCCTGAGCGCGGGTTCGTCGATCATGCGGATGTTGCGGCCCCTGTCGAATCCGCCGCGCCCGCCGAAGCCACCCCAGCTGCCCCAGCCGCGGCCGTCGAACTGCGAGTTCTCGCAGACCATCGGGGCCGGGTCGGTGCTGCCGAAGCCGATGGGGAAGACGCGGACGCGGCGCAGCGCCGCCTCCTGGGCGGCGGTCTGCGGGTCGACGCCCTGGGTGTTGGCGCCGTCGGTGAGCACGACGATCGCGGCGCCGGCGTAGCCGGACCCGCCGCCGGGCGGGCTCGCTCCGGTGGGGGCGACCGACGGGTCGACCTCCGCGATCGCGTCGATCGAGGTCAGCATGGCCTGCCCGATCGCGGTGCCGCGGCCCACGGTGAGGCCGTCGAGCGCCTCCACCAGCGATTCCGTGTCGTCGGTCGGCGGCACGAGCAGGCCCGCGCTGCCGGCGAAGGTGACCAGGCCGATGCGCGGCCCGCCCCGCTGCGACTCGATGAACTCCGCGGCGGCCTTCTTCGCGGCGGTGATGCGGTTGGGGTCGACGTCCGTGGAGCACATGGACCCTGAGGTGTCGAGCGCGAGCAGGATCGTCGCCGACGTCTGCGGCACCGGCACCGACGCCTGCGGCCGCGCGGCGCCGACCACGAGCAGCACGAGCCCGGCGACGAACAGCGCCGCCGGAATCTTCCGCGTCCAGCGGGTACGGCCGGGCAGGGCGCTGCGGACGAGCGCGATCGAGGTGACCCGCACGGCGGCCCGCCGCCGGCGTCGCCGCGCCCACCAGCGAATGGCGAAGATCAGCGGGATGATCAGTACGGACAGCAGCGCCCACGGCCACGAGAACATCATCAGATCACCCGTCCTGACCGGAGCACCGTGAGCGCCGCTCCCGCGGTGAGCAGCACGAGGGCGAGCCCGATCAGCCCGCCGGCGAGGGGCAGCGGCTCGTCGGAGACGGTGAGCCGAAGATCGATCGTGTCGGCGATCCCGTCGAGCCGCGCTGTGTCGGAGGCGGGATGGTAGGCGCCGCCGGTGGTATGCGCGATCACGGTGAGGGGTTCCTCCTCCAGCGAGGTCTGCAGGTGGTAACCGTCGACCTTCACCGTCGCCCCGGCCGCGGTCCCGACCCCGACGGTGTGGATGTGCACGCCCGCCCGCTGGGCCACTTCGGCGGCCCGTTCGACGTCGCCGCCCTGGTTCTGGCCGTCGGAGAACATCACGATCGTCGCCGACGGCCAGTAGCCGATGTCGGGCGTCTCGCCGTCGCGGCCGACGGCCACCTGCCTGCCGGTGATCGCCGACAGCGCCGCCGTGATGGCCGTGCCCAGCGAGGTGCCGCCGGTGAGTCTCAGCCGGTCGATGGCCTTGAGCGCGACGGAGTGGTCGGCGTCGGGCCGTGCGGTGGTGAGCGCGCCCCGTTCGAACGCGACGACGCCGATGTCGACGCTGTCGGGCTGCGCCGCCACGAACGCGCGGGCCGCCCGCTGCGCGGCCGCCAGCCGGTTGGGCGCGACGTCGCCGGCGCCCATGCTGTTGGAGACGTCGATGGCGAGGACGACGGTGCCCGCGGTCCGCGGCACCGGCACCATGGCCGCCGGTCCTGCGGTGGCGATCGCGAGCACGCCGACGCCGGCGATCGTCAACCCGGCTCCGAGGTACGCCCGCCGGCCGCCCGTCACGGCGACCCCTGCCGCGGCGAGGGCCGCCGCACGCCGGCGCGCCGAGACGACGGCGGCCCAGGCGAGCGCCGCCGTCACGAGCAGCCCGGTGACCAGCAGCAGCGGGGAGGACAGGGTCATGTCGACCGCTCCCGGGTCCGGGCGACGACCTCGACGAGCGCCTCGGCCAGATCGCGGTCGGTGTCGACACGGTGCACGGGCACCCCGGCCCGGCGCATGCCCGCCGCGAGCCGGGCGTCGCGGTCGTCCACGGCCTCGCGGAACCGTACGCGCAGCAGCGGGTCGGCGGAGTCGACGACGAGCTGCTCGCCCGTCTCGGCGTCCTCGACCACGATCAGCCCGGCTTCTGGCAGCACGTCGTCGGCGGTGTCGACGATCCGCAGGGCGACCACCTCGTGCCGGCGGGCCAGGCGCTGGAGCGAGCGTTCCCAGTCGCCGTCGCCGATGAAGTCCGACAGCACGACGACGAGGGCGCGGCGGCGGGCGAGCCGTCCGGCCGCGTCGAGCATCTCGGCCAGGTCGGTGGTGCTGCCGCCGCGGGTCCCTGAGGTGCGTTCCAGCTCGGCACCGATCCGCAGCGCGTGCCGCCGGGAGGTGCCCGGCGGCACGACGCGCACCATCCCGGTGTCGAACAGCAGGGCGCCGACGCGGTTGCCGCCCCGGCCGAACAGCCGGGTCAGGACGAGCGCGAGCTCGGCGAGCACGTCGTGCTTGCCGCGTCCCGGCCGGCCCGCCGCCATCGACGCCGACCGGTCGAGCACGAGCCACACCGTCAGCTCGCGGTCCTCGGTGAACACGCGTACGTGTGGCTCGTCCAGCCGCGCGGTCACGTTCCAGTCGATGTGCCGGGCGTCGTCGCCGTCGGCGTAGGCGCGCAGCCCGGTGAAGTCGATCCCGGAGCCGCGGTACGTGGTGCGGTGGGCGCCCTGGAGCCGGCCGTCGAGCCTGCGGACGACCTTCCACTCCAGGCGGAGCAGGAGCCTGTCGGGGGCGGTGGCCATGGCTCAGCGGTTCTGCAGGACGACGTCGGGGGTCCGGACGGCGCCGAGCACCCTGGTGATGATCGTGTCGGCGTCCACGTCGTCCGCGAGGGCCTCGTACGACAGGACGAGGCGGTGGCGCAGCACGTCGAGCGCGAGCTCTGCCAGGTCGTGCGGCAGGACGTAGTCGCGGCCGCGCAGGAACGCCAGCGCCCGGGCGCCCGTGACGAGGGCGATGGACGCCCGCGGGCTGGCCCCGTAGGTGACGTACCGTTCCAGCTCGCCGAGCCCGGCGGTCGCGGGGGAACGGGTCACGGAGACCAGCCGGACCGCGTAGTCGACGATGGACGGATCGACGTACACCTCCTGGGCGCGGGCCCGCATCGCGACCAGGTCGTCGGCCGTCACCGTCGCCTGCGGCGGCTCCGGCGGGCGCAGCGCCCGGTCGACGATCGCCTGCTCTTCGGCCTGCGTCGGATAGTCGACGACCACCTTCATCATGAACCGGTCGACCTGCGCTTCGGGCAGCGGGTACGTGCCCTCCGACTCGATCGGGTTCTCCGTCGCCATGACGAGGAACGGCTCGGGCACCCGGAAGGTCTCGCGGCCGATCGTGACCTGGTGTTCCTGCATCACCTCCAGCAGGGCGCTCTGCACCTTGGCGGGGGCGCGGTTGATCTCGTCGGCCAGCAGCAGGTTGGCGAACACCGGGCCGAGTTCGGTCTTGAACTCCCCTGAGTGCTGGTGGTAGACCCGCGTGCCCACGAGGTCGGCGGGCACCAGGTCGGGGGTGAACTGGACGCGCTGGAAACTCCCGGCGATCGCCGCGGCCAGCGACCGCACCGCGAGCGTCTTGGCCAGGCCCGGCACGCCCTCGACGAGCAGGTGACCGTCGGCGACCAGCGCGACGGCCATGCGCTCCAGCAGGACGTCCTGCCCGACGATCGTCCGTTTGACCTCGAACAGCACGTGTTCGAGCGGGTGGGCCGACGAGGAGGGCTTGGTCGAGGTCATGGGCTTCCTTGTCATGAGGCTTCGGTCAGATCTGGGGCCCGTCGCCCGGCGGGCCGTCGCCTTCGGTGCCGCCCAGGGCCACGCCGATCGGCACCGCGAACGCGATGCCGGCGAACGCCTCGTCGCCTCCCGGGTCGGCGATCGAGACGACGATCCCGATGACCAGGCCGCGCGCGTCGAGGAGCGGGCCGCCGGAGCTGCCCGGGTTGACGGCTGCGTCGAACTGGATGAGCCCGCTCAGGTCGCCCTCCTCCGCGTTCCGGGTGGCGCTGCGGTTGAGGCCCGACACGACGCCGGTGGAGACGCTGTACGTGAGGCCCAGCGGGTTGCCGATCGCCACGACGGGCGCGCCCACGGCCACGCCCCCGCCGAGCGTCGCCGGGACGACGATCTCCGGCAACTTCGCGGGCTTGAGCGTCGCGACGTCCTTCTTGGGGTTCGACGACGCGACCACGGCCCTGGCCTTGGTGCCGTCGGCGAACGTCAGGTTGACGTCCTTCGTACCTTTGACGACGTGGTGCGCGGTCAGGATCGTCCCGTCGTCGGCCGCGATCACCCCGGTGCCGAGCGACTTCCCTGCCTGGATGACCACCACGGAGGGCCCGACTCTCTTGAAGACGTCCGGCGCCGCGAGCGTCGCGCTGGGCGTCGGTGTCGGGCTCGGCCTGGGCGCGGCTCCTTCGCCGTGCCCGCCACCGCTCCCCATCCAGTACGCCAGCAGCGCCACGACGACGAGGACGCCGCCCCCGATGACCATCCGCCGAGCCTTTCCGGCCACGGCTCTTCGAGCTTGCTGAGCCTCGGCCGCACCGGCCTCCTGCGGCACGCGCTCCATCGCCCCATAGTCATAAATTTCAGGCGAAAGTGCTACAAAGTCCGCCTGAGAACTCCATGAGAACCCGCCCCCGCGCCACCCGTACGCGGCCGGCTTCAGCCGCTCCCTCGCAGGCGGACCTGGGCGAACGTCGCCAGGACGGCGATGGCGCAGGTCGTCACGGTGAGAGCACCGTACCCGCCCGCCGACATGATCACGGTGGACAGGAGTCCGGCAACCGCCGCGACGGTCCAGACGGCGGCGTCGACAGCGCCCTCGACGTGCAGCCGTTCGGCATCGGGCAGGTCCCGGGCGAGCCGGCCGCTGCCGCCGACGAAACACAGGTTCCAGGCGTAGCCCAGCAGGAACAACCCCACGGGACGTACCGGAGCGAAGGCGGCCGTCCCCGCCGAGAAGGCCAGCAGGAGCAGCCCGCCGAGCATCACCGGCCGGGCTCCGAAACGGTCGAACAGGCGGCCCGTCACCGGCGACAGCGCGAACATGCCCAGCGTGTGCGCGGACAGCGTGGCCCCGACCGCCCCGAGCCCGTCGCCGTGCAGGTGCATCTCCAGCGGCGCGGCCGTCATCACCGCGACCATCACGACCTGCGCCGACACCATGACGACCAGCGCGGACCGCGCGGCCGGCGTACGGGCGAGCGCCCGCAGGGACACGCGCGGCGCGATGGCCTCCCGCGCCCGCGAGGGCCGTGCGCCGTCGCGGCGACCCGGCCGCGAGGGCGCCGCGACGGAGGCGAGCGCGGCCGCGGCGCAGGCGAGCGACGCCAGCAGGAAGGGGCCCGCCAGCGACGTGAACCCCATCGCGGCGGCCGTGTCACCGGACACGTCGAGCAGCAGCGGGCCACCGACCGCTCCGATGGCGGCCGACCACACCACGACCCCGATGGCGAACCCCCGCCGCGCCGCCGGATGCAGCTCCGCGGCGGCGTACCGTGACAGCTGCGCCCCGGCGTTGCCCAGCCCGAGCAGGAGCATCCCGGCGGTCAGGCCGATCATGTCGCCCGCCACGACCCCGGCGACCGCCAGGCAGGCTCCTGCCGCCGCCGCGACGTAGCCGGTCACCAGGGCCGCGCGCCGGCCCGCCCGGTCCGTCAGCCGGGTCAGCACCAGCGCCCCCGCACCGGTCCCGACGATGCCCGCCGTAACCGGCACGCCGGCCCAGCCCGCTCCGAGCCGGTCCCCCGCGACCAGCGTGCCCGCCGCGCTCGCGACCGCCATCGCCGCGTTCATCAGGGCGGTCCCCGAGCACAGTGCCGCCATCGGCCGCCTGCGGGTCACGCCGCCCGCCCGCACCTCAACAACCATGGCCTTCACGATAGGAACGCCGAACCCGCCGGTGAATGGGCAAACACCGGAGTTCGACGCCATGGACCACTGGTTCATAAGGAATCAGGCATGCGAGGCTTTGCAGATGGATCGGACGGACTGGCGCATCATCGGCGAACTCCAGCGGGACGGCCGGCTCTCCTTCAACAAGCTCGCCCAGCGCGTCAACCTCTCCGCACCCGCCGTGGCGGAACGCGTACGCCGGCTCGAGGAGTCAGGAGTGATCACCGGCTACCAGGCGCGCATCGACCCGTCCCGCGCCGGGCAGCCCCTGACGGCCTTCGTCCAGATGCGCTGCGCGCACGGCCGCTGCCTGCTCAAGACCACGGCCGCCGAGGACCTGCCCGAGGTCACCGAGGTGCACAAGCTGAGCGGCAACTGGTGCACGATGCTCAAGGTGCGGGTCGCCTCGATGCCGCACCTGGAGGGGCTGCTCGAACGGCTCGGCGAGCACGGCGAGATGAACTCCCACGTCGTGCTCTCGACACCGTACGAGGGCCGCCCCGTCGAACCCGCACCCCCGCGGGGTCGCCAGGTGACCGCCTCGGAAGGGTGGACGCGCCCCCACCCGGGCGCTCGCGCGTGACGCCCGCTTGTCACGGCCCACATCGAGTAACGCGCCGACATGCGCCACAGCCGATATGGAGGAGACAAGACCAACCCACATGCAAGGCTATTCCGAACGGACGTTCAGATCGTGCGCTGAGCTCGTTCGTCAGGGGCGGGCGCGGCGAGAAGGGTGCGGCAGTCGAGCCAGGCCTCGTCGCTGAGCAAGTCGCGCACCCGCGTGAACAAGGTGAGCAGTTCGGGGCCCCATCTCTCCCGAAAGGCGGAGTCGGCGCGCGCGATGTCGAGTTCGTTGGCGGCGGACAGCTCGGCGAAGTCCCGGCGCGCCTGCGGGCCCGGGGTGTGAACCCGGCCGGTGAACCGATCATGGAAAGCACCGTCGGGCTGCGCGAGGGTTGGGTAGGTGGCCTTCCGGCCACATGAGGCGTAAAGGTACACGATGGCCTCGGCCTCGGTGCCGATCATCGCTACGAGGTCCGCGCGGCGGTCGAGTGGCAGCAGCGCCCTGGGGAAGCCGTCGGTGCCGTAGAACGCGTGGCACAGGCCTGCGAGCTGGAGCGCGGGGCGGGCATTCCAGGTAACGAGCTGGGTCCGCACACGCTCGAGATGAGCCAGGAGGGTGCCGCCCGGATGGGCGATGTCGTCGGCGCCGAACTGGCGCAGGAAGGTGACAGCCGCGGCGGACGGAGAAAGCATGTTTTGGTGTTCCTTTCGGGAACTTGATCGGCCGGCATCTGCCCGGGCGCACCCCGGCGAGTCCGGATCCTCGGGCAAACGCCGGACGAGCTGCCGCATGAGCCCGCCACCAATCTTCGAGACGCGTGAAGGCCTAGTCAATCCTTGGCATTGCTCGCTATAGCGAAGGTATAGCTTGGGGGACGTGACTCTGGATGACCTGCGCGTGTTCGTAGCCGTGTGCCAGGCGGGGAGCCTGAGCGCCGTGGCCAGGGACCTGTCCCGTACACAGTCGGCAGTGAGCCAGCACGTCAAGCGGCTGGAGCGGGAGACCGGCGTGAGCCTGCTGGAGCGCCGACCTCGCGGGGTCGTGCCCACGCAGGCCGGACGCATCCTGTGCGACGCAGCCGCCGGTGGGATCGCGGGACTCGATCTTGCGCTGCGCCACCTCGGAGACCTTGTGAACGGCACGAACGGCTCCGTGCGGATCACGACCGGCGGCACCACCGTACGGCACTTCATGGCCGGGGCGATCGTCTCCTTCCGCCGACGCTACCCCAAAGTGAGCCTGGAATTTCAGACCGAGACCTCCAGCCGCAGATGCTTCGACGCCCTCCTGTCCAGCGATCTCGACCTGGCCTGGATCACCATCGGCGGACCGGTGCGTGGCGTCGAGCAACGGGCCGTCCTCGATCTGCCCTGGATGCTCGCCGCACGGCTCGATGACCCGCTTGCCACCCGGTCCTGCATCGACGTGGCGGACCTCACGGGCATCCGTTTCATCCGGCTGCCGCCGGACTCCGCTTCCGGCGCTCAGTTGGACACCGCCTTCGCCAAGCTGGGCGTCAACGTCGGCTCGGACACGAGCGTGGCCGATTGGGACACGGCCCTGTTGCTGGCCGAACTCGGACTGGGCCACGCCGTCGTACCCGCCCTGCCGAACTTGCTTGCCTCCGGCGACCGTACGGCGCTGCGGCTCATCCCCATTTCGGCGCTGCAGCCTCTGTCCGTCGGCTGGGCGGTACGCCGTTGGGACGCGCTTCCTCCGCTCGCCAGGGCCTTCGCCGATATCGTCGCCGACAGTTGCGCGAAGCCGTCGGAATAGCTTCAGTGGCACGAAATCATCACGGTCGATCCGGCAACTACGATAGCCTGGTGATCAGTGACGCTGCGCCCAAAGCCTTGCTCTTCGATTTCTTCGGGACCCTTGTCGGAACTTCTCCTGCTCCGCAAGATTTCCGGCAATCTTATCGCGTCCTGCAATCGTTTGGCGCGTCCATATCATATCAGGAATTCCTTACGACTTGGTCGAAGGTTACCCAGCAGTTCAACAAGCTCAGCGAAATCGATCATCGCGAATATGGTATGACGGACATCGGCAAGGTCTTTCTGAATGAGGTCCTCAAACGAGATTCCGTGACCGCTGAAGTGGATCTGCTGATCGAGACCTATCTGTTGGAGTGGGATCGAGGCGTCTACCACCTGCCCGGTCTCGATGCGTTGGTGGACAGCCTGGCTATCCGCCACAAGCTGGCCATCGTCAGCAACACCCAAGACCCCTACCTCATCGCAAGCCATCTGGAAACCATGGGCATCAGCCACCTCTTTGACGCCGTGATCACATCACTGCAGGTTGGCTGGCGCAAACCGCACACCGAAATCTACGCCACCGCCCTTCGAACCTTGAAGATCGACGCCAGTGAAGCCGTCTTCGTCGGAGACAGCTATCTCGCGGATTACCACGGCCCCACACAATTCGGCATTCGATCGTTCCTCATCGATCCGCAGCATCGCGAGAAAGGAGTTCCGGACACCGCACGCCTGTCCTCGATCTTTGCCTTGCCGCACCGGATCCTTGCGTATGGGTAACGAGCGAAACCCCATTCCTGCCAGAGCCGATCACACCGGATGGGACCCCGGGCCAGGCGCTTAACCACCCGCCTGGGAAGCAGGGAGCACGGGGGATGTCGCCGACCGGCGCTCCAGGTGGACGTCCTCACCGACCACGCGCTCGCACCGGGCTGTCTCCTCTGACACCGGTCACAGGAGCAGCGTAGCCAGGTCCACCGCCTCGGCCATGGCGCGCGCGCCGGCGTCGTTGAGGTGCATGCCGTCCCCGCTGTCGAAGTCCGGCCGGATGAAGTCTGGATTCGCCGGATCCTGTACGGCGTGCGCGACATCGAAGATCCCGTCGAACACGCCGCCGGTCCGGATCCACTGGTTCACTCGCCGGCGCGCGGCCAGCCCCTCCGGCGTGCTGATCCCTGGATAGGTCGCCCCGGCGAACGGGCCGATGGTGCTGACCAGGCTCGTCAACCCCCTGCCGCGGACGCGCCGGGCCAGCTCGGTGAACCCGGCGATCAGGTCTTCGGCCGCAGCAGCGGCCTGCCCGGCCATGCCCGGCAGGCCCAGGTCGTTGATGCCGAAGCACAGCAGCACATGGGTTACTCCCGGCACCGACAGAGCATCGCGCTCCAGACGTGCCAAGGCGTGCTCGCCGACCTCGTCGACCAGCAGCCTGTTGCCCGCGATGCCCTGGTTGACCACCCAGCCGCGCTCCAGTCGGGCGTTCAGCGCGTCCACCGACCGTCGGTTGGCGCCCATCGTGGTGCCCACTCCCTCGAACCAGGAGTCACCGAACGCCACCGCGATCGCCGTGCCCTCCGGTGCCAGCACGTCCAGACCAGAGACGTAGAAGCGGGCTGCGATCTCTTCGGCCTCGGGCAGCGCCGGGGCGCTCACCTGGTCGCCCTCTGCCACGTACGCCATCTCCATCGGCTGATGGGAGAACGTGGCGAGCGCCGTCTCGCCCGGCAGGTACAGGCTCAGCGACAACGGGGTGCCCGCCTCGACGGGCAGGTCCACCGGATCGCTGACCACGTCGCCGCCCGGCGGGATCGACACCTCACCGACACCTCCGAACCGCACCTCACGTTCGGTCTCCGGCACGATCTCATCGCTGGTCTCGCGCAGCGCGACGCGTACTGCGCCGAGCGTCAGCGGCACGCGACCATAGCGGTTGGTCAACCGGACGCGCACATGCTCGCCGCCTCCGGCCGGCACCAGCGTCTGCCGCACCGTCTGGTCGCGGAAACCGCGTGGCGGCGCCAGCTGGATCTGCTCAAAAGGGCTGATCACCCCGGATCGAAAGGCCGCCACCCACTCCAGCGCCGCAGCACTACCGCTCTGGGACATCACGCTGCTCTCCTCTGCTTTCGTTTGGTCATCTCGTGCGAAAGGAACGCGTCCGGCCTACGCCGTGACGCGGCGGGCTCCTTCTTCGCGGAAACCGAGCGCGATCAGCATGGACGCCGCCATTCCGGCAGCGGCGATGAACACGGCAGTACGCAGCCCGTCTGTGATGGCCACACGGAGTGCCTGCCCCGCCAATCCGTCCCTGCCGGCGTTCGCCAGCGCCACCAGGACGGCCAGCCCCACCGCGCTGCCCACCTGGAGCCCGGTGGAAGCCATCCCGGACGCCACACCCTGGTCGTGCCCGGGAACCCCGACCGAGGCGGCGGCGAACACGGCACTGTAGACCGTGCCCTGGCCCAGCCCGACCAGCAGCAGCCCGGCCGCCACCGCCAGGTAGGTCCCGGTCACCGACATGGCCAGGCCGAACCAGGCCGCCCCGGCCGTGCCCAGCGCCAGCCCGAGCAGCAGGGTCCGCCGGTTTCCGAGACGCGCGGTCAGCCGCGCCCCCTGGGAGGAGCCCACCATGGCTCCGGCCATCGGCACCAGGAAGGCCGCCCCGGTCCGCAGCGCGTCGTAGCCGTGCACCGACTGGAAGTAGACGGTCGCGAAGTACAGCTGGGGCAGGAAAGTGGCCGCGAAGGCGAACGTCAGAAGGACACCGACGGCCAGGTTGCGGTGGCGCAGCAGCCGCGGCGGCATCAGCGGCTCATCGGTCCGCGCCTGGATCACGACGAAGGCGGCCAGCAGCAGCACGCCGACAATGGCGGCGGAGAGGATGGCCGGCGATCCCCAGCCGATCTCCGGCCCTTGGACGAGGGCCAGCACCAGCAAGGTCACGCCGCCGGTCGCAGACAGCGCGCCCGGATAGTCGACGCGGGCGCGTTCCCGGCGGCGTTCGTCGACCGGCAGCAGCAGCAACGCCAGCACGATGCCGGCGACGGCGATCGGCACGTTGACGTAGAAGACCGCCTCCCAGCCGAACGTCTGGGTCAGCACCCCGCCCAGCAGGGAACCGAGCACCAGGCCCGATGCCCCGGCGCCCGCCCACACCGACAGCGCCCGGTTGCGCTCGCTCCCCTCGGTGAAACCGGATGTCACCAGCGCCAGCGTGGCCGGGAACAGCACGGCGCCGCCCAGGCCCTGCACGGCACGGGCGGCGATCAGCAGCTCTGGTGCGTTGGCCAGCCCGCCCACCAGTGAGGCGACCGCGAACAGCCCGAGCCCGAGCAGGAACATGCGGCGCCGTCCGAGCAGGTCGGACATCCGCCCGCCCAACAGCAGGAAGCCGCCGTAGATCACGGCATAGGCGCTGACCACCCACTGCAGCGTCTGCGCCGAGAAACCCAGCTCGTGCCCGATCGCCGGGAGCGCGACATAGACGATGTTGTTGTCGATCGCGGTGATGATGCTGCCAAGCGCCGGCAGCATGAGGATCAGCCTGTTGCGGCGGCGCTGAGCCGCGCCTGTGGCATCGGGCGCACGCTCGGAAAGGATCGATGGTGAGGTCATCGGCGTTCCTCCAAGGTTCGTGGACGGCCTTTGGTCCGCCCGGCACCAGCCTTGAGCACCCCAGGCCCCCCATCCAGCCCTCAGTCCTGCCTACGCAAAGATTGACCACCTTCCTCGCTAACATGTCCGCACATGCGGAAAGACAAGGAGCTCGCGGCGTTCATGCGGTCGCGGCGGGCCCGGCTGAGGCCAACGGACGTCGGCCTGCCCGAGTCGGGCGAGCGGCGGCGCGTGCCCGGGTTGCGCCGCGAGGAGCTGGCCGCGCTCGCCGGGGTGAGCGTCGCCCACTACACACGGCTGGAGCAGGGGAACACCCAGAACGTGTCGGCCGCCGTGCTCGACGCGATCGCCCGCGCCCTCCGCCTGACCGAGGACGAACGCCTGTACCTGCACCGCCGCGTCCACCCCGGCTTCAGCCCCGCACCCGCCCCGCCCCGGGAGACGCCCTTGATCCGCCAGGGACTACGCCAGCTTCTTGCCTCGCTGGACAACATCCCGGCGCTCGTCCTCGACATCGACACCACCGTGCTGGCCTGGAACCGGCTCGGCGCCGCCGTGTTCGCCGACTTCGCGGCCATTCCTCGGGACCGTCGTACCATGAGCCACTTCCTCTTCCTGGACCCGGACTTCCGGCGCATGTACGGCGATCATCTGCCCCGGGTCGCCCGGGATGCGGTCGCGCACTTGCGCACGCTGGTCGCGCGCTATCCCGACGACGCCGCGCTGACGTCCCACATCAGGCAGATGCGCGAGGCCAGCGCCGAGTTCGACTCGCTCTGGAACGCCCAGCACGTCGCCGGGGTGACCTCCCGCGTCTACCGGCTGGAGCATCCGGAGGCAGGGCTCATCGAGTTGCACGGCGAGTTGCTGCCCCTGCCGGACGACCAGCCCCTGCGCCTGGACGTCTTCACCGCCGTCATCGGTTCGCCGTCCCAGGCCGCTCTGCGCCACCTGGCGCCACCACTGGCCGTGAGGCGCCGGACGAGCACCGTCCCGTCTGACCTCGGACCTGCGCCGGGCAGCCGGCCCGTGTCGACGACCGCAAGGTAGATCGGCTACTATGCGGACCCTTCCGCCCGGCCATGGGCAGTCGGCTGCGGCCAGGGCCCGTTGTGAGGATTGAGATCGTGGAACTCCCGCCGCATCTGGTAAATGTGCATAATCTCGTGAAAGATGTGGCGCCGCTCGGCTCGCCGGACGAAGAGCAACGCATCAGGTCCGCTCGTGCGTGGATCGACCTCGGCCTCGGACTGCGTACGGCTTCCGCCGAGACCGAGTCGGCCGCGCGGCACGCGTGGACGGTCAACAAGGGCGGCGACGTCGCGGCATTCCAGGCCCACTGGGAGGGCGAGAACGGGCCGGGACACCGGCTTACGGGGGCAAGCCAGGGCGCGTTGCTCACCGGCCTCGGGACGTTGACGATCGTGATCCTCCGGGTGATGTGGAAGGCATACGTCACCTATGCCGTGGCGATCCTGGCGGTCTCGCTGCTCGCCGCCCTCGCGGCCGGTCCGGCCAGCGCGTACATCCGGCAGGCACGGGTCGCGGGAGCGCGTCGCGCGCTGGCGCAGATGAGAAAGAAGTTCGGCGAGCACGTGGCGTCGGTCGTCCGCGACACCCTGCACAGAGCCAGGGCGCTCGCCTATGCGTTGCTCCCCCTGTACGCGGCTCCGGTGCTCCAGCCGGCGATCGCAATCTACATGGGCGGAGCCGGGCTGATGCGGTCGGACGAGGAGGCACGGCGGCGTACCGAGGAGGTGCTTCGCGAGACGCCCGCGGGCAGGGAAGCCCTCGACTGGGTGAAGGAGCACGGCGTCACCGTGGTCTACAAGCCGGGCGGGCTCGACGGTGTCCTCGGGTCCTACCAGGACGACCTGAACCTGTTGCTCATCGGCGTTTCCGGCCAGACACCCGAAGAACTCGCCGAGACGTTCGTCCACGAGGTGAACCATGCGCGTAACGAGGGCAAGCCGAACCCGGTCGGCATGGGGCGGGAAGAATACATCAGGGCGGCCATCGAGGAGGAAGTCGATGGGCAGGTGAAGGCGTACGAGATGCGAAGGCAGCTGGCAGCCGCCCGCGGGGAGCAACTGGTGCACGAGGGCGAATACGGATGGGCGTACCAGGATGCCGTCTATGAAGAGAACACCGTGCGGGAGCGGCGAGGCCAGCCCCCGCTGTCCGCTGATGAGGCGCAGCGGGTCGGAGACGAGGCCGGTCGCGAGGCGCTTCGCGCGTGGGCGCGGTCGGCCGGCTATGAAGAGCAGTTCGGCGGGGAGTGGAGCCGCCGGTTCCTCAAGCCAGTGAGCGACATCCTCGTGCCTAAGTGGTGATTTGTCCGGACATACGCCTTGACGAAAGGCTAGGGTTTCGGAGGTGGCTTACGCGCATGGGGATCAACCGCATGATCAGGAAGTTCACCACACCAGCCTCAGAGCCGCCTCGGAGGCGGTCCAGGATGTGGTGAAAAATCTCGACGACCTCACCAAGCAGACGCTCACCATCGCCGGCCGGCACCCGGTGGGCGACGCCGCGGAACCCAGCGCCGGGTTCGACGCCGAATACACGGACCTGCTGGGCACGATGCCGGAGGCGTACGCATCCCTCATCGAGCAGTTGCACCGTCTGGCCGACGGCATCATCGAGCACTCGGGCAACCACAAGCGTGCCGAGCAGGCCAACGAGACGGCCATCGAAGACGTGTGAGCCGCAGATCACCGCGACGGCCGGCGCCCGAGCCCGAGATCCCCGGAGACGTGGCCGCTCCATGCCAGGTCGTCGACCGCCAGAAACGGCTCGCCGGCCACGGTCGCGGGAGTCACCCCGGTGAACGCCACGACGTCCCGGTGCAGGTGGGACTGGTCGGCGTAGCCGACGTCGGCCGCTACTCGGGCGGCGTCTTCGCCCGCCACCAGGCGATGGGCGGCATGGTCGAAGCGGACCAGCTTCGCGGCGCGTTTGGGCGGCAGGCCGAGCTGCGACCGGAACCGGGACCACAGGCGCTTGCGGCTCCATCCGACCTCCGCCGCGAGCCCGTCGATCCGGGTCCGGCCGCGGTCGCCGGCGATCCGCCTCCAGGCCCAGGCCACCTCAGGGTCCACCGGCGGCCCCGCGGCACGCCGGCTGGCGAGCATCGCGTCCGTCAGCGCGAAACGATACTGCCACGACGAGACCTCGCCCAGCCGCTCGCGGATCCGCGACGCCTCCCGGCCCCACAGGTCATCGAGGGCCACCACGACGCCGTCGAGGTCGGCCGGGGAGACGCCCAGAACCGCGCGTGCGATCACCGGGGACAGGCGCACCTGCACGCACTCCACGTTCTCGCCCGACGCCCAGACCGCGCCTCCCGCCCCGATCCCCGGCCCGGCTGCGACGCTGCCCCGCAGCCGCCCGGCGGCATGGTCCACCACGGGCGAACCGGCGCCGAACTCCACGATCAGGGTCACGGCCGGGTGCGGGATCATGCGCAGCGCGCTCAGGTCACGGACCCGGAACCCGGCCATGGTGACACCCGCCACCCGGCTGGGCCTCCGTGGGCACGCGACGCCCCACACCGCCGCACCGTGGACGAACGTCCGCATGTTTCCATGCTAGGCAAGCCGGCCGAGGGGAACATTCGTCCAATCCACCGGTGCGCGCCGGCGGCCACAGTGACACCATGACGATTCCTGACGGCACGCACGCTGAGGCCACAGAGAACACGACGCTGTCACTGGACGACGGCGACATCCACGTGTGCCAGGACGGCCCCCGCGACGCACCCGCGCTGCTGCTCATCCATGGGTCCGCGTCCTCGGCCCGCTCGTGGGACGCGCTGGTTCCGATGCTGACCGGAGCTCATCGCGTCATCCGGATCGACCTGCTCGGGCACGGCCGGTCAGCCAAACCCGCCGACCGCAGCTACGCGCTCCCGGAGCAGGGGCGCCGGGTCGGCGCGGCACTGGACCGGCTCGGCGTCAGGCGTGCCCTGGTCGCCGGCCATTCCAGCGGCGGCGCGGTCGCCACCGCCCTCACCGAGGAGCGGCCCGACCTGGTGAGCGCGCTCGCGCTCATCAACACCGGCCCGAGCCTGGACGCCTTCATAGCCCCGGAGACGGCCGCGATCGGGCCCTCTCAGTGGCCGCCGGCCAACGAGCAGGTCCGCCGGCTGGCGGGCCCTGCCTTCAGCCGCGCGGGCTACCGGATCCCCGACGAGTTCCTGGACGAGGTGCGCAGCATGACCTACCACACGTTCACCACGACGATGCAGGCCACCCGCGCCTACCTGGAGGAGCGGGCGCTGCCGGATCGGCTGAGGGTGCTCGGCAAGCCGCTGCTGGTGATCTTCGGCGAGGACGATCGTCGATGGCGGTCCTCATCCGCCGCCGGCTACCGCGTCGTCCCCGGAGCGAGGGTCGAGATGCTGCCCGGTCTCGGGCACACGCCCATCATGGAGGATCCGGGACGGACCGCCGCCCCTCTCCTGGCGTTCAGCGCGATCCACGCCGCGCGGGCCGGCTGAACGGGACGATCGGCGATCCGTACCACCTTGCTGTCGTTTAGATTGCAGGATGTTGCGGTTCGTGGCGTCAGAGCCCGTGTTCTGACCTTCACGACTCCCTCCTCCCGTTAAGGAAGCTTCCATGAGTTCCCATGACGTCCATACGATGCGCCAGGCGGTGCTGCGCTTCCTCGGCTCGCTCGACACCGAGCGGAGGGCCGCGGCGACGGCGGCGTTCGGCTCGCCCGAGCGCACCGAGTGGTCCTATCTGCCGGGTCCCCGTCCGGGGCTGCCGCTGGCCGAGATGACCTCCGGGCAGCAGGAGCTGGCACTCGCCCTGCTCGACGCCGGCTGCGGCGTGGCCGGCGCGCGCACGGCGAGAGGCGTCATCGAGCTCGAACGCGTCCGGCGCCGGCTGGCGACCGGCGTCGACCAGATCGACGGCGACCGCTACTGGTTCCGGGTCTTCGGCGACCCGGGAGGAGTGGACCCGTGGACGTGGCGGGTCAACGGCCACCACCTCGCGGTGCACATCACGGTCGCCGGCGACGCGGTCGCCGTCACGCCGAGCTTCCTCGGCGCAGAACCGGCCATGGTCCTGTCCGGGCCGCAGCGGGGTCTGCGGCTGCTCGCCGAGGAGGAGGAGCTGGGCCGGGCGCTGCTCGCCGACCTCGCGCCGCACCAGCGCTCGATCGCGGTCACCAGCCAGGCGGCCCCGGACGACGTCCTCACCCGCAACGACCCCGCGGCCGATCCCGGCCTCATCCCCCACGGGCTGCCCTGCGCCGACATGTCCACGTCGTCCAAGGAACTGCTCGAACGGCTGATCCGCCGCTATTTCGACCGTGCCCCGGGCTGGTACGGCGAGACCTGCTGGCGCGACGTGCTCGACGCCGGGCTCGACAAGGTGACGTTCGCGTGGATGGGGTCCGACGAGCGCGGGCAGGGCCACTACTACTGCGTCGCCGGGCCCACGTTTCTCCTCGAGTACGACAACACCCAGGACGACGCCAACCACATCCACTCCGTGTGGCGCGACCTGCGCAACGACTGGGGCGAGGACCTGCTCGCGCGCCACTACGCCGAGCACCACTGACCGCCCCAATGACGGTCTCTTGTGGTGGCCCGCTATGAGGGTCCTCATCGTCGGCGGCAGCGGCCTGCTCGGCGGCGAACTCGCCAGGCAGTGTTCGACGGCCGGACACGAGGTGGCCGCGACCTACCTCTCCCGGCCGGGAGAGACGGAAGGTGTCGCGTGGTCGCCGCTCGACGTGCGCCGGCGGGACGACGTCGGGGCGCTGATCTCGGCACGCCGGCCAGAGGTCGTGATCAACGCCGCCTTCCGGCAGACGGACTGGGCGACCACGGCGACGGGAGCCGTGCACGTGGCCCTGGCCGCCGCCGCGGCAGGTGCGCGCCTGGTCCAGGTGTCCAGCGACGCGGTCTTCTCCGGCGCCGCCATCCGTTACGACGAGACGTGCGCCCCCGACCCCATCACCCCGTACGGCGCCGCCAAAGCCGCCGCCGAGACCGCCGTGCACGCGATCGCGCCTGCCGCGGTGACGGCCAGGACCTCCCTGATCATCGGTGGCGGCGGTTCTGCGCACGAGGCGCTGGTGCACGCCCTGGCCACCGGCAGGGCGAGAGGAGCGCTGTTCACCGACGACGTACGATGCCCCGTGCACGTCGCCGATCTCGCCGCGGCGCTGCTCGAACTCGCCGTCTCCGGCCACCACGGCATCCACCACGTCGCCGGGGCCGACGCGGTGAGCCGGTACGAGCTGGGGCGGCTCATCGCCCGGCGCGACGGCCTCGACGCCGACCGGCTGCCCTCTGCCCGGAGAGCGGACGCCGGCGTGCCCGGCCCGGTGGACGTGCGCCTGGAGTGCGGCATGACCCAGCGGCGGCTCAGGACCCGCCTGCGGGGCGCGCGGGAGTTCCTGAGGTGAGGTGACGCCGGTGACCGCCCACCCGCACGCCGAAGATCGCTTCACCGCTCACCTGGCCGCGGTCACCCGCTCCAGCACCTCGTGCAGCTCCTGAGACGAAGCTCGCCGGGTCTTCCACATCAGCCTCACGTCGTCGCCCCGCCACCGCGGGACGACGTGCGCGTGGAAGTGGAAGACGTCCTGCCCGGCCGCCTCCCCCGTGGCGTGGGTGACCGACAGTCCGTCGGGGGCCAGCGCCACCCGCAGCAGCGCGCTCACCCGATGCACCAGCCGGGCGACCTCGGCGCAGGCGTCCTCGGGCAGCTCCCACACATCCCGCGCATGCCCGCGCGGCACGACCAGCGTGTGACCAGGCGCGGCGGGGGCGATGTCCAGGAACGCGACCGCGTGCTCGTCCTCCATCACCCGGTAGGCGGGAGCCCGCCCGGCGACGATCTCGCAGAAGACACATGCGTCCACCCGCCGATGGTCGCATCCCGCCGGACGGACCGCCATCCGGTTACCCGGCGGCGCCGTAGCCGGTGACCCCTCGCGACAGGTCGAACTGGTGGATCCTCGTCAGCGGCCATTCCTCGTACGGGAAGGTCCGCAGGTCCCGGCCGAGGGTTTCGCGGTCGAAGGCCTCGGCCACGCCCTCGGACCGGAGTTGCGCGGCCAGCAGCGCGGTCAGCCGGTCGGCGTCTTCCGGCCGTTCCGCCTGCACCGGCTTGAGCTCGTGCGGGTCGGCCGCGAGATCGAACAGCAGCCGGTGCCCGCCGTTGGCCAGCCAGATCAGCTTCAGGTGATCCTGGCGGACCATCGCCTTGAACCGCCGGGTGCCGGGCCGCCCGTGGTAGCCGAAGAGCGTCTCCCTGGGCGGCGCCGTACCGGCCAGCAGGCCGAACAGGTCACTCCCCTGCCGCAGCTCCGGCTGCCCCGCGGCGGAGGTGGCCAGGCCGAACAGGTCGGTCAGGCAGACCGGCTCCGATCGGCGGTCACCGGGCGCGATCCGCTCCGGCCAGGAGATCAGGAACGGGACCCGGGCTGACGCTTCGAAGAAGCTCTCCTTCTGCCAGCCGTGATGGTCACCGAGCAGGTCGCCGTGGTCGGCGTAGAAGCAGATCAGGGTGTTGTCGGCGTCCGGTCTTCGCTCCACCGCATCGAGCAGGTCGCCGACGCAGCCGTCGATGTAGCTGATCTCGCCGTAATAGCGGGCCTTCAGCGTCCGGGCGCGGTGCGGGTCGACGTCTTCGGCGTAGACCAGGTGGTTCATCCAGGGGATGTGCTGGTCGAGATGGTCAATGGCACGATCGCCGCACACAGGGTCGGGCATCTGGTCGGGGTCGTACATCCGGTTGTACGGCAGCGGCGGCGCGAACGGGGGGTGCGGGCCGATGTAGGACACGAATCCGAACCAGGGCCGGTCGTCGTCGGCGGCCATCAGCTCGATCGCCTCCCGCGTGGCCCACGACTCGACGGTGCAGTCGGCCGGCAAGGGGCTGAGCTGCGGCATGTAGTACATGTCGGTCCGCTCCCCCATCAGTGCCTCGATCCAGTCGTACTCAGGGTGTTCCGTCGCGATCCACGACGCGTACGCGTCCCCTGCGCGCTGCTCGGGGCTGCCGTAGAACTCCTCGCTGTGCCGCTGCACCTCGTAACCGACCGGCGCGTCCCACGGCTCGGTGTGGAACTTGCCGACGCCCCAGGTGCGGTACCCGCGCAGGCCCATCGCATCGGCCAGGTACGGGCCGCAGCGTTCCCGGATCGCGGCGTGTCCCCCGTCGGGGACGGTGTTGTCGTACACCCCGGTCCTGGTCGGTTCGCATCCGCTGCGCAGCGTGTAGCGGGCCGGGACGCAGACCGGGGAAGTGGAGTACGCGTTGTCGAAGACGGTCCCGCGGGCCGCCAGCCGATCGAGATGGGGCGTCGCGACATGGGGGTTGCCGAGCGCCGCGATGGTGTCGAACCGCTGCTGGTCGGTCATCACGAACAGCACGTTCGGGCGGGTGGGCATGAACGGGTCTCTCCTCACAGAGTCGGCAGCAGCCGGGCCTTGTCGCCCCGCAGGGAGATCTCGCGGGCGTTCCAGTCATCGACCAGGCCCAGCTCGGTCAGCAACCGGTCAGCCGGCCAGAACGTGTCCCCGGACTCCGCCAGCAGCGCCGACAGGCGGTCGTCGGCCGCGGCGACCCGGCCGGCCGCCGCCGGGTCGCCGGCCAGGTTGTTCAGCTGCCAGGGATCGGCGCGGTCGTCGAACAGCAGCCAGGGCCGGCCGTCGACGGTACGCGCGTAGGTCAGCTCGTCGGTGACGAAGCCCCGCCACTCGCCGATGCCCTGGTCGTAGCCGTTGTCGAAGCTGACCCAGTTGCCGATCAGCAGCTCCGTGCGCAGGGAGGCGCCGGCTCTGAGCCGATCGCTCAGGTCGCGGCCGTACACCCCGATCGGCGGCAGCCCGAGCAGTCCGAGCAGGGTCGGAGCGAGATCGACCAGGCCGAGCAGGCCGGCCGGGCGGCCGGCGGGAACGCCTGGCCCGCTGATCACCATCGGCACCCTGACGGCCTCCGCGTACGGGCTCTGCTTGGCCCGCAGGCCGTGGGCTCCGAGCATGTCGCCGTGGTCGGAGGTGACCACGACGATCGTGTTCTCGCGCAGCCCGAGCCGGTCCAGCTCCGCCACGACCCGGCCGATCTGCGCGTCCACCGCCGTGATCGCGCTCCAGTAGAGCCGCTGCACCTCGCGCTGCTCGTCGCCGTCTGGCGTGTTCGGCGGCACCGTCATCCGCTCGATCGGGTAACCCGTGCGAAGGTGCTCCGGCACCGAGTCGTACGGGTCGTGCGGCGGGTTGTAGCACAGCGTGAGGAAGAAGGGGGCGTCCTGCCCGGCGAGGAACTCCAAGGCGAGGTCGGTCTGCACCTCGGGCTCGTATCCGACGAAGTCGACCCTGGTCGGGCTCTCGACGCCGACGTAGTAGTGGCCGTCGACGTGGTCATGCGAGCAGTCGACCCCCGCCCAGTGCTCGATTCCCGGCCGCGCGGCGGGCGGCACCCACTTGTCCCGTGGCAGCCCGGCCAGATGCCACTTGCCGATCCAGCCGGTCCGGTACCCGGCGGCGGACAGCGCCGTCCCCAGAGTCTCCAGCCGGGGCGAGAGCGGCAGGTCGTTGGCGACCACGCCGTGCTGGTGGGGCAGGCGGCCGGTGAGCAGGCTGCCCCGGCTCGGTCCGCAGACCGGCGAGCTGGAGCAGCCGCCCGCGATCGCGGCGCCGCCGGCCGCCAGCCGGTCCAGGTGCGGTGTGCGGACCTGGGAGGCTCGTCCGCGGGCGCCGCCGAGCCAGCCCTGGTCCTGGCTCCGCCACTGGTCGGCCAGCAGCACGACGAGGTTCGGGACCGTCACGCCTGGAACTCCCGCGGGTCGATCTCGCCGCTCTTCACCGCGGCGTCGTAGGCGGCCTGCATGCGCTGTTGCATGGCGGTGAGCGCCGGTCCGAGAGCCGCCGACGGGTCGAGCAGCAGCTTCTCCACGGTCTGATCGACGCTCTCCCCATCCACCTGCAGCAGGCCGCCGGGCGTCTTCGGCCACTGCTCGTCGCCTTCGGCCGGCCGGAACTGCTGGAGCAGCGCGTTGTCCTTGATCGCGGCGGAGTCCCAGACGGCGGCGTTCAGCGGCGGCGCCGCCTTCGCGGCCAGCGCCTCCTGCATCCCGTCGCCGACCATCACCTCGAACACCTTGGCGGCCTTCTCCGGGTTCCCGGTGGTCGACGAGATCGCGTACGGGTAACCGGCGTTCATCGGCGACCGCACCGGCTTCTGCCCGTCCGGCACCGGCAGCGGGGCCGCGGCCGCCTTGACCTCGCTGCCGAGATCGGCCAGCGAGGACACGACCGCGCTGCTGGTGACGTACATCCCGGCCTCGCCCTTGCCGAAGGCGTTGATGGCGACGTCACCGGTCAGCGTCGCGGCGCCCGGGTAGGCGGTCTTGTCGGTGAGCATGCTCCGGTAGAGCTCGAGCAGTGGCGCGTACTTGGCCGACTCGTACTTCTGCGTGGCCGCGTTGAACAGCCCGAACTGGGCCAGCGCCGGGTCGGCCGCCATCAGCAGGATGTCGACGCTCCACTGCCGGAACCCGGTCGCCTTGATCGGGATCAGCATGCCGAACGCGTCACCCTTGCCGCTCCTGGTGATGACCGCCGCCGCCTCCCGTACCTCCGAGAACGTCGCGGGCGGCGAGTCCGGGTCCAGCCCGGCCTTCTCGAACAGGTCGGTGTTGATCAGCATCCGGTTGGTGAACGCGGTGGTCGGCACCGCATACGGCACGCCGCCCCAGACCAGCTCGCTGTTCTTCTGGTGGTAGGGCGCGGCCTTGTCCAGCACGGCCTTGTCGACCAGGTCCGGCAGCGGCTGCACCCACCCGGCCGCGACGAACGCGCCCAGCTGCGCCGACGGGCTGTGGAACAGGTCGGGCGCCCTCTTGGTCTGGAAGCCGAGCCGGACGATCTCTTCGTACTTGTCCGTCGCCTGCGGCTCGTACCGCACCGCGATGCCGAGAGACTTGCCCTCCTGCTGGTTCCAGGTACGGAAGAACTCCTGCCGGGCCTTGGCGTGCGCGCCCGCCCGGTCCCAGACCACGATCGTGGTCAGCTCGTCAGGATCGGTGGAACCGCTCGAGGAGCCGCCGCAGCCGACGAGGACACCCGCGGCGCCGGCGGCGAGCGTGCCGAACAGTCCGCGGCGGGTCAAGGAGGGATCGATCATCAGGGGGCCTTTCTCATCCGGAAGGGACCGAACCGGACCCCGATCCGGCCGGCGGAGACCACGTCGTGGACCGCGGCGGCCCGATCGCCGAGCATGATCACGAAACTGGCCGTGGCCGCAGGCAGCGCGATCGCCAGCAGCGGGCCGGCGTACGGCACCTGGGTCGCCAGGAACGGCCCGGCGACGGCGGCGACCAGCATGGCCACCGTCGCGGTCAGTGCCAGCTCGATCCGCGACAGCGCCAGCACGTACGCCATCCGCAGCGCCGCCACGGTACGGCCGGTGCGCTCGAACATCACGACTGACCACGGGGCGACGAGCGCCCAGGTCACCCCGGCCACCACGCTGGTGACCAGCACCAGCCAGCCGTAGGGCCCGCCGGGAGACGGGCCGAGCAGGCCGATGAGCACCAGGCAGGCGATGCCGAGATGGCAGCCGGCCAGCCGCAGGGCGGGCAGCAGCCGGCGGGCCAGGAACCGCAGCGTCTCGCCGGGCCCGAGTGCGGCCTCGCCGCGGGCCTGCCGGCGTTGCTGGGCGACCAGCCACAGGGTGGCCGCGGGGGCGGTGATCACGGGCAGGCTCAACAGCAGCCAGCAGCAGCTGGTCCAGGCCCAGAACCACCAGCGGGACCAGCCGCGCAGCAGGGCGCCGTCCGGAGCGAGCAGGGTCATCCCTTCACCGACCCGTCCGTCCAGCCGCGCACGAAGTGCCGCTGCAGCAGGATGAAGATCACCACGATCGGCACCAGCGCCATGTTCGCGCCGGCCAGCACCGTGTTGTACGGCGTCATCCCCTCGGCGGCGTCGTACTGCAGCGCGCTCACGCCCACGACCAGCGTGCGCAGGTCGGGTGCGGCGAGCGAGAACACCAGCGGCACCTGGTAGTTGTTCCACGAGGCCTGGAAACCGAGGATCACCGTGGTGGCGAGGATCGGCCGCATCATCGGGAAGGCGATGCGCCAGTAGGTGCCGAACAACCCGCAGCCGTCGACGCGGGCGGCGTCCTCCATCTCGGTGCCGAGGCCGAGCACGAACGCCTTGATCAGGAAGATGTGCACCAGCATGATGCCGGCCAGCTGGACCAGCGCGATCCCGAGCAGATTGGCCAGGCCCAGCGCCTCGGCGATCACGTACTGCGGGTAGAGCGTCGCCGTGGTCAGGCCGACGAACAGGGTGCCGACGTACAGGCCTTCGAGGAATCGCTGGCCGCGGAGCCGGCGCCGCGCCAGCACGTAGCCGGTCATGCTGGAGGCGAGCGTGTCCAGCACCACGACCAGGGTCGTGACGATCACGCTGTTGACGAAATAGCGGGAGAAGCTGGCCGTGGTCCAGGCCTGGAGGTAGGTGCCCCACTCCCAGACCCTGGGCAGCAGGCCGCCGTTCCTGCTGAGGATCTGTTCCAGCGGCGACACCGAGGCGAACAGCCCGAAGACCAGCGGCGACAGCATGATCAGCGCAGCCGCGATCAGGACCGCGTGCAGCAGCGCGGTCAGCGGGCGGATGCGGCGCGGGCGCCCGGACGGCACGGGCTGGGCGGCCGTCGGGGTCGCGGGTTCGGTGACGGTGGGTGTGGTCATGGTGCCGCCCTCCCGCTCCGGCTGATCCGCAGGTAGGCCACGGAGATGATGCCGACGATCACGCTCGCGGTGACGCCGAGCGCGGCGGCGTAGCCGATCTGCGGCACCGATTCGGGCTCGAAGAAGAACCGGTAGAGGTAGGTGAACATCACCTCGGTGCCGCCGGCCGGTCCGCCGTCGGTGAGCGTTTTGACCAGGTCGAAGCTGCGCAGCGTACCGATGATCGAGATCAGGATCACCACCCGTGTCACCGGGGCCAGCATCGGCAGCACGATGTGGCGCAGCGTCGACCAGTGACCGGCGCCTTCCAGCGACGCGCTTTCGAGCAGCTCGTTCGGGATCGTCATCATGCCGGCGAAGAAGAGCAGCAGGTTGATCCCGAGGTGGGCCCACACGCCGACGCCGATGAGGCTGGCGAGCGCGCTGCCGGCCTCACCCAGGAAGCGGATCGGCGTCTCCACCAGGCCCGATCCGACGAGCAGCTGGTTGATCGGCCCGCCGGTCTCGCGCAGCAGGAAGACGAAGATGATGCCGACGATCGCCGGCGACAACACGTGCGGCAGGAACAGGATCGTCCGGTAGACGGTTCCGGCGCGCACCCCGCGGAAGAACACGTAGGCCAGCACCAGTGCCAGCGGGATCTCGATGATCAGCCGGCCGGCCCCGAACTTCACCGTGTTCAGCACCGCGAGCCACCACTGCCCGTCGCCGATCATCCGCTCGTAGTTGGCGGCCCCGGTGAACCGCGGCTCCGTGAACCCGTTCCAGCGCTGGAAGCTGAACCAGAACAGCCAGCCGATGGGCAGCAGCGCGAAGGCTAGGTAGGGCAGCAGGCTCGGCAGCAACATCAGGCGGCCGACGCCGTCCTCGCGCCGGTGCCACTGCGCGCGACGGGGAGTGCGGACGGCTGCGGGCATCCGTGCCCCCTCCCTCGGTCGAGTGCGCCGGCCCTGGGCTCGCGCCGATGGGGCCTCATCAACTCGGTATGGACCTTAGATCGATCTAAACCGACGGGTCAACCATATCGACAAAAACCGGTAGGTCAAGGGTGGAATAGTTCAGTGGCAACCGCAGGACGCGCGCGCGTGGATTTCGGGCGGCGGAGGCGTACGGCCGCCCTCGACCGGCATCCCCATCTCCGCCAGCAGCACGCGGCCGCAGACCCGGCCCAGCTCGACAGGATCGGTGGCGATGCTGCTGATCGACGGGTTCCACATCGCCGACTGGTGAAGGTCGTCGATGCCCAGCACCGCGCAGGGCGTCGCGTCGGGCGTGCCGAGCCGCAGCGCCTTTGCCAGGCCGTAGGCCACGTTGTCGCTGTGGCACAGCACCCCGTCCGGCGGCGGCCCCGCGGCGAGCAGGTCGGCGGCGCGGCGGCGCGCCGCGTCCGCGGTCGCCTCCAGCGGCTCCGACCAGGCCGCGTCCCAGCCGGCGCCGGCCCCGGCGACCGCCTCGCGGAAGGCCCGCATCCGGCCCACCCGCGGCGAGGCCAGCGGGTCGCCGCCGAAGTAGGCCACCCGGCGGCAGCCGTGCACGGCGATGAGGTGCTCGGCGCCGAGCCGGCCGATGGCCACCTCGTCAGTGCCGACGAAGGGCAGGTCGACACCGTCGATGTGCCGCAACAGCAGCACCGTCGGCAGGCCGCTGCGGCGGATGCCGGCGAAATGGTCGGCCGCCGAGGTCAGCGCCGGGATGGTGACGACGCCGGCCGCCCGGTGCCCGACCAGGGACTGCAGGATCTGTCGCTGCAGGTCCAGCCGGTCGACCGTGTTGGCGATCGTGACGAAGAAGCCGACCTCGCCGAGCACCTCCTGCACGCCCAGCGACACCTCGGCGACGAACGGGTTCATCACGTCCGGCATCACCAGCCCGACCAGGTCGTTACGCTGGGTCCGCAGGTTCGCGGCGGCCTGGTTGTAGATGTATCCCAGCCGCTCGGCCTCGGCCAGGACCGCGCTCCGGGTCGCCGCCGACACCAGCGGGCTGTTCCGCATCACCAGCGAGACGGTGGCCCGGGACAACCCCAGCGAGTTGGCCACGTCGATCATCCGCACCCGTCGCCCCCGGGCCCGGTCGCCCTGCTCCAGGTCGTCTTGCACGTCTCACCTCCCGCGCCGGCCGGCACCGCCCTGCATGAACGACAAGCGTCGCCGCCGCGGCGAACAGCAGGCGGTGATCACCAGGTGATCAGTGGCGGCCTCAGGATAGCCCGATCTCGGCCGGGACAAAATTCCCGATCATGGAACTTTCCGGTTGCAGGGAAGTTTCGGTAAGCGTATGTTCTGGTCCATGCAGGAGTCGCGGCGGGAGCGGAAGAAGCGTGAGACGCGGCAACGGATCGTCATGGTGGCGATCAAGCTGTTCGAGGAGCAGGGATACGAGCAGACCACGATGGCGCAGATCGCCGCGGCGGCGGACGTCGACCCCAAGACCTTCTCCAACTACTTCCGCAGCAAGGACGAGGTTCTGTGGGTCGGCAGCGAGCGGGACTTCGACGTGCTCTTCCGGGCGATCGCGGAACGCCGGCCGGAGGAGGGTCCCGGCGAGGTGCTGGCGAGGATGATCCAGGAGTACGCCGCCCACCGCCGGCCCAAGGTTCCACAGAAAGAGCCCGAAGAGCTGTCCGCGACGGCCCGTCTTGTGCTGAACACGCCCGCCCTGCAGGCGAAAGGGCTCTACCTGATGCTTGACCTGCAGCACCGGATCGCCGGCGAGTTGCAGAAGGCGTTCCCCGACCGGCTCGACCCCATCACCGCCGCGGCGATGACCGGCGCGCTGCTGGGCGCGATCCAGCAGGCGAGCTGGACGAGCGTTCAGCTCGGCCGGTCGCAGGACGAATTGTGGGAGGCGGCGCGGCATGCCGTCGACATCGCCATGCAAGGCCTGCGTTCGGCGCGACCGCACGCCGAAGGCGCGTAACCCGGGGCCGGCCCACAAGGCCGGCGGCATACCGCAGAAAGGATCGGCCCGCCATGAGGGAGAACATCCGGCAGGTGGCCCGCGACGCACGACGCGCCGCGCGGGAGGGCACCGCGGGGCTCATGCGGCGCCGGCGTGCCCGCCTGGCCGAGGCGGTGGCCTACGCCCGCGCCCACTCGCCCTACTACCGCGAACTGTACGAAGGCCTGCCGGATCAGGTCGACGACCCGGCGCTGCTTCCGGCCACCGACAAGAAGGCGCTGATGGCCCGCTTCGACGACTGGGTCACCGACCGGCAGGTGACTCTCGAGAAGGTCGAGGCGTTCGTGGCCGACCCGCGTCTCGTGGGGCACCCGTTCTGCGGCCGCTACCTGGTGGTCACCACCACCGGCACCAGCGGCCTGCGCGGCCTCTTCGTGCTGGACGACCGGAACATGACCGTGCACACCGGCCTCGGCCTGCGCTCCGGTGGAGGGCTGTCGGCCGGGGACGTCGTCCGGACCCTCGCCCGCGCGGGCCGTACCGCCATCGTCACCGCGCCCGGCGGCCATTTCGCCACGGTCGCGGGACCGGCCCGGATGGCGTTGGACAGGCCATGGCTCGGCCGGATGATGCGGATCTTCCCCATCAACCAGCCGATCGCGGACCTGGTCGACCAGCTCAACCGGTTCAACCCCGCCAGTGTCGCCGGCTTCGCAGGCATGCTCACCCTGCTCGCCGGCGAACAGGAAGCGGGCCGCCTGCGCATCCACCCCTCCCTGGTCATCCCGGGCGGTGAGACGCTGTCTCCGCACGCCCGGGAGCGGATCGCCACCGCGTTCGGAGCCAAGGTCCGCGCCACCTACGCCTCGGCCGAGTGCGGCTTCCTGAGCGCCGGCTGCACGGACGGCTGGTATCACGTCAACAGCGACTGGGCCGTCCTGGAACCGGTCGACGCCGACCACCGGCCCGTCCCACCGGGTCAGCTCTCGCACACCGTCCTGATCAGCAACCTCGCCAACCGGGTCCAGCCGATCCTCCGTTACGACCTCGGTGACAACGTCATCGTCCGGCCCGACGCCTGCCCCTGCGGCAGCCCGCTCCCCGCCATCCGGGTGCAGGGCCGCGCCGCCGAGCTGCTCGCCTTCCCCACCGGCGGTGGCGACCACGTCAGCATCTCCCCCATGGTCTTCGGCGCCGCGCTGCACGTGCCGGGCGTCGAGCAGTTCCAGCTCGTCCAGACGGCACCCACCACCTTGCGCGTACGCCTGCGAACCGCCGACGGCGCGGACGCCGACCGCGTGTGGGAGACCACGCGCGACCAGGTGACCCACCTGCTCGCCGAGCACCAGGCCGGGGCCGTCACCCTCGAACGCGCCGAGGAACCACCGCAGCAGTCGCCCGGTGGCAAGTTCCGCAGGATCATTCCCCTGGCCAGGGCGTGACGGCACGTCCACGTACGCCGAGCCGCACCCGTAGGTGGTAGCTTGCGCGGTGCCCGGGTTCCGGCCGCGACCGTCGCCGCGCCGGCACACGACCCACGCAGGGCAAGGGCTCGGCTCTCGGGAGAAACGGTGCGGTTCTGGCGACTCGCACGGGAGCACCTGCGCACGATGGGCGTGCTCCTCGCGCTGACGTTGAGCGCCTGCCTGCTGGTCGCGGGGCTGCCCAGGGCGACGCAGGCGTCGTACGACGAGGCGCTGCGCCGCGCGCTGAGCTCCGGCGGCGCAGCTGGCACCCGGCGGCTGTTTCGTCATCGAGGTCTATGTCCCTGAGCTTCGGCGTCTCCCGCCCGGCCAGACCGTCCATCCGTTCACCGTGACCCAGGAACATCTCGGTTTCGAGGAGTACGACGTGGCATCACAGATCGCCGTCTCCCACCATTACTGGGTGGTGGACGGCCGGCTCGAGACCCGTTCGACGCCGCATCGCTACGTGTGGCCGGCCGAACTCGACCTGATGGCACGGCTCGCCGGCATGACCTTGCGCGAGCGATGGGCGGGCTGGAAGCGCGAGCCGTTCACCAGCGACAGCCGCACCCACGTCTCGGTGTGGCAGAAGGCGACGTAACGGCTGATCGGTACTTCTTGGCGGTGCGGCTCCGTCCGTATCATCGCGGGCATGGTGCTGCTGAACCCGGAGCCGCGGCCCAGCCGGCGGGCGGTGCTCCTGGCCGCTGGAGGGCTGCTCGCCGGGTGCGCCCAGCAGCCCGAGGCCGACGAGGTCGACCTGCGGCTGGCCACCGGGCCGGCGGGGGCGGTCTACCGGCGCATCGGCGGCGCGCTGGCCGGCCACATCTCCGAGCGGGTGCCGGGCGCCACCGTGCGCACCGTGCCGAGCGGGGCGTCCACCGACAACATCCGGATGTTGCGGGCGGGCGAGGTGCAGCTCGGGCTGACGAGCCTGGACGCGCTGATCATGGCTGACGGCAGCGCTCCCGAGGGGCTCTCAGCGATCTGCCGCCTGTACGAGAGCCACCTGCACCTCGTGGTCATGGCCGGTTCGCCGATCGAGGAGTTCCGCGACCTCAAGGGCAAGCGGGTCTCCCTCGGCGCCCGCGACTCGGGCACCGAGTTCACCTCGCTGCGGGTCCTGGAGTCCGCGCCGGTGGACGCCGACGGCCACTACCTCAGCCAGGCCGCATCGGCGGCGGCGCTGCGCGACGGCGAGATCGACGCGATGTTCTCCCTGACCGGCGTCCCGACACCCGCCATCACGGAGCTGGCCCGGCAACACGCGATCCGGCTGATCCACCTGGACGAGCAGGCGCCCGCGCTCTTCACGGCGTTCCCCGGTCCCTACACTCCGGCCATGATCCCCGCGACCGCCTACGCCGGTGTCCCCGCCACCCGCACGGTCGCCGTCCCGAACGTGCTTCTCGCGCGCAACGACCTGCCCGACGACCTGGTCCACGCCATTACCGACACGATCTTCACGCACACCGGCACGATCACCTCCGGCGGGCCCGACGCCGCCGGGGGCGGTCCGGAAGCCATACCCGAGGCGTGGCAGATCAACGTACGGACCGGCATCTCCACCGCGTCGATCCCGCTCCATCCGGGCGCGGCCGCCTGGTTCCGCGACCGCAAGCGCTGATCCCGAGCGCCGGCCGAGGTCTCCGTCGCCCGATTCAGGAGGTCTCAGGCTGCGGGATCCAGGAGGTCTCAGGCTGGGGAATCAGGCGTCCCGAGCGAGGCTCGTGCCGGAGGTCGCAGGCGAGGCTCAGGCGGGGGCAGGAGCCGGCGCGTCCGACGGCGACGCCACCCGGGGCACGGCGGGCAACGCGACCACCGCGGCGAATCCGTGCCCCGACCCGTCCGGACGCGGCAACCCGTCCTCCAGCCGCAGTTCGCCCCCGGCCGCCCCCACCAGGTCGGCGCAGATCGCCAGTCCGAGGCCGGTCCCCGGCACGTTCTGGTGCCGCGGCGAGCGCCAGAACCGCCGTAGCGCCTGGACCCGCTCGGACGCGTCGATCCCCTGCCCGTCGTCACGGACGACGATCGTGACCACCCCACCGCCCCCGGAACCGACCCCGGGCCCATCACCCTGCCCATCACCCGGCCCACCACCTGGGCCGCCGGCCTCGCCCGGATCGGCCTGGGCGGTCACCTCCACCGCCCGCGCGTCCGACAGCCGCAACGCGTTGCTGATCAGCTCGTCCAGGATGCTGCCCAGCCCTCCGGACGGCTCCAGCAGCCGCAGACCCGGCGGTACGTCGACCGCCAGCGTCTGCCCCGCGTTCTCCGTCAGCGCCCGCCACCGGTCCACCCGGGTCGCCAGTACCGCGTCGAGGTCCACCGGCGACGCCGTCCTTATGCTCTCCATCCGCGCGCTGGCCTGCAGGGAGTTCAGCATCCGCTGCATGGCTTTCAGCTCGTCGACGGCGACGGCGTACACCTGACGCCCGTCGCCGGCCCTGTTGCCGGCCCCGTTCCCGGACCCGTCAGCCGGGCCCAGGTGCGGTTCCAGGCTCTCCACGGCGAGCCGGAGGCTGGTCAGCGGGTTGCGCAGCTGGTGGGAGGCGTCGGACACGAACGCCCGCTGCCGCTGCACGGCGTTCTCGACGGCGTCCATCATGGTGTTGAACGACTCGGCCAGCCGCCGCAGCTCGACCGGGCCCGCCTCGGCGTCCGCGCGGATCGTCAGGTCGCCCTGGGAGATGCGCGAGCTGGCCGCGTCCAGTTCGCGCACCGGCCGCAGCACCCACGCCGACACGGGCCAGGCGACGGCCACGAGCGCGATCAGCGGCAGCAGTCCGAGACCGGCGAGCCGGGCCCAGCGCGTGAGGATGCGGGAGCGCGTCTTCGACAGGTCGGAGATCGTCACGACGGCGCCGACGACCTCGCTGTCCCGGCCCACGGGTTCGGCGACCACGAGTGCGGAGTCGTCCCACGGCGCCCATTCCCCTGAGGGTTCGGGTCTGGCCCCTGCCAGCGCGGCCGTCACGATGCGGGGCAGCGCCGGCTCCTTGCGGGCCGCCTCCTGGTAGGCGTCCGCGGGTCCGAGCAGCACCGTGCCCGAGGTGTCGATCACCGCGACGGGGATCCCGTACAGCTCGTGGTAGCGGGCCAGTTCCTGCTGGAGCGCCTCGGTACGCCCGGTCGAGAGCGCGGTCTCGGCCAGCGACGAGAACCGTCCGACGTCGTTGAGCCGGTCGACGTACGTCTCCTGGATCTCCCGTTCGGCCACGGAGACGCTGAGCGGCACCCCGAGCGCCGCGACGAGCAGCACCGCGAGGGGCACCAGGACGACGAGCAGGCGACGGTGCATGGCGGGTCAGCCGGTCGGCTCCGGCCGCTCGGCCAGGAGCCGGTAGCCGACCCCGTGGATCGTACGGATGACCACGGCCGGTCCGAGCTTGTGCCGTAGCGCCGCGATGTGGGTGTCAAGGGTGCGGCTGGAGGACTCCCAGGTGGCGCCCCAGATCTGGTCGAGGATGACGTCGCGGCTCACCACGTTGGGGGCCCGCCTGGCCAGCAGCAGGAGCAGCTCGAACTCCTTGCGGGTCAGCGTCACGGGGGCGCCGTCGACGGTGACCTCGCGGGTGCCGACACCGATCCGCAGCGGGCCGAGGACGAGGGGCTCGTCGGGGTGGCTGAGGGCGCGGGCCAGCCGGGTGCGCCGCAGGACGGCGTCGATCCTGGCCAGCAGCTCCGGGATGCCGAACGGCTTGACGATGTAGTCGTCGGCGCCGGCGCGCAGGCCGCGTACGCGCTCGTGCTCCTCCGAGCGTGCCGTCACGGCGATGACGGCGGTTTCCGGGCGGTCGCGCAGCTTGCGGATCACGTCGAGCCCGTCGCCGTCGGGCAGGCCCAGGTCGACGAGGACCACGTCGGTGGGGTCGGCGCGCACGGCTTCGGCGGCGGTGGCGATGCGGTGGACCTCGAACCCGGCCTGAGCCAGGACGGTCACCAGACCCCGCGCCACGCGGTCGTCATCCTCGATGATGGTGATCCGCATAGTGGATTGTACGACCCGGTCAGACGCCGGTGTTAGCCCGTTCTTGGGATTTCTCTGACATCCTGCGGATTCCTTGGGATTCCTCTGACACTATCCGCGCCCCTGCCAGCCCAGACTGAGGCCGCGCACTCACCGACGGATGCGAATGCGCTGACGAGGAGGCCTCGACATGAGAACGTCCAGCAGATACCGGGCCACCGCGCGGATGATCGCCACGATCGGCGTCGTTTCGCTCATCGCCGCGTGTTCCGGCAACGGAGGTGGAGGCACCGCCGACGCCGGCGGAGGCTACCCGGACGACAACATCACGATCGTCGTGCCGTTCAGCGCGGGCGGCCCGACGGACACCGTCACCCGCCTGATCGCCGAGCCGATGGCCGCCAAGCTCGGCGGCAAGATCGTCGTGCAGAACGTCGAGGGTGCGGGCGGCACGGTCGGCGCCGGCGAGGTCGCGCGGGCAGAACCCGACGGCTACACCGTGCTCATGCACCACATCGGCATGTCGACCGCGCCCGCCCTCTACAAGGACCTGGGCTACCAGCCTCTGGAGAGCTTCGAGACGGTCGGGCTCGTCACCGAGGTGCCCATGACGGTCGTCGCCCGCAAGGACTTCGCGCCCGCCACGCTCAAGGACCTCGTGGCCCACGTGAAGGCGAACGCCGACAAGGTCACGCTGGCCAACGCCGGCATCGGCGCCGCGTCCCACCTGTGCGGCCTGCTGTTCCAGACCGCAGCCGGGGTGAAGCTCCAGGAGGTCCCGTACGAAGGCACCGGCCCGGCGCTGACCGACCTCGTCGGCGGCCAGGTCGACTTCATGTGCGACCAGACGACCAACACCAGCGGCCAGATCACCGCCGGCGAGGTCAAGGCGTACGCCGTCACCACGCCGGAGCGGGTCAAGAGCCTGCCCGACCTGCCCACCACGGCCGAGGCCGGGCTGCCCGGCCTGGAGGTCAGCGTGTGGCACGGGCTCTACGTCCCGAAGGGCACGCCGCAGGACGTCGTGCAGAAGCTGTCCGAGGCGCTGAAGGCCGCGCTGGCCGACCAGAAGGTCATCGACCAGATGGCCAAGCTCGGCACCGCGCCCGTCCCGGCCGAGAGCGCGACCCCGCAGGCGCACAAGACCAAGCTCGAAGAGCAGCTCGGCACCTGGGGCAAGGTCATCGCCGACGCCGGCGTCAAGGCCTCCTGAGGTGGAGCGCCGCCGCTCCTTCCCCGACGTCCTCGCCGGGGGAATCTTCATCCTGATCGGTGGCGCATTCGTGGTGGGGTCGCTCGGCTACGAGCTGGGCACCCCGCTGCGGATGGGCCCCGGCGCCTTCCCGCTGCTGGTCGGCGTGCTCGTGGCCGCGCTGGGCCTGGCCATCGTCATCAAGGGGCTCATCGCCGGCGAGGCGATCGTGTTCGGGCGGATCCCCTGGCGTGCGGTCGCCGCCATCACGCTCGCGCTCGTGTTCTTCGGGTTCACCGTACGGGGGCTCGGGTTCGTGCCGGCGTCGGCGGTGACCGCCCTGCTCACCACGCTGGCCAGTTCGCGCGTGCGGCTGCTCACGGCCGTGGCCGTGTCCGCCGGGCTCACCTTGGCCGGCACGCTCATCTTCGTCGTCGGGCTCCAACTGCGGCTCCCGCTCTGGGGCCCGTGGCTGGGGTTCTGACGCGACATCCGGATTGAGGCATGGAACTTCTCGACAACCTCGCCCTGGGCTTCTCGACGGCCCTCCTGATCCAGAACGTCCTCTACTGCTTCGTGGGTGTGCTGCTCGGAACGGCGGTCGGCGTGCTGCCCGGCATCGGGCCGACGGCGACGGTGGCGATGCTGCTGCCGATCACGTTCAACTTCGAGCCGGTGACGGCGCTGATCATGCTGGCCGGCATCTATTACGGCGCGCAGTACGGCGGCTCGACGACCGCAATCCTCATCAACCTGCCCGGCGAGTCGTCGGCGGCGGTCACCGCGCTCGACGGGCACGAGATGGCCCGGCAGGGCAGGGCCGGCCCGGCGCTGGCCTCCGCCGCGATCGGGTCGTTCATCGCGGGCACGATCGCCACCGTCGCGCTCGCCATCGCGGCCCCGCCGCTGGCCCGCGTCGCGCTGCAGTTCGGCCCGGCCGAGTACTTCTCGCTGGTGCTGCTCGGCCTGATCGTGTCGATCGCGCTGGCGCGCGGCAACGCGATCAAGGCCCTGGCGATGATCTTCCTCGGCGTCCTGCTCGGCACGGTCGGCCAGGACATCTACACCGGCACGCCCAGGTTCGTCTTCGGCCAGCGCGAGCTGTACGGAGGCATCGACTTCGTGTCGGTCGCCGTCGGCATGTTCGGCGTGGCCGAGATCCTGCGCAACCTGGAGAACGAGCAGACCCGCACGGCGATCGTCAGCAAGGTGAAGAATCTCTGGCCCACCCGCGAGGACCGGCGCCGGATCGTCGGACCGATCCTGCGGGGCACCGGTCTCGGCGCCGCGCTGGGCGTCCTGCCCGGCGGTGGCCACGTGCTGGCCTCGTTCACCTCGTACGCCGTCGAGAAGCGCATCTCGAAGCGGCCGCAGGAGTTCGGGCGCGGCGCGATCGAGGGCGTCGCCGGCCCCGAGTCGGCCAACAACGCGGCCGCGCAGACGTCGTTCATCCCGCTGCTCACCCTGGGGCTGCCCGCCCATCCGGTGATGGCGCTGATGGTCGGCGCGTTCATCGTGCACGGCATCACCCCCGGCCCGAACGTCATCACCGACGAGCCCGCGCTGTTCTGGGGCCTGATCGCGTCGATGTGGATCGGCAACGTGCTGCTCGTGCTGCTGAACCTGCCGCTGATCGGCATGTGGGTGCGCATGCTGCGCATCCCGTACCAGGTGCTGTTCCCGATGATCATCCTGTTCGCCTCGATCGGGACGTACTCGCTGGGGTTCAACGCGTTCGACGTCTACGCGATCGTGCTCTTCGGGCTCCTGGGCTACATCCTGATCAAGTGCGGCTGCGAGCCGGCGCCGCTGCTGCTCGGCTTCGTCCTCGGGCCCCTGCTGGAGGAGAACCTGCGGCGGGCGATGATCATCTCTCGCGGCGACGCGTCGGTCTTCCTGACCCGGCCGATCTCCGCGGTGCTGCTGGCCGTGGCGCTGGCGGCGCTCGTCGTGGCCGTCCTCCCGACGATCCGCAAGCGCCGCGAGATGGTGTTCACCGAGGACGACTAGCCACTTCGCCGCCCCTCACAGTTCGGTGCCGTGTCTCGTCGTACGGGTAGGGACAGATGCGAACGAGGGAGCCGCGGCACCATGACCACCCCATCCGAGCCGGCACACGCCCGGCCCGATCCGGGCCTGAGCGCGATCATGAGCGAGCGGCGTCACCTGATCAATCTCGCCTACCGGCTCCTCGGCTCCCTCGCCGACGCGGAGGACGTCGTGCAGGAGACGTACGCCCGCTGGTACGCCATGTCCCGGCGGCAGCAGGAGGCCATCGACTCCCCCGGCGCCTGGCTGACGACGGTCGCCAGCCGCATCTGCCTCGACCTGCTCGGCTCGGCGCGGGCCCGGCGCGAGAGATATGTGGGCGAATGGATCCCCGAGCCGCTGCCCGAGCAGTCGGAATGGAGTGCCGGCCGGCCGGGCGCCACCGGGACCGACCCGGCCGATCGGGTCACCCTCGACGAGTCGGTCAACATGGCGTTCCTCGTCGTGCTCGAATCCATGACTCCCGCCCAGCGGGTGGCGTTCATCCTGCACGACGTCTTCCGCTACTCCTTCGCCGAGGTGGCCGGGATCGTCGGGCGCACCGAGGCGGCCTGCCGCCAGCTGGCCGCCTCGGCCCGCCGCCGCATCCGCACCGCGCGACCGCCCCAGGCCCCCGCGGCCCGGCAGGCCGGCATCGTCAGGGACTTCAAGCAGGCGTGGGAGGCCAAGGACATCGACGCCCTCGTCAACCTCCTCGACCCCGACGTCACGGGCACCGCCGACGGTGGCGGGGTCGTCAACGCCGTGCTGCGCCCGATCGAGGGCCGCGAGCGCCTCGCGCGGCGCTTCGTCGAGATCGCCCGCCTGGCGCCCGACGTGACCATCCTGGAGCGCACGGTCAACGGCCGGCCCGGGCTCGTGGCCCAGCAGGACGGCGCCACCATCGTGGTGATGGCGTTCGACGTCGCAGGCGACCGGATCAAGCGCATCTGGGCCGTGCTCAATCCAGAAAAGCTCCGGCCCTGGACGGATATCTGACCGGAGGCCGAATCGTGGTGAATATCTGAATCACGCGGACGGGTTTTCGCGTGCGCGAGGAATTCCGGCGGCCAGGAATAGCTCCCGTGCCGGCAATGACAATAGGCAGGTACGCAACGCCGCCGCCGTCATCTCTTTTCGTGTGCGAGAGGGCGTGAGGGGGCGAGCAGCGTGGACAGCGCCCAGCGTCCGGGGCCGAGGACGGCGACGAGCAGGAAACCCCAGCAGAAGAGCGCGGCCTTCTCCCCGCCGTTCTGGATGGGGAAGAGCGCCTGCGGCTGGTGGACGAAGAAGTAGGCGTAGGCCATGCTGCCCGAGCAGATGACGGCGGCGGCACGCGTACCCAGGCCGAGCATGACGAGCACGCCGCCGACCAGCTGGATGGCGGCCGCCCACCAGCCCGGCCACTGGCCGATGCCGGGCACCGCGCCCTGCGGACCGCCCAGCACGCCGAAGAGTGTCGCCGCGCCGTGGCAGGCGAACAGCAGCCCTATCACGATCCGGTACAGGGCCAGGAAGAGCCCTTGATTCTTGAGCAGTGAATCCACCGATGTGTCCTTTCAAGAGGAAGGTTCCGGACCAATCGTGGGAGCGCTCCCAAACAGGTTCTCCAAAAACCAATACAAATGTCAACTACGTGCCGGCCGAAGGGTCCGTCGGCGAACGCCCGAGATGCGCGCCAAATGGCCGGACACTTCCTTCGCGAATATTCCGGCCCATGAAACTTTCACCCGCGCACGCGTCCGGCCCGGCCGCCACACGGCCGGCCCCCGGCGATGCGCCGCACCTGCGAACGGCGCGCTCACCTGGGCGTTCTCCGCACAGGTGCCCCTACCTGTACCTCGAATGGGGTGTACGCGGGAGCGACGAGGAGGGTGCGTGACTGGTGTGCTCGTCACCGTCAGCCAAGCGGGCGCACCTGAGGAGGAAGTGGGATGGTCGTCGACAACCAGGTCGATGCCGGACAGAACGGGGTCCGGGGGTTCATGCGCAGCCGTCCGGTGATCAGTTTCTTCGTCCTGGCCAACCTGCTGAGCTGGGTCGCCTGGGCCCCCTACGTCCTGTCGAACAACGGCCTGGGCATCCTGGACTTCTCCTTCCCCACGCTGCTCGGCACCACGCAGTTCACCGGCGTCCTGCCCGGCGCCTATCTCGGCCCCGTCTTCGCCGCCTACCTCGTGACCAGGGTCGCGGACGGCAAGGAAGGCGTCCGCCGGTGGGTCAGGCGGATGACCAGGTGGCGGGTCAGCTGGATCTGGTATCTCGGAACGGCCCTCGGCGTTCCCGCCGCCGTCATCGTCACCGGGTTCGCGCTCTCCGACGAGGACATCCACATGCCGCCCGTCGCCGCGCTGGTGGCCTACGTGCCCGGCCTGCTGATCCAGATGGCCACCACCGGACTGGCGGAGGAGCCCGGCTGGCGGGACTTCGCCCTGCCCCGCATGCAGCGCAGGCTCGGCCCGCTCGGCGCCACCGTCGTCCTCGGTCCGCTGTGGGGCGTCTGGCACCTGCCGCTGTTCCTGAGCGAGTGGGGTGGATGGCCGGACGTCACCCGGTTGCGGATCGGCGAGTTCGTCGCCTTCGCCGTCGTCTTCAGCGTGGTCGTCACCTGGGTGTTCAACCGGACCGGCCAGAGCCTGCCGCTGGTCATGCTGCTGCACGTCAGCGTCAACAACTTCATGTCGATCGTCTACTCGGACATGTTCCCGTCGATCGCCGACGCCGAGCACGCGAGCCGGGTCACGCTGCTCGCGGGCGCCACGGCGGCGTTCCTGCTGATCGTCGCGACCCGGGGCCGGCTCGGCTACCGCCCGGACGAGGAGCCCGGACGAGAGCCCGTACGAGAGCCCGCACAGGAGATTCCCCATCGGCGGTGAGACGCCGGGGCACAGCAGCGGGCGCGGGACCGGTGGCCGGTCCCGCGCCCGACGTGTGTCCGGCGAAAACCATGCGGCATTTCGCCGCAAACGGGACATCGCGGCAGCGCCTTCGCAACCGTCGTGACGAATGATCGACTTTTTCTGTCAATCGCATTGACATCGACCCTGTTCCGGCCGATGCTTTCCTCGCTGCACGCCCGTTTTTTGACCACCGCGCCCATTATTTGGGCATCCGGGAGAAGCCCACGCCGTGTTCGCGATTGATCTGAAACCCGAGGCCGGACGCACCCCCAAGCGCCCCATGGAGGGCGGCGTGGGATCGAGAGCCCGCACCGGCGGCGCACTGACCTGCCACCTGCTGCCGGCGAGAGCGAGCGCGCCGTGAACGTGCTCACCGATTCCACGAGCCGGCTGCTCTCCCGCTGGTGCGATCTGCCCTGCTCGCCGATCGCCTCGTCCATCGCCCGCCGCTGGGTGGCGGGGATGCTCACCTCCTGGAAGTTGCCGCTCTCCCCCGCGAACGAGGCGACGATCGCCGAGCTGACCAGCGAGCTGGTCACCAACGCGGTCCAGCACGCCGCCCCGCCACCCTGCGGCTCCTCCGGGATCAGGATCAACGTACGGGCCGGAGCCACCACGATCTGGCTGGCGGTCTGCGACCACGACCCGACCCTCCCCACGCGCCGGGCTCCCGACTTCTTCGCCGAGAGCGGGCGCGGCCTGTTCCTGGTGGAGGCGCAGGCCGACCAGTGGGGCGCGGTCCAGCACGAGAACGGCAAGTACGTCTGGTTCAGCCTGCAGTGCCACGGCGGCGCCCAGCACCCGAGCGAGATGCCGCCCGCCGACCCATCCGGTTGCCCCGAACGCTAAGGAGAACACCATGGCCCCTGTCGTCCTCCCCCACGACGTCACCGGCTCCGGGCAGCACCACGTGATCGTGTTGCACGGCTGGTTCGGCGACCGCAGCTCCTTCAGGAACATCCAGCCCTACCTGGACGGCGACGCGTTCAGCTACGCCTTCCCCGACTACCGGGGGTACGGCGAGGCGCGCGACCTCACCGGCGAGTACTCCCTCGCCGAGATCTCCGGCGACGTGATCGCGCTCGCCGACAAGCTGGGCTGGGAGACGTTCTCCCTGGTCGGCCACTCGATGGGCGGGACGGCGATGCAGCGCGTGATGCTGGACGCGCCCGGGCGGGTGAGCAAGCTCGTCGGCATCTCCCCGGTGCCGGCCTCCGGCGTGCCGTTCGACGACCAGAGCTGGGCGCTGTTCTCCGGGTCCGCCGAGGAGCCCGGCAACCGGCGCGCCATCATCGACCTCACCACCGGCAACCGGCTTCCCGGCGTGTGGCTCGACCAGATGGTGGCCGGCTCGCTGGGCAACTCCACGGTGACGGCCTACCGTGCGTACCTCGACGCTTGGGCCAAGACCGACTTCCACACCGAGGTGACCGGTTCCGCCACGCCGGTGCTCGTCATCGCCGGCGAGCACGACCCCGCGCTCTCCGCCGACGTCATGCGGGGCACCTGGCTGCAGTGGTACACCGACGCCGAACTGCTGACCTTCGCCGACGCCGGCCACTACGCGATGGACGAGACGCCGCTGGCCCTCGTGTCGGCCATCGAACGTTTCCTGGCCGCCTGACCGATCCCTTGGAGGGTTGCCCGTGAGTACGACGGTCAACGTGTTCGACCCGCGTATCTACGCACAGGGCATCCCGCACGAGACGTACCGCCTGCTACGTGACCACCACCCCGTGCGCTGGCAGGAGGAGCACGAGGTCGGCGACTGGCCGGCCGGGCCCGGATTCTGGGCGGTGACCCGCCACGCGGACGTCGTGCGTGTCCTGCGGTCGCCCAGCGAGTTCAGTTCCTGGCTCGGCGCCACCCAGATCCGCGACCCCGACCCGGCCGACCTGTCGTTCATCCGGCGGATGATGCTCAACCTCGATCCGCCGGATCACGGCCGGCTCCGGCGGATCGTCTCCGGCGTGTTCACCCCGAGGCGCGTCGAACGTTTCGCCGCCGGCATCGCGACGCGGGCCCGGCTGCTCATCGACGAGATCGCCGAGCGGGGCGAGTGCGACCTGCCGGTGGACGTGACCGACGACTACCCGATCCACAACCTCGCGGATCTCCTCGGCATCCCGCTCGCCGACCGCGGCCAGATCCTGGAGTGGACCAACCGCGTGATCGGCTACCAGGATCCCGACCACGCGACCGTCGAGCGGGGCCCGGACGGCCGACCGGTCAACCCCCGTTCCCCGGCGATGCTCAAGGACATGTTCGAGTACGCCCACGCGCTCGCCGCCCGCAAGCGCAGGGAGCCGGCGGACGATCTCATGACGGCGCTGGCCACGGCCGAGGTGGACGGGCAGCGTCTCACCGATCCCGAGCTGTCGATGTTCTTCTTCCTCCTGGTCATCGCGGGCAACGACACCGTGCGGTCGGCCCTGCCCGGCGGGCTGGTCGCGCTGCTCGGCCATCCGGGCCAGCATCGCCGGCTGCTCGACGACCCGGAGCTGCTCGACACCGCCGTCGAGGAGATGTTGCGCTGGCATCCGCCGGTGCTCAGCTTCCGCCGCACCGCCGTACGCGACGTGGTCCTGGCCGAGCAGCCCATCGCCGCAGGCGACAAGGTCGTCGTCTTCCACGGCGCGGCCAACTTCGACGAGCGGCGCTTCCCCGACCCGATGCGTTTCGACATCGCGCGCCGGCCCAACGACCACGTCTCGTTCGGGGACGGGCCGCACGTGTGCCTCGGCGCCCGGTTCGCCCGGCTGCAACTGCGCACGTTCTACCGGGAGCTGCTCTGGCGGCTGCCGGACATGCGGCTCGCCGGGCCTCCCGAGCGGCTGGTGTCGAACTTCATCGGCGGCGTCAAGCACCTGCCGCTGCGCTACACCCCCGCACCCAGGCTGGGCGCCGCATGACCGCCGACCAGCCCGGCACGGCGGGCACCGCGGTGTCGAAGACGATCGACACCGGCCTGCGGCTGCTGGAGATCCTGAAGGACCATCCGGACGGGTTGACGATCACCGAGCTCGCGCAGCTGACCGGGATCCACCGCAACGCGGTCTCCCGGCACCTCGTCGCGCTCGGCAACCACCGGCTGGCCGCCCGGGTCGGCAACCGCTTCACCCTGGGCCTCGGCATCGTCGAGCTCAACGCCGCCGTGCAACACCGGCTGCGCAGCGCGGCCTCGGCGGCGTTGCAGGCGCTGGCCGACACCTGCAACGCCACCGCGTTCATCACGGTGCTCGACATCGACGAGAGCCAGGCGGTCGTGCTCACCGTGGCCGAGCCGCGCGCCTCGCAGATCCACGTCACCTATCGCGCGGGCACCCGGCACCCCTCGAACCGCGCCGCCTCGGGGATCGCGATCCTGGCGGGCCGCCCGCCCCGCCCGGGCGAGCGCCCCGAGATAGCGCAGGCCCGCGCCGTCGGCTACTCGGTCACCGAAGGCGAGCTCCAGCCGGGCGCCTGGGGTGTCGCCGCCCCGATCTCCATCGCGGGACGCCCGGCAACCGCGAGTGTGGGCATGGTGACCATCGGGGAGCGGGACGCCGACGAGATCGCCCCCATCGTGCTCAGCACCGCGAGGGAGATCTCCCGGTTCCTCTGACGACCCCGCGCGAGGCAGGCCGCCCTGGCTAGCAGGTGACGACCTTCTGGTACTTCCCCCAGTAGTTGTGCCGGCGCATCTGCCCCTGCTGCAGGGTCCAGCAGGGCGAGTCCTTGCCGAACCTGATGACGATCTTCACGCGTACGGCCCTGCCGCAGGAGCGGTTCTTGACGAACGCGAACCCGCCCAGGTCGGCGTGCGACCGCCCGACGCAGGCCGGCGCGGTGCCGGCGGTCTGGGCGGAGGCCGGCCCGGCCCCGGTGAGCACCAGGCCGGCCCCGAGAACGGCTACGGATACCGCTTGGAGAATCTTCATGACGGCAGTGTCCGTACGCGCGCGTTGAGGACGTGTTGAGCCGGTGTTGAGGTCAGCGTTCGGAGGCGGCGGTCCGGGTCTGGACCTCGCGCACCCGCTCCACGTCCAGCTTGTTCGTCCGGTCGAACCGGTAGATGCCGTTCTCCTCCTGGAACACGTCGGTCAGCTGCGTGTAGCAGTATCCGAACATGTCCGGATCATCCAGCAGCACGTCGGTCAGCCCGGCGAACCGCGCGTGGAACTCGTCCTCGGTCCGCACCCGCTGCCCGTATCCCCAGGACGTCTGCCGGTCCGCCCGCTGATCGGTCCCGGCCAGCTCGGGGTTCCACCAGATCCCGCCGTACTCGCTGACGAAGTACGGCTGCCCCCGGTACGCCACGGAGATGGGCCGGCCGTCGGCGTCGTTGACGAACGGCTCGTCCCTCTTCAGGCCGGACATCAGGTCGGCGAAGGTGGCGGGCTCCTGCTCGTAGTTGTGCGAGTCGTAGATGTCGGTCTCCGGCACCCGGTGGCTGTAGCCGGACGCGTCGATGACCGGGCGGGTGGGGTCGGCGAGCTTCGTGGCCAGGAACATGCCGTGGGTGACGTCGTCGAGCTGGGAGACGCGGTCGTGGATCGGCTGCCGGGTCTCGTTGAGCGGGCACCAGCCGATGATCGACGGGTGTGAGACGTCCCGTTCCAGGACCTCCAGCCACTGCGTGACGAAGGACGCGGTCGGCCGCTGCTCGCGCCCGTCGTGGGCGCCCCAGTCGCCGAACTCCCCCCACACCAGGTAGCCCAGCCGGTCGGCGTGGTAGAGGAAACGCTCCTCGAACACCTTCTGGTGCAGGCGCGCCCCGTTGAAGCCCGCGGCCAGCGCCAGCTCGATGTCCCGGAGCAGCGCGGCGTCGCTGGGCGCGGTCATGAGGCCGTCGGGGTAGTAGCCCTGGTCGAGGACGAGCCGCTGGAACACGGGACGGCCGTTGATAAGGACGCGCTTGCCGTCGATCGCGATGGAGCGCAGCCCGGCGTAGCTGTCGACGGTGTCCGTGACGGCGCCGCCGTCGTCGAGCAGCTCGACCTTCACGTCGTAGAGGTGGCCGTCGCCCGGCTCCCACAGGCGCACCCGGTCCTGCGCGATCTCCAGGCGCAGGGAGGGGGCGAGGTCCGCGTCGGCGCGGGCGGTCGCGGTGGCGACGGCGCCGTCCTTGTCGGCGACGCTCACCCGGACCGAGCTGCCGGGTCGGTTGCCGGACAGCGGGGTGACGACGGTGAAGGAGGAGGTCGCGACGTCGGGGGTGATGCGCGGGCGGCGCAGGTGCACGTCGGGGACGGGCTCCAGCCACACGGTCTGCCAGATTCCCGTCGTGCGGGTGTAGAGGCACTCGTAGTTCGCGTACCGGGTCGACTGCTTGCCCCGCGCCTGGGGTCCCTCGCGGGGGTCGCGAGCGCGTACGACGATCGTGGCGTCCTCGCCGGGGCGCGCCACGTCCGACAGGTCGGCCGTGAACGGGGAGAAGCCGCCGCGGTGGCGGGCCACCTCGACGCCGTTCACCCACACGGTGGCGTCGTGGTCGACGGCGCCGAAGTGCAGCAAGGTCCGGCGGCCCGCCCACGCGGCCGGGATGGTCACGGTGCGGCGGTACCACACCGCCTCCATGAAGTCGGTGTGCCCGAGCCCGGACAGCTCCGACTCCGGCGCGAAGGGGACGGTGATCGTCCCGGAGAGCTCGCGTTCGCGCAGGCCGCGCTCAAGGCCGGAGTCTCCGGCGTCGATCTCGAACTGCCACGGTCCGTTGAGGGTGAGCCAGTCCTGCCGGACCATCTGCGGGCGGGGGTATTCCGGTCGGGGCACGGCGGAACTCGGCATCTGTCAACCTTCCGGAAAGCACAATTACCGACAAAACAAAACTTTTTGCTACGTAGGAGAGTGTGCCACACTTCCTCCAACCGGAGTCAACATCCGGCCATCCCCCGTTGTGAGGGCCAGCCGGACCCTCTGCGAGGAAGCACCTGTCGAAGACCCTCAGGAGCCAGGGCGGGCTCGTCTACGTGTTGCCGTTCTTCGTGACCGCCACCACCGGGCTCGGCGGTCAGTGACCGGCCCCATCACGGCTCGCTGCGGGTCGCGTACCGGATCACCGAGGCGTTCGAGACGGGACGCCGGGGCGCGCCGGCCCCTCACTGACTGGACTCGCGCATTTCAAGTGGAAGTCGACCATGATGTGCGACGCGCGCCCGCCGGGCTTTCCGGTGATCTGCTCGTGGAGCATCGCGACGGCGTGGGCGGCCATCGACTCGACGTCGGGGGAAACGGAGGTCAGCGACGGCGTCGATTGACGCGCTCCCCGGCCTGAAGGCCGCGGTTCAGCCCGTGCCGCGTCATGCGGCACCTCTGAGGCTTCCTGCTTCGTCGCGCTGTGCCGGGGCAGGCCCCGGTCTTACCCGCGCTCCACAGGCGTTTAGCCTGTCCGCCCGTCCGGCGACCAGGATGTTGATCGCCGCGTTGACGTCCCGGTCGTGGACCGCGCCGCACGGGCACTCCCACGACCGGACGTTCAGCGGCATGGACTTGGCCGGCGCGCCACACGCCGAGCACAACTTCGAACTGGGGAACCAGCGGTCGATCCTCACGAGGGTCCGACCGGCGCGGGCGGCTTTGTAGGCCAGCATCGCCGTGAACCGGCCCCATCCGGCGTCGTGCACCGACTTGGCGAGCTTCGTGCGGGCCAGGCCCTTCACGGCAAGGTCCTCCACGTACACCGCTTGGTTCTCGCGGATCAACGCGGTGGACAGCTTGTGCGCGAAGTCCCGGCGCGCGTCGGCCACCCTCGCGTGCGCGCGGGCGACCCGGGCGACGGCCTTCTTCCTGTTCGCCGAACCTTTCCTCTTGCGGGACAGGGCCTGCTGGGCCTTGTTCAACCGGCGTTCGGCGCGGCGCAGGAAACGCGGGTTGTCGATCTTCCGGCCGTCCGACAGCACCGCAAAGTGCGTCAGGCCCAGGTCGATACCAACCTCGGAGGCGGTCTCCGGCAGCGGCTCGTCGCCCGCCTCGACCACGAACGACGCGAAGTACCGCCCGGCGGCGTCCTTGACCACCGTCACGCTGGAGGGCTCGGCGGGCAAGGAACGCGACCAGCGCACCGGCACGTCGCCGACCTTCGGCAGGCGCAGCCTTCCGCCCGCCGTGATGGAGAACCGAGCGTTGCGGGTGAAGCGGATCGCCTGCCGGTTGTCCCTCTTGGACCGGAATCGGGGAGCGGCGACCTTCGGCCCTTTGCGTTTGCCGGTGATCGAGGCGAAGAAGTTGCGGTAGGCGGTGTTCAGGTCGGCCAGGGCCTGCTGGAGGACCACGGCGGAGACCTCGCCCAGCCAGAAGCGTTCCGGTGTCTGCTTCGCCGCCGTGATGACCCGCTTCGACAGGTTCCCGTCGGAGACGTACGGCAGTCCGGCCGCATGGGCGTCCTGTCGCGCACGCAGGGCGTCGTTGTACACCGTCCGCGCGCACCCGAACGCGCGGGCCAGCGCCTGGCGCTGACCGGCGGTCGGGTAGAGGCGCACGTTGTACCGAAGCTGCACACCATGATCCTACCTTTGGTTTATGGCCTAACATGGAGACATCAGAACCGGCAGACACTGTGTTTTCGCCCTGCACGCTCATTTGGTCTTCGTACCAAGTTCCGGCATTAGGTGTTCACTGGCGCCCACGTGGAGCGCAGGGAGCAGATCATGCGGGAGGCGTGCGCGGGACTTCGAGTGCGAGTTGGCCGAGTTCAACGGCGAGAGCAGCCACGTCCATCTGCTGGTGAATCTCCCGCCGAAGGTCGCACTGTCCCGCCTGGTCAACCCACTGAAAGGGGCGTCCTCCCGGCGACTGCGGACGAACCCGGTAGCGGGCCTCCTCGACGTCGTCGAAGCGGACGTAGCCGAGCATGGCCATGGCGTCGAGCACGCGCTGGCGGGTCTCCGGGCGGACGTGTTCGTAGTTGTTGACGACGTTGGAGACCGTGCGCTGGGACACGCCGGCGGCGCGCGCCACGTCGTGCATGCTCACAGCCATCAGGGGCGTCTCACATGGAGAGACGGCGTGCCGTAGTGCAGACGACAGATGAACTGTAAACTTTGTCAGCCCTGGTCACGTATGTCTCTTCCGTGCGTTCTTATCCCATCCGCACACGTGCTGACCTCCGGAGGAACCATGAGCTCTCCAGATGCCCTGTACGCCTACAGCGGGATCAAGAAGAGAGCCGGAGTCGTCTGCGACACCGCGGAGGACCTCCGGGTCGCCCGCCGCGAGTGGAAGGAGAAGGTCGACTCCCCCGAGCCCGAACTCGAGCTCGGCGACCCGGCCGCCGCCGTCACCGGCGTGCGCGAGGTCTGGGAGAAGGAGTTCACCGTCTATCGCGAGGTGCTCGAGAAGTGGTGCCTGGCGACGCGCGCGTCAGCCGCGGGGTTCGAGTCTGTCGAGGACTACCTCCGGTCCAGGCAGACGCCCACGTCCGGTGACCGTCCATGACCTCGGACGACTATCTGCAGGTCTCGACCGCGATCAGCCGGCTTCAGCAGGGCGTCGGCTTCCTCGCGACGATCACCAACCCGGTCACCATGATCGGCGAGGCCATCAGCACGATCAACACGCTGGGCTCGATCCTCAGGGACGTGCCCGGAGATCCCGACGGCATCGACGACCTCGGCAGGGCCTTTCGCAGGATGGCGGGCGCCATCGACACGGCCGCCATCGATCTCGACCACACGCAGGTCTCGGTGCCGTCGGTGTGGAAGGGCGAGGCCGCCACCGAGGCGCTCGCCGCGCTCAAAGCGACCGACGACCTGCTGCAGCAGGCAGCGCCCGCCATGCGCAAGGCGGACACGTTGCTGACGGAATATGCCGACGAGCTGCGCCGGCTGAAACGCAGGCTCGGCGAGCACCGGCAGGACCTGCTCGACGCGGTGGGCGAGCTCGACAGCGCCCAGGACATCGTGCGCAACATGTGGAACACCGTGTGGCCGTTCGACGGCGACGGCGGCATCGCCGACGACATCGGCCGGGCCATCGGGGCCATCACCGGCGCCATCAAGGTCTTCGAAGACCTGGAGACCGCGGTGGACACGCTGCAGCGCGGGTTGCGCGACGTGCAGGGCAAGGCACGCGCGGGCGCGGTCCGTTCGCCGCACATCGACGCCTTCGACGCGGTGCTGCTGGCGGCCGCGGGCATCGACGGCACCGCGCAGGAGGAGAACGGCATCCTGAGCACGGCGCAGCTGGCCAGGGCCGCCGAGAAGATGGAGGCGCTGTCGGACGACGACCGCGCCCGCATGCAACGCCTCCTCGACGACGCCGGCTCCGAGGCGGAACGCGCCTACCTGATGAAGGCACTCGCGGCCGGCCACTCGGTCGATGACATCTCCACCTTCGCCTCGACCATCCGCGGCAAGAGCGAGAGCTGGTTGCGCGAGCACCTCAGCCTGGTCGACCCGGCGAGCAGCGGAAAGGTGCTCGTCAACGGCGTCGAGCTGGAGCAGCAGAACCAGACGACCTGCGGCTCCACCTCGATCATGGTGGCCCGCGCCATGAACGACCCGCTGTACGCGCTGAGCCTGACCACGGACGACAAGGGCAACCCGCTGTCGGCCGCCGAGCTCCGGCAGAGGTTCACCGACGAGCAGCACCGCATCCACGACTCCACCAACACCGTGTGGCCGCAGAGCCTGGGCACCTCCCCCTGGGGGCTGAGCGGCGAGATGAACGAGCACGCCGACTCCTTCGGCACGCGCTACGACTGGCGGATCGTCGACGACACCGACGCCGGCTCCGTCAACCCGGCGCTCAACGACGCCGTCGGCGCGGTGGACGCCGGCCACACCGTGCCGGTCCTCATCGGCGACTCCTACCCGGCCCACTACGTGCTGCTCGTCGGGCACGAGGGCGACAACCTGGTCTTCTACAACCCGAGCGGGGAGATGACCCGCGTCAGCGAGGACGACTTCCGCAACGGCGACGTCTCGGCCCTGGGCTACGACCACGTCCAGGGCGTGGTGACCCCCCGATGAGCCGGCGACTCCTGCTGGTGCCGATCTGCGTGCTGCTGAGCGGGTGTGCCGCCTCCGACGCCACGACGCGCGCCGACCAGGCGCGGCTCGACGTCATGGTGTCGCAGCCGTTCGTCGGCGAGGCCGTCGAGGAGCCGGCCCGCAGGGTCGCGTTCCAGAAGTCGGACGACCTGCCCGCCACCCGGGGCACGGTGACCGTGGTCCTGGCCGACGGCCCGGCCGCGGATCCGGCCGGCGAGGCGCGGCGGCAGGCCGCGAGGGGCATGCGGAAACTGCGTGGCGGCGGCTGGACCGTCTACGCCACCGTGTGCCTGCCGCCGCGCGAGTCCGGTGACCCCGACCCGCCGGCGGAAGGCGCCTGGGACGCGTGGTCGTTCGCCGCGCACGCCTACAAGATCGTGGACGGCGTGTCCTACTTCGCCGTCGCCCAGGGGCTCGGGCAGTTGCCTGGCGACGTCGAGATGACCATCGAGATGCGCGCGCCGAGCTCGCACGAGCCGGTCACCGACCTGTTCCCCGACCGGCCGCCGGCCCTGCCCGCGGGACGGAACTGCGTGGAATCCGGCGACCTCCCGTCGAAGAAGCTCGCCGACGGCCCACCGGTGGTCATGGGCGAAAGCGGCCGCGAGCCATCCGGCAACGTACGGTGACGACCAGCCACGTGCGCTCTGGGCTGGGAAAACTAGATCATGTAGGGTGAGCCCGGCATACCCCCCAATGGCATGGAGCCCGCAGTGCCGCACATGTCCCGTCGTCAGATCCTCTCCCTCCTCCCGGCCGCCGGCCTGCTCGCGATGGCAGCCGCTCCCTTGCGTGCCGCCGCCGCGTCGGCGACCGATCACGCACGGCTGCTCGCCAACACCGTGGCGACCTTCGCGGGGACCGCGGAGGTCAACGCCCGCCCCGAGGTCGCCGGCAAGCTGGCGGCGATGCTCGACACCGCCAGGCGCCGGCTGGCCGCGATGGACCAGGCGGGTGACGGCGAGCTGTTCGCCGGCCTGGCGCTCGGCACCGACGACGCCAACCTGCGCTCGGCCTACCAGTACCTGTACGAGATCGCGCTCGCGACCCGCAGCCCCGGCGGCGAGCTCGACGGTGACGCCGCCGTCCAGCGCCGGGTCGTCGACGGGCTCCAGTGGCTGCACGAGCACTACTTCGGCGACCAGTCGAAGGGCTACTACGGCAACTGGCACAGCTGGGAGATCGGCATCCCCACCCACGTAAGCAGGACGCTGGTCCTGCTGGACGAGCTGGTGCGGGAAACGCGCCCCGATCTGACGGCCACGTACATCGCCTCGATGGACGCCTACCTGCGCAACGGCAAGGACGGCGACGTCGACCTCGACTCGCGCTTCCACACCGGGGCCAACCTGGCCGACATCACCGGCAACCGCATCCTGCAGGGCGCGCTCACCGGCGACGACGCCCGCGTCTCCAAGGCCATCTCCGACCAGGCCACCGTCTTCGCCACGATCGACCCCTACGACCTGCAGCACGGAGTCACCGACGGCTACTACCACGACGGCTCCTTCATCCAGCACCACTCGGTCGCCTACACCGGCTCCTACGGGCGTGCCCTGCTGACCCGCGTGGTGCAGACCCTCAGGACGCTCGAAGGCGCGACGAGCGGCGGCGGCTCCGACCTGGCCGGCGTGGTCCACCGCTGGGTCTCCGACGGCTTCGCCCCGCTGATCTTCGAGGGGTGGATGATGGAGATCGTCAAGGGGCGGGCGGTCTCGCGGACGAACACCGGCTACTCCGACGTCCAGGTGATCGTGGAGGCCATCGCCGACCTGGCCGACCACGTCGAGGGCGACGGCTCGCAGGCACTGAAGAGATACGTCAAGTTCCTGCCGGAGGCCGACACCGGCACGTTCGTCTCCCCGGTCAGCATCGCCCGCTACGCGGCCATCCGCGCCGACTCCGCCATCCCGGCGGCCGACCTGAACCCGCCCGAGCGTTCGGTGGCGTTCAACTCGATGGACAGGACCGTGCACCGCCGCCCCGGTTACGCCTTCGCGCTGGCGCGCAGCTCCGACCGGATCAGCAAGTACGAGTACATGAACGGCGAGAACCTCATGCCCTGGTTCCAGGGTGACGGCGCCTACTACCTCTACCTCTCGGGCGAGGACCAGCGCGACGTCTTCGGCGTCGACTACTACACGGCCGTCTCGCCGTACCGGCTGGCCGGGATCACCGCGCCGGAGGAGGAGCGGCGCACGGTCCCCGACCTGTACGGGCGGTTCTGGTACGAGAACCCGGACCATCCGCTCAACTTCACCTCCTCCTCGGAGTCGCAGAACACCTACGTCTACTTCCCCCTGGCCGGCAACGCCTTCTCCGGCGGCGCCACGCTCGGCGCGTACGGCGTGGCCGGCATGGTGCAGTCGGACGACGCCGCCTACACCGCCAAGCAGCGGGGCGTCCTGCCCGACGACTTCGTCGTCTACCGCAACGCCCGCGCGACCAAGTCGTGGTTCATGTTCGACGACGAGATCGTGGTGCTGGCCGCGGACGTCTCGGGCCAGGGCCGCCGCGCCGCGGTGACCACCGTGGACAGCCGCATCGCCGCTCCCGGGGACGCGGTCGTGCTGACCGGCGAGGGCTGGCGTGGCGGGTCCTGGCGGGCGGGCGACACGTCGCCGCCGCGCTGGTTGCGGTACGCCAACGACACCCGCCGCACGTCGGTCGGATACGCCTTCCTCACCCGGCAGCCCGTCTCCGCCGGCCTGGAGACGGTGACCCGCAGCCGCAGGGCCGTGCGGGCGAGCAATCCCGACACGAGTGTGACCAAGAACGTCTTCACCGCCTCCATCGCCCATCCGGCCGCCGGCGGGGTCTCGGCCGTGGCCTACGCCCTGGTCCCGAACGCGACGGAGGCCCGCCTGCGCGGCTACGCGGACGGCCCGCTCACCGTGCTGGCCAACGACCGGCGCCTGCAGGCGGTCAAGCACGAGCAGCTCGGGATCGTCGCCGCCAACGTCTTCGGCGGCGGCCCGCGCCACGCGGAGCGCCTGCTCGTCGACGGCCCCGCCTCGGTCATCGTCCGGAGCGGCGAGCGCACGGTCGTCGCCCTGTCCGACCCCACGATGAAACGCGACCACGTCACGGTCGTCCTGCGCGGCCGGCCCCTCCGCCTGGACACCGCCGACGAGGGTGTGACGGTGAGCCGCGTGCCGGGCGGCACCCAGGTCCGGGCGGCGACCCGTCACGCACACGGACGCACCTTCACCGCCACCTTGCGCTGACCTGATCGCCTGGATGATCAGCGCCCCTCCATGAGAAGACGACGCCTCCCGGTCGCCACCGGGAGGCGTCGTTTCTTCGGTGGAGCTACTTCTCGCTCGGCGTGCCGCCGGCGGCCTTGGCGTCCTCGGCGTTGTCGCCGTTGGCGCCGATGACCGCGAGTTCGAACTCGCCGTCGTAGAGCTCGTGGCCGGTGATGACGGCCGACTCCACGGCCTCCTCGCCACGCTGACCGCGCAGGATCAGCGGGTCGTGCCGCAGGTCACGCGTGAGCGCCACGCACATGCCCGCCATCACCACCATGAACGGCACCGCGGCCAGAATGGTCAGGTTTTTCAGTCCGGTGAGCGCCGCGTCGCCGCCGCCGCCGATCAGCAGCATGATGGCCGCGACCGCGCCGGTCAGCACGCCCCAGACGATCACGACGACCCGGCTGGGCTCCATGGTGCCGCGCTGCGAGAGCGTGCCCATGACGATCGAGGCGGCGTCCGCCCCGGAGACGAAGAAGATGCCGACCAGGATCATCACGAGCAGGGTCGTGGCGCCCGCCAGGGGGTATTCGTTGAGCAGCGCGAACAGCTGGCCCTCCGCGGTGGCTTCGCGGGTCAGGCCCGCGCCGCCGGCCTCCTGGTTCATCGCCGTGCCGCCGAAGACCGCGAACCAGACCAGGCTGACCACGCTGGGCACCAGGATCACGCCGCCGACGAACTGCCGGATGGTGCGGCCCCGGCTGATGCGGGCGATGAACATGCCGACGAAGGGCGTCCAGGAGATCCACCACGCCCAGTAGAACACCGACCAGCCCGACAGCCAGGTGGCGACCTCTTCGCCGCCGCTGGCCTCGGTGCGGGCCGCCATCTGGGCCAGATCACCGATGAACGAGCCGACGGAGGTGGGAATGAGGTTCAGGATCAGCACGGTCGGGCCGACCAGGAAGATGAACACGACCAGCACCAGCGCCAGCACCATGTTGGTGTTGGACAACCACTGGATGCCCTTCTCCACGCCGGAGACCGCCGACAACACGAACGCCGCCGTCAGCACCGCGATGATCACGATGAGCAGGGTCTCGCCGACCTCCGACATCCAGCCGACCTCCTTGACGCCGCTGCCGATCTGCAGCGCGCCGAGGCCGAGCGAGGCGGCCGAGCCGAACAGGGTGGCGAAGATGGCCAGGATGTCGATGACCTTGCCGACGGCTCCGTTGGCGTGCCGCTCGCCGATCAGCGGGGTGAACACCGCACTGATCGTCTGCCGCCGGCCGCGGCGGAAACACCCGTAGGCGATGGCCAGACCAACCACGGCGTAGATCGACCACGGATGCAGCGTCCAGTGGAAGAGCGTGGTGGCCAGCGAGGTCTCCATCCGCTGCGCCGCGGCCGCGGTGGCCTCCTGCGTGCCGGGCGGAGGCTCGGCGAAGTGCGTGAGCGGCTCGTTGACCCCGTAGAACATCAGGCCGATGCCCATGCCCGCGCTGAACATCATCGCGATCCAGGACACCGTCCTGAACTCGGGCTCCTCGCCCTCCTGGCCCAGGGTGATCTTGCCGTACTTGCTGAACGCCAGCCAGAGCACGAACACCACGAAGCCCGAGGCGGCGAGCACGAATGCCCAGCCCAGGTTGTGCATCGTCCAGTCGAGCATGGAGGTCGACACGCCCTCCAGCGTGTCGGTGGCGACCGCTCCCCAGATGACGAAGGCAAGGGTGAGCGCAGCGGCCACCCCGAACACCACCCAGTCCGTCCGGGGTGGGAAGGCGGCTTTGATTCCTCCCGAGGTATCCATGATTTTTCCGGTGTCCTGTGGTTGCTGTTCCACGAGTTCCTCTCGGCCTTCTCTCGTGTACGCGTCCGTGTTCGAGTACGTGTCCGTCTCGGATACGTACGGACTGCTCACACGACGTTACCGAATGATCTTCGAACGACCAAAAAAACTATTACAATCGGTCAAACGCCGTAAACCTTTGTTCATGATCAAGCGTCCCCTGATATCACGGTGATCCGCGCCCGTGACTTCTTCGTTAGGGACGGCCGGCCGTGCTCGCCGTGCTCAGCGTTCCCAGCGGATCTCGCCGTCGTGCAACCGTCCGGTCGATCGCAGACCCGCGGCCGCGGCGACGGCGGCCGAGGCCGCGTGGCCGGGATGGATGTGCGCGACGATCGTGCCCATCCCCTGCCCCACCAGCCGGCATACCAACGCCTTCGCCGCCTCCGTGGCCAGGCCGCGCCCCTGCCACGGGGTGCCGATCACCCAGGCGATCTCGGCGGTCCGCCCCTCGACCGTGGCCTGCACGTAGCCGGTGAGGCACTCTTCCTCCCGCGACCACACCACCCAGTTGCGCCAGCCAGGCGGCCCGGCCACCAGCCGCTCGTAGCGGGCGCGCAACTCCTGCGCGGTGAGCGGGACGCCGCCGGTGAAGGCGTGCAGGGCGGGGTCGGACAGCACGGCGGCCATCTCGTCGGCGTGCTCGACGCGCAGCGGGCGCAGGGCGAGGCGCGGTGTCTCGATGCTCTCCACGCGCCACCCCTCACCCATGGCGGCTCACCCTACTCCCTGGGTGTCAATCGTGGGCGTACGACAGGATGACGGCCTCCACCAGCAGCGTCATCTGGTTCTCCGTATAACAGTCGGCCTGGTGGACGGCGAGCTCCGCGCCGCAGGCCGCGCAGACGAGGTTGGGGCCCGTGGTCCCGCTGATCCCGCAGCAGCCGGTGAGCCGGGAGATGTCCGGATGCGGCCGCATGCCGACGGCGTCGTCGGGATGGATGACCAGGCCGGGATGCTCATCCGAGAGCTCGTGGGGGTGGTGGTTGGCCGCGTACGTCCCGCGCGGCATCCGCGGCTGCTTGATCCTTTCGTACCACACGGTCGCGTCGACCGGCTGCTCCTTGTACGGGGGCAGCGGGATCTTCCGCACGGACAGGGTGATCGGGTTACGGCATGCGAAGCAGAGGAAACACGCCACACCGCGACGATACGCCGCCGCCCAGTGTCTATGTGGCGGCAGAACACAAAGAGGGCGGCATCCGGAGATGCCGCCCTCAAGAGGGCCGCGCCGTTCAGCTCGGCGCGGGCCGGCGCTTCAGCGCCGAGCTGCCGCGGACGCGACCGGGCTGCCCCACTTGAGCCCGTCCGTCGGCCACACCTCCTTCTTCAACATCCTGAGCGTCGGGTCGGTGCCGCCGACCTCGCAGCGGGCGCCCTTCTTCGGCATCTTCAACGAGATCAGGTACTCGTCGAAGGGCACGGTGCTGCACCTGTCCTTGCCGTAGATGCGGTGGCCCCAGCCCTCGTAGGTGAGGAGCGTGGCCTTGGAGCCGAACTGGCGGGCCACGTTGGCGGACCAGATCCACGGGGTGGAGGGGTCGTGGATCGAGTTGCCCAGCAGGATCGGGGCGTCACCCGTGTACCGCAGCCGGTGCTGCGGGTTGTTGGTGGGGTGGCCCAGGCACACGGGCAGGTCCTCGACCGGCATCGGGTTGAGGCGCATGTCGGGGGCGATGCGGGAGGAGATCTTCATCAGCGCGGCGTACTCCCGGTAGTTGCGCACCGGCAGCTTGTAGTCCTCGCAGAGGATCGTCGTGTTCAGCTCGACGGTCTCCCCCGACACCGGCTGCCGCCCGGGCAGCGGCGGCACCTCGTCCGGCAGCGGGCCGCCGTCCAGGGCGTTGAGCATCTGGCTGAGCAGCTGCCAGGCCGGGCCCTCCGTGCCGAGCACGCCCTGCCACAGGACCTGGATCTCGGTCATCGGACGGTCCTTGACGCCCGGGTAATAGAGCTTGCCGTCACGCGCCTTCTTCAGCAGCCGCTCCCACACCTCACGGACGTCCTTGCCGTGCAGGGCGCACGCGGTCTCCTGCTCGCACCAGCCGACGAACTGGTCGAACGCGTCCTCCACGGCTGCGGCCTCGGTGGTCAGGAACGCCGCGACGCCGAGGCTGTGGTCCATGTTGCTGTCGAGCGCCATGGTCCTGATGTTGTCCGGGAACAGCTCGGCGTACATCTGGCCGATCAGCGTGCCGTACGAGATGCCGTAGAAGTTGAGCTTGCCCTCGCCGAGGGCGGCGCGGATGGCTTCGACGTCACGGGCCACGCTGACCGAGTCGACGTGGTCGTAGAGGGAGCCGGTGCGCTGCCGGCAGTCCTCGCGCAGCTCCTTGGCGAACGCCGTCCACTTGTCGAAGTCGGCCTGGCTCTTCATGACGGCGTACGGGAACTTGTTGTACACCGACGCCGAGCAGGTCACCGGATGGCTGCGGCCCACGCCCCGGGGGTCGAAACCGACGATGTCGAAGTGCTTGCGCAGGTCTTCGGTGTAGGAGCCGGGGGCGGCGTAGACGGCCTCGACGCCGGATCCGCCGGGGCCACCGGGGTTGATCACGAGGGATCCGACGCGGGCCTGCGGGTCGAGGGCCTTGCGGCGGGCGAGGGAGATCTCGACCTTGGGTCCGTTCCGCTTGGACCAGTCGATCGGCACGGCGAGCTTGCCGCACTCGGCTTCCGGCTCCTCCTCGCAGGGCGCCCAGGTGATGCCGCCCTTGACGGCGACCCCTGTGGCCCCGTCCGCGGCGGCCGCCGCTCCGGCCGTCGAAAGAGGTAACAGCGCCGCCAGCACCGTGAATGCGGCGGCGAGCAGGGAAGATCGTCTTCGCACGTTGCTCCAATCGTCACGCGATCAGCCGGCCGCTCGCGCGGCACACGGCCAGGCCTGATCATCCCGGCTCGCAGCGGCGTGTGTGGCAAAGCTGAGAAATTTGGCGCAAAGTGCTCCCTTTTCGGCATCTGCCACACTGGCCTTTCCAGCGATCCACGCCACACGGGGGACAGAACCGGATGAACGGGACGGTCACGGCGGTCAGCAGCAACGGCGAATACTCCTTCACCAAGCCGAACCGGGAGAGCATCACCCTGATCGCCGGCCTAGGGGTGGAAGGCGACGTGCACGCGGGCGTGACCGTCAAGCACCGCTCCCGGGTGGCCCAGGACCCCACCCAGCCCAACCTGCGCCAGGTGCACCTCATCCACGAGGAGCTGTTCGCGGAACTGGGCGAGGCCGGCTACACGGTCAGGCCGGGCGAGCTCGGCGAGAACGTCACCACCAGCGGCATCGACCTGCTCGGCCTGCCGGCCGGCACGCTGTTGCACGTCGGCGAGCAGGCCGTCGTGGAGGTCACCGGGCTGCGCAACCCCTGCGTGCAGATCGACAACTTCCAGGACGGCCTGCTCAAGCAGGTCGTCGGCCGCGACCAGGCGGGCAACCTGGTACGCAAGACCGGCGTCATGAGCGTCGTCAGGACGGGCGGCGTCGTGCGCCCGGGCGACCCGGTCAAGGTGGAGCTCCCGGCCGGGCCCCATCGCCCGCTCGACCGCGTCTGAGCCCGGCCCGCCTCAGAGCTCCTTCGGCACGAGGCCGACGTCGAAGCGCACCTCGACCTCGTCGCTGAGCTTGAGCGCGCCGAACAACGCCGAATAGGGCCGGATGCCCCACCGGGACTGCACGATGACCGCCGAGCCGCGCACCCGGCCCTCGGCCAGCGAGCCGCGCACCTCGGCCGGCCGCGTGACACCGACGAGGGTGAGCTCGCCCTCGACGCGGAACTCCTCCGCGCTTCCCTCGACCCGCGTCGACCGGAACGTGATCGTCGGGTGGCGCCGGGTGTGCAGGACCTTCTCGCCCAGGATCTTCCCGATCTCCCGGCGATCCGACTCCTTGAGCGGCTTGACGCCGCCCGTCCCCTGCCTGACGACGAGCGAATCCGCGTCGACCTCGACGCTCACCGAGGAACCGGCCGGATCGGCGGGATCGACAGCGGCCTCGCCGTGCCAGCGGGTCACCTCGATCGTGAGGTCATGCCCGGCCTTGGCGCCCAGCCCGGTGCGGGTCGTGTGCACCAGCAGCTGCCCGGACTCGGGCCCCAGCCCGTAGCCACCAGCGGAAACGTCCATAGTGCCAGGTTAGCCCCGCGTCGTACGCCCGCCGCGGCCCGGCGTGCCGGCCTCGCCCGCCCCGGCGGCTGGACAAGGAGCGGCTGGCGTGATCTGACAGAGAGGAGTGCCAGCGATCACGGACAGGAGCACCTGGAGATGAGCGATACACGGCGACTGCACACCGCCGGCGCCAACCTGTTGGAGCGAGCCCGCGACCTGCGCCCCCTGATCGAGCGCGAGGCGGACGCGGCGGAGGCGCAGGGCAGGCTCACCACATCCGTCATGGACGCCCTGCACGAGGCAGGACTTTTCGGCGTATGGGTGCCCGTTCCCCTAGGCGGCGCCGAATCGTCCCCCCGGGAACTGATCGCCGTCTTCGAGGAGCTGTCGTACGCCGACCCCTCGACGGGCTGGGTGGTCATGGCCACCACCCTCGAGAACGGCACGGCCGGGGCCTACCTGGGTGACGACGCCGTCGAACGCATCTTCGCCGGCCCGCGGATGCCGCTCGTCGCGGGCCAGGGCACCAGGCCGGGCACCGCCGTACGCGAGAACGGTGGGTTCCGGCTCAGCGGGCAGTGGAGTTTCGCCTCTGGCATGCTGCACGCGCAGTACGCCCACAGCCTCGGCGCCGTCGAGGGCTCCGACGAGGTGCGGATCTTCATCACCCCGCTGGACGACGTCAAGATGCTCGGCAACTGGGACGTCCTGGGCCTGCGCGCCACGGGCAGCATCGACTACGCCATCGACGGAGCCTTCGTACCGGAGTCGCAGTCGCACGTCTTCACCCAGAACGAGCCGCTGCGCGGCGGCGCGCTCTACCGGCTCGGCCTGGTCGACCAGGCGCTGATCTGCCACTCCGGCTGGGCGCTCGGCGTCGGCCGCCGGCTCCTCGACGAGCTGGTCCGGAACGCGGGGGCGCGGGCGGGACGGCCCGGCCAGCTCGCCGGCAGTGACGCCTTCCACACCGGCTTCGCCCGGGCGGAGGCGGCGTTCCGCGCGGCCAAGGCCCTGGTGCACGAGACGTGGGACGACGTGGAAGGCACCCTGGATGCGGGCCGCACGCTCGACGTACGCCAGGAGACGATGGTGCGGCTGGCGCTCAACCACGTCACCTCGACGATCGCCGAGGTGTCCCGGTTCGTCTACGCGTCGGGCGGCACCTCGGCGCTGCGCGACGGGCTGGTGCAGCGGCTGTTCAGGGACGCCCACGCCGGCACCGCGCACATCACCTCGGGGCCGCAGGTGCTCAAGGAGTGTGGCCGCGAGCTGGCCGGGCTGGCTCCCGGCGAGTCGTGGGAGGTGTTCGGCCTGCGGGCGTAGCTTTCCAGAACCGGTTTCCGCGGGACCGATGAGTTCCGCCGCCGCCGCGGGTCTTCATCACCGAAGTCGAGAAAGGACGGACTCATGGCCCACACCCTTGAGGTGCCCGGCGGCACTCTGCACTACGACGTACGGGAGGGCGAGCCGAGCGGCGCGCCGATGTTGCTGATGATCGGTTCCCCGATGGACGCCAGCGGCTTCACCGGCCTGGCCGCCCGTTTCCGCGACCGCACGGTGGTCACCTACGACCCGCGCGGGAGCGGCCGCAGCACCTGCACCGGCGGCGGCGAGTCGACGCCCGAGCAGCACGCCGACGACCTGCACCGGCTGATCGACGCGCTCGGCGGAGGGCCGGTGGACATCTTCGCCAGCAGTGGCGGCGCCGTCAACGGGCTGGCGCTGGTGGCCAGACACCCCGGCCAGGTACGTACGCTCGTCGCGCACGAACCGCCGGCCGTCCAGGTGCTGCCGGACCGGGAACGGGCGCTGGCCGCCGTGACCGGCATCCGCCGCAGCTACGACCGGCACGGGTTCGGAGCGGCGATGGCGAAGTTCATCGCGGTCACGGGCCTGCACGGCGAGATCCCCGACGGCTTCGACGACCAGCCCGTGCAGAGCCCCGCCGAGCTCGGGCTGCCGGCGGAGGACGACGGTTCCCGGGACGATGTGATGTTCGCGCAGAACCTGGTGACCTGTACGCACCACGAGCATGACTTCGAGGCGCTGCGCGCCGCCTCGGCCCGCGTGGTCATCGGCGTCGGAGCGGAGAGCGAGGGCCAGTTGTGCTATCGCGCGGGCGTGGCCGTCGCCGCACGCCTCGGCACGGAGCCGGTCGTCTTCCCCAGCCACCACGCCGGGTTCCTCGACGGCGAGTTCGGCATGAAGGGCGATCCGGAGGCCTTCGCCGCCACGCTGCGCCAGGTCCTGGCCGCATAGACGCGGGAGGCCCGTCGTGCCGGCGCCGCCCGGACCGTGGCGCCGGCCGGCCGTTCCTAGTAGATGCGGTACTTCTTGCCGCAGTTGTCGAACTTGCCGGCCCAGCAGGTGAACGTGTACACCTTCTTGATCCCGTGACCCTGCCAGGCGCCGGTGACCTTGCCGTCCCACGCCTTGTTGAACCTCTTCCAGTGGCCGCCCTGGTAGACCTCGAACCACACCCACGCCTGCTTGCCACCGCGCTTGTCGACGCCGTGCCACTTCGTGAAGACCTTGCCGTGGCTCTTCCACGTCCTGCCGAACGTGTACGCCTTGTGATCGCTGGAGAAGAACTTCCCCCAGCTCACCGTGGTCGAGGTGGTGGTGGCCGCCTGGGCCGCCGCCGGCGCCAGGGACAGGCCGGTGACCGCCATCGAACCGGCCAGAGCCGCGACCGTCAGAGCCTTACGCATGCAGATCTCCTCCTTCGTCAGGTGCCTTCGGGGATTCCGTCCGGCACGGCACTGACTCTAGGAAGGACGTCTGCGATCAACTGTGCACGAATCCACACACCCCATGTGATGGGCGCCACACATCACCCCGTCCGCGGGATCGTAACGGATGCGCAACGGTGTGTGACGAAGTCGTGGTCCGCGGATCTTGATCGGGTAGTTCTGCCGACATGTCGGTTTCGCCCTATGAAGGATGGTTGCTGGCCGGGCGATACCGGCTGCTGGCCGAGCTGGGCCGGGGCGGCATGGGCACGGTCTGGCGCGGCCACGACGAGCTCCTCGACCGTCAGGTCGCGGTCAAGGAACTCAGCCTGCCCCACCGGCCAGGACCCGAGCGGGAGGTCCTGCTGGGGCGCACCATGCGCGAGGCCCGCCTGTCCGCCCGGCTGAGCCATCCGAACATCGCCATCGTGTACGACGTGGTGGAGGCCGACGAGCGGCCGTGGATCGTCCTGCAGTACGTGCCTTCCCGCAGCCTGGACGACGTGGTCAGGGAACGGGGACCGCTGCCCGCCACCACCGTGGCGCGCGTCGGGCTGGAACTGCTGGACGCGCTGCGCGCCGCGCACGCGAAGGGCATCGTGCACCGCGACGTCAAGCCCGCGAACGTGCTGATGTCCGACGACGGCCACGCCGTGCTGACCGACTTCGGGCTGGCCACCACGCTGGACGACCAGGCACACCTCACGCGGGAGGGCATCGTGCTCGGCACGCCCGCCTACCTCGCCCCCGAACGGGCGCGCGGCGGGCCCTCCACCCCGCAGTCCGATCTGTGGTCGCTGGGCGCCACCCTGTACGAGGCCGTCGAGGGCCGCTCCCCCTTCGGCAACAGCGGCGCGCTGGCCACCCTGAGCGCGGTGCTCACCAGCAGCCCCGCCCCGTTGCGGCAGGCAGGGCCGCTCGCCCCGGTCATCACCGGCCTGCTGGACAAGGACCCCGGGCGCCGCATCGGAACCGCCGAAGCCCACCGGGAACTGCTCCGGGTGGCGGAGCACGAGCAGCCGGCCCACCACGAGACCGCTCCGAGCCGGGCCGAGCCCGCATCCCTCGTCGCTGACAACGGCGCCCTCTTCCCCATCCCGGCCCTGGGCTCCCGCCCCCGGGCGGCCACGCACGGACGGTGGCGGCAGGCGGCCGCCATGACCGCCCTGATCGTCGCGGTGCTCGCCACGACCTCCTGGCCCGATGGGGAGGTCGCCGGCCCTCGCCACGAGACGCCACGCGCCGAACCCGTCACGCATCCGGCGCCGCAGCCCAGCAGCGCGCTGCACGCCTACCGCGCGTCAGCCGACAGGCCACCCGAAGACGCCCCCTCCCGAACCGCGCGACCATCCGGCCACCCGTCCCGGACCGCCCAGCCGCGCGGCAACCCGTCCCGGACCGCGCAGCCGCGCTCCACCGGCGCGTGGCGCTCGGGGCGCCTGCCGCCGGGGCTGGCCAAGAAGGGCGGCAGGGCCAAGGAGGCCACGTACGGAAAGCCCGGCAACGGCTGGGGACGCGGCCGCTGAGCGGATGTCCGGCGTCCCGCCGCGCACTCGGCCGGTCAGCCCCTGGCGGGCACGAGGATGCCGCGGCCCTGGAGCCGCCCGCCGTCCAGGTCGTCCATGGCGTCGTTGACGGCCTCCAGCGGGTACGTCCTCGTGTGCAGGCCGACCTTGCCCTGGGCGGCCAGGGCCATGAGCTCGTCCAGGTCCTTGTAGGAGCCGACCAGGTTGCCGATCACGTTGATCTCGCTGGAGATGATGTCGATCGTGGGGATCTCGACCCGCCCGCCGTAACCGATCACGAAGTACGACCCCGCGCGGCGCACCATCGCCACGCCCTCGGCCTCGGTGCCTCCTTCGCCGACGAAGTCCAGCACCACGTGGGCGCCCTGCCCGCCGGTGAGGTCGGCGACCGCCTCGACCTGGCGGCCGTCGGCATGGACGGTGTGGGTGGCGCCGAGCCCCTGGACGAGTTCGAGCGCGGCCGGTGACCGGTCGACGACGATGATCTCGGCGGGCGTCATGGCGGCCAGGCACTGGACGCCGATGTGGCCCAGCCCGCCGGCGCCGATGACCACGGCCCGCGTGCCCGGGTGGAGGAGCGGCACGGCCTTGCGTACCGCGTGGTAGGCGGTCAGGCCCGCGTCGGCCAGCGGCGCGACGTCCGCCGGCTGCAGCGAGGGATCCAGTTTGACCACGGAGCGGGCGGTGGTGAGCAGCAGGTCGGCCATGCCTCCGTCGGTGTCGATGCCGGGGAACTTCGAGGCCGAGCAGTGCACGTCGTCGCCGGCGCGGCACGCCCGGCACAGCCCGCACGTGACGAGGGGGTGCAGGATGACCGCGTCGCCGGGCCGGACGCCGGTCACGGCCGAGCCGACCTCGCGCACCCAGCCGGCGTTCTCGTGCCCGATCGTGTACGGCAGGCTCACGCCCGACTTGCCGGCCCACTGTCCTTCGACGATGTGCAGATCCGTCCGGCACAACCCGGCGCCGCCGATCTCGACCAGCACATCCAGCGGACCGCCGATCTCGGGCTCGGGGACGTCATCGACGACCGGACGTTTGTCGTACTCGTGCAGGCGTACCGCTCGCATCGCCACTCCCTGTCCGACAGATAGGTCGTAGCTCGATCCTTGGCGCGTTCGCCGCGAATGGTCAACGCCCGGTGGCCCATGAAGCGGTAGATCCCTGTTCCTAGGAGATGCGGTTCTGGTACGCCTCGAACCACACCCACGCCTGCTTGCCACCGCGCCTGTCGACGCCCCACGGATGGGCGCCACACAGCATGGGGGTCCGCGCTCGGTACGACGCCGCCCCCGGCTACCCCGTGAGGCGAAGAGGGGCCGGCGCCGGCGTACGCGGGACGGCGTAGCCGGGTCGCCGCTCGCCGGCGGATTCCTCGGACGGCGGATCCGGCGACGCTTGGTCGTGTCAGCAGGAGACGACGGAAGAGAGAAGCAAGCAGATGACCGCCACGTACACGAAGATGCTCGCCACGACGACCGAGTGGCTCGCCCGCCACAGCATCGACGCCCTGCGGATCAGCGTCGGCCTGGTCTTCCTGGGGTTCGGGTTCCTGAAGTTCTTCCCTGGCGTCAGCCCCGCGGAAGAGCTCGCGGTGGGCACGCTGGAACAGCTGACGTTCGGTGTGGTGTCGGGCGGCGTCGCGCTCGCCGTCGTCGCCGCCACCGAGTGCTTCATCGGGCTGACCCTGATCACCGGGAGGTTCCTGAAGGCCGGCCTGCTCGTGATGGCCGGGGCGCTCGTGGGGTTCATGTCGCCGCTGGTGCTGTTCTTCACCGACATGTTCCCCGGTGGCCCGCCCACCCTGGAGGCCCAGTACATCCTCAAGGACATCGTGCTGGTCACCGCCGCCATGGTGATCGCGGCCAGGGCACTGGGAGCGCGGCTCGTCCCGCCCCGCGAGCGGACGGCTTCGGACGTCAAGCTGGCCGCCTGACCCGTACTTTCGGCCCGACGGCGAAGCCCCGTGGAGCGACGCTCCGCGGGGCTTCACCGTGCCTGATCGTGCTTCCCGGTCAGGAATGCGCGTAGATGCGGTGCACGAACTCGGCCAGCTTGCTGTCGGGCAGCTCCTTGGCCAGGTCAGCCTCGGTGATCATGCCGATGATCCGGCGCTCGCGGATGACGGGCAGCCGCTTGATCTGGTGCTGCTCCATCTTCTGCAGCGCTTCCTCGACGCTGTTGTGGGCCTCCACCCACACCAGGCCCTGGGCCAGCTCCCCCGCCATGGTGGAGTCGAGGTCCTTGCCCTCGGCGCAGCACTTGACCACGATGTCGCGGTCGGTGATGATCCCCTTGAGCCGGTCGTCGTCGCCGCAGATCGGCAGCGCCCCGACCGACAGGTCGCGCATCATGCGCGCGGCGGTGCGCAGGCTTTCGTGCTCGCCGACGCACTCCGCTCCCTGGTGCATCACGTCCTGGACGGTCTTCGCGACCCCTGATGTGTCCATTGTCGCCTCCTTCAGCAGGATTGACGGAACATCACGCGCCCCCTACCCATCAGGCGGCGGCTCAGCCCGTGAGCCACCGACCGAAGACGCAAGGCCGTACATCCATCGATGTACGGCCGTTTTCGTCAGGCGGGACGATGGCGGCGGGGTGCGGCGGCAGCAGGCTGGAAGGTGTGAAAGGACGCATAGACGCACTGGACGTGCTGCGCGGCGTGGCGATCATGGGCACGCTCGGCACCAACATCTGGATCTTCACCGCTCCGGGCGGCCCCCTGGACATGCTGCAGCTGGGCGGCGGCGGCAGCGCGGTGGAGACCTTCGTGCGCTTCCTGTCCAACGGCAAGTTCCTCGGGCTGCTGACCCTGCTCTTCGGCATCGGCCTGGAGCTGCAGTACCGCAGCGCCGTGCGCAAGGGCCTGGCCTGGCCTGGACGGTATCTGTGGCGCTCGGCGCTCTTGCTGGCCGAGGGCACGCTGCACTACATCCTGATCTTCGAGTTCGACGTGCTGATGGGCTACGCCGTCACCGCCGTGATCGTCGCGTACCTGGTGGGCAGGAGCGAACGCGCGATCACCGGTTGGATGATCGGCATGGGGACGCTGCACGCCGCCCTGGCCGTCCTGGCCACGGTGGCCCTGCAGGCGCCGGCCACGGGCGGCGGCACGAGCCCCGTCTACACCGAGGGAAGCTGGCTCGACCAGGTCGGCCTGCGCCTGGAGTACGCCGCGATCTTCCGCATCGAGCTGATCTTCATCGTGCCCATGGGCGTCGTCCTCTTCCTTCTCGGCGCCCGCCTCCTCCGCGCCGGGCTGTTCGAGGACCGCGGCGCCCGGCTGCGCAGGAGGCTGATCGCGGTCGGGCTCGGCGCGGGCGTGCCGCTGAACCTGGCCACCTCCTTCGCCGGCCCTGGCTGGTTCGTGGCCGACCGCTACCTGCTGGCTCCCCTGGTCTCGCTCGGCCTGCTCGGGCTGATCACCACCATCGTGCTCGGCCTGCGCGGCGCCCCCGGCGTGGTACGGCGGGGGCTCACGAACGTCGGGCGGACGGCGCTGTCCGGCTACGTGTTCCAGAACCTGCTGGCCGGCGCGCTCTGCTACGGCTGGGGCCTCGGGCTGGCGAGCCGGCTCGACGCGTACCGGCCCTGGTGGGTGCCGGTCGCGTGGGCGGCGATCTGCCTGCTCATCATGGTGCTGTCCTCGTCGTGGCTGCGCCGGTTCCGGCGCGGACCGCTCGAAACGGCCTGGCAGTGGGCCTATCAGGCGCCGTTCGGTAACGCCGAGCAGCCGGCGAACAGCCCGAGCCGCGTCAGAAGTACTTCGGGGTGAGGTCCGTGGTTGGCCAGGTCTTCACGGTGCCGATCGCCTTGCCGAGGATGGGGTCGATCCCGTCGAAGTCCGGGCTGCCCTCCTCCTCCCTGCGGTTGAAGATCACGCAGTAGCTGACGCCGTGCTGCACGCGCGCGAAGAAGCTGAACGTGCCGGGCATGCTGCCGTTGTGCCAGGTGTTCAACCCTCCGGCGTTGTTCTCGCGCACGCGCCAGCCGAGGCCGTACCAGTCGCCGCCGGGGTTCTCGCCGAGCTCGGGCCTGGCGAAGACGCGCGAGATCGACGTGGAGTTGAGCACGGGCCCCGCGCCGTCGAAGACGAAACCCCACTTGACCAGGTCGACGGCCGAGGCCAGCCAGCCGCCGTTGGCGTCCTGGTTGGGCATGCTGAAACCGCCGTAGGGGTAGGGCACGGTCTTGCCCGACGGGTCCACGACGCTCTTCCTGGAGTACTTCGACTCGTACGGCACCTCGGTGGAGAACGCCTCGGAGCGGAGGCTGCGGCCGAGCCGCATCCGCTCGATCTCGACGGGGGCGAGCAGCTTCTGCCGCACGTACGTCTCGTAGGGCAGGCCCGAGACCCGCGCGATGACCCGGCCGGCCAGCATGTAGCCGTAGTTGCTGTAGACGTACTTCGAGCCGGGGGCGAAGTCGAGCTTCTTCGCGGTGGTGTACTTCGTGATGTCGGCGTGGTCGATCGGCAGCGGCACGTCCAGCGACGCCGCGATCGTGGTGTCGTTCCACAGCGGGTCGGTCGTCACGCCCCTGTCCCAGCCGCCGGTGTGCTGGAGCAGCCGCCGGAGGGTGACCTTCGCCAGCCGGGGATCGGCCTCGGTCGGCAGGTCCAGCAGGTCGGCGACCTTGTCGCCCAGGCTCAGCTTGCCGTCCTGCGCCAGCCGGACGATCGCGGCCGCGGTCAGGCTCTTGCTGAGGCTCGCGATCCGGAAGAGGGACGTCGGCTGCACCTTCGCCGTCGAGCCGTCCGGCCTGGTGTAGGAGCCGTAGCCGCGGGCGAGCAGGATCTTGCCCTTCCTGGCGACCGCGAGCTGCGCGCAGGAGATGTCCCGCTCCTTGATGTACGCCTTCAGCGCCTTGTCGAACCCGGCCATCGACGCCGGCACGACCCCGGTGGTCGGCGGCTCGGCCGACCCGGCCCACGCGGGAGCCGCCCCGAGCGCGATCGCCGGCACGGCGCCCGCGCCGGCCTGAAGGAGCCGCCGCCGGCTGAGCATGGTCACATTTCCCCCTGCTGTCACATTGCTCGCAATCGGCCTCTTTACTACCACAGAGCCAGGCGTCAGGGCCGGGGGTTCAGGTGGCCGCGGCGGTGGGCCAGCCGCAGGAACAGCACCGTCGGCACGCTGCACACCAGGATCGCGACGACGCTCGCCTCAGGACCGAACGCGCCGCCGGTCAGCGCCGCCGGCCCGGACATCGTCGCTTCGAGCAGCCCGTGCGACTCCGCTCCCGAGCCGGAGACGGTGACCCCGAAGAGGCCGGCTTCGGCGGCGTTCCAGCCGAGGTGCAGTCCGATGGGGACCCACAGGCTGCGCGTGGCGGCGTACGCGGCGCCGAGCATCAGCCCGGCCTCGACCGCGATGGCCAGCGCCCCCCAGCCGGTGGCGCCCGGGTTGGCCAGGTGCAGCGCTCCGAACAATCCGCCGGAGACCAGCAGCGCGCCCCACGTCCCGGCCATCTCCTCGACGATGCGGAACAGCGCGCCGCGGAAGAGCAGCTCCTCGACGACCGCGACCGCGCACATCGTCCCGAACACGGTCACGGCGCCCCCGGGCGACCCCCACCCGGTGACGCGGTAGCCGCCGACCACGGCGATGACGCCGATCGTGACCGTGAACAGCGCCAGGCCGGCGAGCGTCCACCGCCACACCAACGACGCGGCCTCCTCGCGGCCCGGCAGCAGCTCCATCACGTGCCGCCGCTCGGTGGCCCGCACCCCCATCGCGTACGCCCACATCGCGAACCCCGCGCCGAGACCGCCGGCCACCAGGCCGCCGACGGGCCCCGCGGCCATCCCGGCGGCGATCTTGTCGACGGCGGCGGTGACGCCGGCGAGCAGCACCACCACGATCAGAAGCCGGGCCATCGGCCGCGACCACCACCTGGCCTCCGCCACGGGAAGCACCTGCACGCCCAGCTCCATCGAAACGACCTCCACCCTCATGGCCTCGCGGCCCCACGCCGCGGCCACACCAAGGACGCTACGGCGGCGTACCGGTCGAGATCATCACGCTGGAGTGGACAACCGGGGGTAGCTCGCTCGGGGGATCAGGGCGCCGTTTCGTGGCCCGGCCGGCCAGGTGTGCGGCGGCGCTGCTTCAGCTCCGCCTCGTACAGGTGGCGGCGCCCGCCGGCCAGATCCTCGCGGATCTCCCGTTCGAGGTCCTGGAACTCGCGGTAGTAGCCGTCGTCGTACTCCTCCACGAGCTGGAACGTCCACCGGCCGTCGAGGACGTTACGGCCGATCAGCTCGCGCTCGATCCGATCGGCCCACGCGTCGTGCCCGCCCTGGCGCAGCTGCTCCACCACCCGGTCCAGCGCGAAGTCGGCGCTGCCGGTGAGCTGGTGCATCGCGTACAGATGGCCCCTGGCCCGGTGGATCATCTCCAGGGCCTCGCTGAAGCCGCCCAGCGCCTCGACGGTGACATCGTCCAGTCCCGCCGGGCGGCGGTGGGCGGGGTCGGGCACACGTTCTGTCATGAGGTCACCGCTACCCCACGGCCCCCACCCCTATCCGGCGAAACGCGGTCAGTCGCGCTCCTGCCAGGTGCACAGGCAGATTCGGTTGCCCTCCGGGTCGGCCAGCACCCAGAAGCTCGGCGCCCCCTCGTCGTCCACGAGCGTGCCGCCGGCGGCGAGCGCGGCGTCGATGCGCGGCCGCACCTGCTCGGGGGCCACCCACACGTCGAGGTGCCAGCGCTGGCGCGGCTCCTCGCTGCCGGACCTCTGGAACCAGATCGCGGGCAACGCGTCGTGCGGGTCGCGCACCTCGTTGTCGACCCCGTTCTCCGCCTGGTCCTTCATGTCCAGCACGGCGGCCCAGAACGGCAGAACCCCCTTGTGGGACGGGGTGTCGAGGGCGAGCTCCATGCGGGAGACGCTCCCGCTCTCCAGCTCCACGCCGGTTTCGGCGGCGATCCTGGAGATCGTACGAGCCAGCCGGACGTCGCGCTCGGTGACCCCGCGCTCGTCATGGCTGGTGAGCCGGACGTCGACGTGGGTGTAGCGCAGATCGAGATCGGGATGGTGGTCCATCTCCTCGGCCGCCGCGCCGATGGCGTCGACGACGGAGAGCCCGGTCGCGAAGTTCCCCGTCCTGATGCGGGTGTGCAGGCCACCGAGCAGGAGAACCCACCCGTCCAGCGCCTCGCCGGCGATCTGCTGTCCAGTGAGCTTGGTCATGGGTCAATGCTGGCGTACCGCCCGCGGATGAGGAAGACCTGCCCGCCTCGGGAGCACACGGCCTCGGGCGCACGGGCTCGCGACGGCAACCCGTTCGTTATGGCGTCGATCCGCGCGGGCGGCGACCCCGTACTCCGGGGCACTCGACCTTCCGGAGACCAGCATGACCATCCGCTCGTTGCCCATCGTGCTCCTCGTGCTCGCACTGCCCGCCACCGCCTGCACCGCCCCCACCGGACAGGCCGCCTCCTCGTTCGGCCGCCCGCCCTCGGCGGCGCCGTCTCAGGCGTCGCCGTCGTCGTCGCAGCCGCAGGGCGTCGTGTCCGTGGCGGAGGCCGAAGCCGTACTCGAACAGTGGGAGGCGGCGGAGACGGCGGCCCAGCGACAGGGCGGCACGGACTGGACGGCGGCGGAAACCGGGCTCGCCGCGACCATGAGCAAGGCCGAGAGCCGGGCGCGCGAGATGATCGGCGAGCGTGTCACCGCCCCGAGGCGGGCCATCGTCAAACCGCGGTTCGCCATCCCTGGGAAGGTCGCGGGCGCGCCGTGGTTCATGGCCGAGTTCCGCCGCAAGGGCGGCACCTCCTGGTCACAGGCGATCTTCAAGAAGACGCGGGACGGCTGGCGCATGACCGTCATGTCCATCACCTCCGCCAAGTCCGGCCACCCGCCGTCGCCCGCGACGACAAGGGCCTGGCCACCGCGGTCGCACCGGACGACGGCGACGGCCTCATCGCCTCGCCTCGCGAGATCGCCTGGGCCCACGCCCGCCTGCAGGCCACGTTCGGCCAGGACCGCGACGCCCGGCGGCTCTTCACCGCGAAATCCGCCGCCCGCCTGGACGCCGACGTCAGGCTCGACGAACGCGAACACCTGGGCAACGAGTGGAACATCACCGTCCGCTCACGTCCGGCCACCGACATCTACGCACTGCGGACGACCAACGGCGGCGCTCTCGTCTGGTACGGCATCCAGCAGCAGAACACCATGGTCGCGCGCCCCGGCGCCACCATGAAGTTCACCAACCGCGTGCCCGCCGCGCTGAGCCACGGCCGCAGCTACACCCGCAAGGCCGTGCTCAAGACGGCCGGGATCTACCTGGCCGTCGTGCCACGGTCCGGCCCGGTGCGCATGCCCGGGGAATGGTTCATCAGCCTCGGCGTCAGCGGGTCCTGAGCCGGCCCTCGCCGTCAACCGTGCACCTAAGTACACCCCCGGCGTGCCCTCATCCCCATTCCTGCCCCCGACCTGGCTCATTAGCGTCGAAGCCAGTAACCAAGGGGGTTTCAGCCGTGAACATGTCACTCCAGTCCTCGACCTCACCGAAGGGGCCGGTCGCCCCTCCCGCCCGGGCGCCCGCCCCGGACCTCGCCCGCGGCATCATGTTGCTGGCCATCGCGTACGCGCACGCGCCGCTCTACGTGCAGCCCGCCGACCGAGGCCCGTCGCTGCTCAACGACGTCCTCGCCTTCCTGCACCAGCTCCTGGTCAACAACCACGCGCGGCCGATGTTCGCGTTCCTGTTCGGCTACTCGCTGGTGCAGTTGCTGAACCGGCAGCTGGAGCGCGGCAACGACTGGGTGAGCGTGCGCAAGCTGCTGCGCCGCCGGGGCTGGTGGTTGCTCGCGATCGGATTCGTGCACGTCCTGGTGCTCATCCCGCTCGACATCCTCGCTCCGTACGGCATCGCCGCCCTGCTCTGCGTCGGCCTGCTGCGGGCCAAGGACGCGACGCTGCTGTGGGTGTCGGGCATCACCCTGGTGCCGTCGGCGCTGCTCGTCGGGCTCGCCATGTGGTATCCGCTGTCGGAGGGCATCTCGGCGTACGAGGCCGGCAGCATCGCCCCCGGCGCGCTCGGCCCGGTCGAGATGCTGGCGGGCCGGCTCGTGGGCTGGCCGTTCGGTCTGGTCATCGGCGTCATCATGGTGATCCCCGGGGTGCTCGTCGGGATCTGGGCCGCGCGGCGGCGGCTGCTTGAGGAGCCCGTCCGGCACCGTACGCTGCTGATCCGCGTCTCGGTGGTCACCACGGCGGTGTCGCTGCTCGGCTCCGTTCCCGCGGGGCTCATGCAGGCCGGCTGGTGGGCCGAGCCGTCGAGCCCGGCGGTGCTGGTCGCGTCGCTCGTCCAGCCGCTCAGCGGGCATTTCGGCGGCATCGGCCTGGCCGCGATCATGGGGCTGGCCGCGATCCCGGTCATCCGGCGGCCGAACGCCCTGGCCACCGCCCTCCAGGCGCTGGGCCAGCGCTCCATGAGCCTGTACCTCTTCCAGTCCGTCGTGTTCGTCGCGCTCTTCTTCCCGTACGGGCTCGGCCTGCAGGACGACCTCGACCTCGCCGGCGCCACGGGAGTGGCCACGGCGACCTGGCTGCTGTCGATCCTCGTCGCCGACCTCATGCGCCGCGCCGGGCACCGCGGCCCGGCGGAGATCCTGCTGCGCCGCCTGGCCTACCGGTGACGGGTTAGGGTGACCGGGTGCCTGTCCGATTGATTGGTGCCAATCCCGGTCTCACCCTGTTCGTCGCCGGCGAGCGGGTCGCCTTCGCCTCCGTGTGGCGGGTCGACTGGTCCGAACGCGGCAAAGGACACGCCCTCGTGATGTGGCGCGGCGGCACGACCAGGATCGTCGCGGAGGAGCGGGAGCTGGGTGAGTGGCTGGCCGCCGGCTTCACCCGGCACTTCCCCGAGGTGCGTGGCCTGCCGTGGCCCGAGCCCGCTTTCACGCGGGCGCCCGTCCACCTCGAACTCGACCTGGACAAGGGGCTCCGGGCCACGGCGGACGACGTGACGGTCGAGATCCCCGGCCCGCCGCGCGAGCGGCGGGCCGTCCGCGTGCCGGAGTTCGACCTGGGAGGCGTGCCGCACCTGCTCACGAACGTTTTCATGCCGTGCGAGAGCGGCAGCATGACGATCGGCGGCACGGCGGTAGCGGCCGACTCCGCGACCGCCTTCCTGGCCGACGCAGAGGTGTGGAGCAGCTGACCTCCCGGCTGGCGCCGACGTGACGCGGTGTCAGCATCCGGCCGGCCCGCCTCTCCTGCCTGGGGCCGGGCAGCGGCCAGGCGAGCGCGACATGGACAGGCCCGGGGCCGCCGAGCCGTCGCCTGCGGATAGGGTCGGAAGCCAACCCGGGAGCGGAGGGACCGATCATCAGCAGCGACCACTCCCGCCCGCATGACGAACGATCCCCGCGCCGCCGGGTGACCGAGGCGGCGATCCTGAGCGGGCACGACCAGAGCCTGGCCGACATCGCCCAGTGGACGTGCCCGCACGGGCAACATGCCGGGAACGGCTGCGTCCCCTGCTACCACGCCGCGGACGAGGCCGACCCGGCGTTGCCGCTGTGGGATGTCGCGGTGTGGTTCACCTCGGTGCGGCCCATCCCGATCAGGGCGCTGCACGACGTGCACCGCCATGACCGCCAGTTCGCGATCGACCAGCCGTCGACGCCGCTGGTCTACCTGCTGAGCGGGCAGGCCAGAGCGGCGCTGGGCGCGGAGGCGGTGGCGGGCGTGGTCGGGTTCCTGGTGCAGAACCAGCACATCGTGGACGAGTTCGTCGTGACGGAGATCCGTGCCGTGCACTCATGAAGCGCATGCGCAGGCGATGTGTGATAGCCTGAAAACAGTTGCAGATGTGTTACCCATAAGACTTGTGCGCACCTGACGATCTTGATCTTCGGGTGCGTTTTTTGTTTCCGGTCATCTCCGGATGGGCTCATTCCAGCGACGCGGGGTCCGTAAAGTGCGGATCTCGTCTCCGCCTCCTATCTAAAGGAGATAGACATGGCGACCGGAACCGTGAAGTGGTTCAACTCCGAAAAGGGCTTCGGCTTCATCGCGCAGGACGGCGGCGGCGCCGACGTCTTCGCCCACTACTCCAACATCGTCTCCAACGGTGGCTACCGTGAGCTGACCGAGGGCCAGAAGGTGGCCTTCGACGTCGTCCAGGGCCAGAAGGGCCCGCAGGCTGAGAACATCGTTCCCGCCTGACACGGCATCAGGCTCGCAGAGCCGGGGCCCGCACCAGTCTGGTGCGGGCCCCGGCTCAGTTCTGGGAGAAATCACCCATGAGGTGAGCAACCCTGGGTAGGACGCAGACGTAACAGGAGGGTCGCGAGGAGAGTCCTGCGCATGCGGAGTGACGGCGAACTGATGCTGGGAGGTCTGCTGGAGGCGGCCCACCTCATCGCACTGGAGCAGGTCCCCCGGCGTGGTGGCCGAGCACGCGCGGGTGGCCGGACTCACCCGGACCCTGATCTACGTGACCGATCTGCAGTAGCAGCGCCTCGTGCCCCTTCCCGGCCAGCACGGCGACAACGGCGAAGTGCTCGCTCCGATCCTGATCGACACGACACTCGCCGGACGGGCCCTCCGGAATGTGGAGATCGTACGCAGCCGGCGCGAGCCGGACACCACGCCCAGGCCCGAGGAGGAGCCGCGGGTGTGGGTGCCGATCCTGGACGGCACCGAACGCCTCGGCGTGCTCCAGGCGAGCCTGCCCGACCTCGGAGAGCTCGCCGAGCGGCGGGTCATACATCTGGCCTCGCTCCTCTCGCTCATCCTGGCGGCGAAGCGCAGCCACAGCGACTCCTACGCGCGGCTGGTCCGCGTCCAGCCGATGACGCTGTCGGCCGAGGTGCTGTTCAACCTGCTGCCGCCGGGCACCTTCGCCAACGAGCGCGTGGTGGTCAGCGCCGCGCTGGAGCCGGCGTACGAGGTGGGCGGCGACGCCTACGACTACGCCATCGACGGCGACACCCTGCACGTCTCGATCTTCGACGCCATAGGCCACGACACGTCGGCCGGGCTCACCGCCACCATCGCCATGGGCGCCTGCCGTAACGCCCGGATCCAGAGGGCCGACCTCCCCACCGCCGGCGAGGAGATCGACGAGGCGATCGCGGAGCAGTTCACCGGGCGGTTCGCACCGGCATCCTGGCCGACCTCGATCTGCGCACCGGCCAGCTGAGCTGGGTGAACCGGGGCCACCACCCACCGCTGGTGCTACGCGGCGGCCAGTGGGTGACCACGCTGGCCGCCGAACCCGACCCGCCGATGGGCTTCCGGCTGGGCCCGCGCACCGGGCTGCTCGACTATCAGCTGCAGCCGGGCGATCGCCTGATCTTCTACACCGACGGGATCATCGAGGCACAGAGCCCGGACAGGGAGTTGTTCGATCCAGGCCATCCTGAAGCACCAGCGCGGCAGGCTCCAGGACGACGCCACCGTACTCGTGGTGGAGTGGCAGAGCCGGACCCCGGAGCGGCTCGTGTTCTGAAACCGCACTGTCCCGGACGCCCTCCCGCCCTTGCGGCACCGGACGGTCGTCATGGTGAGCCGACGGGGACGAAGCCGGAGCCGGCTCGGTAGTTGGGCGACTGGTGGCGGAAGTAGGTGTTGTAGACCTGGCAGTAGCGGCCGCCGCGGGCCAGCAGCGTGGAGTGGTCGCCCTCCTCGACGATCTGGCCGTGGTCGAGCACGATGATGCGGTCGACGTGTTCGATCGTGGAGAGCCGGTGGGCGATGACGATCGAGGTGCGGCCGGCCAGCACGACGTCAAGGCCCTCCTGGATCTGGGCCTCGGTCATCGGGTCGACGCTGGCCGTGGCCTCGTCGAGCACCACGATCGCGGGATCCTGGATGAGCAGGCGGGCCAGCGCGACGAGCTGGCGCTGGCCCATGGACAGGGCTCGGCCGTGCTCGCCCACATCGGTCTGCAGGCCGTGCGGGAGCGCCTCGACCCAGTCGCCGCCGCCGACCGCCGACGCGGCCGCGAGCACGTCGGCGTCGCTCGCCTCCGGCCGCGGATAGCGGATGTTGTCGGCGACCGTGCCGCTGAACAGGAACGGCGCCTGCGGGACCGCGCCGATCTGCCGGCGGTAGGCGGGCAGGTCGAGGCCGCGGATGTCGTGGCCGTCGATCAGCAGGCTGCCCTCCTGGAACTCGTAGAAGCGGGTGATCAGCTTGCTCAGCGTCGACTTGCCCGCGCCGGTGTGACCGACCAGCGCGACGGTCTCGCCCGCCTCGATGAGCAGGTTGAAGTCGCGGAGCACGGGATTGCCCGGGTCGTAGCCGAACGTGAGGTCGCGGAACTCGATGCGCCCGGCGATCCTGCCGGGATCCTGCGCGCCGGTCTGCACCACTCTCGGCTCGGCGTCGATCAGGGCGAAGACCCGCTCGGACGCGGACAGCCCCTGCTGGAACTGGGACCAGAACGCGGCGATGGACGTCAGCGGGAACCAGAAGAGCGCGACCCCCTGCAGGAAGAGATACCAGTCGCCGGCGCTCAGGCCGCCGCCGAGCACCGCCGTGCCGCCCAGCTGGACGAGGGCGACCGTGGCGAGCCCGGCCACCAGGAAGAGCACGGGAAAGATGGCGGAGAAGACGAACCCCTGCCGCAGCGTCACTCGGTAGCTCTGGCGGTTGATGGGCATGAACTCGTCGTAGACCTGCTGCTCCTGGCGGAAGTTCTTCGCCACCGCGATGCCGCCCATGGTCTCCTGCAGGTTGGCGTTGACCCGGCTCAGCGAGCGTTGCGCGTGACGCGTGCTGGCCCGCGCGAGGCGGCGGAAGACCAGCGCGAGGCCCACCACGATCGGCACGACCAGCATCGTCAGCAGGGCGAGCTCGACGCTGCGCAGGAACAGCAGGACCGTCACGAAACCGACCATCAGCACCTGGCTGATGAGATCCATCGTCAGGGTGGAGACCGTGGCGAAGTCGTCGGTGTCGGACGCCACCCGGCTGACGATCCGGCCGGACGGCGTCTCGTCGTAGAACGACAGGTCGCGCTCCAGCACGGCGTCGAACGCGTCTTCGCGCAGCCGCAGGACGACGTCGCCGGTGACCCGCGCGCTCTGCCACTGCCGGACGAAGTTGAACCCCCACCCGAGCACCCCGGCCAGCAGGGTGCCGGCGACCAGCTGCAAGCCCACCTCGGCGATCGTGCCGTCGGCGAGCGCGTCGACGGCCAGGCTGGCCAGCAGCGGGATGGCCGCCTGGCTGACCGAGCCCAGCACGATCATCGCGGCCACCACGAACATCGCGACCATCTTGGGCCTGAAGTAGGACAGGATCCGGCGGAGCAGGTCGCGGTCGTTGTAGGTGCGGTCGTAGTCTTCGGCGTCGAGGCCGTCCATGATGAAGCCCATCAGCGGGCCCTCCCCTGCTCGCTCTCCAGGACGGGCGCCTCACGTGCGGGATCCAGCCCGTCCGGCGCGACCGCCAGGCCTCCCGCCTCGTCGGGCCCGATCGCCGAGCCCCTGACCTCCTCCAGCTCGATCGCCGAGCCTCTGGCTCCCTCCGGCTCGGTCGCCGGCTGTCCTGCCTCTTCCGGCGTGTCGCCCTGCGGGGCCACGTCGACCTCGTCGTAGTGGGCGAAGATCCGGCGGTAGAGGCGGCTGCGCTGGATGAGCTCGTCGTGGGTGCCGCAGCCGACCAGCTCGCCCCGCCTGAGCAGCAGGACCTTGTCGGCCCAGCGGATCTGGGAGAGCCGGTGGGTGATCAGCAGCGTCGTGCGCCCGTCGAGGACGCGGCCGATCGCCTGCTGGATCTTGTCTTCCGTGGCGGAGTCGATGGCGCTCGTCGAGTCGTCGAGCACGAGGATCGCCGGGTCGGTCAGCAGGGCCCGCGCGATGGCCAGGCGCTGGCGCTGGCCGCCGGACAGCGTGACGCCGCGCTCGCCGATGACCGTGTCGTAGCCGTCGTCGAGCTCGCCGATGAACTCGGCGGCCTGGGCGTCTTCCGCCGCCCGCACCACGGCCTCGCGGTCGGCCCGCTGGCCCAGGCTGAAGGCGATGTTCTCGGCCACGGAGCGGGAGAAGAGCACGATGTCCTGCTCGATGGTGGAGATCTGGGAGCGCAGCGAGTCGAGGTCCCAGTCGCGGATGTCGGTGCCGTCGACCAGGATGCGGCCCGAGGTGACGTCGTAGATGCGCGGCACGAGCTTGGTGAGCGTGCTCTTGCCCGATCCGGTCTCGCCGACGATCGCCACCGTCTCGCCGGGCCGCACGCTGAACGTCACGCCGCGCAGCACCGGGTCGCCCTCGTCGTAGCCGAACGTGACGTCCTCGAAGACGATCTCTCCCGCGATGGGCGCGGCGCGGCCGTCGGCCCGCTGCTCCAGCTCGGCCTCGGCGCTGATGATGCTCAGGATCCGGCGGGAGGAGGCGATGCCGATCTGCACCAGCGAGAAGGTGAAGATCGAGATCTGCGTCGGGAAGCCCAGCATGACGACCAGGCCCATGTAGGCCACCAGGTCGCCGACCGTGATCGCCCCCGCGCCCTGGAGCTGGAGACCGTGCCACAGGGCGCCGGCCACCGCGAAGGCGTAGAGGAGGGTGGGCAGGTAGCGTGCCTGGACGAGGCCGTTGCGTACGAAGGAGTCGCGGTAGAGGCGCGCGTTGGCGCGGAACCGCCCCCGCTCCTGCCCCTCCTGCGCGGTCACCTTGATCACCTCGATGCCGCGCACGGCCTGGCTGAGCCCGGCGTTGAGCTCGCCGAACTGGTCGCGCATGCGGGTCGACACCGGGTTGAGCCTGCGCATGTAGTGGCGGAGCGCGAACACGAAGACGCAGGCGTAGACGCCGGGCACGAGCAGCAACCGGGGGTCGATGGTGGCGATGAAGAAGAACGGCACCAGGCCGGTCAGCCAGGAGTCGACGATCAGATCGACGCCGGGACTGATCATGATGGACAACTGCCGGATGTCGTTGGCCGCCCTGGCCATGAGGTCGCCGACCCGCTGCCGGTTGTGGAAGGTCTGGCTCTTGCCGAGCAGGGCGACGTAGAGCTCGTCGCGGGTGTCGCGTTCCAGCCGTTTGGCCAGCACCTCGCTGCCCATCCTGGCGACCATGTCGGACAGGCCGCGGGCTGTCACCAGCGCGAGCATCGCCAGCGTGATCGACCACAGGGCGGAGGCCGGCTCGCCCCGCTCGCCCAGGACGGCGTCGAAGGCGTCGCCGGTGAACTGGGGCACGGCGGCGTTGAGCACCACCATGACGAGCGACCCGCCGAGGAACCCGGCCAGGTGCTGTGGATGCCGGCGCAGATGGGACCAGAGCCAGCGCACGGGACCGCGCCGGTCGTAGCGCGGACCGGAGACGGAGAACTCCGAGCTGTTGGTGGTCACCGGTAGGTCCTTTCCCCCCTTGGCCGCGGTGGCGGCACCGGTCCTGTTCCTATCACCGGGGTCTGACAGATTCCCATTGCTTTTCGTCGCGCTTGACATAAACCTACAACTGTAGTTACATGTTTTATAAAGCCACACATAGAAGAATCGACCTACATGTACGGAGGTGGCAGACGATGCGGCTCGCGTCGATCGGCTCGGCTCTCCGCGAGCTGGAGCGGCAGTTCGGCCGGCTGACCCGGCCCGCGCCAGGCGCGTGGGCGGCGATGCCGATGGACGCCGTCCGACGCCGGGACGAGATCGTGCTCCGCTTCGACCTTCCCGGCATCGACCCGGACTCGATCGAGGTCACGGCCGGCCGCGGCGTCCTGGCGGTGCACGCCAGGCGCGAGGAGACGTACACCGAGGACGAGAGCGCGTTCGTCCAGGGGCACTCGACCGGCACCTGCACCCGGCAGATCCGCCTGCCCGACCGTTTCGACGCCGACGGCGCCCGGGCGGCATACGACGACGGCGTGCTCACCGTGCGCGTGCCGGCGCGGGAGCCGGCCCGGCCGCGCAGGGTCGAGATCGCCGGGGCGCCCACGAAGTGACCCGTGGGCGTGGCGGTTTCGCCAGGCCCACCACGGAGAAAGGGGAACCACGATGTTCAAGACGGCACCGACGGTCATCCTGCCGGCAGCGGAAGACCGCCCGGTGATCGGCACCTACACCACCGCCGAGCAGGCCAAGAAGGCCGTCGGCTTCCTGGCCGCGAACGGTTTCCCCGTGGAACGATCCGCGATCGTCGGCCACGATCTGCGCCTGGTCGAAACCGTCATGGGCCGCGCCACCGCGGGACGCGCCGCGGCCGCGGGCGCCGCGACCGGCCTCTGGTTCGGCCTCATGATCGGCCTGCTCATGCCGCTCTTCACCAACTCGGCGGGCTCGACGGGGACGCTCGTGCTCGGCGGCATCGCGTACGGCGCACTCTTCGGCGGCGTCTTCGGACTGGTCTCCTACCTGGTCAACAAGGGCCCCGGGTTCGTCTCCCAGCAGGCCGTCATCGCCGACCGTTACGACGTCGTGGCCGATGCGGCGGTCGCCGACGACGCCCGCAACCTGCTGATCAAACACAACTGGCGCTCGTAGCCGGAATCTGAGCAACAGCGGGTGGTTAGCACATATCACCACAAAGAGTAGCCTTACATGCGCCCACAGCTACATGTCATTTAGCATGACGGTTAGCATGATGTGGGCGTAGGCCAGGAGGCGGTCGAGAACCTTCGCACCTTGGGTGGTGACGTCTCGGATATCGAGGTCAAGAAAGCCCACCGTGAGTTGCCGAAGGCGGTCCGGGAGACTCTCTCCGCCTTCGGCCGAGGTCCCGGAGTTGGACCCAGCCCAGAAGCCGTGCTTCTACAGAGGCGCCGGAATGACGAAGGGGAGCTTCATTCGCGTTGGAGACGGCGACCGGCATCTCTCCAGCTACGAGATCCAGATCATGTCGTCACGAGGGCAGTGCCGGTGCGGTTGTCGTATTCATGACATGGCGTGATGTTGCCTCAGGTTGTGCTTGAAGGTCGCGCAGGTCGTGGGCCAGGCTGCTCGACGGCGTTCGTGGCGCTCGTCGACATCGATGGCCGGGCGCCGCGAGTGGAGGCTCCCCGTTGCGACAGCACGTCTTTCCCGCCCGGCCACCGCGCCGCACCGCCGCCGCGATCTCGGTCGCGATGACGGCGCTGCTCGTCCTGACCGGGATGACGGTCCCCGCGCAGGCGCAGGCCGAACCGGCTCGAACCCCGTTCCGCCAGGCGGCGGCCGGCGACACGCCTGGTGACCCCCCTGGTGACAGGGCCGGCGACCCACCTGGTGACACGAGCGGCGACACTGGCGGCGACACTGGCGGTACGAAGGTCGAGGCCGAGCTGGCCGGACGGCTGGCGGGTGGGGACTCCGCGTTCTGGGTGGAGTTCAAGGCACGGGCAGCGCTGAAACGGGCCCCGGCGATCAAGGACTGGACCGCGCGCGGGGCCGCCGTGGTGGCCGAGCTGCGCTCGACCGCGGAGTCCAGCCAGTCCAGGGCGCGGGAGCTGCTGAAGCGGTCGGGGGCGCGGTACACCTCCCTGTTCATCGACAACTCGATCTACGTGCACAGCGGCTCGGCCGCGCTGGCGCGTGAGCTGGCGCAGGATCCGGCGGTCGAGCGCGTACGGACGCCGCGCACCTACCGGCTGCCCGAGCGGAAGCCGGGCGAGCGCGTGGCCGCCGCGGGGGCGGTGGAGTGGGGTGTGGCCGCCGTCCACGCCGACAAGGTGTGGAGCGACTACGGCAGCGACGGGCACGGCGTCGTGGTGGGCAACATCGACTCGGGCGTGGACGTGGCCCACCCGGCGCTGGCCGGGGCCTACCGGGGCGCGGGCGGGACGCACGACTACAACTGGTACGACCCCACGAACCTGTGCGCCGAGCCCGGCCCGTGCGACTCCTACGGCCACGGCACGCACACCATGGGGACCATGGTGGGCTCCGGGGGCATCGGCGTCGCGCCCGGCGCCCGGTGGATCGCGGCGAGGGGCTGCCAGGACTACCGGTGCGGCGAGCTGACGCTGGCGCTGTCCGCGCAGTGGATGCTGGCCCCCACGGCGGCCGACGGTTCCGCGCCCGACCCGGCCAAGCGGCCGAACATCCTCAACAACTCCTGGTCCTCGGCGCCGGGTGACGAGTGGTACCGCGACTACGTGCGCCAGTGGGTGGCGGCCGGCATCTTCCCGGCCTTCGCGGTGGGTAACGACGGGTCCGACTGCGGCACCCAGCACTCCCCCGGCGAGTACCCGGAGTCGTACGCCGTCGGAGCCGTCGACCAGAACGGCGCGGTGGCCTGGTTCTCCTCGCGCGGCGCGGAAGGGGCCGACGACAGCAAGCCGGACATCGCCGCGCCCGGCCAGAACGTACGGTCCAGCGCTCCCGGCGGCGGCTACGAGGTGCAGAGCGGCACGTCGATGGCCGCGCCGCACGTGAGCGGCGCGGTGGCGCTCATGTGGTCCGCCGCGCCGGAGCTGGCCGGGGACATCGCCGCGACCAGGGACATCCTCGACCGCACCGCGCAGGACCGCGCCGACACGACCTGCGGCGGCACCGCGGGCGACAACAACGTGTACGGCGAGGGCATGCTGGACGCCTACCGGGCCGTCGGCGCGTCGCCGAGAAAGGGGGCCGGCACGCTGACCGGCACGGTCACCGACGAGCGCACCGGCGAGCCGGTGGCGGGCGTGCGGGTGTCCGCCACCGGGCCGCGCACGCTGGACACCACGACCGCCGCCGACGGGACGTACCGGCTCTATCTGGACGAGGGCGGCTACGACGTCAGCCTGTCGTTCTTCGGCTACCGGACGCACGACCTCAAGGACGTGCAGGTGAGCGGCGGCGAGACGCGGACCATCGACGTCGGGCTCTCAGCCGCGCCCACGGGGCGCGTGACGGTCCGGGTCGTGGACGGGTCGGGGCAGGGCTGGCCGGTGTACGCGGCGGTCACCGTGGCCGGGGCAGGGCGCACGTGGTTCGGCGACCCCGACGACGGGCGGGCGGTTCTCGACCTGCCCCTGGACGGCACGTACGAGATCACCGCCACCCCGCGCCACCCCGGCTACGCCCCGGTGACCGGCCAGGTCACGGTCGGCGGCGACGTCACGCTGGACCTGTCCGCGCGGATCGACGCGGCCGCCTGCGCCGCCCCCGGCTACGCCGCCGCGAACGGCGTGTGCGCGCCGGTGCCCGGCACGCTCGTGTACGGCGCCGTCACCGACGCGAACACCGGCGACCCGGTCGACACCGCCACCGTCACGAGCGGGGCGATGGAGAGCGAGACGGCGCCCACCCCTGACGACGACGCTCTGCCTGACGGCTTCTACTGGGTGTTCGCGCCCATGTCGGGCGAGCGCCTGCTCACCGCCGCCCAGCGCGGTTACCGGCCGGCCTCAGCCCGCGTGACCGCGAAGGCCGGCGAGGTGGCGAGGACCGACTTCACGCTGAAGGCCGGCCGGCTCTCGGTCAAGGAGGACGACGTCTCGGAGCGGGCCAGGCTCGGCCAGAAGGTCAGAACCCGCCTGACCCTCACCAACCGGGGCACCGCGCCGCTGACCTACGACCTCGCCGACTCGCGTCGGGACGTCGGGCCCGCGCTGCGGGGCGCGCCCGTGCGCCGGGTCGAGACGGACGGCCTCAGCCCTGCCGCGATCACCACGGCCGCGCCCGGACCAGCCGCCACCGAGCAGGCCGCGGCTGCGGGGCCGTGGACGGGCGTGGCCGACTACCCGACCACGATCAGGGACAACGCGGCCGGATTCCACGACGGCAAGGTGTACTCCTTCGGCGGCTCCCTGCGCGGCGAGGGCGGCACGCCCGCCTCGTACGTCTATGACCCGATCACGACCTCCTGGACCCCTGTAGCGGACATGCCGGAAGCCCGGCAGAAGGCCGCCTCGGGGTTCGTGGACGGCAGGTTCTACGTCGTCACCGGCTGGGACGCGCAGGGCGAGCCGGCCGCGCGTACCCTCATCTACGACCCCGCGACCGACGGCTGGAGCACCGGCGCGGACAACCCGCACCCGTGGGGCGCGGTCGGCTCGGCCGTGCTCGACGGCAGGATCTACGCCGTCGGCGGCTGCGCCGGCGAGTGCCAGACGGCGACGACCCAGGTCACGGTGTACGACGTGGCGGGTGACCGCTTCACCACCGCCGCCCCCTACCCCGAGCCGATCTCGTGGGCGGCCTGCGGCGGCCTGGACGGCAAGGTCTACTGCGCGGGCGGGCTGGCCGAGGGACCGCGCGGCACGCAGCGCTCCTACGTGTACGACCCGGCCAGCGACGCCTGGGACCGGATCGCCGACCTGCCGTTCGACCTGTGGGGCAGCAGCTACGCGGTGGCGAACGGCAGGCTGGTCGTCGCCGGCGGGGTCACGAAGGGCGGCACCACCCTCACCAACGAGGCGTTCGCGTACGACCCCGACGCCGACACCTGGACGCCGCTGCCGAACTCCCGCTACGCCCTCTTCCGGGGCGCCGCCGCCTGCGGCCTCTACAAGGTGGGCGGCGCGGACGGCCCGCGCGTCACCCCGTTCACGGAGTTGCTGCCCGGCCATGACGGTTGCGACGCGGCCGGCACGGACGCTCCCTGGCTGAGCGCGAAGCCGGCGCGCGGCACGCTCGCTCCCGGCGCCAGCGCCCGGGTCACCCTCACGCTGGACGCCCGCGAGCTCTCCAGGCCGGGTACGTACGAGGCGGACCTGGTGGTGAACGAGGACACGCCGTACCCGGCGCCGCGCCTCGGCGTGACCCTGGAGGCGCGGGCGCCGTGGCACTGGGCGCGGCTGTCCGGCCAGGTGCGCTCGAAGGCGTGCGACGGGACGGTGACCCCGCTGGCGGGGGCGACGGTCACGGTCGAGCGCCACCGCGAGTCGTGGACCGTGGGCACCGGCTCCGAGGGCCGCTACGAGCAGTGGCTGGGAGGCGGTCTGCCGAAGGCGAGGATCACCGTCACCGCCGGCGGGCACAGGACGTCCGCCTTCGACGTCCGGCTGCTGCCGCACGCCGACGTGCGGCGCGACGTCACGCTGACCCGCGAGGGCTGCTGACCGCCTGGTTCGGATCACCGTTCGCCGTGGAGTCCCGCCCATTCGGGGCAGAGATGATGGTGTGAAGAACCTCAAGCCCGGTCGGGAGCCCTTGTGGGGGCTGGTGCCGCCGCTGCTGGCCAGGATGGCCGCGTGGAGCGCGTGCCTGATCCTCATCGGCGTGGTGGCCAACTACCTGATCGGCGTGGTGGCGGCGATGCGCCTCATCGCGCTGCCCGTGGCGGTCGCGCTGCTGCTCACGGCGCTGCTCTTCCCGCTGACCAAGCGCCTGGGCGAGGCGGGCATGCGACCGATCTACGCCACGTGGGTGACGATGCTCGTCGCGCTCGCCGTGCTGGCCGCGACGGGCTGGATCATCGGTGTACGCGGCAACGAGGAGTTCCCCGGCCTGGTCAGGCAGGTCCAGGAGACCGCGAAGACCGTGGAGGGCTGGCTCTACAGCGGCCCGCTGCGCCTGGAGCCCAACCAGCTCAGCCAGTGGGTCGAGGACGTCGCGGCCCTGATCAGGGCGCAGCAGCAGCAGATCACCACCACGGTGCTCCAGGGCACCATGGTGGTGCTCGAAGTGCTGGCCTCCATCGTGCTGCTGCTGTTCGTGACGTTCTTCCTGCTGAAGGACGGCGACCGGATCTGGGGCTGGTTCCTCAAGGGGTTCGGTACGGCGGCGCCGCGGGTCGACAGGGCGGGACGGACGGCCTGGGCGACGCTCTCGCATTACGTGCACGGCACGGTGGCCGTGGCGGCGGTGCACGGCATCGTCATGGGCATCGTGCTGGCGGTCATGAGGGTTCCGCTCTGGCCGGCGCTCGCCCTGCTGATCTTCCTGGCGAGCTTCGTCCCCATCGTCGGCATCTTCTTCGCCGGGGCGGTCGCGACGCTGGTCACGCTCGGATCCAGGGGCCCCGTCTATGCGCTGATCTTCGTCGGCATCCTGGTGGTGGAGCAGCAGCTCGAGAACCACGTGCTGCAGCCGCTGATCGTCGGCAGGGTGCTGCGCTTCCACCCGCTGGCCATCATCATCGTGCTGGCCGTCGGCGGCATCCTGGCGGGCATCGCGGGCGCGGTCGTCGCCGTGCCGATCGCCGCGATCCTCTACCGGTCGGTACCCGAGCTCTTCCGTGACCCGCCGCCCGAGCCGCCGCCTCCCAAGCCGGAGGGGAAGGAGCCGTCGCATCTCAGGCCTGCCGTGCCGGGGGACGGCGAACCGCCCGCCGGCAAGAACTAGGGTTTACCGCGTGATCGCCGACATCTGGTTCGACCCGTCCTGCCCCTACACCTGGGTGACCTCCCGCTGGTTGCTGGAGGTGCGGAAGGTCCGGCCCGTCGAGGTGCGCTGGCACGTCATGAGCCTGTCCGTGCTCAACGAGGGCCGCGACGACGACCCCGAAGGCGACCCCGAGGGTTACCTGTGGGTCCCGGTGCGCGTGTGCGCGGCGGTCCGGCGGCATCACGGCCAGGAGGCGCTGGGCCGGTTCTACACCGCGCTGTGGACCACCGGCGACGGCGGCGACTGGATCGGCGACCTGCGCGCGGCGCTGGAGAGCGCGGGGCTCCCGGCCGGGCTGGCCGAAGCCGGCTTGTCCACCGACTACGACGACGACGTGCGGGCCTCGCACGCCGAGGGCATCGCCCTGGTCGGCGAGCACGTGGGCACGCCGATCGTGGCCGTCACGGGCACGGGCGACGGCCCGGGCGGCAGCGGGCGGATCGCGTTCTTCGGCCCGGTCGTGTCGCGCGTCCCGCGCGGCGAGGACGCCGGCCGGCTGTGGGACGGCACGCTGCTGGTGGCGGGCACCCCGGGCTTCCACGAGCTGAAGGGCGGGCCGCACCGGGAGCCGGTGCTCGGCTGAAGCCTCCGCCGGGCCCTGTGATCAGGGTTGATAACGTGTGTCTCCGGCGGTCCTGTCACCGACTCTGGAGTTCGTTTGACCGTTACGGCCTGGGTGGCGGTGGCCGCGTTCCTGTGCGCGTACACGTTGATCGCCACCGAGAAGGTGCACCGGGTCGCGGCGGCGCTCGGCGGCGCGGCGATCATGCTGGCGATCCACGCCACCGACGCGGGCTCGGCGTTCTTCAGCGAACATTCCGGCATCGACTGGAACGTGATCTTCCTGCTCCTCGGCATGATGATCATCGTCGGGGTGCTGAAACAGACCGGCGTCTTCGAGTTCCTGGCCATCTGGGCGGCCAAACGGGCCAAGGGCCGGCCGTTCCGCCTCATGGCGCTGCTGATCGTGATCACGGCGTGCGCGTCGGCGCTGCTCGACAACGTGACCACCGTGCTGCTGATCGCGCCCGTGACGTTCCTGGTGTGCGAGCGGCTGGCGCTGCCCGTGGCCCCCTACCTGATCGCCGAGGCGCTGGCGTCGAACATCGGGGGCGCGTCCACGCTCGTCGGCGACCCGCCGAACATCATCATCGCCAGCCGCGGCGGCCTGACCTTCAACGACTTCCTCGTCCACATGGCGCCGCTCATCGTGGTGCTGGTGGCGGTGTTCATCGGGCTGTGCCGGTGGTTGTTCAGCTCGGCGTTCACGTACGACCCCGAGCGGGCCGCGGAGATCATGACGTTGAACGAGCGGGAGGCCATCGCCGACCACCGGCTCCTGCGGCAGTCGCTGGCCGTGCTGGTGCTGGTGATGGCGGCGTTCGTGCTCCATCCCGTGCTGCACTACGAGCCGTCCGTGGTCGCGTTGCTCGGCGCGGGCGTGCTGGTCGCGGCCACCCGGGTGACGACCGAGGAGGCCATCCGCGAGGTCGAGTGGCCGACGCTGGTGTTCTTCGCGGGGTTGTTCGTCATGGTCGGGGCCCTGGTGGAGACCGGGGTCATCGGGATGGTCTCGGAGGCGGCGGCGCAGGCCACCGGCGGGCGGCTGGCGCTGTCGGCGATGGTGCTGCTGTGGGGTTCGGCCGTGCTGTCGGCCGTCGTGGACAACATCCCGTACGTCGCCACCATGAGCCCCATCGTGGCCGAGCTCGTCCAGGCCGCGGGCGGCGGCGAGTCGGCGCAGGTGTTGTGGTGGGCCCTGGCCATCGGCGCCGACCTGGGCGGCAACGCGACGGCCGTCGGGGCGGCGGCCAACGTCGTCATCCTCGGCATCGCCGCCCGCAACGGCACCCCGATCAGCTTCTGGCAGTTCACGAAGTACGGGCTGGTCGTCACGTTCGTGACCGTGGCGCTGTCGACGCCGTACCTGTGGCTGCGTTACCTCACCTGAGCGGGCCTCGCCCGCGCGGGCCCTCACCTGCGCGGGCGCGCCCTCACTGGAGCGGCAGGACGTCCACGCCGTGCTCGGCCTCGCCGCGCGGGCCGAAGATGCGCCGCTCGGCCTCCGTGATGCGTACGTCGTTGATGCTGGCCTCCCTGCGCCGCATCAGGCCCGACGCGTCGAACTCCCACTGCTCATTGCCGTAGCTGCGCCACCACTGCCCGGTGGCGTCGCGCGACTCGTACTGGAAGCGCACCGCGATGCGGTCGCCCAGCACCGCCCACAACTCCTTGCGCAGCGCGTAGTCGAGCTCCCTCGCCCACTTGCGGCGCAGGAACTCGACGATCTGGTCGCGGCCGGTCACGAACTCGTCGCGGTTGCGCCACACCGAGTCCTCGGTGTAGGCGCCCGCGACCTTCTCGGGGTCGCGGGTGTTCCAGGCGTCCTCGGCGGCCTGCACCTTGACGCGGGCGCTCTCCTCGGTGAACGGCGGGACGGGCGGGCGGGACATGGGCGCCTCCTTCTCCACGGAAGCCTAGCTTGGGCGGCTCGGCGAACCGTGGACCTCCAGCAGCTTGTCGAGGGTGATGGGCAGGTCGACGACCCGCCTGCCGGTGGCGTGCCTGACGGCGTTCGCGACCGCGGCGGCGACCCCGGTGATGCCCACCTCCCCGATCCCGAGCAGCCCCAGAGGCGTCGTCGGGTCGGGCACGTCCAGCCACTGCACGTCGATGCGGGGGATGTCGGCGTGCACGGGCACGAGGTACTCGGACAGGCTCGGGTTCATGACGCGGCCGGTGCGCGGGTCCACCTGGGTCGCCTCCGACAGCGCCATGCCGATGCCCATCACGATGCCGCCGCGCAGCTGCGCCGCCGCCGTCTTCGCGTTGATCACCCGGCCGACGTCGAACACTCCCAGCCAGCGCGACACGCGTACCTCTCCGGTGTCCCGGTCGACGCGCACCTCGCAGAAGTGGGCGCCGCTCGCGCCCTTCACCCAGCGCCTGCGCTCGTTCAGGGTCCTCGCCAGGAACTTCAGCATGCCCGTCCCCCCACCCGCCTCCAGGTGGTCGCGTCCCGCGCGGGCCAGGATCGCCGTGTACGTCTCGCCGCGCCCGCCGTGGTGGAGACCGCCGTCGCGGGCCTCCAGCTCGGCCAGCCTGCGCCCGCGCAACGGCGAGTCGGGGGCCCGCCGCGCCAGGGCGAGCGCCGACTCCTTGAGCTTGCGGCAGGCGTCCAGCACCCCGGCCGCGGCGCTGGCCGTCTGCGCCGACCCGCCCGCCCCCGGCCCGGCGGGCAGCTCGGAGTCGCCGATCTCCACGCGTACCGCTTCCAGCGGAACGCCCAGCTCGTCCGCGGCGATCTGGGCCTGCACGGTGGCCGCGCCGACGCCGATCTCCTGGAGGGCGCACCGCACCACGACCGTGCCGTCCGCAGCGAGCCGCACTGTGACACTGGCCGGCATCGTCAACGACGAGTGGTACGCCGTGGCGACCCCCATGCCGACCAGCCAGCGGCCGTCCCGCATGGAGCCCGGCCGGGGGTCGCGCTCCCGCCACCCGAACCGCTCCGCCCCCAGCTCGTACGCCTCGCGCAACATCCGGTGCGTGAACCGCTTGCCGTCCATCGGGTTGCGCGCGGGCTCGTTGCGCCTGCGCAGCTCGATCGGGTCGATGCCCAGCTCGCAGGCCAGCTCGTCCATGGCCGACTCCAGCGCGAAGGAGCCGACGGAGTCGCCGGGGGCGCGCATGGCCGTGTTGGCGAGCAGATCGAGCTGGACGATGCGCTGCCGCAGGTGGATGGTGGCGGCGTCGTAGAGGTGCTGGGAGGACGAGATCACCCCTTCCGGCATGCCGCCGATCCGGCCGGTCGTGGCGACGCTGGTGTGGATCAGCGCGGTCAGGTCACCGTTGGCGCCGGCCCCCAGCGCGACCCGCTGCACGGTGGGGGTGCGGCCGCCCACCGTCCGGTAGACGCCCTCCCTGGTGAGGGCGAGCCGTACGGGGCGGGCGGTCGCGCGGGCGGCCAGCACGGCGAGGAGCGTGCCCGCCCACACGAAGCCCTTGCCGCCGAACCCGCCGCCCACGTAGGGGGAGAGCACCCTGATCGCCCGCTCGGGGATGCCGAACCTCAGCGCAAGGTGGGCGCGCAGCCAGGCGATGTTCTGCGTGCTCTCGTGCACCGTCAGGTGGTCGCCGTCCCACACGGCGATCGTGGCGTGCGGCTCCATCGCGTTGTGGTGCTCCGGCGGCGTGGTGAAGCGCAGGTCCACCGAGACCGGGGCGGCGGCGAGCGCGGCCACCGCGTCGCCCTTGTCGCCGCCGGCCGGCTGCAGCACGTTGCCCTTCTGCGGCTGCGCGTTCGACTCCTCGGCCGCGAAGTCCACCACGGCGGGCAACTCTTGGTACGCGACCCGCACCAGGGACGCCGCGTGCCTGGCGGTCTCGGGCGTCTCGGCCACCACGACCGCCACCGGCTGGCCGTTCCAGTGCACCTCGTCCGTGCCCAGGTAGGCGACCGACGTGCCGGAGGCCAGCGAGCTGGGGTTCATCAGGCTGGTCTTCGGCGCCGGCTTCATGGGCGGGGCGTTCTCGTGGGTGAGCACCTCGATGACGCCGGGCACGGCCCGCGCGGCCTCGGTGTCGATGGCCTCGATGCGGCCCCTGGCGATCGTGGCGTGGACGAGCGCGGCGTGGGCCATTCCCGGATAGCGGTGCTCGGCCGCGTAGCGGGCCTCGCCGGTGGTCTTGGCCCGGCCGTCGACCCGGTCGACCGGGCGTCCGACGTGCTTGACGGTGTCCTGCCGCTGCTCGGTCTCGGCGAATTTCGTGGTCATGCCCTGTCCTTTCCCGGGCCCTCTCCGGTGTTCAGCTCGCGCAGCGTGGCCACGATCGTGGCGCGCGCCAGGTGGACCTTGAACGCGTTGCCCGGCCGGACGTCGGCCCCGGCGAGCTCGGCCTCGGCCGCGCGGGTGAAGGACTCCTCGCTCGCCGGCCCGCCGAGCAGGATCCGCTCCGCCTCGTGCGCCCGCCACGGCTTGGCCGCGAGCCCGCCCAGCGCCAGCCGCGCCGCCGTCACCGTGCCGTCCCGCACTTCCAGCGCCGCCGCCACGGAGACCAGGGCGAACGCGTACGACGCCCGGTCGCGCACCTTGCGGTAACGGGAGCGGATCGCGACCGGGGCGGGCGACAGCTCCACCGCCGTGACCAGCTCGTCGGGGGCCAGCTCCGTCTCGACCTCCGGTGTGTCACCGGGCAACCGGTGGAAGTCCGTCATGGGGATGCGCCGCGTCCCGCGTACGCTCTCCACCTCGATCACGGCGTCGAGCGCGGCCAGCGCCACGCACATGTCGGAGGGGTGCGCGGCGATGCAGCTGCCGCTGACGCCGAGGACGGCGTGCGACCGGTTGAACCCGCCGAGCGCGTCGCAGCCGCCGCCCGGCTCGCGCTTGTTGCAGGCGGCGGCGTGGTCGTAGAAGTAGGGGCAGCGGGTGCGCTGGAGCAGGTTGCCGCCGACGGTCGCCATGTTGCGGAGCTGGGCCGAGGCCCCGGAGAGGAGCGCCTGTGACAACACCGGGAAGCGGGCGCGCACCCGCTCGTCGGCCGCGAGCGTGCTGTTGCGCACCAGCGCGCCGATCCGCAGCACGCCGCCGGGCAGCTCACCGACCGTGTCGAGGGGCAGGCCGGTGACGTCGACGACGGTGTCCGGCTGCTCGACGCCCTCGCGCATGAGGTCGACCAGGTTGGTGCCGCCGCCGAGGAACTTCGCGCCCGGCTCGTCGGAGATCGCGCGGACGGCGCCGGTGACGTCGGCGGGCTTGACGTACGCGAACGGCTTCACCGTGCCTCCTGACCCGCGACGTCCTTGATGGCGTCGACGATGCCGTTGTAGGCGCCGCAGCGGCACAGGTTGCCGCTCATGCGCTCCCTGATCTCGGTCTCGCTGAGCTCTCCTGGCCGCTCCGTCACGGCGCTGGGCATGCCCGCGCGGTGTTCGGCCAGCATGGCGACCGCCGAGCAGATCTGGCCGGGTGTGCAGTAGCCGCACTGGAGCCCGTCGTGCCGGATGAACGCCGCCTGCATCGGGTGCAGGTCATCGCCGGTCGCCAGGCCCTCGATCGTGGTGATCTCCTTGCCGTCGTACTGGACGGCCAGGGCCAGGCAGGCGTTGATGCGCACGCCGTCGGCGAGCACCGTGCAGGCGCCGCAGGCGCCCTGGTCGCAGCCCTTCTTGGGGCCGGTGACGCCGAGCCGGTCGCGCAGGGCGTCGAGCAGGCTGACCCACGGCTCGACGTCGAGGGACTCGGCGGCGCCGTTCACCCGCATCCGTATCTCGGTCACGCGCTTCCTTCCGTCGGAACCGTTGTCCCGGCGACGCTAACAGAACGACGTTTCGTTAACAAGAGAACGACGTTCTTTAAAGCAGGCGTATGCTGGGCGACGATGACGCGGACCTTCATGCGGGCCAGGCGGCCGGAGCACAAGCAGCAGCGGCGCGAGGCGATCCTCGCCGCCGCGCGCGAGCTCGCCGCCGCGTCCGGCGTGCGCAACGTCAGCCTGGGGGCGGTCGCGGAGGCGGTCGGGCTGGCCAAGTCCAACGTCGTACGCTATTTCGGCACCCGGGAGGAGATCTACCTCGTCCTCGCCTGCGAGGAGTGGCAGCGGTGGGCGGACGCGGCCACCGACCGGCTGCGCACGGCCCGCGACACGGCCGACGTGGCGGCGGCGCTGGCCGACACCATCATCGACCAGCCGCTCTTCTGCGACCTGCTCAGCCATTCGAGCACCAGCCTGGAGCACAACGTGTCGGTCGCCGCGGCCCGCGAGTTCAAGATCACGGCGCTGCGCACGGCCGCCGACCTGGGCGCGCAGGTCGGCCGCGCCACGGGGCTGACCGACCGCGAGGGCATGGAGCTCGTCTCCGCCGCCGCGGGGCTGGCCGGCATGCTCTATCCCGCCGCCAACCCGCCCCCCACGATGGCCGAGCTCTACGCCCAGGATCCCGAGCTCGCCGCGCACTGCCCCCAGCTGCGGCCCAGCCTCCTCCGCGCCCTCATGGCGCTGGCCGCCGGGCTGCCCACGCTCAGATGAAACTTTCAGCTCAGGACCGCCGGCGCGCGCCGGGCCGGGCGCGGCGTCTTCCCATGTAGGGGCCCTTCCCCCGCGCCCGGGAGTGCGTGCCGCCTCCCGGCCACCGCTGTACACGAGGACCGGATCCGCAGACCATGCCGGTTACATAACCGGTTAACCCCAGCGGAAAGGCACCCTCATGACCAACCGGCTCGGGCTCGTGGCCGCGGCGTTCCTGTCGCTCCTCATCTCGATGATCGTCGCCCCCGTTCCCGCGCACGCCGCGACCGGGCTCCGGGTCAGCGGCACCAGGATCGTGGAGGCCAACGGGAACCCGTTCGTCATGCGCGGCGTCAGCCACGCGCACACCTGGTTCACCAGCCAGACCGGCTCCTTCGCCGGCATCAAGTCGCTGCGGGCCAACACGGTCCGGGTGGTGTTGAGCGGCGGCAGATGGACCCCCAACGACGCCACCGACGTGGCCAACGTCGTCTCCCTGTGCAGACAGAACCGGTTAATATGCGTGCTCGAAAACCACGACACGACCGGCTACGGCGAGCAGGGCGGCGCGTACACGCTCAGCCAGGCCGTCGACTACTGGAGCAGCGTCAGGAGCGCGCTCACCGGGACCGAAGACTTCATCGTCATCAACATCGGCAACGAGCCCTACGGCAACTCCAACGTCTCCGCCTGGACCAGCGCGACCACCGACGCGATCACCCGGATGCGCGGCCTCGGCTTCGACCACCTGCTCATGGTGGACGCGCCCAACTGGGGCCAGGACTGGCAGTTCACCATGCGTGACAACGCCGCGACCGTCGCCGCCGCCGACCCCCAGGACAACACGGTCTTCTCCATCCACATGTACGGCGTCTTCGACACGGCCGCCGAGATCACCGCCTACCTCGGCGCCTTCCAGTCGGCCGGCCTGCCGCTGGTGATCGGCGAGTTCGGGCACGACCACTCCGACGGCAACCCGGACGAGGACACGATCATGTCCGAGGCCCGGTCGCGCGGCGTCGGCTACATCGGCTGGTCGTGGAGCGGCAACGGCGGCGGCGTCGAATACCTCGACATGGTGAACAACTTCAACGCCTCCAGCCTGACCTCCTGGGGCGAGCGCATCTTCAACGGCGCCGACGGCATCGGGCAGACCTCACGCGAGGCGACGTTCTTCGGCGGCGGCACCGGCGACGACACCACCGCGCCGACCACCCCCGGCACCCCGTCGGCCACGAACGTGACCGCGAGCGGCGCCACCCTCCGCTGGACGGCCGCCACCGACTCCGGCGGCTCCGGCCTGGCCGGCTACGACGTCTACCGCGAGCAGGGCGGCACCGACGCCCTGCTCGGCAGGACCGCCACCAACACGATCACGCTGACCGGGCTCAGCGCCGCGACGGAGTACCAGGTGTACGTGCGCGCCCGCGACGGCGCGGGCAACCTGTCCGGCAACTCCCCCACGACCACGTTCACCACGTCGTCCGGCGGCGGCCCCGGCGGCGGCTGCACGGCCACCGGCACCGTCCAGAGCCAGTGGGGCGGCGGCTACGTCACACAGGTCGCCGTCACCAACGGCGGCTCCTCCGCCATCAGCGGCTGGGCCGTCACCTTCACGCTGCCCGCCGGGCACACCGTCACCGGCTCGTGGAACGCCACGCTGAGCGTCAGCGGGCAGACCGTCACGGCGCGGAACGCCGGCTACAACGGCAGCCTGGCCGCCGGCGGCTCCACCAGCTTCGGCTTCCAGGCCGGCCGTCCCGGCGGCGACACGGCCACGGCGGGCGCCTACACCTGCACCGCCTCCTGACCGCCGATCGCACCTCTATACGTCACCGATCGTGTCCCCGCCGCGTTTCCGCCCGGCGGGGACACGACCATTGATGAGCCATTCAACAATGCAAGAATAATTGCAACTTCGCGATGTATCACTCGTGTATCGGCGGTCGCTAGCATGCCGAATCCACCCCTCCAGCGGGTTTCGAGTTCAATGCTGCTGGCAACCCCTCACACACGAGAGACTCCTTCATGGATGCTGCGCTCGCCGATATCACTGACGGCTTGTGGACATATTTGCTCATTCCCGTAGTCGTCCTCCTAGGACTTTTCTTCACCATCCAGTCAAAAGGCGTGCAGTTCCGCATGTTCCCGGAGATGTTCCGAGCGGTGGTACGGAAGTCGGCGCCGGACCGGGAGGGCGGGAAACCGGTGTCGTCCTTCGGCGCCTTCACCATCTCCGCGGCGGCCCGGGTCGGCACCGGCAACGTGGCGGGAGTGGCCGCCGCCATCACCCTGGGCGGGCCCGGCGCGGTCTTCTGGATGTGGGTGATGGCGGTCATCGGCGCCGCGTCGGCGTTCGCCGAATCCACCCTCGCGCAACTGTACAAAGTCCGCGACAAAGACTCCTTCCGCGGCGGCCCGGCCTACTACATGAAGTTCGGCCTCAACGCCAAATGGATGGGCATGACCTTCGCGGCGGTCATCACCCTGACCTTCGCACTCGCCTTCAACTCCGTGCAGGCCAACACCATCACCGCCACCATGATGTCGGCATTCGACATACCCGCCGACTCGGCCACACCGTCCATCATCATCGGGCTCGCCCTCGTCGCACTCACCGCACTGGTGGTCTATGGCGGAGTGACCCGGCTGGTGTCGGTAACGACCATGCTGGTCCCCGTCATGGCCATCGCCTACCTGCTGCTCGGCACAGTCGTCGTCATCATCAACATCCACAACCTCCCCACAGTGATCACCCAGATCGTCAGCAGCGCGTTCGGACTCCAGGAGATGGCGGCCGGCGGCCTGGGCGCGGCCATCATGCAGGGCGTGCGGCGAGGCCTGTTCTCCAACGAGGCCGGGCTGGGCTCGGCCCCCAACGCGGGCGCCGCGGCCAGCGTGCGGCACCCGGTCAACCAAGGGCTGGTGCAGGCACTCGGAGTGTTCTTCGACACCATCCTGGTCTGCTCGATCACCGCGTTCACCATCCTCTTCGCCAACCCCACCCTGGCCGGCAACGACCAGACAGGAGCCACCCTCACCCAGTCCGCGCTGGTGACCAACCTCGGCTCGTGGGCCGGCGTCGCGCTGGCCATGGTGATCTTCATGCTGGCGTTCAGCTCAGTGCTGGGCAACTACTACTACGGCGAGTCCAACGTGGAGTTCCTCATCGGCCGCAAAGGCCTGCCAGCACTCCGCGTGCTGGTCCTTATCGCGGTGTTCGTCGGGGCCGTGGGCTCCTTCGCCACCGTATGGGCCGTCGCCGACCTCATGATGGCACTCCTGGCACTGATCAACCTGGCCGCACTCGCACCACTGTCCAAGACCGCCTTCAAACTGCTGGCCGACTACGTGGCACAACGCAAAGCAGGCGTCGAAGACCCCGTCTTCACCAAGGACCGAATGCCCGAACTACGCAACGTCCAGGTCTGGGACAACGCCGACGTACCGGCGAAGAACTGACCCGACCTCAGCGAGAAAGGCCGAGCGACCCTCTCAATAGCCAGCAAGGCCTTTCCCGCACCCACGCAGTATAGGGATGAAGCCAGGCAAGCGGCAGTCGGGGAGTAAACCTTGTCGGATCCAAATCCATCACATGCCCTCGAAACGAATCATTCTCTACTCGAAGAAAACAGCGGTCACATCTGCCAAGCGGGCGTCTATCTCGACCTGATTACAACGGCCTACAGGGACGAGATTTATGCTCTCCAGGCACATTTTGGAAACCCCTCCACCGACGAAGTCGCACACGCCTTCCGCAAGGGTAGGGACAGCCATCCCGGCTTCGATGAGGTTTATCGCGACCTGGATGACGCCGTGAAGGTCATCCGGGAGTCCTACGCCGCGATTTCCGTGATGGTGGAACAAATGAGCACCAATATCAAGGATGCGGACTGGGTTAACATGCTCAACGTCGGCGCCGTCCAGGAACTCATCGAGATCAGCTCAAGGGACGACTCCATCGCCGTGCCGACCACCATGGCTCGCCGCGACTGACCCACAGGGAGACGACGTATGGCGATGGGGGCGGCAACCAAGGTCACGCTCGGCCTGATGGGCGGCGTAGGCCTGGCGGCGGCGTTGAATCCCGAGACGATACTCGGAGTGCGGGAACTGGAAGGCGATCCAGTACAGATCCGCAAGGCTGCGGACCTGCTCGACTTGATCGCCGACATGATCGATATTCATCAGCAGCAGGCTCACACCTGGGCCTCCGAGATATGGAGGGAGAACTCCGGGCCGGGGTACACCGAATTCCGCAAGTTCTGGGAGGGTAAGTTCGGCCTGGCGGTGTTCGCGACGGCGCTGAAGTACCGAAGAGTTGCCCAGGCGTGCCGTGCCTACGCCGAGGTCATCGAGCTGACCAACTACGCGCTGAAGGTGCTCTGCTGGATCCTGATCGCGGACATGATGTTCACCGTCGGCTACCAGCTCGTCACCTGGAAGATCTTCAGGGCGATCCTGCGCCGAAAGGCGCTCTTGGCCAAGAAGTATGGCGAGACCTTCGCCATCAAGTTCATCTTGCCCTTCCTCGCCTACCCGCTCGCGGACAGCTTCGCCTACGCGGCAGGCGAGGTGGCGATTCCCTTCGCCATCAACAAAGCTGCCGGGCTGGAGCGGGACCTGGGCGGCAACGAGGTGACGACACTGGACTACAACGTGCATGAATACGGCCGCCATTTCCTGCGTAACATGGCCTTCGACCACGTTGCAGACGCCACCGCCTGGGGCATGCAGAAGGTGCCAGGGCTGCGGATGCTCGGCAAGAACGTTCCGTTGCCCAACGGCTGGCAGCTGAACACCGGAACCATCATCCCCAGAATGGCCGGATCGACTTCCTACGCGGTGGTCGGGGACCTGCTGAACCACGACAACCCACTACCCGGCACCGAAACCGGTCTGACCGCGGAGGAGATGTACCAGAAACTCCTGACCCAAGGCTCGCGCGGGTTCATCCCGAAGAGATGACCGCCGCCCCACCCGGCCGCGGCTACTCCAGATCGAGATATGGCCCGGCCACCCGGATGGCCTTGCGCCCGGCATCCATCATCGCCTGCCGGGCGGCATCCATGATGGCCTCAGCCAGTTCTTCGGAGCCCATCCGCATTGCTCGCGGGTCGATTCGCAGGTGCAGCACTTCCCCGGACGGCGCGACCCGGACCAGGACCTTTCCGCCAGCACTCGCCGCCTCCCCTTGTATTTCATTGATTTGTCCGACGACGTCGGACAGTGGCTGAGCATCTTTTTGAAATTCCGCCACAAGCCGGTCCAGCTCGGGATCAAAGCCCACACCTTCGTTCATGCGCCGAATCTACTAGAGATTGTTGATGAAATGGAAGTAGCAGCGAACGACAAGGAAGTCGTACAGAACGTGTGGACCGCAGTCAAGCCGTTCATTGGCCGAGGCAAGGTCGCGGACTATATCCCCGATCTTGCCAGGGTGGATTCCAACCAGTTCGGCTTCGCGTTGGCGACGGTGGACGGCGAGGTGCATTCGGCCGGCGACGCGACCACTCGCTTTTCGTTGCAGAGCATCATCAAGGTGTTCGGCCTGGCACTGGTGCTGAGCCGGGACAGCGACGACATCTGGAAGCGGGTCCATCGCGAACCGGCGGGCACGCCGTTCAACTCGCTGATCCAACTGGAGATGGAGCGAGGCATCCCGCGCAACCCGTTCATCAACGCCGGGGCGCTGGTCATCACCGACCAGTTGCTGACGGACCGGGGCGACGCCTTCGACGCGGTACGCACCCTCCTACGCGCCGAGACCGGCAACCCCGAGGTGCAGGCGGACACCGTCACCGCCACCTCCGAGGCCACCAACGGGTTCCGCAACGCCGCGATGGCCAACCTCATCGCCGACTTCGGCAACCTGACCAACCCGGTGGACCAGGTGCTCGACCACTACTTCCGCCAATGCGCGCTGATGCTCAACTGCGACGAACTGGCCCGCGCCGCACTGTTCCTGGCCCGCGACGGCATCCGGCAGGACGGCTCGCGGATCCTGTCCGCGCGGGACGCCAAGCGGATCAACGCGATCATGCTGACCTGCGGCACCTACGACGCCGCCGGAGACTTCGCCTACCGGATCGGGCTGCCGTGCAAGAGCGGAGTCGGCGGCGGCATCCTAGCCATCGTGCCCAGCCGCTACACCCTGGCCGCATGGGGGCCAGGCCTGGACCAGAAAGGCAGCTCGGTGGCGGCGGCAGCGGCGTTCGAGGCCTTCGTCTCTCTGACCGGCTGCTCGATCTTCTGACCCGACGGCCCAGCACGAAGCGGTCACCTGATGGAGGGGCCCGAGACGTTAGCCTCCGCGCTGCCCCGCATGGATGAGATGCCGCTTATCCGACAGATGGGGCTTATCCCAGCCGCAGCATGTAGCAAGGCTGAGCGTCACAGTCCTCCTCGACACGTTCCACTAGCCCGGCTGCGGCCATCGCGTTCGCCAGTTCGTGCGCCGTCAGCGGATGGGCGGGCGGGAGCGCTTTGAAGCTTGATGTCAGATCAGAGAATGACCGGCCACCGGCCTCCGGCAGTACCTCCAGCACCAGGGCGTGCACCCGGGCACCGTTCAGGATGCCGAACTGCACCATCTGCAGTTCCCCATTTGGCTCGACGCCGAGTTCCTCGCGCAAAGCTTGGCGGCACTCCGCATACGCGGCCAACGCTTCTTCACGGCGGCCCTCGCCGTACAACGCAAGAATGAGCAGCATCCACGCTCGCTCGCGGAACGGATGGTCACCCAGGCACTTCCGGGCCCGGGCGATCACAGAAGCGTACATCTGGGCGGCGAGCTCGAGCGCGGCCAGGCTCTCGTTCAGCGCCAGGCGCTGCTCGCCGAGATGCTGCAACTGGGCGGCCCACTGCGGGTGCGGCGACAGGTCTTCCAGCGGACTGCCGCGCCACAGGTCGTCGGCGCGGCGGAAAAGCTCCAGGGCGACCTTCGGGCGGTGCCGCTCAAGGGACAACTCCGCCTGCCGTGTCAGCTCGGTGAAGGTCAGTATGTCCAGCTCGTGCGGGCTGACCCGGAGCCGGTAGCCAACCGAGTCACCGATGATCCTGTCGATGCCGCCCAGCGTGGTGCGAAGGGAACTGGCGTAGGTGCGGATGTTGGCGATCGCAGAGCGTGGTGGCTGGCCCCGCCAGAGGATCTCAATCACGGTGTACAGCGGCACCACCCGGTTGGGGTTGAGCAGAAGTGTGGCGAGGAACTGCCGTGGCTTTTCCGCGGCCAGCGGGACGACCCGCCCGCTCGCCCGCACGGTCAGCGGCCCTAAGATGCCAAAACGCAATCCATCATCTGACATAAGGCAAAAACTACGTAGATCTTTGTTTCCTCTGTGTTAGCGAGTTAGTTGTCCCGGCGCCACTCCAGATCTTCACGTTCTGCGTCACCCACCCGGCTGGGCGGCTACCGTCTACGCGTTGGACCCGCCGACAGCGCCAACTCCCAAACCTGCAGCGCGCATTCCAGCCGAAGTCGGGACGTACACGGGACGCACCGAGTCGGGCGGGATCGCGTACACCCTCCGCTCCAGCAGCCCGACCAACGCCGCGCCCGACTCCAGTTGGACGCGGAGCTTGGAGGTCGAGACGGGGTCCGGGTCAGCTTCCGGTCACCGTCGGAGGTCTTCGCGTAGGGCGAGGTCACCGTGACGGGCACGCCAGGGAGGCTGTGAGCGCTAACGCCGCCAGGCAGGCAAGCCGTTTACGCATGGGCATCTCCAGGTCAGATCGGGAGCCAGACCCGCATGGTAGCGGGGCCGCGGTTGCCCCACCGGTGGTAGGGCACGAGCCGCAGCGTGACGTCCGCGCCGCCCGCCCGGCCGCCGGCGACCGGCGCGTACGGCCAGCCGCCGTCGCCCCCTGAGCCGAGCGCCGCCGCCACCTCCAGCTCGACCACGCCGTCCATCTCGCGCTCCACGGGCGGCCCGACCCGCGCGGCCAGGTCGCCGAGCGGCGGCTCGTCGGCCACCGACTCCGCGCAGTAGACCAGTGGCCCTCGCTCGACCGCGGCGCTCCCCCGCAGCGCGTCGATCCGCCGGTCGGGGAACGTCCACCGGGGCGCCATCGGCAGCTCCAGCCGGATCTCGTCGCCGGCCCGGCACGGCCCCTCCACGGAGACGTAGCCGGGAGAGGCCGGCCTGACCGCGGGGTCGCCGGGAGGCGGCGCTCCGGGAGCCGGCGCGGGCACGTGCACGATCGTCGCGCCCGAAGCCCAGGCCGGCACGCGCAGCGTGATGCCTCCAGGACCGCCCTCCAGCACCCGCACGCGCACCGAGCCGGTCCACGGGTAGCCGGTCTCGACCCTGACCGCCAGCCGCCCGTGCCGGATCTCCGACGGCGTGAGGTGGTGGATCTGGATCCCGCCGGCCGAGGAGGTCGCGACGTAGGCGGGCAACGACGCCATCGTGCGGGCGATGTTGTTCGGGCAGCAGGACACGTCGAACCACGGCGAGCGCAGCCCGCCTTCGGGAGCGTGGTTGACGCCCTCCAGCGGTACCGCGGGCACCCGCACCTGCAGCGGGTTGGCGTAGAAGAACGACCGGCCGTCCAGGGCGACCCCCGTGGCCAGCATGTTGTACAGCGTGCGCTCGGCCAGGTCGGCGTACCGGGCGTCGCCGGTGGCCAGCAGCAGCCGGTGCGACAGCATGATGGAGGCGATGCTCGCGCACGTCTCGTTGTAGGCCCGGTCCGGCGGCAGCTCGTAGTCCTCGCCGAACGACTCGTCGGCGTGCCGCGACCCCATCCCGCCGGTCAGGTGGGTGCGCCGCGCGACCGTGCGCTCCCACTGCGCCTCGACCGCCTTAAGCAGCTCCTCGTCGCCGGTCTCGACGGCCACGTCCACCACGCCCGAGGCGAGGTAGAGCGCGCGGACCGCATGGCCGCGGAACACCTGCGCCCGCCTGACGGGCAGGTCGTCCTGGTAGTAGGCGCGGCCGAAGGGGATGTCGGCCAGCGCGGGCAGGCCGCGCCGCTCGACGAAGCGGCGGGCCATCTCCAGGTAACGCTCGGTCCCGGTCGCGCGGTAGAGCTCGACGAGGGCCATCTCGATCACGGGGTGCCCGCACGTCTCCGTGCCCTCCATGAAGCGGCGGCACACGTGGTCGGCGGCCCTGACGGCGACCTCCGTGAGCCGGTCCTCGCCATGCACGCGCAGCCGGGCGACCCCGGCCTGGATGAGGTGGCCGTAGCAGTAGAGCTCGTGCCCCCACGCGAAGTCGGTGTAGCGGCTGCCGGACCAGCGGGTGTTGAGGTAGCCGTCGCCCTCCTGGGCCCGGGCCACGGTCTCCGCCAGCGCGGGCAGCCCCGGATGGTCCGCCCAGGCCATGGCCTCCAGCAGCTTGTAGATCTCCGAGTCGCTGAACTCCCGGCCCCGGCGGGGGCGCTCGCCGCGGAAGTTGCCGATCCAGCCTTCGCGTTCCTCCCATTCCTGGCAGTGGGCGATGGTGACCTCGCGGTTCAGCGCGACCCGGTCACCCCAGAAACCGGGCGACAGCCGTACCGCGTCGAGGCCGAGCGGGGAGAGGACGCCCGATGAGGGCACGACGGGGTCAGCCACGCAGAGCTCCTGACATGAATCCGCGCACGTAGTGGCGCTGCAGCACGATGAAGAGGATGAGACAGGGGATCGCCATGACCATGACGCCCGACTGGAGCATGCCGTAGTCGATCGCGCCCATGGTCTGCGACGTCATGCTGACCACGGCCACCGGCAGGGTGAACGACGCGCCGTCGTTCAGCAGGATGAGCGGTGCGAAGAAGTCGTTCCACGAGGCGAGGAACGCGAACAGGCCCACCGTGACCAGCGCGGGCCGCACGGCGTGCAGCAGAATTCTGGAGAAGGCCGTGAACGTGCCGCAGCCGTCCACCAGCGCGGCCTCCTCCAGCTCGCGCGGCACCGCCTCGAACGCGTTGCGCATCATGAACAGCGCGAACGGCAGCTGGAACATCACGAAGACCAGCGAGAGCCCGGCCAGGGAGTTCTGCAGGCCGAGATAGCCGAGCAGGACGTAAAGCGGGATCAGGATCGTCGCGTACGGCACCATGAGGATCGCCAGCGTGGCCAGGAACAACAGGTTCTTGCCCGGGAAGTCGAAGCGGGCGAAACCGTAGCCGCCGAGCGCCGAGACGGCCAGTGTGCCCGCCACCGTCATGAACGACACCAGCACGCTGTTGGTCGCGTACGTGCCGACGCCCTCGCCGAAGCGTGCCATCTCCAGGTAGTTGGACGGCTCCTCCAGCGACGCGTACCCGCTCCACACCAGCGGGAACAGGAACAGCACCGCCAGGGCGGACAGCGTGAGATACCGGCTCACCGAAGCCTCCGCATCATCAGCGTGTTGAGCCCGACGAGGGCCACGAGCAGCACGACCGACATCGCCGCCGCGCCGCCGAGGTCGAAGCGGAAGAACGCGGCCCGGTAGATGACCATGACCATGGAGACCGTGCTGTTGTCGGGGCCGCCGCTGGTGAAGACGAAGAACTGGTCGAAGGCCAGCAGCGAGCCCGTGACGCTGAGGATCAGCATGAGCGCCAGCGTCGGGCGCAGCAGCGGCAGCGTGATCTTGGTGAAGATCTGCCGGCGGCCGGCCCCGTCGCTCCTCGCGGCCTCGTAGACCTCGACGGGGATCGCCTGCAGGCCGGTCAGCAGGATGAGCATGTTGAACCCGGCGAAGCGCCAGAGCACCAGCGCGATCGTGGAGAACAGCGCCATGTCGGGCGTGCCGATCCACCTGACGGGCTCGCTGGTGATGCCCAGCGCCTGCAGCATGGGGTCGATGGGGCCGAAGTCGTTGTTCAGCATGCCGTAGAACAGCAGCCCGGCGGCGGCGAAGCCGACGGCCCCCGGCAGGAAGAACGCGGTCCTGAAGAAGCCGATGCCCGGCCCGCGCTCCTGCACGAGCAGGGCGAGGCCGAGCGCGACGGCCGACAGCAGGACCGTGGTGATCGCGGTGTACTTGAGCGTGAAGAACACCGCGTCGACGAAGAGCGCGTTGTCGGCGATCTTGAGGTAGTTGCCGGGGGCGTTGAACCGGGCCGGGCCGAGCAGCGGCCAGCGGTTCAGCGACATCCAGACGACCAGCACCAGGGGGGCGACGAACAGCACGCCCACGATGGCGGCGGTCGGGGCCGCGTAGAGCCAGCCCTGCGCCTTCCTGCTCCGCCACCGTGCGGGCGGAGCCGGGCGGGCCGGCCGCCGCAGGGATCGGGCGCTCGTCAACGTCATTGTTGCAGCGACTTCGTGATCTCGGCGTTGAGCTGGGGAATCTTCGAGGCGTCACCGAACACCGCCTCGCGGGCCAGCCGCAGCCACGGCCCCTGCGGGTCGTTGAAGGTCTGGCCGAAGCGCAGCGCGTACGGCGTCCGGCCCTTGGCGACCAGCGAGTTGATCAGCTCCACGCGCGGGTCCTCGGCGGAGTACTTGTTGCCGGCCAGGTCCGTGCGGGCAACCACGTCCTTGTTCTTGGCCATGATCTCGACCTGCGCCTCGTCGGAGACCGTCCAGGACAGGAACTCCCAGGCCGCGTCCGCGTGCTCGGAGGTGGCGGAGACGCCGATGGAGTCGCCGCCGACGAACGTCGACTCGCCGCCGTCGGGCCCGGCGATCGCGGTGACGCCGATCTTCATGTCCTCGGGCATCAGCCCGAGCATGGTCGAGGGCATCGGCATGACGCCTATCTCGCCCTTGGGGAAGAAGCCGGTCCAGGTCGGCCCCTGCTCCTCCTTGGTCGTCGGGCCCGTGACCTTGTTCTCGTACAGCTCGCGGTAGATCTTGAAGACCTCGGTCATGGCCGGCCGGTCGTTGAGGGAGGTGGTGCCCTCGGGGTTCATGACCTGCCCGCCTGCCGCCCACACCGACGGCCAGAACGTGAACACGTAGCAGCCGCCGCAGTTGCCGCCGAAGAAGGTGCCGTGCACCTTGCCGTCCTTGCCGAGCTTGTCCTGGATGGTGGTGGCGTGCTCGGCGAACTCCTTCAGGGTCGCGGGCCCCTTCTCCGGATCGAGCCCGGCCTTGGTGTAGAGGTCCTTGTTCCAGAACCAGACCGACAGGTCGAGCGTGTGCGGGAGGGTGTACTGCCGGCCGTCGAGGGTGCCGAGCTTCATGTGCGAGGGCGCGAGATCGTCCTTGTACGGCAGGGCCGCGATCCTGTCGGTGACGTCCATGAACAGGCCCTGGGAGGTGTAGTTCGGGACGAAGATGACGTCGGCCGCGAAGACGTCGGGAAGCTGCTTGGCGCCGGCCGCGGCGGCGATGCGTGGCTGGTAGTTGTCGGTCGGTATGACGGTGAGCTTGACCTGGTTCTTGTGACTGCTGTTGTAGGCCTTGACCAGGCGCTCGCTCTGCGCCTGGGTGGCCGCGCGGGTCCACATGGTGATCGTCACGGGACCGTCCGCCGGTTGCGAGCCGCCGCCGCTGCCGCAGGCCGCTGCTGTGAGCGCTAACACGCCGAGGAGTGAGATCCCGGCCAGCCTTCGTCTCATGATGTGCTCCTGGACTTAAAGGTTTTCGGAAACGTAGAAGAAACATGACCCCATGTCAATGGATGTTAGGGTGCCATGCAGTTCACAGGTGACGAAAAGGGTTTCGAAACATGGCGGGTAAGCGGGCGACCATCAATGATGTGGCCTCGCTGGCGGGGGTTTCGATCGCCACGGCGTCCAAGGCGCTCAACGGGCGCCAGGATGTGCGGGCGGCGACGCGCGAGCGCGTGCTCGCCGCCGCGGCGGAGCTCTCCTTCCAGCCGAACGCCCTGGCCAGAGGGCTGCTGTCCGGGCAGACCCGCACGGTCGGGCTGCTGACCTCCGACAGCGTCGGACGGTTCGGCATCCCGGTGCTGCTCGGCGCGGAGGACGCGTTCGGGGCCGGCGAGATGGCCGTGCTGCTCTGCGACGCGCGCGGCGACGCGATCAGGGAGCAGCACCACGTGCGCGCGCTGCTGTCACGCCGGGTCGACGGGCTGATCGTGGTGGGCGAGAGCACCGACCCGCGCCCCTCGGTGAGCAAGGACCTGCCGGTCCCCGTCGTCTACGCCTACGGCCCGTCGGAGGACCCCGCCGACGTGTCGTTCGTGCCCGACGACGTGGGGGCGGCGGCGATGGCCGTCAACCACCTGCTGGCGCTGGGCCGCCGCCGCATCGCGCACGTCACGGGCCCCGCGCACTACAAGGCGGCCCGCGACCGCGAGGAGGGGCTGCGCCTGGCGCTCGCGGAGGCCGGCCTTGAGCAGGCCGGGCAGACGCTGTCCGGGGCGTGGTCCCAGCGGTGGGGGCGGCACGCGGCCGAGATGTTGCTGATGGCCGAGCCGGAGATCGACGCGGTGTTCTGCGGCAGCGACCAGATCGCGGCCGGCTTCGTGGAGACCGCCCGCGAGCGCGGGCGGCGGGTGCCCGACGACATCGCGGTGGTGGGCTACGACAACTGGGAGGTGTTGTCCACGGAGACCCGGCCGGCGCTGACGACGGTCGACATGAATCTGGAGCTGCTCGGGCGGACGGCGGCGCAGCACCTGTTCGCGGCCATCGACGGCAGGGCCACGCCCGGGGTGCACAAGATGCCCTGCCAGCTCGTGATCAGAGACTCCACCTCCCCGCCCGGCGTCTCCTGACCTCCGCCGGAAAGCGCATGTGACGTACCTGGCTTAAACGGTTAATGTCTCCTCCGGAGGCACACAGGGCAGCTGGATGCCGGTGGCCTACAGTGGAGAGGGTTATCCGGTTCAGGAGAGGACGTCCGTGAAGCGACCGACGATCGCCGACATCGCCAGCCGGGCGGGAGTGTCCAAGGTGGCGGTCTCCTACGCGCTCAACGGGCAGCCCGGGGTGTCGGAGGCGACGCGGGCCAGGATCATCGCCATCGCCGACGAGATCGGCTGGCGGCCCAACAGCGCGGCCCGGGCGCTCAACGGCGCCAGGGCCAACTGCGTCGGCCTCGCGCTCTGCAGGCCCGCCCGCATCCTGGGCGTCGAGCCGTTCTTCATGGAGCTGATCTCCGGCATCGAGGGTGTGCTCGCCGACCGCTCCTACGCGCTGCTGCTCCAGGTCGTCACCAGCCACCAGCAGGAGAGCGAGGTCTACCGGCACTGGTGGGGCGAGAGCCGCATCGACGGCGCGTTCCTCGTCGACCTGCACTATGCCGACACCCGCGTGGCCGAGCTCGAGCGGCTCGGCATGCCGGTCGTGGTGATCGGCCACCCCTCGGAGTCCGGCTCGCTGTCGGCCGTCTGGTCCGACGACGGCGAGGCCGTCCGCGAGACCGTGGGCTACCTGCGGGCGCTCGGCCACCACCGCCTCGCGCGGGTCGCCGGGCTGCCCGAGCTCGTCCACACGACCGTGCGCGACCAGGCGTTCGCGCAGGCCTGCGAGGGCGTGGCCGAGCACGTCGTCGTGCACACCGACTACACCGGCGAGGAGGGCGCCAGGGCCACCAGGCGGCTGCTCAGCTCGCCCGACCGGCCGACGGCGATCGTCTACGACAACGACATCATGGCCGTGGCCGGCCTGTCGGTGGCGCAGGAGATGCGGGTGGAGGTGCCGCGCGACCTGTCCATCGTGGCCTGGGACGACTCGCCGCTGGCGCAGGTCGTCCGGCCGCCGCTGACCGCGCTCACCCGCGACATCCCCGCCTACGGCGCGCACGCCGCCCAGCGGCTGCTCGCCCTCATCTCCGGCGAGAGCGTGCCCCCCTACCAGGATCAGGCGGCCGTGCTCACGCCGCGCGGCAGCACCGGGCCCGCGCGCGCCTGACCGGCGCGAGTCCCATGCCCGCGATCCGGCGCGCCCGTCCCGCACGCCCCTGATCCGGACGCGCGGGCCCGCGCTCTCCGGCGCGGGCCCTCGTGCGCTTCCTGCCTGCGCGGGCCCCGTGCGCGCAGGTCCGCGGCGCGTGCCGCGGGTGCCAGGTGCGTGGCTGGCAGACCGCGCATTCCCGCCGCGGCACGCGCCGTCCCCTCCTTCGCGGCACATCCCGTCCGTACGGAGCGCTGGGCGGCGTTCCTGAATACGCCCGTGCCCGACCGAGATACGACCGTGACCTGCCTTGACAAATTTTTTTGTCGGCTCTACGTTCGACGCATGAGCACAGTACGTTCGGCCGACGGCACCACCATCGCCTACACCCGCGCCGGCCAGGGCCCCGCCGTCATCCTCGTGGACGGCGCGCTCAGCTTCCGCGCGCAGAGCATCAACACCGGCCTGGCCACCGCCCTGGCCGGCGACTTCACGGTCTACACCTACGACAGGCGCGGGCGAGGCGAGAGCGGCGACACCCCGCCGTACACGACGGAGCGCGAGATCGAGGACCTCGCCGCGCTCGCCGAGCTCGCCGCAGGGACGGGCGGCCCGGTGCGGCTGTACGGCACGTCGTCAGGGGCCGCCCTCGCGCTGGCCGCCGCCGATGCGGGAGTGCCGGTCGAGAAGCTGGCGCTGTACGAACCGCCCTTCATCGTCGACGGCACCCGCCCCGCCATCCCCGCCGGCTACGAGCGCACGCTGAACGAGCTGGTGGCCGCCGGCCGCCGCGCCGACGCGGTGCGCTACTTCATGCGCACGGGCGTCGGGCTGCCGGGCATGGTCGTGACCATGATGCGGTTCATGCCGGCCTGGTCCACGCTCAAGTCGGTGGCACACACGCTGCCGCACGACGCGGCGTTCGTGGCGCCGTACGAGAAGGGCGAGCCCTACCCCGAGTCGAGCTGGGCCGCGGTCAAGACGCCCACGCTCGTCATGGACGGCGGCAAGAGCAAGCCGTGGATCCGCAACGCCGCCAGGTCGCTGGCCGACCTGCTGCCCAGCGCCGAGCACCGCACGCTCGACGGCCAGACCCACATCGTCAAGCCGGCGGCGCTGGCGCCCGTGTTGACGGAGTTCTTCCGCTGACCTGCTCCCCCGCCCCTTTTCCGGAGGTATGTGATGAGGTTCCGCACCAGGATCGAGCTGGCCGGCAAGACCGCCACGGGCTTCGAGGTCCCGGCCGAGGTCGTCGAAGAACTCGGTGGCGGCCGGCGGCCCGCCGTGACCGTCACCATCGGCTCCCACTCCTACCGCAGCACGGTGGCGACGATGGGCGGGCGGTTCATGGTGCCCCTGAGCGCCGAGAACCGGCAGGGCGCCGGGCTGTCCGCAGGCGACGAGGCCGAGGTGGACATCGCGCTCGACACCGCGCCCAGGCAGGTGTCGGTGCCGGCCGACCTGGCGGAGGCGCTCGGCCGAGCTCCCGAGGCCAGGGCGTTCTTCGAAAGCCTGTCGTACTCACGGCAGAGGCGTTACGTGCTCCTCGTCGAGGGCGCGAAGAAGCCGGAGACCCGGCGGAGGCGCGTGGCCGACTCCGTCGCCAGGCTCGCCGACGGGGTGGCGTGACCGCACTCCCACGGGCCGCATGACCACCGCCCGACAGTGGCCTTGAGCAGGGGCGTAACGCGCGGGCTCGCGGGTAGGCGGGGCTCCATGACTGAGGGTTTCGACACCGAGATGTTGTGGGAAGAGTTCCACCGGACGGTCAACATGAACTCCGAGGAACTGCGCGCGTATCTGCTCGCCGACGCCTCCGACGAGGAGGGCTTCCCGCCCGACCCTGACCTGGGCATCGACGAGCTCGGCCGGGGTGTGCTGCACGTCCTGAGCAAGCGCAAGGGCGACCTGACCAGCGCCGATCTCGACGTGATGCGGCAGGTCGTCGACCTCGTCGAGACGATGGGTGACCGGACGGACGACGAGTCGCGGCGCGAGCTCATGTCCGTGGGTCACGATCCGTTGAGGGGATAGCACATGGTCGCGCCGCGCGCGTGGATCGAGGGGTACGTACGAGCCTGGAACTCCAACGATCCCGGCGACATCTCCGCGCTGTTCACCGAGGACGCCGTCTACTACACCGAGCCGTACAGCTCGCCCTGGCAGGGGCACGACGCGATCGTCTCGGGATGGCTGGCGCAGCAGGACAAGCCGGGCGATGCCACGTTCGAGTGGCATCCGGTGTGCGTGACGGACGACGTGAGCATCATCCAAGGGGTCACGACATATCCGGATAGAACGTATAGCAACCTCTGGGTCATCCGTTTCGCGCCGGACGGGCGGTGCCGGGAATTCACCGAATGGTGGATGCTGCACGATGTCAAATGATGCAATGGCCCGAGCCGCCTTCACCCGAGGAGATCCGTTGAAAGACAACCTCGACCTCGCCGCGAGCGCCCAGCAGCTGGCCGACGCCGCCCCGACGGGATCGATCGACCGCGCCGCCGCCTCGTCCGTGGCCATCACACTCGCCACGACCCGCGACATCACCGACGCCAGGAAGACGCTGGACGGGCTCACCCCGGCAGAGGTGCGCACGGCGGCGCTCGCGATCTTCGACCGGTTGTCGGCGGACTAGTCCGGCAGGTTCACCACCCGGGACCGGCCGTCGAGAGGACACCGGCCCGCGATGCCCGCTGCCCCCGTCCGCAGCCGGGCCCCGGTCGAAGCCCTTCGTGTCGCTTCGCGGAGGCGGGAGCTATAGTCCGCCCCATGACTGGATCACGACTCGTCGCCACAGGTCACTACCAGCCCGCACAAATCCTTACTAATGGGGATTTAGCGACCATGGTGGACACCAACGACGAGTGGATCACCCAGCGGGTGGGGATCCGCACCAGGCACGTCGCCGGGCCCGACGAGAGCGTGTCCGACCTCGCCGCCAACGCCGCCGCCAAAGCCCTGGCCGGCAGCGGGCTCGACGCGTCCGACATCGACCTCGTACTCGTCGCCACCTGCACGCAGACCGAGCGCGCCCCCAACGTCGCCTCCCGCGTCGCCGCCGCGCTCGGAGTGCCCTCCCCCGCCCTGATGGACGTCGGCGTCTCGTGCTCGGGCTTCACCCACGCCCTGGCCGTCGCCGACCACACGATCCGCGCGGGCGCCGCGACGAACGCCCTGGTCGTGGGCGCCGAGAAGATGACCGCGGTCACCGACTGGACCGACAGGACCACGTGCGTGCTGACGGGTGACGGCGCGGGCGCGGCCGTGGTCAGCGCCGCTCCCGACGCGGAGATCGGACCGGTCGTGTGGGGGTCGGTCCCGGAGCTCGGCAGGTCCGTACGGATCGAGGGCACGCCCACACGCTTCTCCCAGGACGGCCAGAGCGTCTACCGCTGGGCCACCACCCGGCTCCCCGCGATCGCGCGGCAGGCGTGCGAACGCGGCGGCGTGACCCCCGAGGAACTGGCCGCTGTGGTGCTGCACCAGGCGAACCTGCGCATCATCGAGCCCATCGCCAAGAAGCTCGGCGCGGTCAACGCGATCATCGCGCGTGACGTGGTGGAATCGGGCAACACCTCTGCCGCGAGCGTACCGCTGGCGCTGTCGAAGCTCCTCGAACGCGGTGAGGTCCGCCGCGGGGCGCCGATCTTGCTGTTCGGCTTCGGCGGCAACCTGTCCTATGCGGGAATGATCGTCCGCTGCCCCTGACCTCACCCCGGCCTCGGCCGCACCCGCACACCCGGCGCCTGAGCGATGTGCCCGTCGAGCCGGTGAGAGGATCATCGATCCACCGCCCGCGCGCGGCGAGGGTCTTATGGAGCGGGAACGGTGCGCAGGTGGCCGACCAGTTTCCGGATCTCCCGCGCGTAACGCTCGGCGAACTCCGGTGAGGCCGGGTCGTCGTCCCAGACGGCGCGGATGAGCTGGGGGAAGGTGATGCCGGCCGCGGCCATGGAGAACAGCGCAACCAGGACGGCACCGGGGTCCAGGTCTGCGGGGAACTCGCCGTCCTGCTGGCGCCGGCGCAGGTGCTCGAGGTCGCGGCGGACGTCGGCCACGAACGCCGGGTCGGGCGGGCCGTCGTCCGTGAGCCCCTGCCAGAGCATCAGCCTGCCGTAGTCGCGGCGGGAGGAGTTGGCCCGCACGTAGCCGGCGACCAGTTCGGCGAGCTCTGACGCGGGGTCCGCGAAGGTGCTCTCCTCCACGTGCCATCGTGCGTTCAGCGCCTGGTAGAGGCCCTCTTTGCCGCCGAAATAGTACGAGATCAGCTGCTTGTTGACGCCGGCTCTGGCGGCGATCTCGCCGACCCGCGCCCCCGCGAACCCCTTCGCGGCGAACTCCTCGAGCGCCGCCTGCAGGATGCGGGCCTTCGTGCGCTCGGGGTCGCGCTGCTTCTCCTCCGGTGCTCGTCTCATGGTCGGCAGATTATCATCCATCTGTTTGGTTGACAGAATCAGCCAAGCGGATGACTATTGCTCGCATGACACCTCACATCGCGATCATCGGTGGCGGGATCGGCGGGCTCTGCCTGGCCCAGGGGCTGCGCAAAGCCGGTCTCGACGTGACCGTTCACGAGCGGGACCGCACCCCCTCCGACCGGCTGCAGGGCTACCGCGTGCACATCGACCCGCACGGCGCCCGCGCGCTGCATGACTGCCTGCCCTCCCACCTGTGGGAGGCCTTTCTGGCCACGACCGGACGGGGCGGCCAGGACTTCGGCTTCCTCACCGAACGGCTGAACCTGGTCGCACTGCTCGAAACGCCCAAGGCCGGCGACCCCGCCGACGACCACCACTCGGTCAGCCGCATCACGCTCAGGCAGGTGCTGCTGTCCGGCCTGGACGACGTCGTACGGTTCGGGAAGACGTACGAGCGGTACGAAAGGCTGCCTGACGGGCGGATCCGGCTCTTCTTCGCCGACGGCGCCAGCGAGGACGCGGACATCGTGGTCGCCGCGGACGGCGGCAACTCGCGGGTCCGTGAGCAGCACCTGCCGCACGCCAGACGGGTGGACACCGGGATCACCACGGTCGCGGGCAAGTTCCCGCTCACCGACGCGACCAGGAGGCTCGTGGCCCCGCGACTGGCCGACGGGCCGAACACCATCATCCCGCCCAGGGGCATGGGCCTGTTCACGGCCCCGCACGACCTGGGCGAGGCCGTGACGTACGGCGGGATCGGGGTGACCGAGCAGGAGAGCGCGCTGATGGACAACACCAGCAGCTACATCCTGTGGGCGTTCGGCGCGACCGCAGGCCGCTTCCCGATGGATATTACGGAGATGTCGGGGTCACAACTTCAGGGCACCGTAGCCGGCATGATCAGCTCCTGGCATCCCGACCTGCGCAGGCTGGTCGACATGACCGACCCCTGCACCGTCACCCTCCTGCCGATCCGCACCTCGATCCCGATCGACCCGTGGCCGGCCTCCACCATCACCCTCATCGGCGACGCCATCCACAGCATGACCCCGATGCGTGGCATCGGCGCGAACACCGCCCTCCGCGACGCCCGCCTGCTCCGCGCCGAGCTGACGCGCGCGCTCGCGGGCTCGCGCACGGGCGCGACCTCCGGCGGGCACACGAGCGGGCCCACGAGCGGTGGCGACCCTGTCGCGGCCATCGCCCGCTACGAGGCCCGAATGCGCGAGTACGGCTTCGCCGCCGTACGCGACTCGTTGCGCTCGGCCGAGCAGTTCATCGACGACAGCCGGGTGGCGCGCATGGGGTTCAAGGGCTTCCTGCGCCTGGTCCAGCGATTCCCCTCGCTCAAGGCCAAGGTCTTCTCCTGACCGCTGTTGCGCGGACGGGCCGGTGCGCGGAATGTGGAGGCATGCCGGGCATCGACACGCTGGAAGGCCTGCTGAAGGCCGTGACCGAGTTCGACACAAACGCGTACGAGCTGGCCGTCGACACCCCCGCGCTCGACCGGGCCAGGCGCTCGATCAACGAGGCCGGGCTGCTGCTGCTCGGCGAGATGCACGGCGTCAAGGAGAACCCGCTGATCATCCTCGGTCTCATGCGGGCCCTCGGCCTGACCGATCTGGCCCTGGAATGGCCGGCCGACCTGCAACCGCAGCTCAACGCCTTTCTCAGCAGCGGGACGGGGCTCGACCATCCGCTGTGGTGGATCGGCGACGGGCGCGTGACGGCCGGGCACTTCGCGACGTTCATGGCGATCCCGGGGCTGCGGGTCACGCTCTTCGACGGGGGGATGTTCACCGGCGACTGGTCGCAGCGGGACGCCTCGATGGCGCGGGGGGTGCTGGAGGCGCACGTCGAGCCCGCACTCGTCGTGGCGGGCCACGCCCACACGAGGACGTCGTGGACCGACCTGGGGCTGCCCATGGGAGCGTGCCTGGCCAGCGCGCGGCCATCGCTGGAGAGCGTGCGGATCGACTACGGCACCGGCACGTTCTACACCATCGGGCCGCGGCGCAGCAGGGGCTATTCGGAGCGGGCAGGGCTGCGGATCGCCGAGGGCGAGCTGGTCGTGGGGCTGCCGGAGTTCGGCGAGGCCACGGTGCCGCACCTGTCCGTCGAGCTGCTGCGGGAGCGGCTGGGCCCTTGAGCCCGCCGCTGTCAGGGGCGCAGGCGGTGGAACAGCTCGACCCTGGCGCGGTGGTAGTCGAGATCGTCCTGGTCGTGCTCGACCCCGGAGCGGGCGGCCTTGTGGAAGTAGGCGTACTCCCTGCGCAGTTTGTGGCGGACGAGCTGGGCCAGCGACTCCCCGTCGAGCCGGGAGGCCGTGCCGCCCGCCTCGTGGTAGGCGTCGACGAACTCCTTGCTCGGACCCGCCAGGTCGTCTCCCCATTCGAGCGCGGCCGCCGCCAGGTCGATCTCGGGTGCCCCGACGAAGCACTCGTCCCAGTCGAGCACCGCCACGATCGTGCCGTCTCTGGCGAGCGTGTTGCCGGCGTAGAAGTCGCCGTGCAGCGGGTGGCGCAGCGGATGCCGGGCGTGGAAGCCGGCCAGCCAGCGGTCGAGCTGCGGGTCGTCCAGCCCGGCGGCGTCGTGGGGCGGGTCGCCGTACAGGCCGGACTCCTGAAAGGCGGGCACCGGGCGCGGGCCGGGCCGGCAGCAGGCCAGCGACCGGTGCAGCCGGGCCAGCAGGCGGGCGCCGGCCACGCGCTGCGCCGGCGCCCCGGAGTCGGGCCAGGCCCCGTCGACGTGCGGCCAGCAGGAGATCGGGCGGCCCTCGACCGTGATGACCGTCGTCCCACCGGGGGTAAGAACGGGGGCGAGCGCCTCCCGCAGCGTGGCGGCGGCGTGCCTGGCGATCGCGTGGCACCACTCGGATTCGGCGGGGTCGCGCCCGGCGGGGCCGACCCTGATCACATGGCCGTCGAGGCGGTAGGCGGCGGACTCCTCGCCACCGTGCAGCCGCTCGCCCTCACCGGTTAAGCCCCAGGTCAGGGCCACGGCTTCGCGTATTGCGGGGGTCAGTGGCGTAGTGGCGTAGATCACCTCTCCAGGTTACGGCAACGTCACGCTTCCGGTTTGGCGGCGGATGCGCGATGGTTTAGGCAACTTGCACCGCGAGGTAAGGAGACCTGTGGTCAGTCCTGGCACGCTCGACACTCGGGGCAGCGATTTCGCCCGACTCGCCCATCGGATCATGGACGCGGGTCTCCTTGACCGGCGTCCCCTTTATTACGCCGTCAGGATGAGCATCGCAGCCGTGATCTATCTCGGCTGCTGGGCACTGTTCGCCTGGGTGGGCGACTCCTGGTTGCAGCTTCTGGTCGCGGCCGCGATGGCCGTGGTCTTCGCGCAACTCGGCTTTCTCGCCCACGACCTCGGGCACCGGCAGGTCTTCAAGAAGCGGCGACCGAGCGACGTCGCCGGGCTGCTGATCGGCAATTTCGGCCTCGGGCTCGGCTGGGGATGGTGGACCAGCAAGCACAACCGGCACCATGCCAACCCCAACCACGAGGACCACGATCCGGACGTGTCGCCCGCCGTGATCGTCTGGTCGGAGGACCAAGTCGCCAAAAGCAGCGGCATTCCCCGCTTTGTCGCGAAATATCAGGCTTTCTGGTTTCTTCCGCTGCTCACCCTGGAGGCCTGGCACCTGCACGTCGCCAGCGTCAAGGCGCTGCTCAAGCCGGCCGCCAAGCGGCGTACGACCGAGCTCAGCCTGATCGTCGTGCACTTCGTGCTCTATTTCGGCCTGGTCTTCACCGTCCTGCCGCTCGGCAAGGCGCTGGCGTTCCTGATCGTGCACCAGGGGCTGTTCGGGATCTATCTGGGCCTCTCGTTCGCGCCCAACCACAAGGGCATGCCCGTGCTGACCAAAGAGGACAAGCTCGACTTCCTCCGCAAGCAGGTGCTGACCTCGCGCAACGTCAAGGGCGGCTGGTTCACCGACGTGGCACTCGGCCAGCTCAACTACCAGATCGAGCACCATCTGTTCCCGAACATGCCGGCGCCCAACCTGCGCAGGGCGCAGCCGATCGTCCAGGCGTACTGCGCCGAGATCGGCGTCGACTACCTGCAGACCGGGCTCGTCACGTCGTACGGGCAGGCGCTTCGGCACCTGCACGAGGTCGGGGCCGCGCTGCGATGACCGGCCGGGCGCCTGGAGAGGGCGCCCGGTCAGCCCTCGCCCTCCTCCAGCCGCCTGCGCAGGTTGTCGCGGCGGCGTTCGAGCCCGGCGATGAGCTCGACCTGCTCGTCCGCCTGGCTGATCATGGCGGAGATCTCCACCTGGTCGGTCGCGCCCATGTCGCGGATCTGGTCGCGGATGTCCTGGTTCTCGGCGCGCAACCGGGCCAGATCCTCTTCGACCTGCCGGAGCTCGTCCTTAGTGCTCATTCACCGGCTCTACCCACAGGGACGGCGGCGATTACCCGGCTTTGACGGGGACGTACAGAATGGGGGCCATGCGGAGGCCGTCGAAGAGCACACTCGTGTCGCTCGCCATGATCGCCGCGGTGCTGGCAGGAATCGTCCTCACCCTGCTGCTGAGCGGCTCCGGCCGGCTCAACGCTTCCGACGTCGTGCTGCCGGTCATCGCCTCGGCCGGCCTGCTGCTGCGGGAGCGTTACCCCGTCGCGGCGCTGATCATCGTGATCGCGGCGACGGGCGCCTACTACCCGTGGGCGTCGGCAGACGGGCCGCTCATCGCGCTGCCGCTGTTCGCCCTCTACACCGCCGCGGACAAGGGGCATCTCACCGCGGCCATCGTCGCGGGGGCGGCGGCGCTGCTCGGCATGGGGCTCGGCGAGACCGGCGGGGTCAGGCACGTGGACGACGGCGCGTTCCTGATGATCACCGGATGGGTGGTGGCGGCCATCGCCTTCGGCGGCGTCACCCGCAACCGGCGCGCCTACCTCATGGAGGCGCGCCGGCACGCGCTCGACGCCCTGCGCAGCAAGGACGAGGAGGCCAGGCGGCGGGCGGGAGAAGAACGCCTGCGCATCGCCAGAGAGCTGCACGACGTGCTCGGCCACAACATCTCCATGATCAACGTGCAGGCCGCGGCGGCGCTGCACGGGCTGAGGAAGCGGCCCGAGGACGCCGAGACGGCACTGCGGACGATCAAGGACACCAGCAAGGAGACGCTGCGCGAGCTGCGCACCACCCTGGGCGTGCTGCGCCAGGTCGACGAGGACGCGCCGACCGCGCCGGCCGACAGCCTGGCGCGGGTGGACGCGCTGGTCGAGGCGTCCGGGCTCAAGGTACGCACCGAGCTGTCCGGATCGCTCGACGCGCTCCCGACCGAGGTCGACCTGGCGGCCGCCCGCATCGTCAGGGAAGCCCTGACGAACGTATCCCGCCATTCAGGCACGAACGAGGCAAACTTGAAGATCAGCAATAGATTCGGAAAGATCGAGATCTGCGTGGAGGATGACGGGCCGGGCGCCTCCTACGACGGTGGCAGCGGCTTCGGCCTGACGGGCATGCGCGAGCGCGCGACCGTGCTGGGCGGCACCCTGGAGGCGGGGCCACGATCCGAAGGCGGCTTCCGCGTCCTCGCCCGGCTGCCGGCGAAGGGGCTGTGATGATCCGCGTGCTGCTCGCCGACGACCAGACCCTGGTGCGTGCCGGGTTCCGGTCGATACTCAGCGACGAGGACGACATCGAGGTCGTGGGCGAGGCGCCCAACGGCACGGCGGCCGTCCAGGGCGCCCGCGAGCTCCAGCCCGACGTGGTCCTCATGGACATCCGCATGCCCGAGCTCGACGGCCTGGAAGCCACCCGCCAGATCGCCGGCGACCCCCGGCTCGAAGGCGTCAAGGTGATCATCCTGACCACGTTCGACCTGGACGACTACGTCTACGGCGCGCTGCGGGCCGGCGCGAGCGGCTTCCTCGTCAAGGACACCGAGCCGGCCGAGCTGATCCACGCCGTCCGGGTCGTGGCCAGGGGCGACGCGCTGATCGCACCGTCCATCACGCGGCGGCTGATCGCCGAGTTCGCCGGCCGGGTCAAGCGCCCCGAGCCCGGCCCCGAGCTCAACGCGCTCACCGATCGCGAGCGCGAGGTCATGGGGCTGGTGGCGGCCGGGCTGTCCAACGACGAGATCGCCGCCCGGCTCGTGCTCAGCCCCGCCACGGCGAAGACGCACGTCAGCCGCATCATGACCAAGCTGTCCGTACGCGACAGGGCCCAGCTCGTCATCATCGCGTACGAAGCCGGCATGATCACCCCGGGCTGGCTCACCTCCTGACCCTGCGGGGACACCCCGACCTGCGGGGACACCCCGCACACCCCGGAGCGGCGGAGGTGGCTTACGCCCTGAGGGGTACGCCCGGCGGGTCCATGCGACCCGGGGTGTAAACCAGGTGCCCGCCGGAGCATGACGCCGCCGCCCAGGCCGTACGCGCAGGCTTTCGGCATGGACACCGTTGACCTCGCCCGCCTGCAGTTCGCGATCACTGCGGGCTCGCACTTCCTCTTCGTGGCGCTGACCCTCGGCCTGGCGACCCTGCTGGCGGTCGTCCAGACGCGGGCCACCTTCGGCAACAGCCCCGTACACCTGCGGATGACGCGGTTCTGGGGCCAGCTGTACATCATCAACTACGCGATGGGCATCGTCACCGGCCTGGTGATGGAGTTCCAGCTCGGGCTGTCGTGGAGCGGGCTGACGGAGTACGCGGGTGACGTGTTCGGCTCGGCGCTGGCGATCGAGACGCTGGTGGCGTTCTTCATCGAGTCCACGTTCCTGGGATTGTGGATCTTCGGCTGGAACAAGCTGAACCGGTGGGCGCACCTGGCGCTGATCTGGGTCGTGACGCTGACCGCGTACGCGTCGGCTTTCTGGATCATGGTGGCGAACGGTTTCCTGCAGAACCCGGTGGGCCACGTGCTGGAGGGCGGCAGGATGCGGCTGGCGGACTTCGGGGCGATGGTGGCCAACCCGGCGGCGCAGGTGGCGTTCTGGCACGTCGTCAGCGCCGGGATGGTCGTCGGCGGGTTCTTCATGGCCGGGGTGAGCGCGTACCACCTGCGCAGGCGCACCGCCGAGCAGGACGTCTTCCGCAAGTCGCTGCGGATCGGGATGGGGGTGGCGCTGCCGGCCGTCTTCGTCACCGCGACGTTCGGCGGGCTGGGGTTCGAGACGATGCAGCCGGCCAAGCTGGCGGCCTGGTCGGGCGACGACTCACGGCTCGCGGAAGCCCAGGCGGAGATGGTGGCCGCGCACGGGCCCGGCGACTACCTGCCTCCGGTGGAGTGGGTGCAGACGAGCGGCACGACGATGATGCTGCTGTTCGCGCTGATGATGTTCTTCGCGGGGCTGAGCTGCCTGCTGATGCTCTTCCGTCCGGTCGTACGCGGGTTCAGGCTCTGGCACTGGCTGATGACGCTGATGATCCCCGTCCCGTTCCTCGCCATGCTCGCCGGCTGGGCCTTCCGCGAGTTCGGACGCCAGCCGTGGACGGTGTACGGGCTGCTGAGGACGTCGGAGGCGATGTCTCCGGTGTCGGCCGGGCAGATGCGGTTCTCCGTGGTCGCCTTCCTCACGGTGTTCGCCGTGCTGATCGCCGTCAACTACTGGCTGCTGGCGCGGCACGCCCGGCGCGGGCCGGACGCCGTGCTGCTCGGCGACCGCCCGATCGAGGCGCCCGTTCCCGCCCCTACCTTCTGAGGAGCCGTCATGGAGATCTTCATCCTGGCCTTCTTCGCGCTGGGCTACCTGGTGCTGGCCGGCGCCGACATCGGGGTCGGCATGGCGCTGCCGTACCTGGGCAGATCCGCGGCGGAACGGCGCGAGGTGATCGCCGCGATCGCGCCGTTCTTCCTCGGCAACGAGGTGTGGCTGGTGGCCACGGCGGGCGTGCTCGCGGGGCTCTTCCCCGAGCTGGAGGGCGAGCTGCTGAGCGGGAACCACACGGTGGTCGTGGTGCTGCTGCTGGCGTGGGTGGTCCGCGACATGGGCCTGTGGCTGCGGGGGCGCGTGCCGGGGGCGCGCTGGCAGGCGTTCTGGGACGGCGCGATCGTCGCCGGCAGCTGGGGGCTGGCGCTGAGCTGGGGCCTGCTGCTCGGGCACGTGCTGCTCGGCATCACCGGGCCGTTCGCGCTGTTGCCGGCGCTGGTGGTGGCCGCGCTGTTCGGCACGCACGGCATGGCCTTCGCGTCGCTGCGGCTCCGCGGCGGGCTCCGGGCGCGGGCGGCCGTGTTGTCCGGCGGGGCCGGGGAGGCGCGCACGTACGCGCTGACCTCGGCGGCGCTGGTCACGGTCGGGGTGCTGGCCGGGCTGCGGCTCCCGCTGGATCCGGGCAGCGCGGGCGTGGTGCTGGTGCCTGTCGTGCTCACCATGATGCCGCTGCTCGTGGCGGCGCAGGCATGGGTGTGGTGGACGTTCCGGCACCGGGTCACCGGGCCGTCCTACCTGTGACCGTCAGCGGGGCCGGCCCGGCGGCTCACATGGCCTTGGCCGAGGCGTCCTCCGGCGACGCTCCCGGAGCGAAGGCCCGCAACCAGCGGCAGCCGTGCGGGTCGAGCGCCACCCGCACCGTGCCCTCCCCCGAGACCTCAAGCGTGCCGTCCACCAGCAGGTCGGTGAGCCGGGAGCCCTCCAGCCCCGGCAGCGTCAGCTCCACGTCGCACGCCGTGTCGCCGAGGTTGTGCACGATCACCATCGTCGCCCCGCCGGCGTCGCACCGGTGCGCGAAGACCGCGTTCGCGCCGGTGCCGCGCCCGGGGTCGAGCACTGGGTCGAGCACTGGGTCGAGCACGGTGCAGTCGCCCCACGCCAGCTCCGGGCACTCCCGGTAACGCTCGATGAGCAGTTGGAACCAGCGCAGCAGCGAGTCGGGGTCTCTCCTCTGCGCGGCCACGTTCACCCGTTCCGGTGCGAAGGGGCCGTCCGGCATCGCGCGCTTCGGCTCCGCGGAGCCGAAGCTCCCGTCCGGCGCCCACTGCATCGGCGTGCGGACCGCCATGCGGCCTTCCAAGGCGAGGTTCTCCCCCATGCCGATCTCCTCGCCGTAGAAGATCACCGGCGTACCTGGCAGTGAGAACAGCAGGCTGTAGGCCAGCTTGACCCGGCGCAGGTCGCCTCCGAGCATGCCCGGCAGCCGCCGCCGCAGCCCGCGGCCGAAGATCTGCATGTCTTTGTCCGGCCCGAACGCCGCGAACACCTCCTGGCGCTCCTCGTCGCTGAGCTTGTCGAGGGTGAGCTCGTCGTGGTTGCGCAGGAACATGGCCCACTGACAGTCCTTCGGCGGCTTCGGGCGCTCGCGCAGGGCGTCGGCCAGCGGGCGGGCGTCACCGCGGGCCGTCGAGAGCCAGGCCTTCTGCATGCCGACGAAGTCGAAGCACACGGTGACCTGGTCGCCGAGCCCTTCGCCGAAATAGGTCATCAGGTCCTTGTAGGGAAGGTTGACCTCGCCGAGCAGGATCGACCCGCCCTGGCGGCGGGTCATGAACGCCCGCAGGTCCGCCAGGAAGTCGTGCGGGTTCGCGAGTTCCGGGTCGACGTTCTCGATGAGGTACGGAACCGCGTCCACCCTGAACCCGGCCAGCCCCAGCTCCATCCAGAAGCCGAGCACGCGCGTGATCTCGTCCCGTACCTCGGGGTTCGCGATGTTCAGGTCCGGCTGGTGCCGGTAGAAGGTGTGCAGGTAGTACTGTCCCGACCCTTCGTCGTACTCCCAGACGCTGTCCTCCTTGTCGGGGAAGATGATCTGCTCGGGGTCGTCCGGCTCGGGGGTGTCGGACCAGACGTACCAGTCGCGCAGGGGCGAGTCCTTGCCCGACCGCGACTCCTTGAACCAGGGGTGCTGGTCAGAGGTGTGGTTGACGACCAGGTCCGCGATCACCCGGAGCCCTCGGTCGTGGGCGGTGCGCATGAACTCCACGAAGTCGCCCAGCGTTCCCAGCCGCGGGTCCACGCGGTAGAAGTCGGTGATGTCGTACCCGTCGTCCTTGTTGGGGGTGGGGAAGAACGGCATGAGCCAGAGGCAGGTCACGCCCAGGCCGGCGAGATAGTCGATCCGCTGCGTCAGCCCGCGGAAGTCGCCGACGCCGTCGCCGTCGCCGTCCTTGAACGTCTCGACGTCCAGGCAGTAGACGACGGCGTTCTTCCACCACAGATCGGAGGTGTACGTCAGTCGCATCCAAGCCCGCTACCCCCGGCGGACGCGGAGTCACGAACCCCGACGAGCGCTCACCCCCGTGCCGGGTCAGCGGCCAGATGAGCCTGCAGTTCGGAGTGGCGGAACTGGTAGAAGGGCCCGACGGTCCGCAGGACGCCCAGCTGGTGCAGATCATGCAGGAAGCGCATCAAGCGGAACGGCAGCCGGCGCGAGGGCCCGAGGTGTGCCAGGGCGATGGTGGACATCAGCCACATGTGCTGGCGCTTGTTCACCTGGCCGAACGCTATGCCGAAGACGATGCCCATCCCCGCGTGCACGGATGCGGACGAGGAGGGCGGCACGATGGACGCCTCGTTCATGAAGTCGACGGCGAAGCCGACGATCGCTCCGAGGAGCAGGGCGTTCATCAGTTGCACACCCACGAGGCTTCGGTTGACCCGCCAGGTGGACTGGGGGGTGAGTGCCGCGGTGAACGGCGGGAGCCGGTTCTCGTCCGCCCGGGCGGGCGTCTTGTCCCGCTGCCGCAGGACCCGCACGGTCACCCACCCGATGCCGAGCGCCGCGAAAAGGGAGGCCAGTCCCATCTTCCAGCCGTGCGCCCACGTGTTGTAGACCACCGCAGGCAGGCCGATGCCCGCCGGCAGGAGGAACAGCATCATTCGCGCGTCGGACACCAGTCCACGGGTGAAGTCACGCAGCCGTTGCCGTACGCGCAGCGGAGCGAAGTCGGGGGTGCGGGCGGCCTCCACCGCGGACAGGCCGAAGCAGATGCCGAAGGCGGAGCCGAAGACCGGCCCGTAGGTCAGCGTGGCGGTCAACGCTGTGGGGATCGCGAACGCCAGACCGCTCAACCAGCCGATCCAGGTACGGGCGAGCGCGCGCCGTACCCGGGAGGCGGGCAGCGCCTGGTCGGTCAGCCGCCACCAGGCCAGGTCGTGCCCGCCGGATCCGGCCTGCAGGCGTGCCAGCCGTTTCGTCCACTCGGTGAGGCCGGCCGGGTCCCAGGTTGCGGGCCTGATCGTGGCGCGTGCGTTCAGCAGCGCGCCGAGGAGGTTGTCGAGCAGGTGGGCGCGCAGGGCCTGCACGTCGTCGGCGTACTCGGTGACCAGCGGAGCCGGGTCGGCGTCCGGCTGGTCGATGTAGACGGCCCGGACCAGCCACAGTCCCAGGGCGGTGGAGGTGACCCCGGCCAGCGCCGGCGCGGCGCCCTCCCTGAGGGCGCGCAGGACCTTGGTCCACTCCGGGGAGGAGGACAGCGCGGGCAGGTGGGCGCTCAGGAAGTCCGCCACGATGTCGGGGTGCAGCGCCTTGGGCGCGATGACGGCGGTGGCCTTGAGCGGGCGCCGTGCGGCGGTGACCGCGTTTCCGTATTCGGTGGTACGCGACGTGATGATCACCTGATCGCGTTCCATGAGCGTTTCGGACAGTTTTTCGATCACCTTGGCGCGGGCGGGCTCGGGCAGCTCGTCGAGACCGTCGAGAACGGCCAGGATCGCGCCACGGGCCGCCAGGACGTCGGCGCCGTCCTGCCGCCTGCCCGGCGTGCGCAGGGCGGCGTAGTCGGTGCGCACGCGCTCTGCCACCCAGTCCTGGAAGCGGGGGTGGGCCTCGATGTCCCAGTCGGCGACGGGCAGGAGCACCGGGACCGGGTCGTCGTCGGCACGCGTGCGGATCAGTTCCAGCATCAACTGGATGGCCAGGGTGGTCTTGCCCGTGCCCGGGCCTCCGGTGATGACCAGGCGGCGCCGGCGCAGCGCGCGGAAGGCGACGGCGAGCGCGGCGATGTCGTCGGATCGGCCCGACACCGCCGGCTCGCGGTCGGCGATCAGGTGCGGGTGATCCATGAGTTTGGTCCGGCGGGTCATGTGCCAGGAGACCGGGATGGGTGGATCGCCCAGGGAACGCGTCACCACCTCGTCGCTCCACCGGTCGTGGACCAGCTGGGCGAGCTCCCGCATCGTATCGGTGACGGTCCCGGGGGCGGGGGCGAGCACGCGCCCGGCCCGTTCGGCGACGAGGCCGGCCAGCACCGCCGCCACGATGGTGCCGGCGGCCCAAGGGGCGCTCCACACGCCGTCGTTGAGCACCTGGTTGGCGGCCACGGACACCACGACAGGCAGGAGCACCATGGACAGCCATAACAGCCGGGCCCGCCACCTCTGCTCGCCCACCATGGCGCCATGGTAGTCGTGGCCCGCGGCCGATGACCTTGGATCGCGTCGAAGAGGGCCGAATCTCCGGTGACCACCCCGCTACGGCGTCGATCCGGGCGGCCTGCGTTCGTGTAGGGGAAAACGTGTACGGAAAGGAAGGACGCACATGTCTTTCACCGACGAGGAGATCGCCTACCTGCGGTCCCAGCCGCTCGCCCGGCTCGCGACCCTGTCGCGCGACGATCAGCCGGACGTGGTGCCGGTCGCCTTCGAGTTCGACGGGACGTGCTTCTGGGTCGGCGGCTCGGGCCAGGACGTCCTGCGCACCCGGAAGTTCCGCAACCTCGAGGCGGGGCACCTCAAGGTGGCCCTGGTCGTGGACGACATGGTGTCGTTCGACCCCTTCGTCGCCCGCGGCGTGCGCGTCTACGGCGAGGCCGAGCGGCCGGTGGAGCGGATGGGGATGGTCGGCCCCGGCCTCTACGCACGCATCACGCCGACCGTCTCGTGGAGCTGGAACATGGCCGGCGAGCCCGTCGGCGGCGCGTGGTACCCGTCGAGACGGGCCGTCCACTAGTCAGGCCCTGACCGCCTGCCGGGCCCTGAGGGCGATCTCCAGCTCGAAGCGGATGTCGGGGTCGGTGAGCTGGTCGCCGTAGAGCTCTTCGAGCTGCCGCAGCCGGTAGCGCACGGTCTGCGGGTGCACGTGCAGCCGGGCGGCCACCTCGCCGGCGCCCCTGCCGTGCCGCAGCCAGGCGAGCAGCGTCTCCGCCAGCCGGTCCTGCTGGGTGGGCCGCAGGTGGGCCAGGGGCGCCAGCCGCACCTCGGCCAGCGCGCTGACGAGCTCCTCGTCCTTGAAGACCACCAGCGTGGCCATGTGGTCGGCACACCGCACCAGCCCGCCGGGCAGGACGCCGCGGCGCGACAGGCCGAGCGCCTGCCTGGCCCACCGCAACGACGTCGCGGCGGCGGTCAGGGGCACGGCGGGGCCGATGGCGGCCCGGCGCCCGCGCAGGGCCTGGTCGAGCATCCTGGCCTGGCCGGGGCCGTTGGGATCGGGCGCCAGCAGGCACGGCTCCGGCCGGTCCATGGCGGTGAGCACGTCGGAGGGGAACGCGAGCGCGGGGCACGGGCCGAGCCCGTCGTCGAGCGCCACGCAGGCCACCGTCCTCGGCAGCCGCCACCCGGCGGCCCTGGCGAGGTCGGCGATGGCCTCGGCGCTGGCGGGCGGCCGGCTGAGCAGGAGGTCGAGCAGGCGGGCGCGGCGGCGCTCGGTCTCGCCGGCGGCGTGTGACCTGGCCTCGGCGAAGCCCTCGGCCGCCGCGTCGGCGAGCTGGTCGAGGTGGACGAAGATGGCTTCGCCCAGGTCGTACAGGTTCTGCGGGGACAGCGCGCACGGACCGGCGAGCTCGGTCAGCCGCCGCCAGCCCACTCTGGCGCCGAGCCGCATCGCCGCCTGCAGCGGCTCCAGGTTGCGGCCCTCGGCCGCCTCTCCCCTGCCGATCATGCGGAACGGCTCGGGGTCCCACGGGGCGTCCGGGTCCTCGACGCGGTCGAGGAAACCCTCGACGGCCTGCTCGACCGCGATCCTGATGACCTTGATGTAGAGCTCGTCCGACGGCCTCGCGTATTCGGGGATCCGGGTCTGGATCTCCTCGATCACCTCGTCGGAGACCCGCCCGATCCCCGGCCTGAGCGCTTTCGCGATGTCCGCGGTGGTACGGCTTTCGCTGCTGTCACTCTTGATGACCATCGTCCCTCCTGACACCCATTGTGACCCAGGCGACAAGAGATGTGTAGCAAGAGCTTGTTTGTTATCACTTCTGGAGGAAGGCGGCGAACTCCTCCACGTCGATCAGGCCGTCGCCGTCCTTGTCGAGCTGCCGCACACCGGCCTGCGCGGCCTCCAGCGTCACCGGCCGGCCAAGCACCTCCATCAGCCGTACGAGCTCGACGGCGGAGATGCGCCCGTCCTTGTCGGCGTCGATCAGTTCGAAGGTGGTCGCGTAGTCGCTCATGGGTCGCCCTTCTGCCGGGATCCGCTGTCGCGTCAGACCTTAGTAGCGACTTGTCGTAGTGCGTCGATGAATGCCGTGACTTGCGGTCTCCTGTCGCCTTCTCGCCACGCGATGGCGAGTTCGCCTGGAGGTAGCCCGGTGACCGGCCGGTAGGCCAGCCCCGGCCTGCTGTAGAGCTCGGCGTTGCCCTCGGCCACGAGCACCACGCCCAGCCCGCCGGTCACGGCCTCGAACACCTCCTCGGGCGTGTTGGCGATGACCCCAACGACCGGCTCGTCGTCGCGCGCGTCGAGCCCGAGCCAGAAGTCGCGCAGCGGCCCCGCCACCGCGGGCAGCGCGATGAACGGCTCGCCGCGCAGAGCCGGGAACGGCACCTCCGCCAGCCCGGCGAGCCGGTGATCGGCCGGCATGGCCACCCCACGCCTTTCCGTGGCCACCACGTACGTCCGCACCCCCGGCGGCACCGGCAGCCAGATGAACGCCACGTCGGAGCTCCCGTCGGCCAGGCCGCCGCTGGGGTCGTCCCATCCGACCAGTCGCAGCGCGACCTCCCAGCCCGGCAGCCGCTCGCGGAAGCGGCGCAGGGCCGCCTGATGCAGCCCTCTGCCCACGGCCGTCTGCATGCCGATCACCAGCGTCCCCGGCGGCGCAGCGGCGCGCGCCTCCGCCACGCCGGCGGCCCACCGTCCGAGCAGGTCGCGGGCGACCGGAAGCAGCGCCTCGCCCTGCCTGGTCAGCGCCATCCCGCTGGGCACCCGCTCGAACAGCCCGAACCCGAGCTGCCGCTCCAGCACCCTGAGCTGCTTGGACAGGGCCGGCTGGGAGACGAACAGCCGCTCGGCGGCCCGCGTCACGTTGAGCTCCTCGGCCACCGCCACGAAGTAGTGCAACTCCCGCAGATGCACCTCCATAGCCACTGGTTATAGCAAAGGGTCTTGGACCTGTGTCCCAGCCGCCCGGCAGGCTGGCGGTCATGAAGACCCGCACTCTTGGAGACCTGCAGGTGCCCGCCATCGGCTTCGGCGCCATGGTGCTCTCCCCCGGCATGTACGGCGACATCGACGACGACCGTGCCGAGACGGCGCTCAGGGCGGCGCTGGACGCGGGCGGCACCCACGTGGACACCAGCGACGCCTACGGCCCGGACGGACACAACGAGCGGCTCGTGGGCCGTGCGATCAAAGGGCGCCGCGACGAGGTGGTGGTCGCGACCAAGTTCGGCCTGGCGATCCCGGAGGGCGAGCCCAGCAGGGCGCACCCGGTCGGCTACGCCTTCAACGAGCTCCGGGTGAACGCCGAGCCGCGCCTGGTGCGCCGCTACGCCGAGCACAGCCTGCGCAACCTCGGCACGGACGTGATCGACCTCTACTACGCGCACTACCCCGACCCCGGCGTGCCGATCGAGGAGACCGTCGGCGCGATGGCCGGCCTGGTGCGCGACGGGTTGATCAGGCATGTCGGCCTGTCCAACGTGACGGCCGCCCAGCTGCGCGCGGCGCACGCCGTCCACCCGGTGTCGGCCGTGCAGAACGAGTGGTCGATGTGGCGGCACGTGGACCCGGACCTCCTGGCCACCGCACGCGAGCTGGGCGTGGGCATCGTGGCGTGGAGCCCTCTCGGCAGCGGCTTCCTGACGGGCACGGTCCAGTCGCTCGGCGAGGACGACTTCCGCCACAACGCCCCGCGCTTCGACGCGGGCAACCTGGCGAGCAACAACGACCGCTACGCCCCGATCAGGGCCATGGCCGCCCAGCTCGGCGTCACCCCCGCCCAGCTGGCCCTGGCCTGGCTCCTGCACCAGGACGAGCACGTGGTGACCATCCCGGGCAGCCGCACCCCCGCCCACATCGAGGAGAACCTGGCGGCGGCCGACCTCACCCTCCACCCGGACACGCTGGACGCGATCGGCAAGGCGCTGGCCGCGTTCGAGGTGTCCGGCGGGACCCTCCTCTAGTCAGAGGAGCTCGGGCCTGCCGCGTACGCCGGCCGCCACCCAGACCGTGGCCAGGCAGGCGTACACGCTGAGCAGCGCCACGCCCGCCACGGCGAAGAACGCCGACACGACGACGGCCCCGGCGAGCAGGACCGCCCAGGCGTAGAGAATCATGCGCCGGCGCTCCGAGCCGGTGTGCGCGGCCTCCTGAGCGGGGGTGACCATGGCCATGGCCCCGACACCCACCATGCCGAGCGGCTCGCTGCCGAACACGATCCCGAGCCCGAGCACCACCGCGCCCACGGCCACCAGGCCGCAGCAGAGCACCGCCATGCGGGACTCGACGGCCTCGAAGAGCAGCTGGGTGGTCCTGCCACGGGCCAGCCGCAGCGTCGTGACCGCCTCGGCGACCCAGGCCGCCCAGTGCAGCAGCGCCACGACGACGAAGACCAGGATGACCGGCGGGATCGTGGGCAGGAGGAACACCAGCCACCACCTGCCACGGTACCTGCCGCGCACCCCCGACAACCACCGGTACAGGGGGTTGCGCTGTTTGAGCGCCGTCACCAGCAGGTCCCGGGCCTGGCCGTAGCCGGGATCCAGGCGGAGCACCTCGCGGAAGGCCTCCGCGGCCTGCCGGGGCTCGCCGAAGGCCAGCTCCGCGCGGCCGTAGGCGAGGTGCGCGATGGCGCTCTCCGGATCCAGCCGTACGGCGTGCGCGGCGGCGGCCCTGGCCTGCTGCGCGTCCCCGAGCACCGTGCAGGCCACCGCCAGCAGGCTCACCAGGTCGCAGTCCTCCGGGTCGATGGCCAGCCCGCGCCGCGCCGCCTCGGCCGCCTCACGCCGCTGGCCGGCCAGCAGGTGCGTACGGGCGAGCTGGTTCCAGATCGGCGGATGCTCGGGATTGAGCCGCAGCGCGGTGGTGGCGGCGGCCAGCGCGGCGGCGGGGCGGCGGGCCCGGTGGTGCACCTGCGCGGCCGCGTAGTGGGTGAACCAGTGGTCGGGCGCGAGGCGTACCGCCTCGTCGGACTCCTCGACGGCCTCGGCCGCGTTGCCCTGCAGCACCAGGGCGAGGGCCAGGAAGGCGTGCGCGGTGGCGTACTGCGGCTGCTGGGCGAGCACCCCTCGCAGCTCGCGCTCGGCGTCGGCGGGCCTGCGCAGCCGCAGCAGGGTCCGCGCCCGCTCCAGGGGGTCACCCGTGGTCGTCACCGCTTGCCTTTGACCCAGGGCAGCAGCTCGTCCCACGCGCCCGAGTCGTTCGCGTGCATGACGTAGTTGCGCGCCGTGGCCATCCACTCGTGCACCGCCGCGGGGCGGACGGTCTGCGCGGCGGCCAGCAGGTCGGGCGTCGTCAGCGGTATGGGACGGCCGGCGCTGATCGACTGCCGCAGCTTGGCCTCCACCGCCCGGTCCACCAGGCCCTTGAGGTCGGCGCCGACGAAGTGGTCGGTGACCCGGGCGACCGCGTCGTAGTCCATCTCGGCCAGGGGCTTGTCACGGCACAGGATGCGCAGGATGGCCGCGCGGGCCGCGGCGTCCGGCGGTGGGACGAGCACGGGCTGGTCGAAGCGGCCGGGCCGGCGGAAGGCCGGGTCCACGTACCAGGGGGCGTTGGTGGCCGCCAGCACGAGGACGCCCTCGTTGGCGTGCTCGTCCACGCCGTCGAGCTCGGCCAGGAACTGGTTGACCAGCTGCCGCGTGTGCGCCTGGCGCATGTCGGAGCGGCGGGCGGCCAGCGCGTCGACCTCGTCGAAGAAGAGCACGCACGGCCGGTTGCGCCGGGCCAGGTCGAACGTGGCCCGCAGGTTGCGCTCGCTGGAACCGATGTACATGTCCAGGATGTCGGCCAGGCCGACGTTGACGAACTTCGCGCCGAGCTCCCCGGCGGCGGCCCTGGCGAGGTGGGTCTTGCCCGCGCCGGGAGGGCCGTACAGCAGCACGCCGCCACCCGCGCGCTTGCCGAACGCGGCGAACATCTCCGGCTGCTGGAGCGGGAGCAGCAGCTTGACGTGCAGCGCCTCCTTGACCGCCTCCATTCCCGCCACGTCGGCGAAACTCACCTGGGAGTGCTCGACCTCGGCGGTGGCCCGGTCCGCGGGTCCCGGGGAGGGCGCGTGGTAGGCGGGGGCAGGTGCGGCGTGAGGCCTGGCATGGGGTGCGGCGTACGGCGGGGCCGGGGGCGCCGCCTGCGGCTGGGGTGGGGGCGGGGGCGCCAGGCGGGCGGCGAGGGCGGCGTCGCCCACGGACGGGTCGCGGGCAACCGCCTCCTGGTAGCGGCGGGCCGCCTGCGCGGTGTCGCCCTCGCCGAGCAGCGCCCTGGCCGCCAGCACCCCGAGTACGGGCGGGTGGCCGGGCGTGTCGAGCAGCGGCTCCAGCGCGGCCAGAGCGGCCCCGTGGGCGCTCTGCCTGATGAACGCCTCCGCCAGCCCGGCCGTGAGCTCGGCGTCCCTCGGGGCGAGCGCGAGCGCCCCGCGGAACTCGGCCTCGGCGTCGGCGAGGTAGCCGCCGGCGAGGAGCTGACCGGCGAGGTGCCGGCGCAGCGGAAGGTTGTCCGGTGATAGACGCGCCGCCTCGCGGAGCGCCTTAAGGCCGGCGTCGTCCGACACGTGCCGTTCCCTTCTGTCGGGGTTTGGGTGGTTCAAGGTTCGTAACATACCGAAACCAGCCCCTGGACATCCGGAATGTGCACCCAGGACAGAAAGCCGGGCACCGCCTCAGGGAGGCGATGCCCGGCTTCCCGGTCGGACGATCAGGCGGCGTGCAGGTAGATCTGGCCGAAGACCTCGGACAGGTTCTTCAGGTCCGTGACCATGTCCACCTCGGGGTTGGCCGGGTCGTAGACGGTGGCCAGGCGGGCGCGGACCGTGCCCAGCTTCTTGAGCTGATCCCAGGTGGTGTTGGCGGCCCACTTCTCGCCGTACACGCGGTTGACCTGGCCCTGGTCGTCCTGCCAGCGGGTCCACAGGGTGACCGTCTCCGCGGCGTCGTCCTGCAGCGGGGCGGCGATGCGGTCGGTGATGGCCTGGGTGGCCTGCTCCTCGTTCAGCTGGGCGCTGCCGGCGGCGGCGAAGGAGGCGTCCTCGGCGGCGATCTGGCCGTAGGCGTCCCAGGCGCGGGCCCTGACCTGGATCCACTGGTTACGCTGGGCCTCGGCGGCGTCGATCTTCCAGGTGGCGTACTCCGTGGCCAGGTGGCCGCTGTCCAGGGCGAGCTGGTCGATGAGGCCCTTGGCGAGCCAGCCGCCGATGCGCTCCGGGTCGAGCAGCGGATACTTCTTGGTCATCTCGGCCTTGCAGGCGTCGTTCGAGCCGCAGCCGAAGAGCGGCACCACCGTGTGCGCGGCCAGCTTCTTGCCCGGGAGCAGCCCGCGCAGCGTGGTCGTGGCCTCGCTGACGAACGCGTCCAGCTCGTCGGCAGTGCCGAACGCCTGGTTGTCGGCGCCGAGCTTCGAGGTGAACCTGACACCCACCACCCCCGGCTGGGCGGCGGCCAGCGCGGCGACCTTCTTGGCGGCCTCGGCGAGCTTGCCCGCCTTGTAGTCGTCGGCGAGCTCGGTGTCGATCCAGATCCGCATGTTCGTCTGGGAGACGGTCTGCGCGGCCTGGCCCGCCGGGGTCTGCTTGGCGGCGGCCTTCTGCTCGGGGGTGATGCCGCTGCCGTCGACGTAGCACTGCTCGCCGTTCTGGCACTCGGGCGTGCCGCCGTCCTCGGCGCCCGGGACGTCCGGCGAGCCGGCGTCGTGCACCTCGCCGTCACCCTCCGAGTCCGTCGCGCACTCGTTGCCCGCCTGGGTGCAGTCGACCGTGACCGGGTCCATCGGGCCGGCCTCGACCATGTGCTCGCCGTCGTTGTCGAGCCAGAACTTCGCGATGTCGGCGGCCTCTTCCGGGGTGGCCATCCACCGGCACACGACGTACGCGGGGGTGTCCTCGGAGAGGAGGTCGTTGCAGCTCCTCGGGTCGTCCTCCGACCACGCGGGAACGCCGATGCCCAAAAGGGAGAGGGCCAGTCCGATGACGAAGAGCTGCCGCAGTCGCATGGCACCTTACTTCCAGGGGGGTGATCGTGGGCATTCGCACAATATCCGGACGATCAACAACGTTCAATGAAATCTATGCCTTTACTTCACGGCTATGCCGACGCGAAGTAGGTGTTTCCGTCATGTTCACCTGGGTCACTCCTCCACCTCGGCCCACGTCCATCCGTCTCGGGTGGCCCGGACCACCCTCGTACGCCCGGCCGTCACCCTGACCCATGCGGGCCGCTCCGACAGCTCGCGATCCTCCTGGGCAAGCGGCACCGGATCGGTGTCCGCCCCGAAGACCGCCGGGCGGCCCTTCACGGTCACCGGCAGCATCCCTGCGCCGCTCCCGAACCGTACGACCGGCAGATCCGCCGACCCGTCCCGCCTTCCCCTTCCGGCGCCGACCGGCCCAGGCGCGACAGTCGGCGCACCGGAGGAGCGGGTCGGCTCCTCGAAGGGGCGCGTCCGACGAGCGGAAGGGCGGGCGGCCGCCGTGGAAGGGGCGGCCGGAGGAGTGGAGGGGCGGGCGGGCGCTCGGGAAGGGCGCGTCAGGAGCGCTGAGCGGCGGCGGAGACGGGTGAGGGCCAGGAGGGCGTACGGCAGCGCGCAGACCACCAGCGCCGCCCACGGCAGCGACCCCGCGTAAGCCGCCAGCAGGTCCGTACGAGCCGCCGCAGGACCGCCGGCCACCACCTCGCGCACCTTGGGCCCCGGATCCGCCGACCTGATCGAGGCGACCAGTTCCCCCGCGGCGGCGGACACGGGGTCGAGGGCGTGGTGGACGGACAGGCGGACCGCGCCGTGCTCCTGGGAGAGCCCGGCCACGGAGACCCCCGTGACGTGCGGCAGCCGTTCGAGACGGCGGGCGAGGGACCGTACGTCGGAGGCGGTCACCCGCGTGACGGCGCTGATCGGCGTGTGGCCCTGCCCGAGCGGCCCGGGTTCGCGGGGCTCGCCCGAGAAGGAACGCTCGACGAGGACGTGCACGTCGAGCGCCCCGAGCGGGTTCCCGGGGAAACCCCGCTCGACGATCTCGGCGACCCTGCGGCTCTCCGCGCCGGCGGGCAGCGCACGACGGTCCACGCCGCCGAGCTGAGCCTGCGCGTACGGCACCGCCAGCGCCGCCAGCACGGCGGCCGTCGCGACCAGGTGCGGCACGACCGGGCGTGGCCGCCACCAGAGTCCGGGGACGATCCGCAACGCGGCCACGCCCCGGCCGAGCACCCCGAGCAGGGCGGCGGGCACGACCAGCGCGACGCCGGTGGCGAGGAGCGCCACGGCCGCCGCCACGGGCCCGAACGCGCTCAGGGACGCCCTCGGGAACAGCAGCAGCCCGAGCAGGGACACGGCCACCGCCGTCCCGGACAGGGCCACGGTACGTCCGGCCGCGCCCAGAGCCCGTTCGCAGGACACCTCGCCGCCGGGCGGGCCCCCGGTCCCGAGCGTGTCCGTGAACGCCTTGACCATGAACACGGCGTACCCGGCGGCCAGCGCGAACCCGAGCACGGCGGCGGCGTACAGCGAGGTGATGGAGATCTCGACCACCTCGGTGAGCAGCCGCAGCAGCATCACCGTGCCCCCGACGGCGAGCAGCCCGGCGAGCACCGGCACCGCGGCTGCCACCAGGCTCCCTGAGACCAGGACGAGCAGCGCGAGGAGCACCGGCGCGGCGACGGCCGCGGCGCGGGCCAGGTCGGCGGCGGCCCGCGCGTTGCGCTCCGCCAGCAGCGGCACCGGCCCGCCGACCCCGACGTGCAGGTTCTGGACGCTCCTGAGCCGGTCCGCGATCGCCGCGTAGCGTTCCAGCTCGGCGCCGTCCCGGAGGGTGACCAGCGCGTACGTCGCGTGCCCGTCGCCGGACACCATCGCCTTCGACCCGGTCGTCCAGTACGTGGCCAGCCCGCTCACGTGCGCCGCCGGCAGCCGCCGCAGCGAGTCGTGCACCGCCTTCTTGTACCGGGGATCGCGCACCTTGACCGACGGGTGCCGGTAGAGGACCACCACGTCGGGGGCGGCGTACCACTGCTCGCCCCAGCGGGCGGCGGTCGCCGAGCCGGACGGCGGGTCCTCGGCGCCGCCCGTCATCCGCCCGAACAGCTCCAGCCCCAGTGGGACGGCGAGGACCGCCCCCACCAGGCTCAGAAGTAGCAGCACGCGGGCGATCCGCGTGTACCGCATGGCCCGATCCCGTCGCCGACTGCAGGGACCTAGCAAATTACGGGACGGGCAGGCTCGATTCTTGCCCGCCGCCGGCACATTCCGGGGGTTGCTCTTGTCACCGGCGTGACAAGAAATATTCGCGCGACAACAGCGGGACGCCCCTGGAGAATGGTGGGGTTTGACCTTTACAGGGGGCCGCGGGTGCACAGTTTCATGAACGATCTCGGGCTGCTCCGCGACCGCCGGTTCGCGCTGCTGCTGGCCGCGCGGACGATCTCCGTGCTGGGCAGCGCGTTCGCGCCGGTGGCCCTGGCGTTCGGCGTGCTCAACCTGCCCGGCGCCACCGCCTCGACGTTGTCGGTCGTGCTCACCGCCGAGGCGCTGCCGATGGTCGTGTTCACCCTGGTAGGCGGCGTCATCGCGGACCGGCTGCCGCGGAATCGGGTGCTGACGGCCGCCGAGTTCCTGATGGCCGCGGGTTTCTTCGCGCTGGCGGTGATGATGCTCACCGGCTGGACCCCGCTGCCCGCGCTGAGCGCGGCGGCGGCGCTGAGCGGCGTGGCCACGGCCGTCGCGTTCCCCGCGCTGACCGGCATCATCCCCGAGGTCGTGCCTGAGGACCGTCTGCAGACCGGCAACGCGCTGCTCGGCCTCGGCATGAACGTCTCCCGCGTGGCAGGCGCGGTGCTGGGCGGCGGCGCCGTGGTGTTGTTCGGCGGCGGCTGGGCGCTGGCGGTGAGCGGCGCGATGTTCGCGGTGGCCGGCGTGCTGGTCGCGCTGCTGCGCATGAAGCCGGGCGAGCGCCCGAGGGGCGAGCGGCACTCGGTGCTGGCCGACCTGCGTGACGGGTGGCGGGAGTTCAGCTCGCGGCAGTGGATCTGGGTGGTGGTCGCGCAGTTCTCGCTGATGATCATGGCCATTCAGGCCTCGCACGGGGTGCTCGGCCCGCTGCTGGCCAAGGAGAGCCTGGGCGGTCCCGCGGCATGGTCGGCGTTCCTGGCGGGCGAGGCCGTGGGCACGATCGCCGGGGTGCTGGTGTCGCTGCGGCTGCGGCCGAAGCGGCCGATCCTGGTGGCCGTGCTGCTCTGCCTGCCGACCGCGCTGCCGACCGCGCTGCTCGGGCTCGACGCCCCGCTCTGGGGCATCGTGGCCGGGGCGTTCGTGCTCGGCGTGTGTTTCGACGTGTTCGGCGTGTTGTGGATGACCACGATGCAGCGCGAGATCCCGGCCGAGTCGCTGTCGCGGGTCAGCTCGTACGACATGCTCGGGTCCCTGATGTTCGGCCCGCTCGGCCTGTTGCTGGCGGGGCCGGCGGCGAGCCTGTTCGGCATCGAGGCGGCGTTGCTGGGGTGCGCGGTCATCGTCGTGCTGTCGACGCTGGCGGCGCTGCTCTCCCCAGGGGTGCGCAACCTGCGCGCCCCGGAGCCGAAGGCGCCGCTGGAGCCGGCCTCACCCTGACCGGAGAGAGGCCCGGAAATAGGCGTTGGCCCGCGGCTGGAACATCAGGGCCAGCGCGCCGATCACGGCCCCCAGGTGGAGGATCCTCGCGGCGGCCCCTACCACGCCCATCAGGTCCATCCCGGCCACGGCCTGGCTGATCGAGCCGCCCGCGAGCAGCCATTCGACCGGTTCGATCACGAGCGAGATCGTACCGAACACGCCCAGCGTCCCGGCCAGAACGCGCCCAGCGCCACCGCCGCCAGCCAGAGCGTGGCGGCCGTCCGCACGACGGTGCGATCATGCCCGCCGTCCCCCGAATCGCCGGTGAGGCAGGCCCTACCACGCCCGGCCCTACAGGACGTTGCCGCTGGTCCTCAGCCCGCGCGACGGGATCCGCTCGTGCAGCCCGAAGCGCGGCTCGGGCGCGTGATGGCCGTCGAGCACGCCCGCCACGTAGCCGGCCAGCGCGGGCGCGTGCTTGAACCCGTGCCCCGAGTCCCCGCCGAACAGCCACACCCCCGGCGACACCTCGTTGACGATCCACTCGGCGTCCGGCGTGAGCGCGTACTGGCACACCTGGCTGAACAGCACCGGCGCCTGCGCCAGCGAGGGGAACCTGCGCCGGAGGTACGCGCGTGCCCGCTCGACGCCGGCCGCGTCCACCTCCCGCGAGCCGTGCTCCGGATCGTACGGCTCCCCTTCCGCGTCGGAGGTGGCCTTCATCCCCACCCCGTCCACGTCGCCGTGACCGTAGGCGGAGGCCCCGTGGTCCACCCAGGCGGGCGTCTCGGGGACGGACCACGCGGACGGCACCGCGAAGTGCAGAGTGTCCTGCTTCGTCACGGTAACCGGCACGTCGTCGAAGAGCGCGGGCAACCACGCGCCGCACGCCCACACCACCCGGTCGGCGTGCCGCACCTCGCCGTCGATCTCGACCGCGGCCTGGTACGGCGCCGCGTCGCCCGCTGTGCCCCCCGCTGTGCCGCCCCGTACGGGCACCGCCCGCGCCCTGACCAGCCGGACCCCGGACGCCACCGCCAGGCCGGCGGTCACCTGGGTCGCCCGCCTGGCCCTCAGCACGCCCGCGTACGGCTCCCAGAGCAGGAAGCTGAGGTCGTCGGCGCGCAGGTCGGGGAAGAAGCGGCCGCCGTCGGACGGGTCCAGCACCTCACACGGGATGTCCAGATTTTTCAGCGCCTGAGCGCTCTTGTGCTCCCACCCGTCGGGCGTCCTCGCGAACCAGACCATGCCGGCCTCGTGGTACAGCTCCTCGCCGGCCCGTTCCTCCAGCCTGCGCCAGCCGTCCCTGGCCTGCCAGGCGAGCTGGGCGTACCAGGCGTCGTCGCCGTGCGAGCAGCGCAGGAGCCGGGTCTCACCGGCGCTGGACTGCCGGACGTGCCCCGGCCTGTGCTGCTCGACGAGCGTCACCTGCCAGCCGGTTTCGGCCAGCCGCAACGCCAGCGATGACCCCCATATGCCCGCTCCGACCACGATGACCGATTTCATGACACCAGGTGACCGCAAAAGGCACGTGCCCGCAAGGCTCAGCCGACGATGATCCGGACCACCACGCCGGCGCAGTTGCCCGCCACGCAGATCCGCACCGGGACCTCGAAGACGCCCGGAGCCGCGGGGACGCCGCCCACCTGGCCGTCGGGCCCGATGCTCACGCCCGCGGGCAGCCTGGCCTGGTCGGTCACCGTGAACGTCGGGAGCACGCCGGCCGGGCCGCCCTCGACGCCGATCTCGCCGTCGAGCGGAACTCCCACCTTGCCGGGAAAGGTCAGGTCACGCGGCTCCCACGGCTCGTAGCCGAGCACCACGAGGGTCAGCTCCTGCTCCCGGCACGACCCTTCCGAGCAGATCCCGACGGGGGCGACGAAGGTGCCGGAGCGCTGCGGCGTGCCGTGCAGCAGGCCGCTCGCGTCGACCCGGACCCCGACCGCGACGTGGCCGGGGCGGAACGTGACGCCCCCGGCGGTGGGCAGCAGGCGCCGGCGCACCTCGATGCCCCGGGTGAGGTGGAAGGTGTCCTCGACCAGGCTCCCGCCGGCCCGGTCGTACGAGGTGCTGGTGGACACGGTGGACACGGGGCCGGTGAGCGTCGGCGCCGCGGGGGTCAGCGCGCACATGGTCAGACCGGCAATCAGAAGCAGCGACCTGTGCCGCATCGTCACCCCCAGGTTCTTCCCGTGCGATACGTACCCGTGTAACCGCGCTACGTCACCGGCCTGGTCGCCCCGCTCCCCCGCTCCCTCGCTGGATAATCGGTCGCATGGCCGCTGAATCCGCCCAGACCCTGGAGCGCGGGCTGCGCCTGCTGCGCCTGCTCGCCGACGGCAAGAACGGCCGCACGCCGACCGAGCTGAGCGCCGAGCTGTCGCTGAGCCGTCCCGTGGTCTACCGGCTGCTGACGACGCTGATGAACGAGGGGTTCGTCCGCAGGGACGCCGGCGGCCGGGTGCATCTGGGGTTCGGGGTGCTGGTGCTGGCGCAGGCCGTGCAGCCGCTGCTGCGGGCGGCGGCGATGCCGGCGCTGCGGCGGCTGGCCGAGGAGGTGGGCGCGACCGCGCACCTGACCGTGGCCGAGGGCGACGACGGGCTGGCGGTGGCGGTGGTGGAGCCGTCCTGGACCGACATGCACGTGGCCTACCGCGAGGGCTCGCGCCATCCGCTGGCGAAAGGCGCGGCGGGGCGGGCGATCCTGGGGCTGCGCGAGGGCGGCGACGACTATTTCGTCACGGAAGGGCAGTTGCAGGAGGGTGCGCGGGGTGTCGCCGCGCCCGTCACCGGGCTGCCCTGGCTTGAGGCGTCGGTGGGGGTGGTGACGTTCGGGCCGCTGGAGGTGTCCACGGGGCCGCGGGTGGTGGCGGCGGCGGCCGAGCTGGCCGCGGCCCTGGGTTGACATCTCCAGACCGATAGCGGACGGTAGTCGCGTATAAGGGACACTGCCGTCCGGTTAACGGACACATTGGAGGGGCAGATGCCGTACTACCGGGTCGTGGGGGAGGTGCCGCGCAAGCGGCACGTGCAGTTCAGACGGCCGGACGGCGGTCTCTACGCGGAGGAGCTCATGGGCGAGGAGGGATTCTCGTCCGACTCCTCGCTGCTCTACCACCGCCACCTGCCCACCGCCATCGTCAAGGCGGAGGCGGTCACGCCCACGGCCGAGGCCCGCCTCGAGCCCAACCTGCCCCTCTCACCCCGCCACTTCCGCACGCAGGAACTGTCCAGCGCGGGCGACCTCGTCACGGGCCGCATGCTGCTGGCCGGCAACGGCGACGTCCGGTTGTCGTACGCCACCAGCGACCGGCCGAGCGAGCTCTACCGCAACTCCATGGGCGACGAGTGCGTCTACGTCCAGCGCGGCACCGTGCGCTTCGAGTCCACGTACGGCGTGATCGAGGCAGGCGAGGGCGACTACGTCGTCATCCCGACCGGCACCATCCACCGCTGGGCGCCCGAGGGCCAGGTCAGCGTGCTGGCCATCGAGGCGGGCGGGCACATCAGGCCGCCCAAGCGCTATCTGTCGCAACACGGGCAGTTCCTGGAGCACGCGCCCTACTGCGAGCGCGACCTGCGCGCCCCGGCCGAGCCGCTCGTCGTGGAGGGCGAGGAGGTGCCGGTGCTCGTGCGCACGCGCGGCGGGCTGACCCGGCTGGTCTACCGCAACCACCCCTTCGACGTGGTCGGCTGGGACGGCTGCCTCTACCCGTTCGCGTTCAACATCAACGACTTCGAGCCGATCGTGAAGAAGACGCACGCGCCGCCGCCGGTGCACCAGACGTTCGAGGGGCCGGGGTTCGTGGTGTGCTCGTTCTGCCCGCGGCCGCTCGACTACCACCCGGAGGCCATCCCGATCCCGTACAACCACCACAACGTCGACTCCGACGAGTTCATGTTCTACGCGGGCGGCGACTACTCCGCGCGCAAGGGGTCCGGCATCGACGTCGGCTCGATCTCCCTGCATCCCGCCGGGTTCACGCACGGGCCGCAGCCCGGAGCGGTCGAAGCGGTGATCGAGGCGGTCGGGCGCGGCGTCACGACGACGAGCGAGATGGCCGTGATGGTCGACACGTTCCGCCCGCTCGACCTCGGCCCGGCCGCGCTGTCCTGCGAAGACCCCGGCTACGCCTGGACCTGGGCACGATGAGCATCTTCACGGCACTGATCGACGACGCGGGCCTGTTCCCGCCGACGTCGCTGCACATGGACGAGGCCCTGTCCCGCAACCGGCGCGACCTCGAGAGCGGCAGCCCGGTCCTCACGCAGAGGTTCCTCTGCCCGGCCAGCCGGCTCGACCGGCTGCGCGGCATGGCGTTCCGGCCGCGGCGGATCGGCCTCATCGTCGACACCGACGAGCTGCCCGCCTTCGACGACCTGCCCGTGGACATCGTCGAGATCCGCCCGCCCGCCGACACCCCGGTCGCCGCGGTCGCGGCCCGGCTGGCCCTGCCGGAGGGGGTGCGGCTCTTCGTCGAGGTCCCGCCGCACAAGGTTGCCTTCCAACCGCCCGCCGGGGTGGGGCTGAAGGTGCGCTGCGGCGGCCCGTCGCCTGAGGACTTCCCGCCGGTCGACCACCTCGCGGCGTTCATCAGGTCGTGCGTGGAGCACGGCATCCCGTTCAAGGCCACGGCCGGGCTGCACCACGCCGTACGCCACTTCGACCCCTCGCTCGGCGTCGACCGGCACGGCTTCCTCAACCTGTTGATGGCGGTCTGCGAGGCCGTGGAGGGGCGCGATCCCGGGCCGGCGCTGCGCACCACCGACGTCGGCCATCTCGTACGCCTGGCGCGGTCCGTGACCGAGGACACCGCGAAGCGCGCCCGCGAGCTGCTGGTGAGCTACGGCTCGTGCAGCACGGGTACGCCCGTCGAGGACCTGCGCGCACTCGGACTCGTGGAGGTGAACGCATGAGCTGGGGAGTCGACAACCTGCCCTACGGGGTCTTCTCCTGCCCGGGACAGGCGCCCAGGGTCGGCGTACGGTACGGCGACAAGGTGCTCGACCTGGCGCCGGCGCTGCACGACGAGGTGTTCGCCGCCCCCACGCTCAACCCGTTCATGGCCAGGGGGCGCGCCGCCTGGCACGACACCAGGACCCTGATCCAGAACAAGCTGACCGGCGACCTCTCGGTGACGGAGGCGCACCTGATCCCGCTGGAGCAGGTGCGCCTGCACCTGCCGTTCGAGGTCGCCGACTACGTCGACTTCTACGCCTCGATCGACCACGCGAGCAACCTCGGCAAGATCCTCCGCCCCGGCGACGAGCCGCTGAAGCCCAACTGGCGGCACCTGCCGGTCGGCTACCACGGCAGGTCGGGCACCGTCGTCGTGTCGGGCACACCGGTCAGGCGCCCGCACGGCCAGCTCGGCCCGGGGGTGTTCGGGCCGTGCAAGAAGCTCGACATCGAAGCCGAGCTGGGGTTCGTGGTGGGCGTGCCGTCCGATCACGGCTCGCCCGCGGGGGCGTTCGAGGAGCACGTGTTCGGGGTGACGCTGGTCAACGACTGGAGCGCGCGCGACATCCAGGGCTGGGAGTACGTGCCGCTCGGGCCGTTCCTGGGCAAGTCGTTCGCCACGTCCGTCTCGCCGTGGGTCACCCCGCTGGAGGCGCTGCCCAGGATCCCCGGCCGCGCCCAGGACCCCGAGCCCGCCGCCTACCTGCGCAGGCATGGCGACTGGGGGCTCGACATCACGCTGGAGATCCTGCTCAACGGCGAGAGCGTGTCGCGGCCCCCGTACGCGGCGATGTACTGGACACCCGACCAGATGCTGGCGCACATGACGGTGAACGGCGCCTCGCTGCGCACCGGAGACCTGTTCGCCAGCGGCACGGTCTCGGGCCCCGAACGCGGCGAGCGGGGTTCGCTCACCGAGCTGACGTGGAACGGCACCGACCCGATCAAGCTGGCCAGCGGCGAGACCCGAGCGTTCCTGCAGGACGGCGACACCGTGACGATCCGGGCGACGGCCGGCGACCTGACGTTGGGGGAGGTTTCCGGAACCGTCCGATAAGTCACTCCGCGTGCTTGCATGCTGACACACCGCTACCCTAGGGAGCCCCTCTCACCCTCGGAAAGCAGGAGTGGACATGCGGCGTGCCGTGGTGACCTTTGTCGCCCTTCTCCTGGTCTGTGGCTGCGCGTCGTTCCCGGCCGAGACCTCGCCCGCCCCGCCCGTGGTGCGCGTGTGGCCGCCCCTCGACGCCAAGCGCGCCCGCACCGACCGCGGGCTCGTGATCGAGGCGCAGGGCGGCACGCTCGCCCAGGTCACGGTCCACGAACGCGGCGAGCCCGTGCCGGGCGGGCTCGACCGGTCAGGCACGGTCTGGCGCTCCCGCTGGACACTCGAACCCGCGGCCGAATACACGGTGAGCGCCACGGCCACGGTCGCCGGCGGCCCCGCGACGGTGGCGCTGGGCCGCTTCCGCACCCGCGCGGCCAGGCGTACGTTCCAGGTGGCCGCCACCGCCCCCCTGCCCGGCGAGACGGTCGGCACGGGCATGCCGATCATCATCGACTTCGACACCCCCGTGGAAGACAGGGCGGCCGTCGAGCGCGCGCTCGAGGTCACGGCCGAGCACCCGGCGGAGGGCGCCTGGCGGTGGTCCAGCGACACGAGGGTGGTCTACCGTCCCCGGGAGTTCTGGGCGCCCCGGCAGCAGGTCACCGTCACGGCGCACCTGGCTGGAGTGCGCGCGGCCGGCGGCCTGCACGGCGCCGTCGACTCCACGTTCGCCTTCACCGTGGGCCGCTCGCAGACCAGCACGATCGACACCGGGACCCACCAGATGGTCGTCCGCCGCGACGGCCGGATCGTGCAGCGCATGGCCATCAGCGCGGGCATGGCCACCACAGAGGAATACACCACGACCAGCGGCATCCACCTGACCATGGACAAAGGCAATCCGGTCCGCATGGTTTCCCCGGGCCGTGACGAGGGCGAACCCGACTTTTACGACATGATGATCGAGCATGCCGTACGCATTTCCGACACCGGCGAATACGTGCACGCCAAGGACAACCTCTGGGCGCAGGGCCGGGAAAACGTCAGCCACGGTTGCGTCAATGCCCGGCCGGACCAGGCGGAGTGGTTCTACACCACCACCCTGCGCGGCGATCCGGTCGTCATCACGGGCACCGACCGCACCCTCGAATGGGACAACGGGTGGGGTTTCTGGCAACTTCCGTGGGAGAAATGGCGGCAGGGGAGCGCGCTTTCCGAAAACGGGCACGGCGCGCCCATGGGTGCCGCGAGGGTGAATCCAGGGCTACCTTAGAGCAAGGGGAACAACCCGCCGGTGCAGGCCCGTTGTCCTAGTAGGAGGGCCGGACATGGATGAATGGATCATCTGGGTAATCCTCGCTGTCGTCCTCGGCGTGGCCGAAATATTCACGCTCACGGCCTCGCTCGGGCTTTTGGGTGCGGCCGCTCTCCTGACCGCCGCCACCGCGGCGCTGGGCTTGCCCGTTCCCCTGCAGTTAATGTTCTTCGCCGCTTCGTCGGCTGCCGGCCTGCTGGTGCTCAGGCCCATCGCGATGCGCCATATCAAGCAGCCGGCGCTGCAACGATTCGGGGTGGAAGCACTCGTCGGCAAGCCCGCCTACGTGGTCTCGGAGGTGACGGGCCGCGACGGTCGCGTGCGCATCGGGGGTGAGGAGTGGTCCGCGCGCGCGTACGACGAAACCCTGGTGATCCCCACAGGGGCGACCGTCGACATCATCGAGATCGAAGGGGCGACAGCCCTCGTCTATCCCCGGGAGTGACTCATGGATCCGCTCTTGCTGGTCGGAATCTTCATCATCCTCTTCGCGGTGTTCACCGTGCTCAAAGCAGTGCGGATCATCCCGCAGGCGCGGGCGCGCAACGTGGAGCGGCTCGGCCGATACCACCGCACCCTCAAGCCCGGCCTCAACTTCGTCATCCCCTACATCGACCGCGTCTACCCCGTGATCGACCTCCGCGAGCAGGTCGTCTCCTTCCGTCCCCAGCCCGTCATCACCGAGGACAACCTGGTCGTCGAGATCGACACCGTCCTCTACTTCCAGGTCACCGATCCGCGCGCGGCGGCGTACGAGATCGCCAACTACATCCAGGCCGTCGAGCAGCTCACCGTCACGACGCTGCGTAACGTCGTCGGCTCCATGGACCTGGAGAAGACCCTGACCTCCCGCGACACCATCAACAGCCAGCTGCGCGGCGTCCTCGACGAGGCCACCGGCAAGTGGGGGCTGCGCGTCAACCGCGTCGAGATCAAGGCCATCGACCCGCCGAAGACCATCAAGGACGCGATGGAGAAGCAGATGCGGGCCGAGCGCGACAAGCGCGCCGCCATCCTCAACGCCGAAGGCCAGCGGCAGTCGCAGATCCTCACCGCCGAAGGCGAGAAGCAGAGCCGCGTCCTGCGCGCCGAGGGCCAGCGCACGGCCGCCATCCTGGAGGCCGAGGGCCAGTCGCGCGCCATCGACCAGGTCTTCCAGGCCGTCCACCGCAACGACCCCGACCCCAAGCTGCTCGCCTACCAGTACCTCCAGGTGCTGCCGCAGCTCGCGCAGGGCGACGGCAACACGTTCTGGGTGATCCCGAGCGAGGTCACGTCGGCGCTGCAGGGGGTGTCGAGGGCGTTCACGGAGGCCCTGCCGAAGTCGGCGGCCACCCGCGAGGAGATGCCGGAGAGCTCGGCCGCGGAGGAGGAGGCCGCCAAGGCCGCGGAGGCCGCTGCCGAGGCCGTGGCCGACGCCCAGCAGGCCGAGAGCCCGAAGGGGCCGCGCCAGCTCACGCAGGGCGCCCGGGAGCCCGCCGCATTCCCCGACCTGGACAAGAAGCCGACGGAGGCCGAGCGCTGAGAGTTTCGGTCAAGAGAGTTGCTCCGGGCGGCCGGCAGGTCAGTTGAGGGGCGGGAGGCCGGCCGCCACCGGATCAGGAGGCGATCTCGAAGATGGCGGCCACCTGGCTCTCCCGATGGGCGTCACGGGCCCGGCAGGCCAGTTTGACCGCCGCATCGGCGATGACGAGGTCGCGGTTCGCCGGGGCGATGTCATCGCCCATCTTGGTGCGCAGCCACTCCGAGATCTCGGCCCAGGAGTAGAGGCTGATGTTGTCGGCCTCCATCAGAGGCTTCGGGAAACCACCGGGGCCGCGCTGGCCCGCGGCGAGCTGCCGGAGGCTGGCCTGGGTGCGGCCTCCGTGCCGGCGCGCCGCGTCCCCCAGCGTCACCCCGTCGTCGTGGCCGACCCCGGTGGCCCAGAGACCCGGGACCGTCCTGATCTGGGTGAGCACGGATGCGATCGCGTCCAGCAAGGTCTCCGCTTCGCGGTCGCACATGACGTAAGTTCTGCCGTCTTTGAGGCTCGAAACGGTGCAGTCATCGAGACCGGCCTCGAACAGAGCGTCCAGCTCCTCGCCTGTGACCGCTCGATTCAGCGTGACGCGGAAGTCCCACGTAATCATGACCTCTCCTCGTTCTTTGCGCACTCCGCGTGCTCGTCGACCCATCGGAGAATGCGCTTCGCGTGGTTGCCCGGGTTACGCGGCGTGCACCAGATTGACTGCGCAGGGGCACCGCAGGCGCATTCGATCCATCCCCAGCGGTGCCCGTTGTGGCTTTCCACCACGGTCAACCACTCGAACTTGCGGATCGCCCTGAAGACGGCATTGATTTCGTTGTGCTGATGTCTTCCTCTACCGACCATGTACCAACCTTGCAACAGTGTTACACGATTAGTACGGCAATTCCAACCCTGGCGTTCCAGCTGCACACGACGGCGCCCGCCACACGAAATCGTGTGGCGGGCGCCGGAGTGCTGGGATCAGTGCGACAGAGGCGCGTCCGTCGTGTCCACCAGTTCGCATGCGGTGATCGGGTCCTGGCCCACGCGGGCCCAGATCCCCGCGACGACCCCGCCGTTGTTCTCCGAGACGCTGAACTCCAGCACCCCCGTCTGCCCCTCGCCGATCACCCGCGGGTCGATGGCGAAGCCCGGTTCGGTCTTACCGCCGGGCGCCGGGAACGGCGCCAGCGGCGCCTCCTCGTCGCTCAGGAAGTGGCTGCTGCGCGGCTGCGGGCTGCACTTCTTGCCGCGGGGGATGTAGGTCACCACCACGTTCGCTCCCATGGCCCGCAGGTCCTCCTGGAGCCGCTCGGGGTTCTTGGCCTCGTTGATGGTGATGTGGATGAGGCCGTCGGGGAGCTTCTCCACCGCGTACGCGGGGGTGCCCCCGAAGAGCAGCGGCACGGCCACGGCGGCGGCGACTGCGAGGCCCAGGACGGGCGCCAGCACGGCGGGGCGCGGAACCCGCCGCTTCGCGGGCCGCTTGTCGATCTCGGTCATGACGAACTCCTTGAGCAGTCGGTGACGGCCCTCGGGAAGTTCACGTTCGGTCGGCCAGTTCATCGGGTCTCCCACGTCTGACGAGGGCCACGGTCACCTGTTACCTGTCGGTCCGGCGGCGGGGGTTCCCCCGCGGCGGCGAGTTTCCCGCGCGCCCGTGACAGCCTCGACTTCACCGTGCCGACCGGGATGCCCAGCGCCTCGGCCGTCTGGGCGTAGTCGAGGCCCGCCCAGACGCACAACGCGAACACGTCCTGCTCCTGGCGGCGCAGCCGGCCGTACGCGGCACGAACCGCGGCCAGCCGTTCGGCGTCCTCGATCCGGCCCACGACCTCGTCGGCGAAGTCGGGCACCGACTCGCCTCTGGGCAGCCTGGCCAGGGCGTCGTCGTGCCTGCGGGCGGCCCTGCGCATGTTGCGGGTCACGTTGGTGGCGATGCCCAGGAGCCACGGCCGCAGGGAGCCGCCGCCGGGGTCGATGCGCCCGCGTAACCGCCAGGCTTCGAGGAACGTCAGCGCCGTCACGTCCTCGGCCGTGGACCAGTCGGCGGTCAGGCGGAAGGCATGGTTGTACACGGCCTTGGAGCACTCGTCGAAGAGTTCGCCGAAAGCCGCCCTGTCTCCATCCCGGATCCGGGTGCGTATATCCACATATATCTACTGTCCGGCCGCCTGCTCCGGTTCCACCTGCCCCCGGTCGAAGTACGCGACCAGCTCGGGGTCGAGGTCCGGCACGTCGTAGGGCATGCCGCCGTTCCGCAGCGACATCGTCGCCATGTAGCCGGCCGCCACGCTCATCCGCGCCGCCACCGGCGAGGTGTCCGTCACGCCGCCGTCCCTGACGAACCTGAGGAACTCCGTCACGATCTCGGCGTCGGCGCCCCCGTGCGTGCCCTGCGCGGCCGGCACCTTGTACGTGACGTCGGCGTCGCCCCGGTAGCCGGTGGGCCCCGTGTTCCACACCTTGACCGTGTCGCCGGGACCGTCGCCGAAGTTCTCCAGGCGGCCCTCGGTGCCGATGACCGTGTAGTTGCGCACGTAGTCGGGCGTGAAGTGGCACTGCTGGTAGGCGGCGATGACGCCGTTGTCCAGGCGCATGTTCATGACGGAGACGTCCTCGACGTCCACGACGTGGTGCAGGTCGCGATGCCCGGACGGCGGCCAGGTGTAGTCCTGGAGCCAGCCGTCCGGCCGTGGCGTGCCGGGGTCGCGGCGCGGCAGGTCGCCGTAGAGCATCAGGTCGCCGAACGCGTTGACCCTGGTGGTGTAGCCGCCCGCGAGCCAGTGGATCACGTCGAGGTCGTGCGCCGCCTTCTGCAGCAGCAGCCCGGTGGTCCTGGTGCGGTCGGCGTGCCAGTCCTTGAAGTAGTAGTCGCCGCCGTAGGAGACGAAGTGGCGCACCCAGACGGTCTTCGGCTCGCCGATGACGCCCTTGCGGATGATGTCGCGCATCAGGCGGACCACGCCCATGTGGCGCATGTTGTGGCCGACGTACAGGCGGGTGCCGGTGCGCCGGGCGGCGCGCAGGATGCGGTCGGCGCTCTCCACGGTGATGGCCAGCGGCTTCTCCAGGTAGACGGCCTTGCCCGCCTCCAGGCAGTCGATGGCGATGCGCTCGTGCGTGTCGTCGGGCGTCATCACGATGACCGCGTCGAGGTTGTCCCTGCCGAGCAGCTCGCGGTGGTGCTCGGTCAGCAGTTGCGCCTGGAAGCGGCCGGCCTGTCTCTTGAGCACCGCCGGGTCGGAGTCGCACAGGGCGGCCACCACCGAGCCCTTACCGGGGCGATGGGCCGCCAGGGCGAGGCTCGTGCGCAGGCCGAGGCCGATGACGCCGATACGCAGGTCGTTCACGTGGGTTCCTTCCGAAGGCGGACGAAATAGTACAGGGCGCCTGCTACCGGGCGGCGGCGTGAAGCTGTGCTGTGGGGGCACTTAAGAAAGCCTCGATGGACACGCTGGGCGGGGAACGGGCACAGTGCGTTACTGATGCTTCGACGTAGGGGGACGCGCATGAAGGCGCTGGTCAAGGAGCGGGACGAACCCGGCCTCGCGCTGGTGGACGTGCCGGAGCCGGAGGTGGGGCCCGGCGAGGTGAAGATCCGGGTCCTGCGGACCGGCATCTGCGGCACCGACCTGCATATCCGGAAATATGACGATTGGGCGCGGCATACCCTGAAACCTCCGTTGATCGTGGGTCATGAGTTCTCCGGCCACGTGGTCGAGGTGGCGCCGGACGTCGAGGACATCACCCCCGGCGACCTCGTCAGCGGCGAGGGACACCTCGTCTGCGGCAAGTGCCGCAACTGCATGGCCGGCCGCAGGCACCTGTGCCGCAACACGATCGGGCTGGGCGTCCACAGGGACGGCGCGTTCGCCGAGTACGTCACCCTGCCCGCCTCGAACGTCTGGGTGCACCGTGTCCCCGTCCATCCCGACGTGGCCGCCATCTTCGACCCGTTCGGCAACGCCGTACACACCGCGCTCTCCTTCCCCCTGGTCGGCGAGGACGTGCTGATCACCGGCGCGGGCCCGATCGGGCTCATGGCGGCGGCGGTGGCCACGCACGTCGGCGCGCGCAACGTGGTCATCACCGACGTCAGCGACGAGCGGCTCGACCTGGCCCGCAAGCTCGGCGTCTCGCTCGCGCTCAACGTCTCCACGTCCCCGATCACCGAGGGCATGCACCGGCTCCACCTGCGCGAGGGCTTCGACGTGGGGCTGGAGATGTCCGGCAACCCGGCGGCGCTGCGCGACATGATCGCCAACATGACCCACGGCGGGAAGATCGCCATGCTCGGGCTGCCCGCCGAGGAGTTCGCCATCGACTGGGCCACCGTCGTGACGTCCATGATCACGATCAAGGGGGTCTACGGCCGCGAGATGTACGAGACCTGGTACAACATGTCCGTGCTGCTGGAGAAGGGCCTCGACCTCTCCCCCGTGATCACCGACCGTTTCCCCTACCACGCCTTCGACGCCGCCTTCGACACGGCCGCCAGCGGCCGTACGGGCAAGGTCATTCTGGACTGGAGCGCAACGCCGGCCGAAGCGGCCACGACCACCGACAGGAGCGCCTGATGTTCACGAACGTGCGCGAGCAGCTGCGTACGACGCTCGACGAGATCACCGAGGCCGGGCTGCTCAAGCCCGAGCGCGTGATCAGCACCCCGCAGAGCTCCCAGGTGAGCGTGGCAGGGCGCGAGGTGCTGAACTTCTGCGCCAACAACTACCTGGGCCTGGCCGACGATCCCACGGTGGTCGAGGCCGCCAAGGAGGCGCTCGACCGGTGGGGGTTCGGGATGGCGTCCGTACGCTTCATCTGCGGCACCCAGGAGGTGCACAAGGAGCTCGAAGTCCGCCTGTCCGACTTCCTCGGCATGGAGGACACCGTCCTCTACAGCTCCTGTTTCGACGCGAACGGCGGCGTCTTCGAGACGCTGCTCGACGCCCAGGACGCGGTGATCTCCGACGCGCTCAACCACGCCAGCATCATTGACGGCATCCGGCTCTCCAAGGCCAAGCGGTTCCGGTACGCCAACCGGGACATGGCCGAGCTGGAGGCCAGGTTGAAGGAGGCGTCGGAGGCACGGCGGCGGCTGATCGTGACCGACGGCGTGTTCTCCATGGACGGATATCTCGCCCCGTTGCGCGATATCTGCGACCTGGCCGAGCGGTACGACGCCATGGTGATGGTCGACGACTCGCACGCCGTCGGCTTCGTCGGGCCCACCGGGCGCGGCACACCCGAGCTGCACGGCGTCACCGACCGGATCGACATCATCACCGGCACGCTGGGCAAGGCTCTCGGGGGGGCCAGCGGCGGCTACGTCTCGGCCCGCAAGGAGATCTGCGAGCTGCTGCGCCAGCGCTCGCGCCCCTACCTGTTCTCCAACTCGCTCGCGCCCGTCATCGCCGCCGCGTCGCTGCGCATCCTCGACCTTCTGGAGACCTCGGACGACGCCCGCGAGCGGCTGCGCGCCAACACCGCCCGTTTCCGCGGCGGGATGGCCGCGGCCGGGTTCGACATCCTGCCCGGCGACCACCCGATCGTGCCCGTGATGATCGGCGACGCCGCCGAGGCGGGCGCCCTGGCCGAGCGCCTGCTCGACCTCGGCGTCTACGTGATCGGCTTCTCCTACCCCGTCGTGCCGCACGGCCAGGCGAGGATCCGCGTCCAGCTGTCGGCCGCGCACTCGCAGGAGGACGTCGACCGCGCGATCGAAGCCTTCACCCAGGCCCGCGCCTGAGTCGCGGCCCCGCCCGCCTGGACGCCTCGTCGCGTGACAGGGGCGGGGGGTCAGTATTCTCGCTGCGTGATAGACACGCGGCGGCTGCGTACGTTGCGCGCGGTGGCCGACCACGGCACGGTCACCGCCGCGGCGGCGGCGCTGCACCTCACGCCCTCGGCCGTGTCCCAGCAGCTCGCCGCCCTGGAGCACGAGGTGGGCCACCGCCTGCTCACGCGTGACGGGCGCGGCGTGCACCTGACCGCGGTGGGCAAGATCATGATCGCCCACGCCAACGAGGTCCTCGCCCAGCTCGAACGCGCCGAGGCCGAGGTGGCCGCGTACACCACGGGCGAGGCGGGCGAGGCGACCGTGGCCTGCTTCGCCACCGCGATCAGCGCCGTGCTCTCGCCCACGATCGCCGCCCTGCGCTCCACCGCCCCCGGCCTGCGCGTACGCGTGCTCGACGCCGAAGGCGACCAGAGCCTGGCCATGCTGCTCGACGGGGAGGTGGACCTGGCGATCGCGGTGGAGTACCGGGACGCGCCCGACGCCTCCGACCGCCGGTTGTCGCGCATGCCGCTGTACGCGGAGCCGTTCGACCTGGTCCTCCCCCGCGACCATCCGCTGGCGGGGTCGGCCACGCTGGAGTCGCTCGCTTCCGAGACGTGGATCGGCCCCTATCCGGGCAATCCGGTGCACGACGTGATCACGTTCGCCTGCCGGCAGGCGGGGTTCACGCCGGACCTCGCCCACTGCTCCGACGACTTCAGCGCCGTGGTCGCCCTGGTGGGCGCGGGCGCGGGGGTGGCTCTCGTGCCGCGGCTGGCGCTGCGCGACATGGCGCTGCCCGGGGTCGTCGTACGCCACACGCCGGGGCCGGAGCGCCGCGTCTTCGCCGCCGTGCGCCGTGGCGCCGACTCCCATCCCCTCCTGCGCCCGCTCCTGGCGGGGCTCCGCACGATCTCCGGCTCCCTCGGAACAGGGTGAAACACATCTCCTTCATCCGGGACGTCAGATGTGTTCACCCACCGGAAGGAAATCACATGGGGCCGCCCGGCCCCGAGAACGTTTCGAGGAGATCTGCACAGCGCACTGTCCCGACCGACCTACGCGGGCCGCCGATCGGCCCGCCCGTATGGCATTGCGGCGATCGCCCGGCCGCCCTCCTGCGCGCCCGTATGCCTGGCACAATAAGCAACTTGTTCGTAGCTATGTTATTGTAGCTACGAAATAGTAGCTAGTTATCGGGACTATGGACATGGACGTACCACCGGAAAGATCCCGGCGTAGCGCCGCCGACCTGGTCAAAGCCGCGCACGAGGGGGTGATTGCCGAGACCGCCGAACGCGGGCTCGGCACTCTGACCATGGAATGCGTGGCCAAGCGGACGAGGATCGCCAAGACTTCGCTCTACCGGCGCTGGCCGACAGTGGAAGACCTGCTTCTGGAGGCGCTGCACGACGCGCATCCCGCCGAGGAGGTCTCACCCTCCGCCGACGACCTGCGCGGCGACCTCATCAAGGCACTGAACTCGATGGTCACCTGGATGATGTCGCCGACGGCCCAGGCGGCGGGCGCCGTGCTCGCCGAGCGGAACCGCCGCCCCGAGCTGTTCGACGCGCTCTATGAGCGGGTGTTCGACCTGCGCGGACGCCGGTTCACCGAGACGGTGCTGCGCCACTACGCCGCGCGCGGAGCCATCGACGCCGCACGGGTGACCCCAGTGGTCGTGGAGATCGGCGAGGCGCTGGTCACCAAGTTCGCCTACGACGACGGCGTACCGCCGGACCAGGCCCGGATCGCGGAGATCATCGACCAGGCCATCCTGCCGGCGGTTCAGGCCGGCCCATGCCCCCCGGAGCAGAACGGACAGAGGTAATAACACCATGACCACCCAACAGCAGTTCGCCGACTCCCGGAGCCTGCCGCCGGCGATCCGCCCAGACGACCCGCGCTACGCCGGCCTCGTCAGCCGGGGCAACCGCCGCTTCACCGGAACTCCCGATGAAGTGTGCCTGGCGACCTCGACCGGCGACGTCGTCCGCGCGGTCCAGAACGCCGTGACGGCCGGACGGCAGCTCGCGGTGCGCAGCGGCGGCCACTGTTTCGAGGGCTTCGTCGACGACCCGGCCGTGCGCTCGCTGATAGACATGTCGCTGATGAACCGCGTGGAATACGACGCGGAACTCGGCGCCTTCATGGTCGAGGCGGGGGCGACCCTGGGCGAGGTCTACCGCAAGCTCTACATGGGCTGGCGGGTCACCATCCCGGCGGGCCTGTTCCCCGACGTCGGCGTGGGCGGGCACATCCTCGGCGGAGGTTACGGCTACCTGTGCCGGCTGCACGGCCTGGCGGTCGACCACCTGCACGCGGTGGAGGTCGTCGTGGTGAACGACGCGGGGCAGGCCGAGAGCATCGTGGCCACGCGCCACCCGGACGACCCGCACCACGACCTGTGGTGGGCCCACACCGGCGGCGGGGGCGGCAACTTCGGGGTCGTGACGCGCTACTGGTTCCGCACGCCGGGCTCGACCGGATCCACGCCCGCCGACCTGCTGCCCAGGCCGCCCGAGCAGGTGCTCAGCTTTTCGATCGAGTGGGATTGGCAGACCCTGGACGAGCAGGCGTTCGTCACCCTGATCCGCAACCACGGGCAGTGGTTCGAGTCGGACGCCCATCCGGATTCGGCGTATGCAGGCATGTACAGCGAGCTCTATCTGTGGCGGCGGTCCATGGGCACGATCACGCTGGAAGGCCAGTTGCCCGCGGGCCCCGGCGCGCAGCAACTACTCGACGCGCACCTCGAAGCGCTGTCCCAGAACACCGTCCCGCCGTCCGCGCGGAAGGTCGAGGTGAAACCGTGGCTGACCTACGCACTCGAAGGCTCCGGGATGGACACCAGGCAGCACAACCTCAAGACCAAGGACAGCTACCAGCGCCGCCGGCTGACCGATGAGCAGATCTCCGTCGCCTACCGCTACCTCACCAGCGAGAACGTCCCCGGCCCTGGCGGCGCGCTGATCCTGCACTCCTTCGGCGGCCGGGTCAACGCGGTCGCCCCCGAAGCCACCGCCGTCGCCCAGCGCGACTCGGTGCTCAAGCTGTTCTTCGTGGCCGGCTGGGAGGACACCGACGACCAGACACCGCACCTGGCGTGGGTCCGCGAGTTCTTCAGGGACGTCTACGCCGACACGGGCGGCGTGCCCGTCACCGGCACGGCGAGCGACGGCTCCTACATCAACATGCCCGACATCGACCTCGACGACCCGGACTGGAACACCTCCGGCGTGCCGTGGCACACGCTCTACTACAAGGGCAACTACGCCCGCCTGCAGCGGATCAAGGCGACATACGACCCGCACGACATCTTCCGGCACCGTCTGTCCATCCGCCCGAGCTGAGCGTTCGACGTCCTCCTCCGAAAGGACCCATCGCGACCCCGCCGGCGACGCTCAGCCGACGGAGCCGATCGATCGACAGCAACCGCCATGCCGCGGGCCACCGCACAACGCGGCAACCCCCACAACGGGTCAGGGGCGTGCCGCAGCGGCCTGCGAGGGCTTGGCTACGTTCAGTCTGCTCGGGCCAGCCCGAGCGCGTCGGTGAAGCGGGCGTACCTGTCCAGTTCGGCTTCCACGGGATCCAGCACGAGGTCCTCGCCGACCTGGCCGATGGCCGCGCGCAGGGCCCGGGACGTACGCCGGGCCCTGCGCCGGCCGCCCGCCCAGGCGGCCAGCCTCGACAACAGCGCGACCAGCACGCCCGCGAGCGCGCCTCCCACCAGCAGCACCGTCGGCCACGGCACCACGCCGGCGGTCGGGAGCGGCGGCTGCGGCAGGCGCAGGTAGTCCATCGCGAACAGCACGCCCAGCCACAGCGCACCGGCCACCATGGCCGCGAACACCAGCCACTGCAGCGCATTCACCGCCCGCCACCACCGAGGTCGCCTGGTCGCGCCGGCGGACGTCCTCGCGACCGCCCGGTCCACGGCGTCCGCCAGCTCCTGGGAGCGCGAGCGCGCCGCGTGCCGCACCGCCGCCGCCCACGGGCCGGGCAGCCCGGACGCGGCCGCCTCGCCGACGTCCCTGATCGCCGTCTCGACCTGAGCCCGCTGGACGGCCGACGCCGCCGGAACCGACGTGCGGCCCACGATTTCGCTCCCAGGCTCCCCGCCCGGCCCTTCGATCTCCCTGCCCGCCGCGCCGGTCACGCCACCGGCCACCGCGCCCTGCGGGGCCATGCCGTCGACGCGCAGCCTCCTGAGCGGGTCCGGCCGGAACCTCCTGAGCCACCTCGTGACCGGCCACCCGGTGGCGACGATCGCCCGGTGCCGGTGCCCCTTGGCCACGGCCTCCACGACCAGCGGCACCCCTGCCGCCTGCGACAGCGCCCCGGTGAGCGCCCTGCCCAGCCCTCCCGTCAGCTGCGCCGCCCCCTCCGTGCCCCGCCCTGAGGAGCCCGGCTTCTCCACCGCACCCGGCAACCCCTCCGAGGCCCGGCCGGCGGTGGTGAGGTGGGTGGCGGCGGTCGTGACGTCGGCGGCCAGGCGGGCGGACCACGACTTACGTTCGGAGACCCGGTCCTGGAGGAGCGAGCGGAGCCGGGGCAGCCCCGTCCCGGTCCTGGCGGAGACGGCGAGCACCGGAACGCCCTGCATCCCGTCGTCGTCCAGCAGCCGGCGCATGTCGCGCAGGCAGCGGTCGACGGCCTGCGCGGGCAGCCGGTCCACCTGGTTGAGCACCACCACCGTCACGTCCCGGTGCGCGGCCAGCGGGCGCAGGTAGCGCTCGTGCAGCGCCGCGTCGGCGTACTTCTGCGGATCCACCACCCACACCAGCAGGTCGACCAGCTCCACCAGGCGATCCACCTCCAGTCGGTGGGAGAGCCGGATGGAGTCGTGGTCGGGCAGGTCCAGGAGGATGAGGCCGGACAGGTCGCCGGCGCCGGCCGCGTGGCGCTGCGGGACGTCGAGCCAGTCCAGCAGCGGGCCCGCGCCCTCGCCGTCCCACAGAGCCGCCTGCGCGGTCGAGGTCGTCGGCCTGGTGACGCCCACGGCCGCCAGCTCCGCACCGGCCAGGGCGTTGTAGAGCGACGACTTGCCGCTGCCGGTCGCCCCCGCCAGCGCGACCACGGTGTGGTCGACCGACAGGTTGCGGCGTGCCCCCGCCCGCTCGGCGACCGAACGCGCGCCGGACACCGCCTGCTCGGGCAGCCGCCCCTCGGCCAGCGAGGCCGCCTCGAGGAGGGCGGCGAGCCTGGAGTCGAGAGACGGGCCCTCCTTACGGTGCAGCAGCTTCACGGCCTCTCCTCGGGGTCGGGCGGCGTCAGACCTTGCACGGGCCCGACGACCGGAAGCTCGGCGGTGGGTGGTTCCGCCGGTCCGGCGAGTTCGGCGGCGGGTGGTTCGAGGGCGGGCGCGGGGAGTTCGGTGCGGTGGGCCTGGATGCGCTCCAGTGCCGTACGCAGCGCATCCGCCGTGTCCGCGGGCGGCTCGACCACCTCCAGCTGGGCCGTGAACCGGGCCGCCTCCTCGGCCAGCAGGGTGCGTACGCGCTCGCGCAGGTCCTCCCTGGCCCGCACGGTCAGCGTCCGTACCGCCTGGTCACCGAAGACGGCCTCCAGCAGCTTCTGCGTCAGCACGCTCGTCCCGCCGGCGATCCCCACCTCGATCCCGGTCAGCCCTCCTGTGGAGGCGAACACGGCCAGCATGAGCAGCAGCCCGGCCCCGTTCACCCCGAAGGACGCCACGCGGGCGGCCGTGCGCTTCTCGGCGCCCTCCTCGCGTACGAGGTCCAGCACGAACTCCTGCCACCCGCGCACCGCGACCTCGGCCCGCTTGGCCAGGTCGGGCGAGGCACGGCCGAGCCGGGCGGACTCGACGGCGCCGAGCCGTTCGAGCAGCCCGGGGCCGCCGGGCGCGGCGGACCACCCCTCCAGGGCACGCTCCGCGGCGCCGTCGGCCGCGCCCCTGATCAGCGCCCCGACGCCACTCTCCAGGGCGTCTCTGAGCCTGACCTCCGGCACCCGTCCCGTGAAGAAGCCGACGACGCGGTCGCGCAGCCAGCCCACCCGGCTCTCCAGCGAGCGCATGAGGTCGCCGGTGCCGATGAAGTCCTGCCAGCGGGCCAGCACCTCGCCGCGCAGCAGCGACCCGTCGCGCATGCCCTCGTCGAAGTCGGCCATGCCGCCCGCGTAGGCCGCCGTGACGATCGAGCGCAGGCCGTCGAAGGCGGCGCGCTGGCGGTCGACGGCTCCGGCCAGCGACGGCACCCGGATGGCGAGGCTGTCGAGCGCCCCCGACAGCGTCTGGCGTACGACGCGGGACCTTTCCGCGGCGTCGGAGGCCAGCCCCGCGAGCCAGGCGGCGATGGGCCGCACCATCTCGCGGGGCAGCCGGGCCTTCTCGTCGGGGAGCGGCGCCTCGGGGACGGTGAACAGCCGGGTGTCCGCCAGGCCGTTCTCGGCGAGGAGGCGGGACAGGTCGCGCGAGACGGGGTCGAGGGCGTCGGGCGGCACGCGGTCGAGGACGACGGCCAGCGCGGTGCTGCGTTCGCGGGCGGAACGCAGGAAGCCCCACGGCACCTCGTCGGCGTAGCGGGCCGCGGTCGTGACGAACAGCCACAGGTCGGCCGCGGCCAGGAGCTGGGCGGCGAGTTCCCGGTTGGCGGTCACCACGGAGTCGATGTCGGGCGCGTCGAGCAGCGCGAGCCCAGCGCCGAGCGCGTCGGACGTCACCACGCGCAGCGTGCCGGGGCCTGCGCCGGTGCCGCGGGACAGGCCGGGAAGCACGTTCTGGCCCATGAACCAGTCGCGGTCGGCGGGGCTGACCACGAGCGTGGGCACCAGCGTCGTGGGCCGCAGCACGCCCGGCTCGGCGACGTCGGCCCCGACCAGCGAGTTGACCAGCGTGGACTTGCCCGCGCCGGTGGATCCGCCGACGACGGCGAGCAGCGGCGCGTCGAGGGAGCGCAGCCGGGGCAGCAGGTAGTCGTCGAGCTGGCCGGTCAGCTCGCGCAGTGCGCGCCTGTCGGCCGCGGTCTCCCCGATCGCCAGCGGGAACAGCTCGCGGTCGAGGGGACGGCGCAGTGTCTCCAACGCGCCCAGCAGGTCCATGAACCCCACGCTACCCAGCGTGAACCACATTCACCGGCCGCGGAGCCCGAGGTGTCGCGCGCTCAGCCCGCGGGCGGCTCCCTCAGCACGTAGCCGACGCTACGGAGCGTGTGGATGAGCCGCGGCTCGACGTCGTCGACCTTGCGCCTGAGATAGGAGACGTACGACTCGACCACGCCGGCGTCGCCGCCGAAGTCGTAGTTCCAGACGTGGTCGAGGATCTGCGCCTTCGACAACACGCGCCCGGCGTTGACCATGAAGTAGTGCAGCAGCTTGAACTCGGTCGGCGACAGCCGCACCTGCCTGCCGCCCCGCCACACCTCGCGCGCGTCCTCGTCGAGCTCCAGATCGGCCACCTTGAGCCTGCTGGCGGGCCCGACCTCCCCGCGGGTGCGCCGCAGCACGGCCCGGATCCTGGCCTGCACCTCTTCGAGGCTGAACGGCTTCGTCACGTAGTCGTCGCCGACCCGCAGCCCGGCGATCTTGTCCTCGGTGGCGTCGCGGGCCGTCAGGAACAACACGGGCGTGCCGATCCGCTTGGCCACCTCGAAGCCGTCGAGGTCCGGCAGCATCACGTCGAGCACGACCAGGTCGGGCGAGGCGCGTTCCGCCACCTCCACGGCCTCCTGACCGTCGGCGGCGGTCAGCACCTCGAAACCGGAGAAGCGCAGGCTGGCGGAGAGGAGATCCCTGATGCTGGGTTCGTCGTCCACCACCATGATCAGCGCCTCGGGTTTCGTCACCTACTCAGCGTGACAAAATCACCTGAGGGTTTGCTGAAGGCTCACTCCAAGGCGAGTGGGAGTTCCACCCGGAAGGTGGAGCCGTCCTCGGGCGAGCTCTCGACCGTCACCGTGCCGCCGTGCGCCTCCACCAGCGCCTGCACGATCGCCAGGCCGAGCCCGCTGCCCCGGTCCTCCCCCGACCGGCGCGACCGGGCGGAGTCGGCCCGGTAGAAGCGTTCGAAGACCCGTTCCAGCTGGTCAGGGGTGAGCCCGGGGCCGCTGTCGGCGACCTCGATGAAGAGCGTTCCGTCGCCGGCCCCGGCACGCACGGTGATCGGCGAGCCCGGCTCGGTGTGGATGATGGCGTTGGTGACGAGGTTGCTGACGATCTGCCGCAGGCGCACCTCGTCGCCGGCGACGATCAGGGCGGCGCCGCCGATCACGTCGAGCTTCACCGCGCGGTCGGGCGCGAGGATCCTCGCATCGTGTACGGCGTCCGCGGCCAGCGCCAGCATGTCGACCGGGCGCAGCTTCAACGGCCGCTGCTGGTCCACCCTGGCCAGCAGCAGCAGGTCGTCCACGAGCAGGCTCATCCGTCCCGCGGCCTTCTCCACGCGCTGCATCAGCTCGGCGGGGTCGGCGCCGGGGTTCTGCCTGGCGTACTCGGCGAAGCCGCGGATGGAGGTCAGCGGGGTGCGCAGTTCGTGGGAGGCGTCGCCGACGAACTCGCGCATGCGCACCTCGGAACGCCGGGCCGCCGCCTCAGAGTCCGACCTGGCGGCGAACGCGGTCTCGATCTGCGCCAGCATCCCGTTGAGCGACCTGGCCAGCCGGCCCACTTCGGTACGCGGGTCGCCGTCCGGCACCCGCCGGCCCAGCTCGCCGGCCGCGATGGCCTCGGCCGTGCGCTCGATCTGGCCGAGGGGGCGCATGCTGCGCCGTACGATCGTGATGCCCACGACGGCCAGGATGAGCAGGATCCCGCCGCCGCCGAGCAGCTCGATGAGCACGAGCCGCCGGGTGATGGCGTCGACCTCCTCCAGGTCCACCGCGACGACCAGCGTGCGCCGGCGGACCATGCTCTCCAGCACCCGCCACTCGCCGTTGCCCCTGATCGCGGGCGCGTTGTAGGGCTCGGCTCCCGGCGCGGACTGCAGGACCGGCTTCGGTTTCAGGTCGACGTCACGGTCGATCAGCATCGGCTCGAACGTGCCGCCCGGCTCCTTGACCAGGACGATCGCGTCGGACTCGATGGCGATCGGCCGGTCGGAGGTCTCCCTGTCCCTCTTCCAGTCGCTCAGGACCTTCTTGTGCATGCGCAGGCTGAGCAGGTGGAGCTGGCTGTCGACCCGGTCGATGAGGTAGCCGTGCAGCACCGAGACGCTCACCAGGCCGATGAACGTCATGCCGAACCCCAGCAGGGCCAGCATCGACGCGATCAGCTTGATCCGCAGCGGCAGGCCGCGCATCACGGGTTCGGCGGCAGGCGGAGGACGTAGCCGACACCGCGCAGCGTGTGGATGAGCCGCGGGCTGCGGTTGTCGATCTTGCGGCGCAAGACGGACACGTACGACTCGACGATGCCCACCTCGCCCCTGAAGTCGTAGTCCCACACGTGGTCGAGGATCTGCGGCTTGGACAGGACCCGGCCGGCGTTCGTCATGAAGTAGCGCAGGAGCTTGAACTCGGTCGGCGACAGCGCCACGGCGTTGCCCCCGCGCCACACCTCGTGGCTCTCCTCGTCCAGCTCGATGTCGGCGAACGTGAGCCTCGGCGGCGGCGACTGCGGCTCCCCGCTCGTACGGCGCAGCACCGCGTGGATTCTGGCGATCACCTCCTCCAGGCTGAACGGCTTGGTCACGTAGTCGTCCCCGCCGATCGTGAGCCCGCGGATCTTGTCCTCGGTCTCGTCACGGGCGGTCAGGAACACCACCGGCGTGTGCAGCCCACCGCCGCGCAGCCGCCTGACGATCTCGAATCCGTCCAGGTCGGGCAGCATGACGTCGAGGACCATGAGGTCGGGGCGGTGCCGCTGCACGGCGGCCACGGCGTCGAGGCCGCTCTTGGCCGTGGTCACGTCGAAACCCGCGAACCTCAGGCTCGCGGCGAGAAGCTCGAGGATGTTCGGATCGTCCTCGACGATCAACAGGCGCGCTTCCATCACCTTCAAGGATGCACTCATCGGACGGGTGCCGGGACAATTCCGGCAATGTGCCGGGCAATGGCCAGGCTGGACGTGGCGGCGGGTGAGGGCGCGTTACGTACGAGCACGACCGGGCCGTGTACGTCCACGACGAAGTCGTCGACCATGCGGCCGTCCCGCGCCACGGCCTGGGCGCGTACGCCGCCTTCGGTTCTTTCCAGGTCGGAGGCGGTGAGGGCGGGGACGTAGCGGCGGGTAGCGCGGAGGAACTCGCGTTTGACGAGGGAGCCGTGGAGTTCTTTGAGCCCGGTACGCCAGTGGGCGCGGGCCAGACGTAGCGTCCCCGGCCAGCCAAGAATTTGCCGAGAATTGCAGTAGTTTCGCCATCGCACGGCAGAACCGTAGCCCTCATAAGCCAGGGCGAGCACCGCGTTCGGCCCGGCCAGCACCCGGCCGTCGGTCTGCCGCGTCAGATGAACCCCCAGGAACGGATAGCGCGGATCGGGCACCGGGTAGATCAACCCCCGGACGAGGTCCTTCGCCGCACCCTGGAGCGCGTAGAAGTCACCCCTGAACGGGACGATCCTGACGTCTCCCGGCGAGCCCGCCATCCTGGCCACCGCGTCGGTGTTCAGCCCGCCGCACACGACCAGGCGGTCGAAGACGAGCTTGCGCTGCCCGGCCAGCACCTCCACGCCTCCCGGGCGTTCCCTGATCGCCCTGACCGGGTGCGCGAGCCGTACGGACCCGCCCAGCTCCGCGACGTCCTGCGCGAGCCGGCGCGCGACCGCAGGGAAGTCGCAGATCGCGGTGTGCGGCGAGTGGATCGCGCCGACGCCGACCGCGTGCGGCTCGATCTCGCGCAGCGCCAGCCCGTCCAGCTCGGAGATGCCCGGCACCCCGTTGGCCCTGGCCCGCTCGGCCAGCGCGCCCAGCCGCGGCCGCTCGGCCGCGGTGCTCGCCACGACCAGCTTCCCGACCTCGACGTACGGCAGCGCGTGCGCGGCACAGTAGTCCTTGAGCAGCGCCACGCCCTCGCGGCACAGTTTCGCCTTCAGCGAGCCCGGAGGGTAGTAGATGCCCGCGTGGACGACGCCGCTGTTGTGCCCGGTCTGGTGAGCGCCGACGCGGTCTTCCTTGTCGAGCACGGTCACCTCGGCGCCCCTGGTCCTGGCCAGCTCCCGCGCCACCGCCAGGCCCACGATGCCCGCGCCCACGATCCCGATCTTCTCCGTCACATGACAATTTTCCGACTTACCGCCCTCCCCCGCCATATCCGGACGAATCGAACATGAGTACGATGTCGCCATGTACGTTCCGCCGGAGTGGCCGCCCGAGGTCCGGCCGCCGAGCGTGCCCGACTGGGAGACCTCCGCGGTGGCCTGGCTGCTCGACGCGGTGCCCCCCGACTACCGCGCCTACGAGGTGCTCAGACGGCACCCGATCGCGCTCGCCAGCATGGCCAGGCACCACGTCGCCTCGGCCGTCGAGGCCGCCCGCGCGGGCTACCGGGCGGCGGCCGTCGACCTCAAAGGACACCTGCCGCCGCACACCATCGAGGCGGTGCTCGACGTGTACCGCGAGGAGGGCCCCCGGCTGGTCCGGCTGTCACGCTCCATCGAGGTGGTGGAGCGGGCGCTGCGCGGCGACCTGTTCACCTCTACGCTGCGTGGACGCGGGCGGCCGGCAGGTCCCCCGCCGCGCTGAGGCCGGACGTCCTGACGCCGGGCCGCGAAGTCGGCGTGCTGTCACCGACAGGCCACCATTCGTGACCTCCCCACTACGATGATCGCGGCCCATGACGGGCGGCACATGTGCCGCCAGAACGCGCGAGGAGTGCGGATGCAGCCCAATCCACCGCAACCCAGGTTCCCCCAGTACGGGCAGCCGCCGATCGCGGGCGGGCCCGCGCCGTGGGGTGGCGGGCCGAGCCCGCTGGGGCCGCCACCCAGGCCGAGGGCGAACGTCGCGGCGGCCATGATCGCCGGCATCCTGGGGCTGCTCACTGCCGGCATGCTCGTCTGGTTCGCGCTCTACAACGTCGTCCACGCCAACGGGCCGGCCGGCATCTGGAACGGCGTGGTGGTGGTGAACGTGGTCGGCGGCGTCATCGGCGCCGGGCTGGTCATGGTCGCAGCAGGGTTCACGTTCGCCCGCAGGATCCCCGGCGCGTGGACGCTGTGCGTGCTCTGCGTGCTCTACGTGGTGGCGACCTTCGTGGCGCCGCTCCTGCGCGGCACGCCCTTCAGCGCTCAGCTCGCGTTCGTCTTCGGCTTCGACAAGACCAACAGCGTCGCCATAGGACTGGCGATCATCTTCTGCGTTCTGACGACGATCATTGCGGCGATCGCCGGCAGCGTGAAGTCGTACGCACCCGCCACCGCCACGATGCGGCACCCCGGCCGATGACCGGCCCTCAGCGGGTGCGGCGGGCGAGAAACGTGATCACGCCCACGGCGGTGGCGGCCGCGGCCAGCCAGATGAGAACGTCTTTGATCGTCAACCCGGACGCGCCGGCGCCGGCGGCCACCTCGTCAGGGCTCTCGTCCGGGGCCTGTTCGCGCGCCTCTTCCGGGGTCGGAGTGGGAGTCGGGGTGGCCCGCTCGGGCAGCGGGACACGGTAGACCGGGCTGCGCGGCCCCTCCGAGCCGACCAGCAGCGCCGTGCCGTCGGCGGTGTAGGCGATCGACTCGGCCTGTTCGAGCTCCGGCATCGTCACCTTGGCGATCGTCTCGCCGGAGGGCCGGTAGAGGGTCGCGGAGAAGTAGGTGCGGATGACGTACGACGAGCCGTCGGGGGCGTAGGCGGCGTCCGTGGCCATGAGGGGGGCGCTGGCGACCTTGCGCAGGATGTTCGTCCGGCCGGTGCGGAGCTTCTTCGGCGCCGCGTAGACCGAACCGGCGAACTCCTTGGACACCACGTAGAGCCGGCCGGTCCTGGGGTTGATCATGAGCCCTTCGGCGTTGCGGGCTCCGTCGGCGTAGCGGAAGCGGTAGCGGGTGGCGGGCAGGCTGGCGCTGCGCAGCGTCTGCGGCTCCATCACGCGATAGACCGAGATGTCGGGCCAGGCGCCGTCCAGGTTGTCGCCGATGTCGGCGAACCACAACACCCCCCGGCCCGTCTCCGGGTCCTTGGTCGCCGCCATCGCCTCCCAGTCTCGCGCCTGGGCGCCCTGCACCTGGAAGGTCGCTTTCGTACGGCCCCTCCCGTCGACGGCGTAGAATGTGGGGGCGGCGGCGCTGTCGTTGTGCGTGTAGAAGACGCCGTCGTACGTCGGTGACACGGCCAGGCCGCTGGACTCCGTGATCGCGGGATCGCGGAAGGTGAAGAGCTTCTCCGTGCCGTCGTCCGCCGCGTAGGCGGGAACGGCGGACAGACAGCAGATCGCCGTGACGACCGCGAGCATCCTGATCACGACATCCCCCACGCCGCCATCATGCCCCACCCACCGGCCACCCGGTCCGCACGACAGCACCGGCAGCCGCATCGGTGAAGACGCAACGTCAAGGTCTCGCCACGCTCCGACAAGGACATTCGCGCCGGCCAAGCTAACCTGACCGAATGATCATCACTAATCGCCGTTTGGCCACCGTGTTCGCCGCGACCGTGCTGGCGGGAGGCGGGGCACTCATGGCCGCGCCCGCCGCCGGCGCCGCCACCTCATCCGCGGCCGCGGCCGTCATCTGCCCCTACCAGGTGAAGACGAAGACGACTCCCAAGTGGCTGTCCGCCACCACCGTCTACATCAAGGGCTGGTGGAATTACCAGGACATCGTCAGCGTCTACCAGGGCTCCGGCAAGTTCGGCCGGGTGAAGACGACCTCCGGCTACTGGGCCACCGCGACCGACCTCACCAGCGCGGGACAGTGCCGCTCCTGAGTCTCAACCGGCCACCTTGGCGCCGTGGCGGTGGAAGCCGGTGCCCTGCAGCACCACCAGCAGCACGTTGGCCACCGCCATGGCCGCCCACAACCCGGTGATGCCCCAGGTCCTCGCCATGGGCACGGCGGCCAGGACCAGCAGCCCGTACCAGCGGGTACGGCGGGCGCGAAACATGATCACGCCCACGGGCGGTGGCGGCAGGAGAGGCCCGTTCGTTCGTGCCGCGGAACAAGGTGGACCGGACTGCGCGGCCCCTCCGAACCGACCAGCAGCGCCGTACCGTCGGCGGCGTAGGTGACCGACTCGGCCGCACGACAGGCGCCACGCCCGAGTGGAGGCAGCGCTAATAATCTCGCTACCCGCCGCTAAGGACATCGTCGCGGGCCGCGGCCTAGCCTTTCGGCATGATCACAAAAACGAGCCGTCTGGCTGTGATGCTCGCCGCCACCGTGATGGCGGGGGGCGCGGCGCTGGCCACCGCACCCGCCGCCGGCGCAACCACCTCGACCGCTACCGCGGCCACCCAGTGCCCCTTCGAGGTGACGAAGAAGACGCCCCGTTACAAGGGCTCGACGGGCAGCAAGGCCGACGGCTATTTCAGCAAGGGAGCCATCGTCTACGTCACGTCGGGCTCGTTGACGAACGGGCGGCTGCAGGTCTCCCCGTACTGGGTCGACAAGGACCACGTCAAGGGCACTGGTGGGGCGTGCCGCGGATGAGCCGGTCCTGAGCCTCAACGGGCCAGCCTGGCGCTGTGGCGGTGGAAGCCGGTGCCCTGCAGCACCACCAGCAGCACGTTGGCCACCGCCATGGCCGCCCACAACCCGGTGATGCCCCAGGTCCTCGCCACGGGCACGGCGGCGAGGACCAGGAGCCCGTACCCGATGGCGAAGTAGCCCAGGCTGGCCCCCGAACGTTTGAGTGCGGTGAGCCCGGTCCCCTGCACGGCCTGGGCCGCGTCGGCCATCGACGCCAGCGCCATGAGCGGGAGCAACGCGAGCACGCGCTCGCGTACCCCGGGATCGTCGCTGAACAGCGTGACCAGCGCCGGGCCGAACCCCAGCAGCAGGCCCGCGCCGGCGAGCGAGGCCGCGAGGGCGAGCAGGGCCGCCGTCCTGTTGGCCCGCCGCGCCCCTGCCGGGTCGGCGGCGCGGGCGATCTCCGGGACCGCGACCTGGCCGATAGAGAGCGAGGCCATCATCATGAGCGCGGTGAGCGTGGTCAGCACGGCGTGGGCGGCGGTGTCACGCGCGCCGGTCCCGCCCGCGGCGAGGGTGACGACCCCGAGCACCGCGAATTTGATCAGTACGGTGCCCGCCAGCGGCACGCTCACCCTCGCGAGCTTGACGATCTCGCCGATCCGTGGTCTGGCCTGCCCGATCGGGCCGCCGAGCGCGCGACGCAGCAGGAGGCTCGCCACGACCGCCGCCGCGACTCCCCCGGCCACCCACGCGATGCCCACCCCGGTCAGCCCGAGCGACGGCACCAGCGCCACGGTGAGGACGCTCAGCAGCAGCCCGAAGGTCAGGGACGGCCAGAGCACGCTGCGGTTGCGCCCGAGCGCCACCAGGATGGTGCTCGCGCCGCCGGTGGAGGCGAAGACCACGAGGTAGACCGCGACGAGGTACGGCAGCGCGCCCAGCTCGCGCACCACTGCGCCGGGCACCCCCGTGGCGTGCGCCAGCAGCGGAACGCAGATCACCGCGAGCGCCCCGGCCGCGCCGGCGGCCATGCTGAGCCAGCGCGCGTCCCGCACGATCGGCACGGCCGCCGCGGGCGAGTCCCTGTGCTGGGCGACGAACGGCCCCAGCCCGCGCAGCGCGCCCTGCACGGTCGCGGACGCCGGGTTGAGCACGGCGGTCATGACCGCGAAGGCGGCGAGGGCGACGGTGTCGTACCGGCCGAGCACGGAGGTGACCACCAGCGAGCCGATCATGCCCGTGACCATGGCCAGGAAGAGCGGAACGGCCGCCCTGAGCAGGGCGATCACAGGGAGAGACGGCGCGGCAGGGAATGCCCCATTTCTCGATAGATCACGACTGGATCCTATGGCCTGGAGCGCACTCCAGGTACTTAGGGTTGAGAGCATGGATTACGTCAATCTCGGACGCAGCGGCCTCCAGGTGAGCCCGCTCTGCCTCGGCACCATGAACTTCGGCCCGCTGACCACGGAGGAAGACTCCTTCGCGATCATGGACCGGGCTCATGAGCTGGGGATCAATTTCTTCGACACCGCCAACGTGTACGGCTGGAAACTCGGCGAGGGCATCACCGAGAACATCATCGGCCGGTGGTTCGCTCAAGGCGGCGGGCGCCGGGAGAAGACGGTCATCGCGACCAAGCTGTACGGCGGGATGAGCGACTGGCCCAACGACCAGAAGCTGTCGGCGCTCAACATCCGCAAGGCCTGCGACGCCTCGCTGAAGCGGCTGCAGACCGACTACATCGACATCTACCAGGCCCACCACGTCGACAGGAACACCCCGTTCGACGAGTTCTGGGAGGCCATGGAGACCCTGCGCCAGCAGGGCAAGATCATATACGTGGGCTCCTCCAACTTCGCCGGCTGGCACATCGCCAAGGCCCAGGAGAGCGCCGCCAGGCGCAACACCACCGGGCTGGTCAGCGAGCAGTCGCACTACAACCTGCTGACCCGCGCGGTCGAGCTGGAGGTGCTGCCCGCCTGCGAGGACTACGGCCTCGGCGTGATCCCGTGGAGCCCGCTGGCCGGCGGCCTGCTCGGCGGCGTGCTGCGCAAGATCGACAAGGGCCGGTCGGCCTCGGACGCCGTGGTCAAGCAGCTCGAGAAGCACCGCGACCAGATCGAGCAGTACGAGAAGTTCTGCGACGAGCTGAACGAGGACCCGGCGTACGTGGCCCTCGCCTGGCTGCTCAAGCAGCGGGCGGTCACCGCACCGATCATCGGCCCGCGCACGCTGGAGCAGCTCGACGGCAGCATGCGGACCCTGGAGATCGAGCTGGACGAGGCCGCGCTGGCCCGGCTCGACGAGATCTTCCCCGGCCACCGCACCGCGCCGGAGGACTACGCCTGGTAGTGCTCAGGTCAGCAGGGCGCCGACCACGACGATCAGCAGCAGCAGGCCGAGCACGATGGGCAGCAACCAGGAACGAGGACGATCCACGCCCTGGAGCCTAGCCCCGCTCGGAGGGTGCGAGCGCCCATTCGGCGAGTGACTCGTACCTCACCTGCGGTCCGGTGTGGCTGCGGACGAGACGGACGTGCTCCGCCCGCCACGGCGAGCCGCTGAATCCCGACAGCGACTCGATCAGCGGGCGGAGGTCCGTCTCCGTCTTGGCTCTGGCCAGCGTGAGGTGCGGGTGGAACCGTTTGCCGTCCGTCTGCCCGGCCCCCGCCCGGCGGGCGCCGGCCTTGACGGAGTCGGCGAGCCGGGTCATCGAGTCGCCCGTGACGCCCACCCACAGGACCCTGGCCCGGCGGGCGGACGAGAACGCGCCGAAACCGTCGAAGGCCAGGTCGAGCACGCTGTAGCGGCGCACGGCACGGGCCAGGCGCAGCTCCAGCTCGGGCAGCGCCCGCTCGGGCACCTCGCCGAAGAAGGCCAGCGTGATGTGCCAGGTGGCCCGGTCGGGCCAGCGCAGGCCCAACACCTGCCCGACGTGCGGCGCTATCGCGCGGGACACCTCGTCCAGCGCCTCGTCGGGCGGCACCAGGGCCGCGAAGAGCCTCATGCCATCCGATTGTGCCCCGTGGCGGGGAGGGGTCGCTCAGGCCGTGGCGAGCGACGGCCTGCGTACCCGCGAGCTGATCAGCCGCGTCACGAGGACCGCCAGCCCTGTGCCCGCCAGGACGAGCACGCCCGACAACATCACGCCCGTACGCGGCCCGCCGAGCTCCGAGAGCCAGCCGATGAGCGGTGCGCCGAGCGGCGCCCCGCCGGTGAAGACCAGCATGTAGATGCCCATGACCCGCCCCCGCATGTCGGGGGAGGTGGCGAGCTGGACGCTGGCGTTGGCGGCCGTGTTGATGGTGATCAGCGCGATGCCCGTGGGGACCAGCAGCAGCAGGTAGACGGGGTAGAACGGGGCCAGCGCCGTCGCGATCTGGAACAGGCCGAAGCCGATCGCCCCGGCGAAGAGCACCTTGCGCGACAACCGTGCCCTGCGCGCCGCCAGCAGCGCCCCGCCGAGCGCGCCCACCGCGAACATGCTGGAGGCCAGGCCGAACGAGGACGCGCCGGCCTTGAACACCTCGCGTGCCATGAGCGCGATCGACATCGAGAACGACTGCGAGAACATCGACACGAACCCGATGAGCAGCACCGGCATGAGCAGTTCTTCGTGCCGCACCACGTAGCGCAGCCCTTCGCGGAGCTGGCCCTTGGCCCTGGGCACGCGCTCGGAGACGTTCAGCTCCGAGCTGCGCATGAAGACCAGGCTGGAGATCACCGCGCCGAACGTCAGCGCGTTGATCAGGAAGATCGGGCCCGTCCCGCCCAGCACGTAGATCAGCAGACCGGCGAGCGCCGGGCCGACCACGCGGGCCAGGTTGAAGATGGAGCTGTTCAGGGCGATCGCGTTGGACAGGTCGTCACGGCCGACCATCTCGACCACGAACGCCTGCCGCGTCGGCACCTCAACGCAGGAGATCATGCCGAGCAGGAACGCCATCGCGTACACGTGCCACACCTGGGCCGCGCCGGTCATCGTCAGCACGCCTATGGTCAGCGCGAGCGAGGCCATCAGCACCTGGGCGCCGACGAGGATGGGCCGCTTGGGGTAGCGGTCGGCCAGCACGCCGCCGAACATGCCGAACAGCAGCATGGGCAGGAACTGCAGCGCGGTGGCCGTGCCGAGCGCCGCCGCGCTGCCGTTGGTCAGGTCGAGCACCAGCCAGTCCTGGGCGGTGCGCTGCAGCCAGGTGCCGACGTTGGAGACGGCGCCCCCGGCCGCGAACATGCGATAGTTACGAACCCTGAGCGACCGGAACATTCCGGTCCTGGGTTCTTCAGGCTCCTCTAGATCCGGCTGAGCTTCTCCAGGATGGGCGCCGCCTGCCGGAGAATCGCCCTCTCCTCGGGGGAGAGCTCTTTCAGCCGCTGTGTCAGCCACGCCTCCTTGCGGCGCCGCTCCTCCTTCAGCAGCTTCTCGGCGGCCTCGGTCACGGTCACGGTCACCTGGCGCCGGTCGGTCGGGTGCGGATGGCGCGCGACCAGGCCGCGTTCCTCGAGCTTGGCGATCACACGCGTCATCGAGGGCGGCTGCACCTTCTCGAGCTCGGCCAATTCGCCGGGGGTTATCCCGAAATGCTGTTCCGTCTGGCTGTCGTGCCCGCTTTGCTGCTCGTGGGGTGGTGGCGAGCTCCTGCGCTCGCTCTGATTGTCGCGCCCGCTTCGCCCCTCGTTGGCTCGTTCCTTGCTCACTCCTGGCGAGCTCCTGCGCTCGATGGCGGCGAGGGTCGCGAACTGGGTGGGCGTCAGCGAGTGCGCCGCTGCCTGTCGTCGTAGGCGCCTGGTCAGCCTTGCCAGAGAAACGCGCAAGGCCGAAGCCAGGCCTGCGTCGCTGCGCAGGTCCGTCTTGTGCTGGGGTTTGGTTAGCATGAGTCATTACCTTTGCTAACTATAGGCGAAGGCAGGATATTTCCCTAACCGGTTTTTGCCCTCCTGGATACCAGGAAGCCGTCCCGCACGCGCGAGACGGCTCCCACCTGCTCAGACGCCGAAGAGCGCGCGGATCGGTCCGATCGCGAAGTAGAGCACGAAGAGGATCGTGACCGCCCACAGCAGCGGATGGATCTCCCTCGCCTTGCCCCGCACCGCCTTGATCAGCACGTAGCTGACGAAGCCGGCGCCGATGCCGTTCGAGACCGAGTAGGTGAAGGGCATGACCACGACGGTGAGGAACGCCGGAATCGCGATCTCGTAGTCGTTCCAGTCGATGTCGCGGATCGAGGTCATCATCAGGAAGCCGACGACGACCAGCGCGGGTGCCGCGGCCTCGTACGGCACGACCGTGACGAGCGGCGCGAAGAAGATCGCCACCAGGAACAGCAGGCCGGTGACCACGCTCGCCAGCCCCGTGCGCGCGCCCTCGCCGACGCCGGCGGCCGACTCGATGTAGGTGGTGTTGGAGGAGACGGAGCCCGCGCCGCCGGCCGCCGCGCCGATCGAGTCGACGAGCAGGATCTGCTTCGTACGCGGGAGCGTCCCGTCCTCCTGGATCAGGTTCGCCTGGCGGCCGACGCCCACCATGGTGCCCATGGTGTCGAAGAAGTCAGTGATGAGCAGGGTGAAGACGAACAACACGGCCAGAAGCACCGATATCCGGCTGAACGCCCCGAAGGGGTCGAACTCCGTGAACAACACCAGCGGGTTGTGGAAGCCGAGGATCTGCTCGGGCATCGTGGGCACGTTCAGCTGCCAGCCGCCGGGGTTCTCCGCCGAGAACGCGCCCGAATCGGTGAGCAACTCCACGATGATCGCCAGCACGGTCGTGCCCGCTATGCCGAGGAGGATGGCGCCCTTGACCTTCCGCGCCACCATCGCCGCCGTGGCCAGCAGCCCGACCACGAACACGAAGATCGGCCACGAGGTGAGGTTGCCCCCGATGCCCATCTCCAGCGGCGGCCCGGCCGGCACCCGCCGTACGAATCCCGCGTCCACGAAACCGATCAGCGCGATGAACAGGCCGATGCCGACGCTGATGGCGGTCTTGAGCTGGGCGGGAATGGCATGGAACACCGCCACCCTGAGCCCGGTCAGCACCAGGATGGCGATGATGACGCCTTCGAGGAAGACCAGGCCCATGGCCTCCTCCCACGTCATCACGCTGGCCAGGTTGAACGTGACGAAGGCGTTCAGGCCGAGCCCGGCCGCCATCGCGAAGGGCACCCGGCCGATGACGCCCATGAGGATCGTCAGCACCCCCGCCACGAAGGCGGTCCCGGCCGCGACCAGCGCCACGTTCGGCGTCGTGCCGTCACCGATGACCTGCTTTTCCACGTCCGTGCCCGTGGCAATGATGATCGGGTTCAGCACCACGATGTAGGCCATGGTGAAGAACGTGGCCAGACCACCCCGCACCTCGCGGGAGACGGTGGAACCTCGTGCGGAGATTGCGAAGAAATGATCTATTTTGCTACGTCTGTCGCTCACGACGCGAACAGTGGCAGGCGCGGTGAGCTGCGGAAAGAGCCAGTAATGATTTCGAGACCCGATTGCAAGCTAGGGTGGACACGTGAAGCAGCAGTGGCACCCCGACCCTGAGCCGATCAAGACCAACGACACCGCCGCCGTGGCCGTCGGCACCGCCGTGTGGGCCGTCGCCCTGATCGCCCTGCTGATCGTCAGTCCCGCCCCGGAGAACACGTGGTGGATCTGGACCTGCGTGACCGGGGTCGCCTTCGGCCTGTTCGGCATCTGGTTCGTGCGCAGGCCCGGCCGGGAGTGACCGCAGTGGTCCGTTCCGGCTGACATTCGTCATCTCCCGCTGCTCCTCGAAGTCACCCCCAAGTAGTGTTTCCGCCCACTACGTCAGCACTTCTCCGGTGAACCATGCTTATAGGCATGAAGAAGCCCATAGCGACATTCCTCCTGGGCGCGGCGGTTCTCACGGCCTGCGGCACCACCGGCGAACCCGCCCCGGCTGCCAAGGGCAAGGACAAGGACACGGGAAGCGTGGCCTGGGCCCAGTGCACGGATCTGGTGGGCCCTGACGGCAAGCCGATCCCCCCGCCCGCCGGCACCGAGTGCGGCACGATCGAGGCCCCCCTCGACCACGCCGACCCCGGCGGAGAGAAGATCGACCTCGCCCTGATCCGGATGAAGGCCACCGGCGACCGCCTCGGCTCGCTCGTCTTCAACTTCGGCGGTCCCGGCGCGTCAGGAGTGGACACGCTGGCGCTGGCCGGCCGGGCCTTCGCCGGCCTGAACCAGCGCTACGACCTGGTCAGCTTCGACCCGCGCGGCGTCGAGCGCAGCGCCGGCGTCAAGTGCGGAGGGCAGGTCGACAAGCTTCTGTCCGCCGAAGCGGAGGCCGACGCGGACCGGCTGGCCAAGGAGTTCGCGCAGGCCTGCAAGAAGGACTCCGGCAAGATCCTGCCGCACGTCGGCACCGTGAACGCCGCCAAGGACCTCGACCTCATCAGAGCCGCGGTCGGCGACAGGCAGCTCAACTATTTCGGCTTCTCCTACGGCACCCACCTCGGCGCCGTCTACGCCACCCACTTCCCCAAGAACGTCGGCCGTTTCGTCCTCGACGGCGCCTTCGACCCGACGGTGACCTTCGATGAGCGCGCCGTCATCCAGGCCACCGGCTTCGACCAGGCCTTCGACGCCTTCGCCAAGGACTGCGTGGCCCAGAGCTGCGAGCTGGGCGCCGACCCCGCGGCCGTCGAGAAGACCGTCGAAACCCTGGTCGACAAGCTCAAGACCGAGCCGCTCAAGGTCGGTGACCGCGAGCTCACCTACAGCATGGCCCAGCTCGCCGTCATCACCCCGCTGTACGCCAAGGCGAGCTGGCCGGTGCTGGAACAGGCCGCCGCCGCGGCGCTCAAGGGGAACGGCACCGCCCTGCTCGCCCTGGCCGACTCCTACACCGGCCGCAAGGCCGACGGGACGTACTCGACGATGATGACGAGCCTGCAGGCCATCAACTGCGCCGACAACGCGGACCGGCCCACGGCCGCCGAAACCGCCAGGACCAACGCCAAGGTCAAGAAGATCTTCCCCATCCTGTCGGTCGAGGGCTCGGGCGAGGCGTGCGCGCACTGGCCGGTGCCCGGGAACGACGACGCCAAGCGCGTCGACGCGACGGGCTCCGCGCCCATCGTCGTGGTCGGCACCAAGGGCGACCCGGCCACCCCCTACCGGTGGGCCCCCGCGCTCACCGAGCAGCTCAAGACCGGTGTCCTGGTCACCTACGAGGGCGAGGGCCACGGCGCCTACCTGACCGGCAACGGGTGCGTCATGAAGACGGTGGACGCGTACCTGCTGGAGGGGAAGGTGCCCGGCGAGGGCACCAGCTGCGCCGCCTGACCTCTCCGCGATCGCCGCACCCCCACGCGCCACCGGACGCGCGGGGGTGCGCCGGACCCCAACCTGGGACCCGCGGTGACACGGCCGGGAGGGGTTCGGCCGAGGGAGGACGCGGGGCCGGGCACGTGAAGGGCGGGGCGCCGGCCGGGGTCAGGAGAGGTCGGCCTCGGCAAGCAGGAGAGGAACCGCCTGGGGATCACGCAGCAGGGCGGCCACCGCGAGCCGGTCGTTCCACTGCCCCGTGGCCCACGCCAGCCCTCTGGCCAGCCCGTCGACCCCCGTGCAGTGCACCGCCCCCTCGAAGAACCGCCACGAGCACTCGACCCCGTCGACGAGCAGTTTCTCGTGCTGCACGTACGTCTCCGGCGCCGTGGGCAGCAGGGAGCGCACCTCGCGAGGCACCTGCAGGACCTCACCCTGGGAGGTGACCTCGCCGGAGGCGAGCTCTCCCGCCAGCGGCAGGTCGAGCAGCTCCGACAGCGCCTCGGCCAGGTCGTAGGGGGCGAGCACCAGCGGCCGGTCGGTGACGAGCTGCAGCAGGTCGGGGGCTTCGACCACCACGACGTCGTCGGCCGGGGCCACCACGATGGAGCCCTTCTGCACCGTGCGCACGCGGGAGGGCGGCGCGACCCTGGAGGGATCGACGGCGGCCAGGGCGACCCACAGGGCGCGCAGTTGCGCCCGGTCGACCTCGATCGACTCGTCGGCCATGAGGTCGAGCAGTTCTTCGGGACCGCCGTGGGAGTCGAGCAGCGCGGGCAGCGTGGTGCGTACGCCGAGCATGGACAGGGCGCCCTCGTCGAGGCCCGCGGGAGCGTCGGCGTAGAGGCCCTGCAACAGGGGGTCGGCGCCGGGGAGCCGCAGCTCCAGCGGCCTGCGCCCGCCGAGCACGGGGTGGCGGGCCAGCCACCACGCGGTGTAGGAGGGCACCTCCACGCCCTCGACGCGCAGCGGGTGGAGTGCGGCGCGCAGCGGCGGCCTGGTCAGCAGCTCGAGCGCGGCCGGCCAGTCGGCCACGAGCTCCAGGTCGCGCACCGCCACGAACTCGGGCACCAGCGGCGGCACGTCGAGCTCGGGCAGCAGGTCGAGCACGTGGTCGAGCCAGTCGTCCTCGCCGTCGAGGTCGTGGTCGCACTCGTCCTGGTCGAGCAGCACGTCGGACTCGTGCACGAGCGCGAAGCCGTCGAGCACCCCGGCGGCCGCGAGCACGCGCGAGCCGTAGGTCTCCGCCAGTTCCGAGGCGGCCACGCCGAGGTGGGTGTCGGGCTCGATCAGCCCGGCCAGCGCCCCGTCGGCCAGCATGAGCTCGCCCGCGGGATAGAGCTCGCCATCGGTGCCGCGCAGGGCCAGCTCGGCCAGCCACGGCGCCTCGCCGGGCGCCAGACCGGACGCCTCCACCAGGGACAACACGGCCCGCGCCACCGGCTCGGGGTCGGGGCTGTCGAGCGACTGCGCGACGGCGGCCTTGGTCAGCGGGTCGTCGAGAATCGTCCGGGGCGTGGCCTCGGCGGCGCCGAGCCGCAGCAGCGCGGGATGGGCGGCCTCCGGGTGCACGATGCGCAGCCCGAGCGGCGTCAGGTCGAGGTCGGCGCCGCCGTCGGTCAGGATGAGCGTGCCGCGCGGCCCTCGCACGAGCCGGCCGTCGGTGAGCGGCACCGGCAGCGCGCCCAGCGACTCGGGATCGTCGACGGGCAGCACGTCGTAGAGCGAGCGCCACCACGCCGGCTCGCGCGCCTCCACGGCCTCACCGGACAGCAGGTCGACGACGTCGGCCAGCTCGACCCTGCGCACGCCCAGCGACGTCATCGCCGGATGCCTGGCCGGCCATCCGGCGGGCAGCAGCCCGGGGACGAAGCCGGCGACCGTCTCGAGCAGCTCGGCGGAGGCGCCCGCCACGACGGCGGCCTCGCGGCCCGCGACCACCCATCCCTCGTCGCCCGGCTCGGCCGCCGGGTGCTCGACCCGCCACTCGGCGTCGGGCTCGTAGACCTCTGCCTCGGCGAACGTGGGTGTCTGGACGGCCGGCGCGGGCGCCGACAGCGCGGGCAGCAGCGGCGTCTCGGGCAGCCGGGCCAGCACGGCCCTGCGGATGCGCGCGTCGAGCTCGCCCTTGCCCATGAGGGACGGGACCAGGTCGAGCAATCTGGACGTGCGCGGCAGCTCCTGGAGCAGCCGGACGTAGGCGTCGGCCACCCGCTCGACCAGGAAGTCGGTGAGCAGGCCCTTGGCGACGTGGCGGCGGTCGGTGGCCATCGGGAACGACGCGATCAGCAGCGCGGGCAGGTCGAGCGGCTCGTCGCTGGGCGTGGGCGCGTGCACGACGGCCGGCACCGTGCCGGGTGGCGAGCCCGGCTCGCCGGTGCCGGTCACCGGGACCGCCCAGCGCAGTGACCAGTAGGGGCGGGCACGCTCTTCGGTGGGCCTGTCGGCGAAGAGCCTGCTCACCTCGTCCGGCGTGAACTCGCCCGACTCCGACACGACGTGCCAGCCGTCGGCGACGACCGTGCGGACCGACCCGTCGACGTCGATCTCGATGGACTCCAGCGCGGGCATGCCGAGCAGCAGCGCGGGGCTGGTCTCGTTGAGCATCCGCCGGACCGCGTCGACGGCGGCCTGGTCGCGCAGCGGAAGGCGGACGAGCGTGTCGAAACCGTCGGGTACGTCGAGCGGCGGCGCGTCGTACGGCAACCGCAGCAGCGGGACGTGCCCCGAGCGGTCGGCCAGCTCGGAAGCCAGCTCGGGGATCTCCGCCACCGCGGCGGAGGTCTCAGCGCGCGACCAGCGCACGGAGCCGTGCCCGCGCGAGCCGATGGCCGGCTCGTCGCAGACCGAGACCACGGCCGCGAACCCGACGCCGAAGCGCCCCGCCGCGCCGGCGTCGTCACGCTTGCCGGAGACGCGCAGCGTCGACAGGCCCTCGACGCCCGTGGCGTCGAGCGGCGCGCCGGTGTTGGCGGCCGTCAGCACGCTGCCCTGGAGGGTCAGCCGCAGCACCCCTGGCACGCCCGCCTGCAACGCCGCGTCGGCGGCGTTCTGCGCCAACTCGACGATCAGCCGGTCGCGGTAGCCGCCGAGCGCGAAGTCCTCCTCCGCGTTGGCGTCTTCGCGGAACCGGGCAGGCGAGGCCGTCCAGGCGGAGAGCACGGCCGCTCGCATCCGGTCGGTGCCGTAGGTGTCGCTCATCTATCACGATCCTGGTGTGAGGGTAGGGGGCCACCGTAGGTTAGCGGCCTTCACCGACAGGCGAGGCGCATCCGCGCCCCACCTACCCTCACGCCGCCGCGCATGCGCCCTGAGGGATCGCCGACCTCCCCAGCCGCGCGGGCGGCTCGGAAGTGGCCCAGCCCTCGGCCGGGCAGGCCTCGGAGCGGCCGGGCCCTTCACGCCGCCCCCGTGGGTCAGGAGTGGCCGAGCTCCTCGGAGGCGGACGCGTCGACCGAGCCCGTCTCCTCCTCCATCAGGTCGTAGCCCAGATCGTCGAGGATGGGGATGGCCTGCTCCATGGGGGCCGGCAGCACGGCGGCTTCCGAGTGGGCGCCGCAACCGTGGTCGGCGGCCACCACCTTGCCGTCGTCAGGCGCGTATTCGTTGGCGCAGACGCCGAACGACAGCCGGAGCTCACCCGCGAGCAACCAGTAGAAGCCGCAGGTGGAGCACTGCGCGGGAGCGGCGTGTGCGATCGGAGTGTGCGGCCCGTGCTCGCCCGCGTGCCAGCGCCTGGCAGCCCGGTCTCTGCCGATGGCCGAGAGCACACGGGCTCGGCCCAGGCCGTATTCGAAAACCATCTGGCGGTCGGTGTCATCGTCGGTCTCGGTGAAACCCGGCACCAGCCTGTCGTCGTCTTCCGCGGTCGGCAGCAGATCACCCACGCCGAGGTCGCCCGGCCGCAGCCGCTCGCTCCACGGCAGCCACTCGGGCGCCAGCAGCGCCCCCGAGCCGGGCAGGAGGACTGCCTCGCTGACCGTGACCTTCTTCGCGCGGGAGGCACGCGTGACGGTGACGGCCCAGCGCCAGCCGCGATAGGCGCGGTCGAGGCAGGCGAAATAGTGGGTGACGATCCGGTCGCCCTCGCCTTCGTAGCCGAGGTGCTCGCCGGGCTCGCCCGGGCGCGCCAGCTCCTCGGCCGCGGCGCGCGCCAGATCGACCGCGGCGACACAGGCCTGGTCGGGAGCGGAGACGCGGGCCCTGGTGCGGCTCATCGGACCGCCTCCGCCAAAAGGTGCTGTTCGCTCACACTTCATTCTCACCCATGGCGGGACCTAAGAGTCCCACAACGGGGGATCCCGCTCCGAGATCGCGGGTGAATCGGGTAAGACTGGTAGGCGTGCAGGGAGGCTGGGAGCGGGCGCGCGAGGTCTCGCGGCGGATGGCGCACGGCGTCGCCGACGCGGGTCGTGCCACTCTGCGCGCGAGCAGGGCCACGGCCAGCGGCACGGCGCGGGCGGGCAAGGTCACCGCGAAGGGCGCGCAGAAGGTCGGCCGGGCCACGCGCCGCCTCACCCACGCCGACGGCGCCGGCCGCACCGGGCTCGGCCGCCTGATCGAGCTGTCGGCGGGCAACAGCGCGAGCGACGCGCTGGTCACGGTGGCGCTGGCGAGCACGGTGTTCTTCGGGGTGCCCGTGGGTGAGGCGCGCGGCTCCGTCGCTCTCTACCTCGTCATCACGATGTTGCCGTTCGCGCTGCTGGCGCCGTTCGTGGGGCCGATCCTCGACAGGTTCAGGTCGGGGCGGCGCTACGTGATAGCGGGCACGCTGTTCGGGCGGGGCCTGCTGTGCTTCGCGATGGCCGCCGCGGTGGGGGCCGGCGACCTGCCGACGTTGTTCATCGGGGCGCTGGGCGTGCTGGTGTTGTCGAAGGCGCACAACGTGTCCAGGGCGGCGATCATGCCGAGCGTGCTCCCCGCCGACATCACGCTGGTGTCGGCGAACGCGAGGGTGGCGCTGTTCACGCTGGTCGCCGCGGGTGTGGCGGTGCCGGTCGGGGCCGGGCTGACCGCGTGGCTGGGCAGCGCGGCGGTGCTGCGCGTCGCGATGGTGGCCTTCCTGCTGCTCGGGGTCGCCGCCGTACGCCTGCCGCGGCACATCGACTCGCCCGACCTGGAGGAGGAGGGCGCCGCGCCACGCTGGCGCACGCTGCTCAAGGTGGGCCCCACGGTCGCCGAGGCCGTCTGGGCCAACGTGGCCGTCCGGGTCTTCTCCGGGTTCCTGCTGTTCTTCCTGCTGTTCCTGGTCCAGGACCGCGCGGTGCCGTGGCTGGCGGCGACGCAGTCGCAGGCGGCGGCCGACCCGTTCTTCGACATCCCCAGGACGATCGCGCTGCTCGCGGCGGCGGCCGGGCTGGGCGGCCTGGCGGGCGCCGCCGTCGCCAACTGGACCCGCAACCACGCGCCGCAGCTCATCGTGCTGGCCACGCTGGCCGTGACGAGCGTGACCACCATCCTGACCGCGATCTTCTTCGGCCTGTGGGCCGCGCTGGCGATCTCGCTGATCACGGCGTTCGCGCAGGAGCTGGGCAAGCTGGCGCTCGACGCGATCGTGCAGCGGGAGATCGGCGAGGAGGTGCGCTCGTCGACGTTCGGCGTGGTCGAGGCCGTGCTCCAGCTCGCCTGGGTGTTCGGCGGGCTGGCCGGGCTGCTGCTCTCGCTGTCGGAGAGCAGCACGGCCGGGCTGGTCACGCTGGCGGTCGCGCTGACCGCCGCGCTCGCGTGGCTGCTGGTCTCCAGGATCAGGCACAGGCGCGCCGCCGACGCCAAGCTGCACCGGCGGCGCGCCGAGGCCGCCGCCGACCAGCACCAGCACCAGCAGCGCCAGGACACCCTCGACCCGACCAAGCCGCTGACCAATCCCAACGGCTGAACGCGTTACGCGTCGAGGTCGTCGGCGACCGCCCGCAGCACCTGCGCGATCTTCTTGGTGTGCGCCGCGTCGGGGTGCTTGCCCCGCTGGTAGGAGGTCGACACGCCGTCGAGCAACTTGATCAGGTCTTCGACGATGACCACCATCTCGTCCGGCTTCTTCCGCTTGCCCTTGGGCTTGGCCTTGGCCAGCGTCGGCGGCTGCTCGAGGATCCGGACCGAGAGCGCCTGCTGGCCCCGGCGGCCCTCGGCCACGCCGAACTCGACCTTCTGGCCTGGCTTGAGCGGGCCTGCGCCGGTGGGCAGCGCGGATGAATGCACGAAGACCTCACCGCCGTCGTCGCGGGTGAGGAAGCCGAATCCCTTGTCGGCGTCGTACCACTTGACCTTGCCACTCGGCACAGGAGGACCTCGTTCAAACAGTCGAAAACGAAGGATGGATGAATGTAGGTTATGCCCCGAAGAGCGCCAGGGCGACCGGGTAAATGGCGGTGAATTACCCAAGTTCCGCTTGGGTGCGCCAGCCGGCGAACCAGGCGGCGAAATCGGTCAGGTCGGCCAACGCCACGTCCGCTCCGTGATCTCGCAGCTCTCCAACCGTGTACGGGCCCGTCGCGACCGTCACGCTCACCGCGCCGCCCGCACGTGCCGCTTCGATGTCCGCAACATGGTCACCAACATAGGCCGCCGCGCCGAACCGCGCGAGTGCCGATCCCTTCCCGGTGCCGAACGCCGAGCCGACCACCTCGTCCACGGGCAACCCCAGCAACTCGACCGTGCCGATCGCGTCCCTGAGGTTCTTGGCGGTGACCACGATGACCCGCCCGCCGGCCGCGTGGACGGCCTCGATCGCGTCGTACGCACCCGCCATCGCCGTATGCACCGGAACGCCGAGTTCCGGATATATCTGACGGTAAAGGTCGGCTGCCGCGGGCACCGCCTCGAGCGGCAGCCAGTTGGCCAGCTCCCTCTCCAGCGGAGGGCCCAGCCTCTCCACGATCGCCGCGCTGTCGAAGGGCACACCGAGGCGGACGGCCAGCTCGTCGTACGTGGCCGCGATCCCCGCCCGCGTGTCCGCCAACGTCATGTCAAGGTCGAACCCCACTGAAGTCACCACATGAGAAGGATGCCAAACAGTGCTCAACTCCCCGTAATGGGCCCTTGTTCTGGAACCCTGGTAATGGGAAGAAAGGAATTACTTATCGGAGAGGAGCGGCCGTGACCAACACCCCCAGACCGCCGCAGGCCGGAGACCGGCTCGTCGCCTCCTCCGCCCCGCCCCGCCCGCACCGGCCCGCCAGGCCCGGCGGCCGGATCGCGACGCCGTGGCGCCGTACGGTGTCGGCGGCGGCCTACCTGGTGAAGGTGGCCTGCAGGGTCGCCGCGCTCTCCGTGCTGCTCTACGCGGTGTTCACCGTGTTCAAGGCCAACCCGGCCAACATCTGGTACCAGTTCGTCGAATCGCTCGCCGCATGGTTGTCCCTGGGCCTGGCCGGCCTGTTCCAGCTCGCCGATCCGCGCTGGACGGCGCTCGTCAACTACGGCCTCGCCGCGATCGTGTGGCTGATCATCGGCTCCGCGCTGGCCGGCCTGATCCGGCGCGCCGCTCCGTGAGGGCGGCGGTGGGCCGCTCCGGGCAACGGCTACGCTCCTTACGGAGGTATCAGGATAGACATGACCAGATCGACCCGTGAGCGGATCGTCGACGAGGCTCTGCGACTGTTCGCCGAGCGGGGCTACGCCGCCACGTCCGTGGCCGAGATCGAGGCCGCTTCAGGGCTGTCCCCGGGCGCCGGAGGGCTCTACCGGCATTTCAAGTCCAAGTACGAAGTGCTCGCCGCCGCGATCAACCAGCACGCCGCGCGCACCAGGAGCCAGGTGGCGGAGAGCCTGGCCGAGCTGAGCGCCATGGAGGCGTCGGCGGACCTGGAGGAGCGCCTGGCCCACATGTGCCGCGCGGGGCTGGCCAAGGTGCGCGAGGAGTCGGAGCTGACCCGGGTGTTCTTCCGCGACCTGAGCCAGTTCCCCGAACTGGTCGCCGTGGTCAGGCAGGGGCTGCTGCAGCCCATGTTCGACGCGATCGTCACCTGGTTCATGGCGCAGCCCGAGTACCACGACGTGGATCTCGACTGGGCGGGCATCGCGGCCGTGCTCGGCGGCTCGGTCGTGCACTACCGGCTGTTCCAGGAGACCGTGGGCGAGCTCCCCGGGCACGCGGAGAAGGACCAGTTCGTCACCGCGTGGGTACGCCTGGCCGTCGGCCTGCTCCCCAGCCCGGCGCCCGTCAGGTGACGTCGAGCAGCCGGTAGGCCAGCCACACCACGCCCAGACCCGTACCGATCATGAACATGGTCCCGCTGACGTCGAAGAACTGCGTCACGAACGCCGACAGCCCGGCCTCCATGCCGACCCGCAGGCCGCCGATCAGCACACCGCCCACCGAGTAGCCGAGCATCGGCGCGCCGACGCCGAGGACCTTGTCGCGGATCGTCCAGGTCTCGCTGAACAGCACGAGCGCGGCGCCGAGCGCCCACACCATGACCGGCACCTGGAAGATCGCCACAGGCGGCAGGTCGAACGGCACCAGCAGCGCCGCCACCACCAGGATCACCATCGCGGCGGTGTCGCGCGGGTGCTCCTTGACGATGGTCCTGGCGTCCCTGCCGTCGGTGGCCAGCGGGTTGGCGCTGAACATGGCGACCTTGCGCAGCCCGGCGAACGGCAGGTCCATGCCGGGCCGCCGGGTCAGACGCTCCTGGGCGATCCTGCGGTGCTCGCGTACGCCCGGCGGCAGGTCACGGTCGCCGGCGACGGCGGCGAAGCGCAGCGTGGCGCCGGCCTCCTCCTTCTGCGGGGCGCCGGGAGCCGGGGCGGCGCCTGACGCGGTGCCTGACGCGGTGCCTGACGCGGTGGTCGTGCCGGGCGCGTCGGCGGGCCCCGTCACGGGCCCAGTGGTAGAGGCCGCGGTAGAGGCGGTGGTGGGGGTCGTGACGGGCGCGGTGGTGGGGGCCGCCGGCGATCTGGAGCGCAGCGTCGCGATCCCGGCCGCGGCCAGCCGGCCGGCCTCGCGCTCGACCAGCGCGACTGGATCACCGAACCTGGCCAGCACCTTCGACACATCGCGCGGTTTCCTGCCGCCGCTCAGCTCGGTCTCGATCCTGGCCCGCAACCGCTTGGCGAAGTCGAGCCGCTGGTCGGCTCTGAGCACGCCGTGCGCGGCGTCGGCCGCCTTGGAGACGTAGTTCAGCACCTGCTGGTCGGCTCGCTCAATCACGTCAAGCAATGCTGCCCCAATCGGGGTGCACATACCATGGCAACGATGGAGTTCACGGAGTGGATCAGGGGACGCACCGACGGGCAGCTGCGGGTGCTCGTGTCCGCGCGTCCCGAGCTGATCACTCCGGTGCCCGCTCATCTGGAGGGCCTGGCGTCGCGCGCGGCCAGCCCTTCGGCGATCGGCAGGGTGCTCGACCGGCTCGACCGGTTCACGCTGGCGGTCGTCGAGACGCTCGCCGTCCGGCCCGGGCCGACATCCAGGAAACAGTTGCGCGACCTCATCGGCGCGGCCCTGGACGGCGACGAGGAGGCGGGGCGGGCCGACCCGGAGCCGGCGCTGTCGGAGGCGCTCGGCAGGCTGTCCGACCTCGCCCTGGTCTACGGCCCCGACGACGCCCTCGACCTGGGCCCCGGCGTGCGCAAGGTGCTCGAGGACCCGGCGGGGCTCGGCCCGAGCGCCGTCGACGCGTTCCGGCACCACGCGCCCGAGCTCCTGGAGGAGATGGCCGACGACGTCGCGCCGGGCACCGAGGGTGCGGGCAAGGAGCGGCTGGCGGCGGCGCTGGCCGAGCCGGCCGCGCTCGTCGGCGCCGTCTCGGCCGAGGCCAGGGGCGCGCTCGACCAGCTCGTCTGGGGCCCGCCGACCGGGCGGGTGCCCAACGCCAGGCGCGAGGTGCGCGTGGCCTCCGCCCGTTCGCCCATCGAGGAGCTGCTCGCGCGCGGCCTGCTGGCGGCCACCGGCGAGGAGAGCGTGACGTTGCCCCGCGAGGTGGGGCTCTACCTGCGCGGCGGGCGTGTGCACCGCGGTCTGCGGGCCACGCCGCCACCGCTCGAAGGGACCGCGCGCGACCCGGACCTGGCCGACCGCACGGCGGCCGGGCAGGCGTTCTCGTTCGTCAGGTCCGTGGAGGAGTTGTGCGAGCGATGGGGCGCCGACCCGCCGGGCGTGCTGCGCACCGGCGGGCTGGGCGTACGCGACCTGAAACGCACGGCGGGCGAGCTCGACCTGCCCGAATGGGTGACGGCGCTGGTCGTCGAGGTGGCGCACGCGGCCGGCCTGATCGCGGCGGGCGGCGGCGTCGACGGCGAGTGGCTGCCGACCTCCGGCTACGACCTGTGGCGGATCAGGCCGGTCGCCGACCGGTGGATGACGCTGGCGGCCACCTGGCTGCGCATGGACCGGGTGCCCGGTCTGGTCGGCGACCGGAGCGCAGGAGCTCGCCGGGAGAGAGCGGGCGCAGCGATGCCAACGAGCGGCGAAGCGGGCGCGACCATCAAACACAGCAGCGCAGGAGCTCGCCGGGAGAGAGCGGGCGCAGCGACGCCAACGAGCGGCGAAGCGGGCGCGACCATCAAACACAGCAGCGCAGGAGCTCGCCGGGAGAGAGCGGGGGCAGCGACGCCAACGAGCGGCGAAGCGGGCGCGACCGCCAGACGCGGCGACGAGCGCGACAGGCCGCTCAACGCCCTCCACGCCGACCTGCGCCGTTCGTCCGCCGCGAGGGTCAGGGAGGCAACGCTGCGGGTGCTGGCCTCCTCCCCCGGCCTCGCGCCCGAGCGTGATTCCGTGCTCGAACGGCTGGCGTGGGAGCAGCCGCGCCGCCGGGGACCGCTGCGCGAGCAGCTCGTCGAGTTCGCGCTGCGGGAGGCCGAGCAGGTGGGCATGACCGGGCTGGGCGCGCTGGCCGGGCACGGGCGGGCGCTGATCGAGGGCGACGACCCGGCAGGGGTGCTCGCGCCGCTGCTGCCGGAGCCCGTCGACCACGTGCTGCTCCAGGCCGACCTCACCGCCGTCGCGCCGGGCCCGCTGACCAGCGAGCTCAACCGCTGGATGGCGCTCACCGCCGACGTCGAGTCGAAGGGCGGGGCCACGGTCTACCGGTTCAGCGAGGGCTCCGTACGCCGGGCGCTCGACGCGGGGCACGGCGCGGAAGAGCTGCTGTCGGTGCTCGGCCGCCACTCGGCTACCCCGGTGCCGCAGGCGCTGTCCTACCTGGTGACCGACGTGGCCAGGCGGCACGGCCGCATCCGCGTGGGCACCGCGAGCGCGTACATCCGGTGCGACGATCCGGCGCTGCTCGACCAGATCATCGCCGACCGCCGCTCCGCCGCGCTGCGGCTGCGCCGGCTCGCCCCCACCGTCATCGCCTCCCGCTCGTCGCGGGCGGCGCTCGTCGACTCGCTGCGCGCGATGGGATACGCCCCGGTCGCGGAGTCGATCGAGGGCGACGTGATCGTCTCCCAGCTCGAAAGCCGCCGCACCGAGGGCACGGCGCCGGTGCGCACCATCGCGTCGGCGAACGGCCTCGACCCGGAGGTGGCGGCGGCGGCCGTACGCGCGCTGCGGGCCGGCGACGCGGCGCACCTGGCGCGGCGCGAGCCCGTCGACGCGCCCAACGGCCAGGTGCCGCGCGGGCCCGCCACCGCGACGATCTCGGCCCTGCAGGAGGCGATCAAGCAGGGGGTGCGTGTGTGGATCGGCTATCTCGACTCCCAGGGCAACGCGACGTCGCGCATCCTGGAGCCGGCCCGGATGGAGGGCGGCTACCTGACCGCCTACGACGAGACCAGGGCCGCCGTGCACCGCTTCGCCCTCCACCGCATCACGGGCGTGACCGGCCTCTGAGGTGGGCGAGGCCGGTGAGGGCCGCGATCAGCGTGCCGGCTCGCCGTCGCGGACCAGCCGCGTGGCCAGCCGGACCACCGCGGCGGGCGTCGGCAGGGTGAGCGCCTGATTCCTGGCGTCGGCCAGCTGCTCGGCGCCGGTGCCCGCGCGCGGCCCGTAGGTGCTCAGGCAGAGGTCGAACAGCTCGCCGGGGTCGGGGGCGCACCACGGCTGCTCCACCTCGACCGCCTGGGAGGGGCCGCCGTTCCTGGTGATGACGAGGTAGGAGCCCAGCTCGGCCAGCTTGCGGGCGAGGTTGACCAGCTCGATCCGCTCGGCGCCGACCGCGATCCAGTCGTGCAGCACGTACGCCTGCCCGGGCCCGTAGTCGGTCGCGGAGAGCAGCTCCAGAGCGGTGGCGGCCGGGGACAGCACGGTGATCGTGCTCTCGGCCAGCGACATGCGCGAGAGCAGGGCGATGGCCCCTAATCGTTTGCCCGTCTCCTCGGCGCCCACGAGGACCAGCAGGTGCCGCATGGCCAGACGGCGCACCGCCTCGGGGAAGCAGCCCGGCTCCCGGTAGGAGCGGAGCAGGATGTCGGCCTCCCGCCGGCTGAGGTCGTGCGTGACCGGGTCGGTCGTGGCGCGCGGCCGGTCATTGACGGCGATGACGCTCTGACTGAGCGTTATGGTGTCAAGGTCGATCTCGCCTGGTTCAGGCGTTTCGGTCACGTAGCCACCTCGGTAGTTGACTGGAAACTTGTCTACAGAAAAGATGGAAGATCAAAAACTTTCTTCTTTTCCCACGAGGGCAATACAGAGCGTCACAACAGCGCTCCGAACAGGCCTTATGCGTGACTCGCGAGATTATACGGACACGTCGACCACTCCCTTCACCTAGATCTTCCACCATGGAACGATCGAGGTCGAGCAGAAAGCACAAATGGCCACAGCTGGAGCCTTATATCGATTTACCGACCCCGGCGAGTATCGTCCGCACGGGCCGGTCAAGGGTGCCCAGGCACGACTTCAAGGGTTGACGGCGCATCGTCATTCGCATCAGGTTGGGCATGTGACCGAGCAGACGCTGGGCAGGCTGGCCGAGGAGTCCTGGAGCCGCTTCGACGACCACGACGCGATGTTCTACGACGGGGCGTGGCTCCGCAGCCACGCGCTCGCCGAACGCGCGCGCCGCATGTGCGGCGGAATCGTCGAAGCCGGCATCCGGCCGGGCGACCGGGTGGCCGTCATGATGGCGACCTCGCCCGAGGTGCCGCTGCTCTACCAGGCGTTGTGGGCGGCGGGCGCGGTGGTGACGCCGGTGGTGTTCCTGGTGGGGCCCGCGGAGCTGCGGCACATCCTGCTCGACAGCGGCGCCCGCGCGATCGTCACCTCGCCCGAGCTGGAGGAGACCGTACGCGCCGCCGCCGTCGACATCCCGACCTTCGTGGACACGGCCGAGCTGGAGCGGGCCTCCGAACACGGGCTCGTGCGGAGGGACCCCGGCGACCTGGCCGCGCTCATGTACACCGGCGGCACCACGGGCAAGGCCAAGGGCGTCATGCTGAGCCACCAGGGCCTCTGGCAGGTCGCCAGGGCCGCCTACGAGCTGTCCCGCCAGGAGGGCAAGAACCGCGCGCTGGTTCCCGTACCTCTGTCCCACGCGTACGGGCTGATCACCTCGGTCGCCTCGATGCACGCCACGGAGCCGCAGCAGGCGGTGCTGATGCGCTGGTTCGAGCCGAAGGCGTTCCTGTCGCTGGCCGCCGAGCAGCGCGTCCAGTACGGCACCGTCGTCCCGTCCATGATCCAGATGCTCCTCGCCGAACCGCTGGAGTTGCATCCGCTGCCCGACCTCGCCTTCCTCACGTGCGGCGCGGCCCCGCTCGGCAGGGAGACGCTGGCGGAGTTCGAGCGCAGGATGCCGGGCGTGCAGATCCTTGAGGGCTACGGGCTGACCGAGACCAGCGCAGTGACGACCTTCAACCCGCCGGACCGGCGCAGGGTCGGCAGCGTAGGCCTGCCGCTCCCCGGCTACACGATCGCCATCCGCGACAGCGAGGGCGAGGCCACGGAGCCCGGGGACATCGGTGAGATCTGCGTCTCCGGCGAGTCGCTGATGCTCGGCTACTGGGGCGAGCACGAGCCCGACCCCGAGGGCACGGCGCTGGCCGGCGGCGAGCTGCGTACGGGCGACATCGGCTGCGTGGACGACGACGGCTACCTCTACATCGTCGACAGGAAGAAGGACCTGATCATCCGCGGTGGCTTCAACGTGTTCCCCCGCGACGTGGAGGACGCGCTCAACCGGCACCCCGACGTGGTGATGTCGGGCGTCGTCGGCCGTCCCGACCCGCGCGTCGGCGAGGAGGTCGTCGCGTTCGTGCAGCTCAGGCCGGGTGCTGAGGCCGGGGCCGAGGAGCTGATCGGGTGGGCCCGCGACCGGGTCGGCAGGGTGAGGTATCCGCGGGAAGTGAGGTTCGCCGACTCGATCCCGGTCACGAGCGTGCTCAAGCTCGACCGCAAGGCGCTGCGCGCGCTGCTCGGCTGAGGAGCCGCCCGGCACGTCACGGCCCGACCGAGTACGCTCACTCGGTCAGCCGCGCCTCAATTCCGTGATAAGTGTTGACCTGTCTGGAGGTGACCATGAGCCAGCAAGACCCATCGGGCTATCCGTACCAGCCGTACGGCGCGCCCTACGGCGACCAGCCGCCCCCGCAGTATGGCTACGGCTACGGCTATCCGCCGCCTCCGCGCGACGAAGGTCCGCTCGCCAACGCGATCGTCTCGCTCGTGCTCAACCTCCTCGCGCTCGTCTCCTGCTGCAACGTCCTGGGCCTGCCGGGCGCGATCCTCGCGGGACTGGCGCTGAGCAAGGCGCGCAACGAGCCGCAGACCGCCCGCACGATGGTGATCTGGAGCTGGGTCCTGTTCGGGGTGGGCTTCGTGCTGGGCGTCGGCACGTTCCTCTTCCTGGGCCTCAACGGCTACTTCGACGACTGACGGAGCTCAGCGGGTCTCCACGAGACCACCTCCGAAGGGCGGCAGGACTAATCCTGACGCCCTGGATGTTGCACACTGGAGCGGCCGAGCCGGGATCAGGAGACGATGGTCCTGCAGGGCCCCGCCCCAACCCCACGGAGACAAGCCAGTGAGCGATGGACCGCTGATCGTCCAATCGGACAAGACGCTGCTGCTCGAGGTCGACCACGAGCGGGCCGACGCGTGCCGCAAGGCGATCGCGCCGTTCGCCGAGCTCGAGCGCGCCCCCGAACACGTGCACACCTACCGCGTCACCCCGCTGGCGCTGTGGAACGCCCGCGCGGCCGGGCACGACGCCGAGCAGGTCATCGACGCGCTGATCAGCTTCAGCCGCTACCCGGTGCCGCACGCCCTGCTGGTCGACGTCGCCGAGACCATGGCGCGCTACGGCCGCCTGCGGCTGGAGAAGGACCCCGCCAACGGCCTGGTGCTGACCTCCACCGACCGGGCCGTGCTGGAGGAGGTGCTGCGCTCCAAGAAGATCCAGCCGATGCTGGGCGAGCGGCTCGGCCCCGACTCCGTGATCGTGCACCCGAGCGACCGGGGCAACGTCAAGCAGGCCCTGCTCAAGCTCGGCTGGCCCGCCGAAGACCTGGCCGGCTACGTCGACGGGGAGCAGCACCCGATCACGCTGAAGCAGGACGACTGGAAGCTGCGCCCCTACCAGCAGGAGGCGGCCGACGCCTTCTGGCACGGCGGCTCCGGCGTGGTCGTGCTGCCGTGCGGCGCGGGCAAGACGCTCGTCGGCGCGGCCGCCATGGCGCACGCCCAGGCCACCACGCTGATCCTGGTGACGAACACGGTCTCCGCCCACCAGTGGAAGACCGAGCTGCTCAAGCGCACGTCGCTGACCGAGGACGAGATCGGCGAATACTCCGGCACGAAGAAGGAGATCCGCCCGGTCACCATCGCCACCTACCAGGTGATGACCACCAGGCGGAAGGGCGTCTACAGCCATCTGGAGCTGTTCGACGCCCGCGACTGGGGCCTGATCGTCTACGACGAGGTGCACCTGCTGCCCGCCCCGATCTTCCGGATGACCGCCGACCTTCAGGCCCGCAGGCGGGTCGGGCTGACCGCGACGCTGGTGCGCGAGGACGGCCGCGAGGGCGACGTGTTCTCGCTGATCGGCCCCAAGCGTTACGACGCGCCGTGGAAGGAGATGGAGAACCAGGGCTGGATCGCGCCGGCCGACTGCGTCGAGGTGCGGGTCACGCTCACCGACGACGAGCGGCTGGCGTACGCGATGGCCGAGTCGGAGGAGCGCTACCGGTTCTGCGCGACCACGCCGTCCAAGACGCAGGTGACCGAGGCGCTGGTCCGCCGCCACCTGGGCGAGCAGGTGCTGGTCATCGGCCAGTACATCGACCAGCTCGACGAGCTCGGCGAGCACCTCAACGCGCCGGTCATCAAGGGCGAGACCCGGGTCAAGGAACGCGAGCGCCTCTACCAGGCCTTCCGCGACAAGGAGATCCAGGTCCTGGTGGTGTCGAAGGTGGCCAACTTCTCCATCGACCTGCCCGAGGCGGCCATCGCGATCCAGGTGTCGGGGACGTTCGGCTCGCGCCAGGAGGAGGCGCAGCGGCTCGGACGCGTGCTGCGGCCCAAGGCCGACGGCGGTGGCGCCCGGTTCTACACGGTGGTCAGCCGCGACACGGTCGACCAGGAGTTCGCGGCGCACCGGCAGCGGTTCCTCGCCGAGCAGGGGTACGCGTACCAGATCATCGACGCCGACGACGTGCTCGACGGCGTGTGACGGCGATCCCGGCGGTCATGCCCAGCCGCTCGCCCGAGCGGCCGGGCATCAGCGTGGCTTCACGTCCACGAGACTCCGCGGGTCGAAGACAATCGAACCACCCCCCTCACCTGCGTACTATCACGCCGCCTGCGACATACCCCCATGATCCGACAAACCCACCTGATATGCCCGAATATTTCGGTATTCCGAGCTTGATCCCTTGTGGGCTGATCTGCCCCTCTATCTGACCAGCAGACCGCCGACGAAGAGCACCGCCCCCGCGACGATCCAGAGCAGCACGCCGGCGCCCATCAGGTGGCCGAACGTACGCGGATCGTGCCGCGACCACGGCAGCAGCCAGGCCGCCACCGTGCAGCACGCGGCGACCACCGCGAACACCCCCGACAGCGTGGCGACCGTGCCGAGACGCTGCGAACACGTCGCCATCGACTCGCCACCGGCGCAGAACGCCTGCAGCCCCCACCCCGCGAACACCGAGAGTCCCCACAACGCCGCCAGGAGGAAGCTCGCGACCGTGGGAATGATCGGCGAGAAGCGGAGCCGGACCCGCACCACCCCCTATGCGTACCCAGGCCGCCGGAGCTAAATGCTTTGGAAGCCCGCAATCGTGGCGACTAAACTGGCGGATTCGCTGCCTGTAACCACCTCCGTCGTTCAACCAGGGAGGCGCTTCCGCATGCCCGCACACCAACTGGCCCCCGACATACCCACCGACGTGCTCGCCGCCGAGCAGGCCCATCTGGCCGAGTCCAGAGCCGCGCTCAAAGCCATGCGCGCCCACGCCCAGTCCCTCTCGTCCGACGCGGCCGGCGACTGGGTGTCGCAGCAGATCCTCCAGTCGCTGCTCGACCAGCGGGTGGCCGCGCTCGCCGACCATCCCGACACCCCGCTGTTCTTCGGCCGCCTCGACCGCGCGGAGCGGAAGAGCCCGCGGCAAGAGAGCGACGGGCCGGGAGATCGCGACCATGAGCACGAGGGAGAGAGCGACGACCTTCCCGGCACGATCTACGTCGGGCGCCGCCACGTGCACGACGGCCACAGCAGGCCGCTGGTCATCGACTGGCGCGCGCCGGTGTCCCGCGCGTTCTACCAGGCCAGTCCCGCCGACCCCATGGGGATCGCGCGCCGGCGCCGCTTCGGCTACCACGGCGGGGCGCTGACGGCGTTCGAGGACGAGCCGCTCGGCGAAGGCGTCGAGATCGGCCCGTCCAGGATCCTCACCGAGGAGATCGAACGCCCCCGCACCGGCCCGATGCGTGACATCGTCGCCACGATCCAGCCCGACCAGGACGAGATCGTCCGCTCCACCCTGGCCCAGACGGTGTGCGTGCAGGGCGCCCCCGGCACCGGGAAGACCGCCGTCGGCCTGCACCGCGCCGCCTATCTGCTGTTCACCCACCGCGAGCGGCTGGCCAGGTCGGGCGTGATGATCGTCGGGCCCAACCGGGCCTTCCTGTCCTACATCTCCTCTGTGCTGCCCGCGCTCGGCGAGGTCAAGGTCGACCAGACCACGGTGGCCGGCCTGCTCGGCGAACACGCCGCGCCCGAGGACCCGATGGTGGCCGCGGTGAAGGGCGACGCCAGGATGGCGGCGGTGCTCGACCGCGCGCTCTGGCTGCACATCGTGAAACCGGAGGAGGGCCTCGTCTACACCAAGGGCGCCTACCGGCACCGGGTGGCCGACTACGAAGTACGCGAGATCGTGGCCTCCCTGCGCGGCACCACGCGCTACAACCCCGGCCGGGCGGCGCTGGCGCAGCGGCTGGCCCACATGGTCCTCGTACGCATGGAGCAGCGCGGCGAGTCGCCCGACGACCGGGTGCAGGACGCGGTGGCCCGGTCGAAACCGGTGAAACAACTGGTGGAAGCGGTCTGGCCCAAACTGACGCCCGAACAGGTCCTTCACCGCTTGCTGTCAGATCCGGAATTCCTAGCGCGAGCCGCTAAATCAGATTTGTCGCCTGAAGAGCAGGAAACGCTCCTGTGGCGCAAGCCGTACCGGAGCTGGAAGTCCGCCAAATGGTCGGCCGCCGACGCCGCGCTCCTCGACGAGCTCCGCGACCTGATGGAACGCACGCCGTCGCTGGGCCACCTCGTGGTCGACGAGGCCCAGGACCTGTCCGAGATGCAGCTGCGCGCCCTCGGCCGCCGCTGCCGCAACGGCTCGGCCACCGTGCTCGGCGACCTCGCCCAGGGCACCACGCCATGGTCGACGCGTTCGTGGGAGTCGGTGCTCGGCCACCTGGGCCAGCGGGAGGGCGAGGTCACGGAGCTGACGCTCGGCTTCCGCGTGCCGAGGGAGGTTCTCGACTACGCGGCCCGCCTGCTCCCCTCGATCGCCCCGGGCCTCGCCGCCCCGCAGTCGCTGCGGCCCGGCGCCGGGTCGCTCACCGTCCGCGAGGGCGGCTCGGTCGCGCAGGCCGCCGAGGAGGCCCTGGCCAGGGACGGCTCGATCGGCGTCATCGCCCCTGACGCGATGGTCGACGCGGTCTCCGAGGCCCTCGCCGGCCTCCCCCACGCCGTTCTCGGCCCCGACTCGACCGAAGAGCACCGCCTGCTCATCGTGCCCGCGACCCTCGCCAAGGGCCTGGAGTACGACCACGTCGTCGTCGTGGAGCCCGCCGACATCGTCGCGGCCGAGCCGCGCGGCCTGGCCAGGCTCTACGTGGTCCTCACCCGGGCGGTGACCTCGCTGACGGTCCTGCACGACAAGGCGCTGCCGCCACAGCTGGCGGGCTGACGGGCGTCCGGCACGGCCGCTTCTAGGATGGCTGGGCAAGGAGCTCTCAACCTAGGAGGATGCCGTGCCAGCACCCCTTCCCCATGAACACCTGCCGTCGGTCCCCGCGCTCGTGGTGGAGAGCGACGACCTCCAGGACGGCGAGCGGCTCAACGACCTGCACGTCTTCAACGACTGGGGCATGACCGGCCAGAACCTCTCGCCCCAGCTGCGCTGGTCCGGCGCTCCCGCCGGGACCCGCTCCTACGCCGTCACCTGCTTCGACCCCGATGCCCCCACAGGCAGCGGCTTCTGGCACTGGGTGCTCTTCGACCTCCCCGCCTCGGTCACCGAGCTGCCGACGGGCGCGGGCACGGCCCCGGAGTTCAAGGGTCTGCCCGCGGGCGCGGTGCACGCCCGCAACGACTACGGCACCAGGGACTACGGCGGCGCCGCCCCGCCTCCTGGCGACCCGCACCGCTACGTCTTCACGGTCCACGCGCTGGGGGTCGACTCGCTCGGCCTGGACAGCGGCACCAGCCCGGCGGTGGTGGGCTTCAACATCACCGCCAACACCCTGGCCCGCGGCCACCTCATCCCCCACTACGGGGTCTGACGACGGGAAAGGCGCCCCACCGCACGCTGGTGGGGCGCCTTTCGCGTGGGCGCTAGTCGCAGCTCTCGGCCAGCGACCCCACGTTGCCGAGCAGCGGCACCCAGGCTTGCAGCGTGCACAGCGGCCCGCTCCGGGTCACGGTCTGGGTGAAGACGACAGGATTGTCGGCATGCGCGGGAACGGCGGTGAGGGTCACGGCGGCGAGGCCGAGAACGGCCACGCCCAGCATGCGCTTGCTGCGGGAGAACACTTGTCTGCTCCTTCGATGAGGTGATGCGTGGGGACAACCCTTTCTCACTCCACGTAGCAGTTCAATTGCGAAACGTAATGGCAGTTAAACAAAAGCAAGAGCGGCCCGGAAAAACCGGGCCGCTCTATTGGGACGCGCCTCGCGAAATAGGACCTAGAAGTCCATGTCGCCGCCGCCGGGCATGCCGGCCGGAGCGGCCGGGGTCTTCTCCGGCTTCTCGGCGATGACGGCCTCGGTGGTGAGGAAGAGCGCCGCGATGGAGGCGGCGTTCTGCAGCGCCGAGCGCGTCACCTTGGCCGGGTCGAGAATGCCGACCTCGAACATGTTGACGTATTCGCCCGACGCGGCGTTGAGGCCCTCACCCGGGGTGAGGTTGCGCACGCGCTCGACCACGACGCCGCCCTCGAGGCCGGCGTTGACCGCGATCTGCTTCAGCGGCTCCTCCAGAGCCTTCTTCACGATCGCCGCACCGGTGGCCTCGTCGCCGTTGAGCTCGAGCTTGTCGAACGCCTTGGCGCCGGCCTGCAGCAGCGCCACGCCACCACCCGGGACGATGCCCTCCTCGACGGCCGCCTTCGCGTTGCGGACGGCGTCTTCGATGCGGTGCTTACGCTCCTTGAGCTCGACCTCGGTCGCCGCGCCCGCCTTGATGACGGCCACGCCGCCGGCCAGCTTGGCCAGCCGCTCCTGGAGCTTCTCGCGGTCGTAGTCGGAGTCGGTGCGCTCGATCTCGGCGCGGATCTCGTTGACCCGGCCGGAGATCTGCTCGGCGTCACCGGCGCCGTCGACGATCGTCGTCTCGTCCTTGGTCACGACCACCTTGCGGGCACGGCCCAGCAGGTCGAGGGTGGCGGTCTCGAGCTTGAGGCCGACCTCCTCGGCGATGACCTGACCACCGGTCAGGATCGCGATGTCGTTGAGCATGGCCTTGCGGCGGTCGCCGAAGCCCGGGGCCTTGACGGCCACGGAGCGGAACAGGCCGCGGATCTTGTTGACCACCAGGGTCGCCAGGGCCTCGCCCTCGACGTCCTCGGCGATGATCAGCAGCGGCTTGCCCGACTGCACAACCTTGTCGAGCAGCGGCAGCAGGTCCTTGTTGGCGGAGACCTTGCCGTTGACGATCAGGATGTACGGGTCTTCGAGCACGGCCTCCATGCGGTCGGAGTCGGTGACGAAGTACATCGACGTCATGCCCTTGTCGAAGCGCATGCCCTCGGTGAGCTCGAGCTCGAGACCGAAGGTGTTGCTCTCCTCGACGGTGATGACGCCTTCCTTGCCGACCTTGTCCATCGCCTCGGCGATGAGCGCGCCGATCTCGGGGTCGGCGGCGGAGATGGAGGCGGTCGAAGCGATCTGCTCCTTGGTCTCCACGTCCTTGGCCAGCTTGGAGAGCTCCTCGCTGACCCGCTCGACGGCCGCCTCGATGCCCTTCTTCAGAGCCATCGGGTTGGCGCCGGCGGCCACGTTGCGCAGGCCCTCACGCACCAGCGCCTGGGCGAGCACGGTGGCGGTCGTGGTGCCGTCGCCGGCTACGTCGTCCGTCTTCTTGGCGACTTCCTTGACCAGCTCCGCGCCGATCTTCTCCCACGGGTCCTCGAGCTCGATCTCCTTGGCGATGGACACACCGTCGTTGGTGATCGTGGGAGCGCCCCACTTCTTCTCCAGCACGACGTTGCGCCCCTTGGGGCCCAGGGTCACCTTGACGGCGTCGGCGAGCTGGTTCATACCGCGCTCGAGACCGCGCCGGGCGTCCTCGTCAAACGCGATCATCTTGGCTGCCATAAGGCTAGACCTCCCAGATGCAGGGTGGCTTGTCGTGGACCGAGCCGACGCCCGCGACGGCATGGGTCAGCATCTCCGTTCGGCAGACCCCATCGTCTCGATCCGGTGTTGGCACTCTACTGCATAGAGTGCCAACGAACTGTTTAGCACTCTACCCTGCCGAGTGCAAGCGAACTCACCCGTGGCCGGCGATCCCCCCAGGTCAGTCGTCTGTCCGGCGAGCCGCCCCGTGGGCGCACCGCTGGCCGCGGTTCGCGCACGCGGCTCGCCGTACCAGGATCGACGAAAGAAAGGTGACGGTTCGCCCGGACTGCGCTGCCGCGCGATCCCGCCGGTGCATACCAGTGCGGTGAATCAGACCGTCCTGACGGACTCCGCCTGCGGCCCCTTCTGGCCCTGCGTGATCTCGAACTCGACACGCTGTCCCTGTTCGAGAGAGCGGTACCCGTCCATCATGATCGCTGAGTAATGGACGAATACATCCTTACCACCGTCTACCGCGATGAAGCCGTAGCCCTTGTCCGCGTTGAACCACTTGACGGTGCCCTGCGCCACTTCCGACTCCTCTTACTGGGCTCCCAGACCTCGCCCATTCCTTCGCGAGACCCGTAATCGCCTGACTTAACGGAAAATCAGCCAGGCGATCGCCCTCGACCATACCTGTGGTACGGGGTTTGGCAACAGAGTCAATCCGCAGACTGCGCATTTCCTCTCATCGACGGTTCAACGTTGAATTGCCGGGAAAAGAAGAAGGCGCCCACAAGGGGCGCCTTCGCCGAAGTGTGATCTGCCGCACTCAACCGCCGGCGACGGCGGGGATGATGGAGATCTGGGTGCCCTCCGGGGCCGGAGTGTCCAGCCCTTGGGCGAATCGGACGTCCTCTTCCCCCACATAAACGTTGACAAAACGCCGAATCTTGCCCGATTCATCCAGAATTCTCGCGCCGATACCCGGGTAGTCAGAGTCCAGCTTGGCCAGCACGTCACGAAGAGTCGCACCCTCGCCACTGACCTCCGCGTTGCCCCCGGTGTAGGTGCGCAGAATGGTGGGAATCCGCACAGAAACGCTCATGGTTTAACTCGCCTTTCCTGGTTGTCAGACAGTCGCGCGGAACGCGTCGAGGGAGGGCTTGATCACGGCCGTGGGCCTGGCGTCGCCGCTGATCGCGTCGAGCGTCTTGAGGCCGTCGCCGGTGTTCAGCACCACGGTCTCGGCCTCCGGGTCGAGTTGCCCGGTCTCGGTGAGCTTCTTCAGCACGCCCACGGTCACGCCGCCCGCGGTCTCGGCGAAGATGCCCTCCGTCGAGGCCAGGAGCTTGATGGCGGCCACGATCTCGGCGTCCGTGACGTCCTCGACGCCCCCTCCGGTCCGCCGCGCGATGTCCAGCACGTACGGCCCGTCAGCGGGGTTTCCGATGGCCAGCGACTTGGCGATGGTGTCGGGCCTGACCGGCTGCACGACCTCGTGCCCCGCCTTGTAGGCGGTCGACACCGGCGAGCACCCGGCCGCCTGCGCCCCGAAGATCTTGTAGGGCGTGTCCTCGACCAGCCCCAGCGCCACCAGCTCCTTGAAGCCCTTGTCGATCTTCGTGAGCTGCGAGCCCGAGGCGATGGGGATGATGATCTGCTCGGGCAGCCGCCACCCGAGCTGCTCGGCGATCTCGTACGCGAGCGTCTTGGAGCCCTCGGCGTAGTAAGGGCGCAGGTTGATGTTGGTGAACCCCCACTTGTCACCGAGCGGGTCGCCGATCAGCTCGGAGCAGAACCTGTTGACGTCGTCGTAGGTGCCCTCGATGCCGACCAGCCGGCCGCCGAACACCCGGGCCATGGCGATCTTGGCTTGTTCGAGGTTGGCCGGGATGAACACGCACGCCTCCAGCCCGGCCCGCGCCGCGGCGGCCGTCACCGCGCCCGCGAGGTTGCCCGTGGAGGAGCAGGAGAGCGTGTGGAAGCCGAAGTTGCGGGCCGCCTCGACGGCCATGGCGACCACGCGGTCCTTGAAGGAGTGGGTGGGGTTGCCCGAGTCGTCCTTGACGTGGAGGGATCTGATGCCGAGCGCCCGCCCGAGATTGCCGGCCCTGACCAGCTTGGTCCACCCGGGGTTCATGTTGGGCTTGTCGGCGACGTCGGCCGGCACGGGCAGCAGCGAGCGGTAGCGCCAGATGTTGGCGGGGCCCGACTCGATGGCCGCGCGGGTCACCTCGCCGAACTCGTAGGCCGCTTCGAGCGGCCCGAAACACTCCTGGCAGGCGAAGCTCGGACCGAGCGGGTAACGCGCGCCGCACTCGCGGCAGGCCAGACCGACGGCGGGACCGAAATCGAGCGACATGAAGCGAGGCCTTCCCTCATCTTCGTCTGCGGCCACCTTGACCACAGACCGGAATTGGCACCTTGTCCCGGTCGGCCTCGCCAGGTCGCGAGTCACAAGCCGGGAGGGTTGCCGGGGCTTCGCAGGGCCGGTCCCTCCACCCCTCTGGATGAGCAATATTCAGTTGTCGACTCGGACTCTACCCGCCCACGTGGCGGAAACGTCCTCCCGTCTCAAATAATGAGACGAGAGGTCTCAGCGATAGTCGTCTCCCAGCACGCCCTGCACGTATTTGCGCGCCTGGTGGATGCGCGACTTCGCGGTGCCGAGCGGGATGCCGAGCTGGTCGGCCACCTCGTTGTAGTCGAGCTGGACGATGTCGCGCAGAACCAGCGCCTGCGCCAGATCCGGCTTGTCGGCCTCCAGCGCCTCCATGGCGTCGAGCAGGTCGAGCCGCGAGCCCGCGATCACGCTGACGCGCCGCACGTCGGGCTTCTGCATGGGCAGCTCGTCCGAGCTCTGCTCGGCCGCCCGGCGTTTGAGCGACCGGTACGTCGTGCGCGCGCAGTTGGCCGTCACGATGTGCAGCCAGGTGCTGAACCTGGCCCGCCCCTCGAAGCGCCCGATGTTGCGCGCCACGGCCAGCAGGGTGTCCTGGGAGGCCTCCTCGGCGTCCTGGTGGTAGGGCAGGATGCGGGCGCAGTGACGCATCACATCGGGCTCGATCCGCCGCAGCAGCTCGCCAAGAGCACGGTGGTCTCCTGCCGCGGCGGAGCGGGCGAGTTCCTCGGTTAGCTCATCAAGCGCCATAGCTGGGATCCTATGGTCGTAGGGAGCCTTGTTGGCATCCTTCCTTTTCCGATGGGCCGATCACCACGATGATCAGTGTGGTTCCGTCTACGCCGACACGCCAGTCGGAAGGAGTCTCCTTGAGGTCTCACGCCAGCTCACCGCCCTGCGCGCGGCCCGCCCGGCAGGAGCGGTCGCCGTGAACAACGTCCTGGTGGCCTCCAACCGCGGCCCCGTCTCCTTCACCGTCTCCGACGACGGCGAGCTGACCCTGCGGCGCGGCGGCGGCGGGCTGGTGTCGGGATTGTCCGGCGTGGCCAAGGGCGACGGCGTCCTGTGGGTCTGCGCGGCGCTGTCCGACGGCGACCGCAGCGCCGTGCGCCTGGCCCCCGGCGGCCGCATCGACCAGGCCGGCTACGACACCGGCCCGCTGCGCATGCTCGACATCCCGCCCGCCACCTTCCACCGCGCCTACAACGCCGTGGCCAACTCCACGCTGTGGTTCGTCAACCACCTGCTCTACGACATCCCCAACGCGCCGCTCTTCGGCACCAAGTTCGGGCGCGAGTGGGAGTCCTACCGCGACTACAACGGCGCGTTCGCGCTGGCGCTGGCCGAGGAGGCCGGCCACGAGGCCAGGGTGATGGTGCAGGACTACCACCTGACCCTGACCCCGGCGATGCTCCGCGCCGAGCGGCCGGACCTGCGCATCGCCCACTTCAGCCACACGCCGTGGGCGCCGCCCGAATACTTCTCCCTGCTGCCCGACGAGGTCGCGCGAGAGGTCCTGGAAGGCATTCTGGGGGCCGATCACGCCGGATTCCTCACCGACAGGTGGGCGCGGGCGTTCATGGACTGCTGCGAGGCGCTGCTGGGCGCGGAGGCCGACCGCGTCGGGCGCAGCGTCACCCACGACGGCAGGACGACCCGCATCGGCGTGCACAGCCTCGGCGTGGACGGCGCCGCTCTCTGGGAGCGGGCCTGCGAGCCCGACGTCGAGTCCCACATGACCGCGCTGAGGGAGCAGGTGGGCGACCGCAAGCTGATCGTCCGCATCGACCGCACCGAGCTGTCGAAGAACATCGTGCGCGGCCTGGTGGCCTACGGCGAGTTCCTCGGCGCCCACCCCGAGTGGCACGGCCGGGTCGTGCACCTGGCCTTCGCCTACCCGAGCCGGCACGACCTGCCCGAATATCGCGAATACACCGCGTCGGTGCAGCGCTGCGCCCAGCAGATCGAGGACGAGTACGCCACGGAGGACTGGGACCCGCTGATCCTCAACGTCAACGACGACTATCCACGCTCGCTCGCCGCGTACCGGATGGCGGACGTGCTGCTGGTCAACCCGATCCGCGACGGCATGAACCTGGTGGCCAAGGAGGGCCCGGTGCTGTCGCCGCGCTGCGCGCTGGTGTTGTCGCGGGAGGCGGGCGCGGCGGCCGAGCTGGGGCCCCACGCGCTCCTGGTCAACCCGTACGACGTCAGCGGCACCGCCGCAGCGCTGCACGGCGCGCTTGTCATGCCCGAGGACGAGCGGCGGACGCGCCGCGACAAGCTGCACGCGGCGGCCACCGCCCTGCCGCCGCAGAAGTGGCTGGAGGCCCAGCTCGACGCCCTCGCCTGAGGGCTGTCGGAGCGCGGTCAGGAACGGCTGAACGCGGACGCCAGCTCGCCGAGCAGCGCCACCACCCCCTCGGGGCCGTCCACCACGATGTCGGCCCGCTCGGCCAGCGCGGTCACCTCGGCCGAGCCGCTGCACACGGTCACGCCGGGCAGGTTGGAGTCGTCGACGGCGTCGTAGGCGGCCACGTCGCCGAGGTCGTCGCCGGCGAACAGGACGGATCTCGCTGCCCGCTCGGCCAGGAACAGGCTGAGCGCCTGGCCCTTGTCCATGCCCGGCGGCCGCAGTTCCAGGACGTAGCGGCCGGGCTCGATCACCAGGCCGTGCTTCTCGGCCAGCTTGGCCAGCGGCTCGCGCAGCTTGGCGAGGGTGCCGTCGGGGTCGGGGCTGCGCCGGGTGTGCACGGCCACGGCCCGGCCTTTGTCCTCGACGGTCACGCCCTCGACGTCCAGCGAGTCGAGCAGCAGCGGCAGTTCGGCCTCGCTGCGCGGCACGCCGGCGGGGGGCGGGGGTGCGGAGACGCGCCCGTGCTCCCAGCGCTCGAACCCGTAGTGTCCGAGCACGACCAGCCCCGGCACGTCGGCCAGCCCTGGCCCCAGCTCCAGCACGGTGGCCGGGGGCCTGCCGGTCACGATGACCACTGCGAGGACGTGGGCGCCCAGCTCGGCGAGAACCTCGGGGGCCTTCGGGTGGATCACGGCCTCGGCGGGATCGGGCACGATCGGCGACAGGGTGCCGTCGAAGTCGAGCCCGATCACGGCGCCTGCCGGATCGCTCAAGATCGCTTCCATTCCAGGGATGTTCCTCACGCGGCTGGCGTACCCAGCCGGTCAGGGGCGCATGCCAAGCCTTCTGGCGGCACGGTCACGCTGACGGGTGGAGCGTAACCTGCGCAGCCTCTTGACCAGCATGGGGTCCTGCTCGAGCGCCTCCGGCCTGTCGATCAGCTCGCCGAGCAGCTGGTAGTAGCGCGTGGCGGAGAACCCGAAGGTCTCCTTGATGGCCTGCTCCTTCGCGCCCGCGTGGCGCCACCACTGGCGCTCGAAGGCGAGGAGCTCGTGATCGCGTTGTGAGAGTGATTGCCGGCGGGACGGCTCCTGGGCAGCATTGTCACCGCTGAGCGGTGCTCCCATGGTGTCCTCCTCGGAAGGGGCGTGTGACGTTCACGTCGCACGCACGCGGCCCGTGGCCATCGTAATGTGCGGGGCGCTGCTGTTCATGGCGGTTCGACAGACGTACAGTCACCAAATGTGACCTCAGTAATCACGCTGCTCACGGACTATGGGCTCGAAGACGGCTATGTGGCGGCCTGCCATGGAGTGATCGCCGGGATCGCCCCCGAGGCCAGGGTGATCGACGTGTGCCACCTGATCCCCGCGGGGGACGTACGACGCGGCGCGGCCGTGCTCGCCCAGACCATCCCCTACCTTCCCGCGGGCGTCCACATCGCCGCGGTCGATCCGGGGGCGGGCGCGTCCAGGCGCGCGGTGGCCGTGGAGGCGGGCGGCCGGGTGTTCATCGGGCCCGACAACGGGCTGCTGTCGTGGGCCGTGCGCGCCGGCGGCGGCGCGCAGGCGGCCCACGAGATCAGCGACGAGCGGCACTTCCTGCGGCCGGTCTCGCCCACGTTTCCCGGGCGTGACGTGTTCGCGCCGGTGGCCGCGCGGTTGTGCGGCGGACTGAGCCCGGCGGAGCTGGGGCCGGAGATCCCGGTCGGCAGGCTGGTCTCGCTGCCGGAGCCGACCTCCCAGTTGCGTGAGGGCTCGGTGGAGGGCGAGGTCGTCTCGGTCGACCGCTACGGCAACACGCAGTTGTCGATCACGGCGGGCGACCTGCACGCGCTGGGCGTGCGGGTGGGAGACACGCTGGGGGTGCGGCTGGGGCGGCGGCAGCTCTCGCTGCCGTACCGGGAGACGTTCTCGGCGGTGCCGCCAGGGGAACTGGTCGCGTTCGCGGACTCGGCGGGGCTGATCGCGATCGCCGTGAACTCCGGTGACGCGGCGCAGCGCCTGGGGCTTCCACCCGGAGCACATGTCCGGCTTACCCCTCTTTCCTAGGGCGAAAGGCCACAGATCGGAATTACTCCGCGTATCGGTCTGTTTACTGAAGCGTCGGGCTGGCGCAGCGGTCGCGTGTCAGAATGCCGGTCAAACGTCCCCTCCCCCTCCCTTTCGAGGTCGACGTGTACCAGCCCTCCGTTGTCCCGCTGCCGATGTCGTCCCCGCTCCTGCCTGCCCCGGAGCCTCCCGTGCCCGAACGCCGGTTAGTCCGACCGATCTTCACCGTGCCAGGCCTCAGCCCGGGCGCGCGAGTCACGTACGTGCCGGCCGGGGTGGGTGTCGGCGGCCCGCCACCGGCCCTCTCCAGCACCGGACGGCCCGCGACGGCACCGCACCGGGCGCTGACCGGATGAGCAGGATCCTCGTGCCCGCCCTGATGACAGCGCTGGCAGTGGGCACGGTGCTGGGCGTCGCCGCTCCGAGCGCCTCCGACGACGTCGGCCGGGTCGCGCGGGCCGGCCAGTGGCAGCTCGGCGCGATGCGGCTGCCCGACGCCTGGCGGACGAGCAAGGGCGCGGGCGCCGTGGTGGCCGTGCTCGACACGGGCGTGAACGGCCGCCACCCCGACCTGGCGGGCGCCGTGATCCAGGGGCCCGACCTGACCGGGGTGGCCAGGAGCCCGCACCGGTGGGGGCGCCACGGCACCGCCATGGCCAGCCTGATCGCCGGTCACGGGCACGGTGAAAAGCGTGAGGGCGGCGTCCTCGGGGTGGCGCCGGAGGCCAAGGTGCTGTCCGTCAGGGTCACGCTGGACAACGGCGACCCGCAGCGCAAGAAGCAGCGCTCGGACGGGCGCAACGCGCTGGCCAGGGGCATCCGCTACGCGGCCGACCAGGGCGCCGAGGTGATCAGCATGTCGCTCGGCGGGGGCAGCGGCTCCTGGGAGGGCTCGGCGACGGAGGAGGCGGCCGTCCAGTACGCGATCGCCAGGGGCGCCGTGCTCGTGGCCTCGTCGGGCAACGACGGCGCCGCCGCCAACAGGAAGAACTTCCCCGCCGCCTACCCCGGCGTGATCGCCGTGGGCGCCGTGGACCGGCGGCTCGCGGTGGCCGGGTTCTCCAACAGGCAGGACTACGTCTCGGTGGTCGCGCCCGGCACGGACATCGTGACGGCCGACGGTCGCCGCTCGTACGTGATCGGCGACGGCACCAGCTCGGCCGCGGCCATGGTCGCGGGCGTGGCGGCCCTGATCAGGTCGGCGCATCCGAGCCTGTCGCCGTACCACGTGCGGCGGGCCATCGAGCTCGGCACCAGGCGGCGGCCGGCCGGCGGCCACAGCCGCGCCTACGGGCACGGGGTGGTCGACGCGGCGCTCGCCCTGCGGGCGGCCGGCCGGCTGGACGTGCCGGCGCCAGGCGGCGTGGCGCCGGGACCGTATTTCTGCGAGGCGCCGCCGTCCTCCAGGACGCCGGTGATCGCGGGCATGGTGATGCTGGTGGCGGCGATGTCGGCGCGGGTGCTGGTGACGCAGCGCAGGCGACGAAGGGATGTAACCTAGCAAGCGCTTGTGTGATACTCCGGCTATGACGTTTGCGATCGACGGCTGGTTCGCCATCGACCACGACGGCGTCCGCCTCCTCGGCACCGGATGCGCGGACTGCGGCACCGTCTGCTTCCCGCCGCGGCACGGCCTCTGCCCCGACCCCCGCTGCGGCGGCACGGAGCTGCGCGAGGTCCGGCTGCCGAGACGCGGGCGGGTCTGGTCGTACACGAACGCCTGCTACCCGCCGCCGGCGCCGTACGTGGCGGCGGAGCCGTACGAGCCGGTGACCCTGGCCGCGGTCGAGCTGGAAGAGGCGGGCATCGTGGTGCTCGGCCAGGTCACGGGCCTGACGGTGGCCGAGCTGGAGGTGGGCATGGAACTGGAGCTCACCTCGGGCCCGCTGGCCGACGGGCCCCAGGTGTGGATGTGGCGGCGGCCGTCATGAGCGTCGTGGTGCTGGGCGCGGGCATGCACCCCTGGGGCAAGTGGGGCCGTCCCTTCGTGGAGTACGGCGTGGCGGCCGCCCGCGCGGCCCTGGACGACGCCGGCGTGGCCTGGACCGACGTGGACTTCCTCGTCGGCGCGGACACGATCAGGAACGGCTACCCCGGCTTCGTCGCCGGCGCCACCTACGCCCAGGCGCTCGGCTGGTCGGGCGCCAGGATCGCGTCCTGCTACGCCGCCTGCGCCTCGGGCGCCCAGGCCGTCGACATCGCGCGCACCCGCATCCTGGCGGGCCTGTGCGAGGTCGCCCTGGTCGTGGGGGCGGACTCCACGCCCAAGGGCTTCTTCGCGCCGGTGGGCGGCGACCGGCCCGACGACCCCGACTGGCTGCGCTTCCGGCTCCTCGGCGCCACCAACCCCGCATACTTCGGCCTCTACGCCCGCAGGCGCATGGCCGTCCACGGCTCCACCCGCGCCGACTTCGCCGCCGTCAAGGTCAAGAACGCGCGGGCCGGCTCGCTCAACCCCATGGCCCGCTACCGCAGGCCCGTCACCGTGGACGAGGTGCTGGCCTCCCCCATGGTCGCCGATCCGCTGCGGCTGATGGACATCTGCGCCACCTCCGACGGGGGCGCCGCCGTGGTGCTCGCCTCGGAGGAGTACGCCCGCCGCCGCGGCACGACCCCCCTGGTACGCCTGGCCGCCGTGGCCACCGTCACACCGACCTTCCCCAGCGCCGTCCTGGAACTGCCGAACTTCGCCACCGACTCCTGGGCCGCCGTTCCGCCGCCCGAGAGGCCGTTCAGGGCGGCGATCGCGCACGCCGCCTACGAGGAGGCCGGGGTGGGGCCCGAGGAGGTCTCGCTGGCGGAGGTGTACGACCTGTCGACGGCGCTGGAACTGGACTGGATGGAGGACGCCGGCCTGTGCCCGCCGGGAGAGGCGGACAAGCTGCTGCGCGCCGGCGAGACGGCCGTCGGTGGCCGCCTCCCGGTCAACCCGTCGGGCGGGCTGGCCTCGTTCGGCGAGGCCGTCCCCGCCCAGGCCATCGCCCAGCTCTGCGAGCTCACCACCCAGCTGCGCGAGCGCGCGGGCCCTCGCCAGGTTCTCCGCCCCCGCGTCGGCCTGGCCGTCAACCAGGGCCTCTTCGGCCACGGCTCCGCCCTCATCGCCACCCTCTGAAACGCAGGCCCTCCGAGCAGGGCTCGGAGGGCCTGCGCCGTGCAGGGTGGTTCAGCCGACGTGGACGACGTCGTGCGTCTCGGCGAAGTGGCAGGCGCTCTCGTGCGCCGTGCCCGGCCGGATCTGCAGCAGCGGCTCCTCCTCCGCGCAGATCTCCTGCGCCTTCCAGCACCGCGTGCGGAACCGGCAGCCCGACGGCGGGTTGGCGGGCGACGGCGGATCGCCCTGGAGGATGATGCGCTCGCGCTGCTCCCGCCCCTCGGGGTCGGGCACCGGCACCGCCGACAGCAGCGCCTGCGTGTACGGGTGCGCCGGCCGGTCGTAGATCTCGGTGTCCTTGCCGAGCTCCACGAACTTGCCGAGGTACATCACCCCGACCCGGTCGGAGATGTGGCGCACCACCGACAGGTCGTGGGCGATGAAGATGTACGCCAGGTCGAACTCGTTCTGCAGCCGCTCCAGCAGGTTGATGACCTGCGCCTGGATCGACACGTCGAGGGCCGACACCGGCTCGTCGCAGACGATGATCTCCGGCTGCAGCGCCAGCCCGCGGGCGATGCCGATGCGCTGCCGCTGGCCGCCGGAGAACTGGTGCGGGTAGCGGTTGATGTGGTCGGGGTTGAGGCCCACGACCTCCAGCAGTTCCTGCACCTTCGTGCGGCGGTCACCCTTGGGCGCCACCTCGGTGTGGATCTCGTACGGCTCGCCGATGATGTCACCGACGGTCATCCGGGGGTTCAGCGAGGTGTACGGGTCCTGCATCACCATCTGGATGTTGCGCCGCATGCGCTTGAGCTCGTTGCCCCTGGCCTTGGCGATGTCCCGGCCGTTGATCGTCACCGAGCCCGACGTGGGCCGTTCGAGCGCCATGAGGACCTTGGCGAGGGTGGACTTGCCGCAGCCCGACTCGCCCACGATGCCCAGCGTCTCGCCCTTGTGCAGGTCGAACGAGACGCCGTCGACGGCCTTGATGGCGCCGATCTGCCTCTTGACCACGATGCCCTGGGTGAGCGGGAAGTGCTTGACCAGGTCGCGCACCTCGAGGATGCGCTCACTGGAGCTCGCCATCGAGGACCTCCCTCCAGTAGTGGCAGGCGCTGTTCCGCGTGCCGCTGACCTCGTGGAGCGGGGGCGTGTCGGTCACGCAGTCGTCCTGACGGTACGGGCACCGGGGGTGGAACGCGCAGCCCGTCGGCAGGTCGAGCAGGTTGGGCGGCAACCCCTTGATCGCGTACAGCTCGTGGCCCTTGAGGTCGACCCGGGGGATCGACTCCAGCAGGCCCTTCGTGTACGGATGCGCGGGCCCCTTGTAGATGTCGTGCACGGGGGCGTTCTCCACGATGCGCCCCGCGTACATCACGGCGATCTTGTCGGCCACGTCGGCGACGACGCCCAGGTCGTGGGTGATCAGGATGAGACCCATCTGGCTCTCGCGCTGCAGCTCGGCCAGCAGCTCCATGATCTGGGCCTGGACGGTCACGTCGAGCGCCGTGGTCGGCTCGTCCGCGATCAGCACCTCGGGGTCCAGCGCGATCGACATGGCGATCATGATGCGCTGCCGCATGCCTCCGGAGAACTGGTGCGGGTAGTCGTGGACGCGCTGCTTGGCGGCCGGGATGCGCACGCGGTCCATCAGCTCGACGGCCTTCTTCAGCCCGTCGGCCTTGGACATGCCCCGGTGCACCCGGAACATCTCGCTGATCTGCCAGCCCACGGTGAACACCGGGTTGAGCGCGGAGAGCGCGTCCTGGAAGATCATCGCGACCCGCTGGCCGCGCACCTGCGTGCGGGCCTCCTCCGACAGCTGGAGCAGGTTGGTGCCCCTGAAGCGGATCTCCCCCTTGGGGATCACCGCCGGCGGCATGTCGAGAATGCCCATGATCGCCTGCGCGGTCACGGACTTGCCCGAACCGGACTCGCCCAGCACCGCGAGCGTCTCGCCGGGGTTGACGGTGTAGCTCACCCCGTTGACCGCGCGCACGTTCCCGGCGCGGGTGCGGAACTCCACGTGCAGGTTGTCGACCGCGAGCAGTGGATGGTCGCCCAGCGCCCCTTCTTCGGAGAGCTCAGGCAGCACGTCCGCTGACGTCTTCTTCATGTGATCCCCCTTCTACCTGAGCTTCGGGTCGAGCGCGTCGCGCACCGCGTCGCCCATCATGATGAACGCGAGCACGGTGACGCACAGGAACGCCGCAGGGAACACCAGCGGGAGCGGCGCCTCCAGGAACCGGTTGCGCGCGTCGGCGATCATCAGACCCCACGAGATGTCCGGGGACAGCACGCCGACGCCCAGGAACGACAGCGCGGCCTCGGCGGCGATGAAGAGGCCCAGGTTGATCGTGGCCACGACGATGACCGGCGCGAGCGAGTTGGGCAGCAGGTGCCGGAACATGATCCGGCCCGCTCCCGCGCCCAGCGCCCTGGCGGCCACCACGAAGTCCTGGCTCTTCGCGGTGATCACGGCCGCCCTCATGATGCGGTACGTCATCGGCCAGCCGAGCACCCCCAGCGCGGTGATGACCAGCAGGATGCTGTTGGCCTTGCCGCGGAAGGTGGCCGCGATCAGCAGCGCGCCGAGGATCGCCGGGATGGCGAAGAAGATCTCGGTGAACCGCGAGGACACCGCGTCGACGGCGCCGCCCTTGTAGCCGGCGATGATGCCGAGCAGGCTGCCGATCAACGTGGTGACGATCGTGGTGAACACGCCGATGATGATCGAGTTGCGGGCGCCGTAGATGGTCCTGGCGTAGAGGTCGCAGCCCAGGTTGTCCCTGCCGAACAGGTGGCCGGGGCTGGGCCCCTGACGCGCCGTCGACAGGTCGCAGCTCCTGGCGTTGAACGGGTCGATCGAGGTGAACAGCGACGGCCAGAACGACATGACCAGCAGCACGAAGATGATGATCATCGAGACGATGAACATCGGCCGGCGCCGCAGGTCGTACCACGCGTCGGTCCACAGGCTGGCGGGCTTGCCGCCCTTGGCCTGCTTGCCCTCGCGTTCCGGCGCCTGGGTGGGCTCCGTGACCAAGGTCTGCGTATCCGGGAGCCCGGGCCCGACCGGCGGGGTTGGGTTACTCATAGCGGATCCTCGGGTCGAGCAGGGCGTACAACATGTCGACGACCAGGTTGGCCAGGATGTAGATCAGCACCAGGATGGTGACGATGCCCACGACCACCGGTTGTTCCCGCAAGTAAACCGACTGGAAAAGCTGATTTCCAATTCCCTGCAGGTTGAAGATCGTCTCGGTGATGACCGCGCCGCCCATCAGGTTGCCGAGGTCGGCGCCCAGAAAGGTGACCAGCGGGATCAACGCGTTGCGCAACCCGTGCCTGCCGATGACGCGGCGTCTCGACAGGCCCTTGGCCGTGGCCGTGCGGATGTAGTCGGCCCTCAGGGTCTCCGCGAGGCTGGTCCTGGTGAGCCTGGTCAGATAGGCGATCGACGTTCCCGCCAGCACGAAGCCGGGCAGCAGGTAGCTGCGCCAGCCCGCGAAAGTGCCGGCGACGGGGAAGATGTCGGCGCCCGTCCACTGTTTGAGCTTCACGCCGAGCAGGAGCTGCAGCACGAATCCCGTCACCAGCGTGGGGACGGAGATGAACAGCAGCGTCGAGGCGAGGATCATGGTGTCGGTGGCCTTGCCCCGGCGCAGCGCGGCCCACAGGCCCAGGCCGACGCCGATGACGGCCTCCATGACCAGCGCGGTCAGCGCGAGGTTCAGGGTGACCTGGAACTTGCCCGCCATGATCTGGGACACGGGGACGTCGGCGAAGTTGACGCCGAAGTCACCCGCGAAGAGCACGCCGCTGATGTAGTACCAGTACTGCACCAGCAGCGGATCGTTGAGGTGGTATTGCTCGCGCAGGACCTCGGCGATCGCGGGGTCGGGACGCTTGTCGCCGAACAGTGCCGCGATGGGGTCTCCGGGCAGCGCGAAGACGATGCAGAAGATGAGTAGCGTGGCGCCGAACAGGACGGGGATCGCCTGGATCAAGCGCCTGATGACATAACGGCCCATTCAAGCCCTCCGGTACACACCTGGAGGCAGCCCTCGGAGTCCGTGATCTACCCGGCTCGAGTGGCTGCCTCCAAGTTCAGCCCTCCGACGGGTGGACGGCGCGGCCGTCCACCCCGGCGAACGACGTCAGGCCTTCTCGACGTCTGCCCAGTCAATCTGGTTGAGCAGGTTGAGCTTGACGTTCTTCACCTTAGTGGAGTGCCCGAAGTTGCTCCGGTAGAAGTAGACGGGGATGTACGGGAGGTCCTTGATCAGGATGTCGCCGGCCTGCTGGTAGAACTTCAGGCCCTCGGCGGCGTCGGTCGCCTGGTCGCCCTTCTTGACCAGCTCGTCGAACTCCTTGTTCGAGTAGCCGCCGTAGTTGGAACCCGACTCGATGGCACCGGTGCCGAAGATCGGGGTCAGGTAGTTCTCGGCCGCCGGATAGTCGATCGACCAGCCCATGCGGAACAGGCCCTTGTACTCCTTGGAGTCCAGGGCGTCCAGGATGCCCTGGAACTTCTCGAACGGCTTCGGCGTGACCTCGATGCCCAGGTTGGCGCGGAGGTTGTTGGCGACCGCCTCGATCCACTCCTTGTGGCCGCCGTCCGCGTTGTAGCCGATCTCGATGGTCTTGGGGCCGTCCGCCTCGTCGTACAGCTTCTTGGCCTCGGCCGGGTTGTACGTGCAGGCGTCGCAGGCGCCCTGACGGTAGCCGGGGATGGCCGGGTTGATGAAGTCGTCGGCGGGCGCGCGGGTGCCGGAGAAGACCGTCTCGGCAATGGTCTTCCTGTCGATGGCCAGCGAGATGGCCCGGCGGACCTGCACGTCCTGGAAGTCGGGGTTGTACTTCAGCGGGACGCCGATGTAACCGATGGAGGCGTCGGGCTCGTCGAAGTAGCGGTCGCCGAGCGCGGCCTTGGCGCTGGCGATCGCGGAGGGAGGCAGCGAGTCGTCGACGTCGAGGTTCTCGGCCTGGAGGTCGTTGTACGCGGTCTCGGCGCTGGTGTAGAGCTTGAACTGGAGCTTGGTCCAGTTCGAGGGCTTCTTGCCGGGGAACTTGTCGTACACCGACATCTCGATGGTCGCGTCGGTGCCCTTCTTGTAGGGCTTGTCCAGCTTGAACAGGCCCTGACCGATCGGCTGCTCGCCGTAGGCCTGGGTCACCTTGCCGTCGGGGCCGAGGGCCGACTCCGGCATCGGGTAGAAGGCGGTGTAGCCCAGCATGGTCTTGAACTGCGAGAACGGCGCCGCGAGCGTGACCTCGAGGGTGAGGTCGTCGACGACCTTGAGGCCCTTCATCTCTTTGGCCGACGGCTTCTTGCCCTCGCCCGGGTGGACGTCGTCATAGCCGTCGATGCGACCGAAGAAGTAGGACGCGCTCATGGCGTTGTCCTGGAGCGCGCCATAGTTCCACGCGCGCGCGTAGTCGGCGGCGGTCACGGCGGTGCCGTCGTGCCACGTGTAGCCGGACTTCAGCTTGATCGTCCAGACCTTGCTGTCCTCCGTCGTGATCGACTCGGCGGCCTCCTCGACTGGCTGCTTGTTCTCGTCGTAGTCGACGAGCGGAGAGAAGAGCGCGGCGAGAACCTCGGCGCCTTCGGTCTCGGTGGTGTTCTGCGGGTTCAGCAGCTCCTGAGGCTCACCGACTTCCATGCGGACCGGCGTGGTGTCCCCGCCGCCCGCGGCAGTGCCACCGCTGTCCGAGGCACCGCCGCCACACGCGGCAACCGCGAGGGCGAGCAGCGCGGTACCGGCGACGATCTGTGCGCCCTTAGTAACACGCATGGTGAAAGAATTCCTCCCTCTACAGGTGGGCGTAAGCGCTGAGCTGCGGTGATCGTGAGCAGCCTGACGGGGGGTCCTGGTGTCCCCCCGGGTTTGGCTGACATGGTCAAACCAGCCGACGCCCTGCCAGTCGATCGCGACTATCCCTCACTACTTGCCACCAGGACGTCTCTGGCGCGTTGCAGTTCGGTCACACGTACGCCTATCAACCGTCACAGACATTTAGCCCTATCAGTATGGAACGGTACAGAACACATCAAGCAGGTCCTGCATGGACGTGAACTGCCGATGAAAATTACCCCCTACACGAAGGCGCCCGCGCCCTTGCCGCCACACGCCGCCACACCCCGCCCGGCTGAGCTACGGTTGAGCAGGTCTTGACGGCGCCTTGGAACCCAGCGTCCCGAGACTCCGTCCAACTGACTGTCGCCGACCCGTGCGACAGGCACCTCACCGACTGGGATCCAATAGAGTCCTTGCCATGAGCCAGCCGGAATCCGCTGTCGCGGACGCCCAGGCGGGCGGCCGAAGCGGGCAGGAGCCGCTGGCCAAGCTCGCCAAGCGATATGGGCTTCGCCGTGCCATCGCGCGGCCGAGGTTCCCTGTCTACCTGCGCCAGTTGTGGCAGCGCCGCCACTTCATCCTGACATACGCGACCTCGCGCAACGTCTCGAAATACTCGAGCTCGGCGCTCGGCCAGCTGTGGCAGGTGCTGACTCCCCTGCTCAACGCGGGCATCTACTACGTGATGTTCGGTGTCGTCCTCGGCGGCAGAGACGGCATCGACAACTACCCGGCGTTCCTGCTGACCGGGATGTTCATCTTCACCTACACGCAGCGCACGGTCACCGCCGGCGCCAAGTCGATCTCCGGCAACCTGTCGATGATCCGGGCCCTGCACTTCCCCAGGGCCTCACTGCCGCTCGCCTACACGATCCAGGAGCTCCAGCAGCTCGCCATCTCCATGGGCGTCCTCCTCACCATCGTCTGGGCCACCGGCGAGTGGCCGACGTGGTTCTGGCTCATGATCCCGGTGGTGCTGCTGCTCCAGACGATGTTCAACGTCGGGATGGGCCTGGTGGTCGCCCGGCTCGGCGCGCAGATGCGCGACCTCAACCAGTTGCTGCCGTTCATCTCCCGCACCTGGCTCTACGCCTCGGGCGTGTTCTTCTCGATCCAGGACAAGGTCGTCGGGAAGGCGGAGCTGCCGCAGTGGGTGGCGGACGTGATGTACCTCAACCCCGCCGCCTCCTACATCGAGTGGATGCGCGAGATCCTCATCGGGTCGCACAACCAGCAGTACGGTTACCACCCCCCGGCGACGGTGGTGCTGTCTTGCGTATTCTGGGCGGTGTTCGTGCTCGGCTTCGGCTTCTGGTACTTCTGGCGGTCCGAGGAGAGGTACGGGCGTGGCTGAACTGACCAAGGAGCTGTCACAGGTGAAGGGCGAGAAGCCCGCCGTCCCGGGCAAGGATGTCAAGGTGCATCCCAACCCGGAGCCCTCGGGCAAGCGGCCTCTTGACGTCCCCACGGGCACTCCGACCGTCATCGTCGACGACCTCCACATCGTCTACCGTGTCTACGGCGCGGCCTCGGAGAGCGAGAAGGGCAACGCGGTCAACGCCCTCACACGCCTTCTGAAGCGCCAGGGACGCCCGCAGATGAAAGAGGTCCACGCGGTCAAAGGCGTCACGTTCGTGGCCTACCACGGCGACGCCATCGGCATCGTGGGGCGCAACGGCTCAGGCAAGTCCACGCTGCTGCGGGCCATCGCGGGCCTGCTGCCGCCGCACAAAGGAGCCGTCTACACCGATGGCCAGCCGTCGCTGCTCGGCGTCAACGCGGCTCTCATGCGCGAGCTGACCGGCGAGCGCAACATCGTGCTCGGCTGCTACGCCATGGGCATGACACCGGCCGAGGTCCGCGAGAAATACCAGGAGATCGTCGACTTCTCCGGCATCGACGAGTTCGTCCAGCTGCCCATGTCCACCTACTCCTCCGGCATGGGCGCCCGCCTGCGCTTCGCCATCTCCTCCGCCAAGACCCACGACGTCCTGCTGATCGACGAGGCCCTGGCGACCGGCGACCGCGAGTTCCGCAAGAAGAGCCAGGAGCGCATCCGCAAGATCCGCGAGTCGGCCGGCACGGTCTTCCTCGTCGCCCACGACCACAAGGTCATCGAGGAAACCTGCAACCGCGTCATCTGGCTGCACAAAGGCAAGATCAAGATGGACGGCGACCCGAAAGAGGTCATCGCCGCCTACAACAAGGGCTGACCCCGCCCCACGCCGCCCCACGCTGTCGCCACACCGACCCCGCCGCCGGTGTGGCGCCTTTCGTCGTGCCCGGCCTTCGATCGCGTGTGCGAAACGCCGGCGACGGGAGGGGTTAATGACTGACAGCGAGCCTGCCGTTCCGATAGAATTCGAACGCCAATTCGATCTGAGGAACGGCGATGGAGTGGGAGCGCGCGATGGGAGAGCTTTCGGCCGCGATTGACCACCTGGCCACCGAAGACGTGTCCGAGATCCCGCGGATGCAGCTCGCCGAGCAGCTCCTGGAGCTGCACTGGCAGATGGCCAGGCTGCAGGCCCAGATAGCCCGCCGCACCGGCGTCCGACTCCCCTGAGCCCGCACGGCGCCGCTCTCCGCCCCCGCACGGCGTCGGGCCGCCCGATCCCGGCCGCATCGCGCCGGTCTGCCCTGGCCCCGCCGCACGGCTCGTGCGGTCTCCCTCCGCCCCGCCGCGACACGCCGTCCTGACGAGAACAACGCCATCGTTCCGCCACGTCGCGGGAAAGGGCCCACTCGGGCCCGCACTGCATGCGCTCGCCGCTCGTCGAGCCACCCGCGTCGTCGACGCGTTCCCGGGCGCGTCCCGGGCGGGCAGGTCCGGCCTTGGACCCGGCGCACGGGCAGGCCGTGCTGACGGCCGGCGATGCGCGCGTGTCGGCGGCCCGCCACGTGGCGGTCAGACGGCGTCTCCCTGGAGGCCCTCAGCCACGTTCGGCGGGTGGGGTGACCTTGGCGGTGCCGTAAAGGGAGGGGGAGAAAGCATGCCGCCGGCCCCGGGGTGGGGCCGGCGGCGGGCGGCTCGTGCGGCGCCGCCGCCCTGCAGTGGCGGCGCGGTGCGCGAGCTCGCCCCGGGCTCGGACGCGTCCGCCCTCGCCCGTCATGAGACCACCCGCGTGCGCGGCCCGTACGCGCGACGACTCGCGACCCACGCGCGGCCGGCCCGGAGCGCTCGGCACCTGTGAGCGCCCCACCGGCCTGGCACGTCAGCACGACGGCGTCCCCGCCACGGTGAGATCCCTATCCGTGGACGGCGATGTCCCGCTCCTCCTGCCGAGGAGACGGCCTACGGGTCACCGGCACGACCTGGCTCCCGGCGTCGGCACCTGTGACGCCCGCGAACCCTCGTGCCGGCCCCCGGCGAGCCACGCTCGCCGGCGCCTCCGCCGTCGGCTAGTCGCGGTCCCAGGAGTTCCGCACCGAGCTCGTCAGCGCGCCGGTGGACCATCCGAGCGCGGTCATCACGTCACGGTGCGACGCGGCGGCCTTGGTGCCGCTGGTCTCGAGGGCGCCCGAGGCCTCCCGGACGAGCGGCGTGAGCTCGTCCAGGGTGGCGGCCCTGGGCAGGCCGGGCAGCGCCTCGGCGACCGGGGCCGCCTCGGCGGGCGCGACCTTCCCGATCACCGTGGACAGCCGTCCACCGGGCATGCCCGGCAGCGCGTTCTTGGCGGCCTGCGTGAGACCGGACGCGGAGGTCTGCGCCGCGACGCCCTTGACGGGCGCGCCCTCGGTGACCGGCAGCTTGACCAGCGTGTTGCCGAGGGACGACTCGGCCAGGCCAGCCAGGGCGGCGACAACGCCGTGCACGGTCGCGGCCTGGGTGGCGACCTCGCTCCTGCCCTGCCGGAACGCCTTGGCCGACGGGTTCGCCGCCTCCGCCATGCGGGCCGCGCCCGACAGCAGGGGCAGCGACGACTTCGCGCCGCGGCTGTTACGGACCCCCATCCCGCCGACGATCGGCGACAGCTCGGCCAGCGGGTCGCCACCCTTGGTGACGTCCTCGGCCGAGTTGGGCGTGCCCATGGTCCGCCGCTGGTTGTCGGCTATCCTCCGGTACTCGGCCAGAGCGTCCCTCTCGGCCTCTGTCAGCCCCCGCGGCTGGGCGGGGACGCCGAAGAGCGCGCTGACCAGCTCGCCGGTGATCCCGCCGCCGCCGCCGAGCGGGCTCGTCGCGGTGGTGCCTGCGCTCCGGCTGCCGGAGAGGACGTCCGCTTGGGCCGGCACGGCCAAAGCCGCCGCCAAGCCAAATGTTGTGACGGCTACAGCCGCCTTGACTACTCGATTCATGATTGCCTTCCCGGCTCGTGATCGATCGCTCTCGAATGCGGTGGAAATGCGAATCGATAACCCCCGAATGCCGTGGCGTACGCGCTATGGGCACCACATCGGGCGTGCCGTCACGGCTGAGCTACGCCAGCAGTTCTATCACTCGCTGTGACCGGCCGCAGGCTCATGAATGCCCATGTAGAAGGGGTTTGCAGCACGGTTACCGAGTGAGGGGGGAGCGTTGAGCGGGGAGACAAAACGGAAATAGGAGGGTCTTGTTTCTGATAGTGCACGCCCGCGCGGCGCACTTCGCGCGGGCCGCCTCATAACCACCCTTCGGCCCGTGAACAATGGGTCGCGAAAACAAATGTCACGGGCCGGGGCGTAATTTTCCGGTCGCGTTGGACGCGCGCGACCGTCAGACGGGCAGCAGGGCTTCCTCCTGCTCGAACGGAAAACGATCGGCGAAGGCCGGCCGGAGGTCGCTCAGCCACACCGCGGTCGGATCGTAGCGCGCGAAGAACGGCCGCCCCACGAGTGAGGGGTCGCGCGCCTGGATGAGGTGGAGCATGAAGACCCGCTCCCCGGCGATCTCCGTGACGCCGTCGACGCACACCTTTCCGGGCGTGGCGGACATCGACGGACCGCGGACCGTGCGGCAGAGCCCGGAGACGGACGCGTAGGCGTCCCGGAAGATCTCGTACGCACGGGCCAGCGGCACCGCGAAGTAGTCCTGGGGACCCGTGTCGCGCTCGACGAACATGTAGTAGGGAATCATCCCCATCCTGAGCTGGCGCCGCCACATGCGCTCCCACACGGCGGGGTCGTCGTTGATGGACCTGATCAGCGGCGCCTGGGTGCGGATCGTGGCGCCGCTCCCGAGGATGCGCTTGACCGCCGACTCCACCAGCGGCGACTCCAGCTCGCGCGGGTGCGAGAAGTGAGCCATGAACGCGAGGTTCTTGCCCGCCTTCGTGACCTCCTCGAACAGGCCGAGCGTGGCGTCGGCGTCGGGGTCGGTGGTGAAGCGCTGCGGCCAGTAGGCCAGCGCCTTGGTGCCGATGCGGATGGACTCGAGCTGGTCCAGCTCCAGGAGCGGCTCGATATATCGCCTGATGACGGGCTCGCCCATGATCATGGCGTCGCCGCCGGTGATCAGGACGCTGGTGACCTCGGGATGGCTGCGGATGTAGCTCACCATCTGGCCGATGTCGTCAGAGGCGAACTTCAGGTCCGCGTCCCCGACGAACTGCGCCCACCTGAAGCAGTAGGTGCAGTACGCGTGACAGGTCTGCCCCTGCTTGGGGAAGAACAGCACGGTCTCGGGATATTTGTGTTGCATGCCTGGGACAGGCTCATCGTCGATCTTCGGGACGTTGAGCTCCTTCTGGCCCGCGGGATGCGGGTTGAGCTGTGCGCGGACGCGGTTGGCCTCAGCCTGGATCTCGGCGTTGGGCGCCTCGGCCTTGAGCAGGTCAGCCAGCCGGGCGACGTCTTCCGCGGGCAGCATGTCCTCCTGAGGGAAGACGAGCCGGTATATCGGGTCGTCGGGCGCGGCCGACCAATCTATGAGTTCCTCGACGACGTAGGCGTTCGTCCGGAACGGCAACACCGTGGCCACGGCGCGAACCTTCAGCCGCTCCTCATCGCCGAGCCCCGCACGCTGCAGGAGCTCGTCGAGATGCTTGGACGTGTACGCCTTGAAGCGTCGGGTGCCTGCCTGGTTCAAGATCACTAGGCCTGTCCCATCTTTTTTGTTCGATCTGATGTAAACCTCACGACCCTGTCGCGCGTCTACGGTTCTTAATACCCGGACGCTCCCAGTCGCGTCACCGGTTCCACCAGGCTCCAAGTTTCTCTGGAGGTTTGGCGAGACTCGCGACATATCGCGAATAGGCCTACACTCGTCGTGTGACCGACGATCCGGACCTTCGCGCCTCCGACAACGACCGCGACCGCGTGGCCGCCGTGCTGTCCGAGGCGCTCGCCGCAGGCAGACTCACCAGCGTCGAGCACGCCGACCGCCTCGATCTCACCTACACAGCGAAAACGGTCGGGGAGCTCGTCCCCATCACCAAAGACCTGCCCGACATATCCGCCGCCGGCGTGCCCACCGCCATCGAGCAGCAGGTCATCGACTCGAAGTTCAGCAAGGTCGTGCGCAAGGGCCGCTGGGTCGCCTCCAGGAGCACCAGGCTGTCCGCACGGTTCGGCGCGCTGATCATCGACCTGTCCGACGCCGTCCTGCCCGGCCGCGAGATCACGATCGAGACGAACGCCTGGTTCAGCAAGCTGATCGTGCGCGTCCCCGAGAACGCCCACGTGATCGACGAGGGCAGCTCGATGTTCGGCAAGCGCAACGTGACCGGCGGCTCCGAGGCCGACGGTCCGCTGATCCGGGTCACGGGGGCGTCGAAGTTCTCCAAGGTGATCGTGTCGCGCGGGATGTCCGACTGGAACCTGCGCTGACGGCGCCCCGCCTCGCGACGGCGAACGGGCCCGGCACGACTGGAACCGCCCCATGCGGGAACCAGGAGGGCCTACCCGCCGGTTAACCTGGCACTGCCGTGCCTACGATGCGGACATCCGAGCCCGCGTTCCGGCCAAGCCATGACGGCGGGCTCGATGCCGTACGAGGTGATCATTGTCCGACAGCAGGCCCATCGCACTCGACGCCATGGGCGGCGACCACGCACCGCACGAGATCGTGGCGGGAGCGGTCCACGCCGTACGCGAGCGCGGCCTGCGCGTCGTTCTCGTCGGCTCGCCCCGCGTGCTCTACGAAGCACTCGCCGACCACGACGCGACGAGGGAGATCCCGATCGTCCGGGCCGAGGAGGCCCTGGCCATGGACGAGGGCGCGCTGGCCAGCCTGCGCCGCCCCCGCTCCAGCCTCGCCGTCGCCTGCCACCTCGTACGCCGCGGCGACGCGGGCGCGGTGGTCTCCGCCGGCTCCACCGCGGCCATCGTCGCCACCGGCAGGCTCAGGCTGAAAGGCCAGCAGGGCGTGCTCAGGCCGGCCATAGCCGTCGCCCTGCCCACGCTCCCGCACCCCACCCTGCTGCTCGACGCCGGAGCCAACGCCGAGGCCAAGCCGGAGATGCTGGTCCAGTTCGCCCATCTCGGCGCCGCCTACGCCGAGCTGGCCCACGGCGTCGAGCAGCCCAGGGTCGGCCTGCTGACCATCGGCGCCGAGGCCGAGAAGGGCAACAAGCTCGTCAAGCGCGCGCACGAGCTGCTGCAGGGCTCTCCCGGCATCCACTTCACCGGCAACGTCGAGGGCTACGACCTGCTGACCGGCCAGGCCGACGTGATCACCACCGACGGCTTCACCGGCAACGTGGCGCTCAAGACCATGGAGGGCGCGGTCCGCTACGCGTTCGCCGAGCTCCAGGAGAGCATCGGCGACAGCAGGCTGGCCAGGCTCGGCGCCGCCATGCAGCGCTCGCGCCTGCGCGAGCTGCGCCGCCGCCTCGACGCCGAGGCGTACGGCGGCGCCGTCCTGCTCGGCCTGAACGGCACCGTCGTCATCGCCCACGGCGCGTCCAGGGCCCAGGGGATCAGCGCGGCCTGCCGGCTCGCGGACGACCTGTCGTCGAGCGGCATCGTCACCGAGGTCGGCGAGCGGATCGCCGCCACGCATCGCTCCCACAGGCTGTGGTGACCCTTTAGGGTGTGAGACCGATCCACGCAACAGGGGGACATGTGGACGGGCTTGCCTCAACGCTGCGGGGCCTGACTCCCGCACAGGTGGCGCGGGCGCAGACCAACGATGTCCCGCGCCGCTCGAGCAGGTCGTTGAGCGCGATCCTCAGATCCAACGTCCTGACGCTGTTCAACCTCGTCATCGGGGTGCTCAGCGTCCTCGTGCTCGTCTTCGGCGAGTGGCAGGACGTCATGTTCGGGCTGATCATCGTGGCCAACGCGCTGATCGGCATCGTCCAGGAGCTGCGCGCCAAGCGCACGCTCGACCGCCTCGCGGTGATCAACGAGGCTCCCGTACGCGTCCGCCGCGACGGAAGCGAGCAGCGGATCGAGGCCCGCCAGATCGTCCTCGGCGACCTCATCCTGCTCGGCCCGGGCGAGCGCCTGCTGGTCGACGGCGAGGTCGTCGAGTCCGACGGGCTGGAGGTGGACGAGTCCCTGCTGACCGGCGAGGCCGACCCCGTGCACAAGCGGCCGGGCGACGAGGTCCTGTCGGGCAGCTTCGCCGTCGCGGGCTCCGGCGCGTTCGTCGCCACGAAGGTCGGCACCGACGCGTACGCCGTGCGGCTCGCGGAGGAGGCCAGCAAGTTCCACCTCGCCCACTCCGAGCTGCGGGACGGCATCGCCGGCTTCATCAAGTACGTCACCTGGCTCCTGATCCCGGTCGGCGGCCTGCTGCTCTACAGCCAGCTCAGCAACTCCGCCGATCTCGGCACCGCGGTCACCGGCGCGGTCGCGGGCATCGTCACCATGATCCCCGAGGGCCTGGTGCTGATGACCTCGATCGCCTTCGCCGTCGGCGTCGTACGCCTCGGGCGGCGCAAGTGCCTCGTCCAGGAGCTGCCCGCGGTCGAAGGGCTGGCCAGGGTCGACGTGCTCTGCCTGGACAAGACCGGCACCCTCACGACCGGCGGGATGGGTCTCGACCGGGTGCTGCCGCTGCGCGACGGCCAGCCGGTCGAGGCGGCGCTGGCCGCCCTCGCCCACCTCGACCAGCAGCCCAACGCCACCGCCCAGGCCATCCGCGCCCGCTTCCCCGAGGTCGAGGACGGGTGGGTGGCCCGCGCGACCGTGCTGTTCTCCTCCACGCGCAAGTGGAGCGGCGCCGACTTCGGCGAGCGCGGCACCTGGGTGCTGGGGGCTCCCGACGTGCTGCTCGACGGGGGCGACTGTTACGACATGGCCGCCGAGCTGGCCGCCGACGGCACCCGCGTGCTGCTGTTGTGCCGTACGGACGTCCTGTCGGCGGACGCGTCATGGGCGGAGCCCGAGCCCGTCGCCCTCGTCACCTTCACGCAGCGTGTCAGGCCCGACGCGCGAGACACCCTGCGCTACTTCGGCGAGCAGGGCGTGACGGTCAAGGTCATCTCCGGAGACAACCCCGACGCGGTCTCGGCGATCGCGACCGGCCTGGGCATCCCCGGCGGCGAACACTCGATCGACGCCAGGACGTTGCCGCGTGACGACCCGGACAGGCTCGGCGAGCTGCTGGACTCCCACACGGTCTTCGGCCGGGTCTCCCCGCGGCAGAAACGCGAGTTCGTCGCCGCCCTCCAGTCCCGCGGCCACACCGTGGCCATGACCGGCGACGGCGTCAACGACGTGCTCGCGCTGAAGGACGCCGACCTGGGCATCGCGATGGGGGCGGGCAGCCCGGCCACCAAGGCGGTCGCCCAGGTGGTGCTGCTGGACGACAGGTTCGCCACGCTGCCGCACCTCGTGGGCGAGGGCCGCCGGGTGCTGGCCAACATCGAACGCGTCTCCCACCTGTTCCTCACCAAGAGCTTCTACGCGATCGTGTTGTCGGTGGTCGTCGGGCTGGCGGGGCTGATGTTCCCTTTCGCGCCACGCCACTCGACGCTGACGAACGCCCTGACCATCGGCATCCCCGTGCTCTTCCTCGCGCTCACGCCCACGCTCGAACGCGCCAGACCCGGGTTCGTCCCCCGGGTGCTGCGCTTCGCCGTACCCGCCGGGGTGTTGTGCGCGGCGGCGGTGCTGCTGGCGTTCTGGGCCGCCCACGACAGCACGACGACGCTCGTCCAGACCCAGACGTCCGCGGTGATCGCGCTCTTCCTCACCACCTGGTGGGTGCTCGTGCTGATCGCCAGGCCGCTCAACTGGTGGCGTACGGTCCTCGTCGGCGCCATGGCCGTGCTGTTCGCCGTCAGCCTGACGCTGCCCTTCGTCAGGGAGTTCTTCGCGCTCCAGCCCGGCGACGTGGCCAGGGATCTGACGGCCGTCGGCATTTCCGTCGTGGCGGCCGCGGCGATCAGCATCGCGGTCAGGCTCGCCGGTACCCTTAAAGCATGACCGACCCGCAGATTGTGCTCACCGAGCGCGTCCGGCAGGCGCTGGCGCACGCGTTCGGCCCCGAGCACGCCGACGCAGACCCGCTGATCCGGCCCTCCCAGTTCGCCGACTTCCAGGCGAACGTCGCGATGAGCCTGGCCAAGCGACTGCGACGGGCGCCGCGGGAGGTCGCCGAGGCGATCAAGGGCGCGCTGTCCGACTTCCCCGGCACGGTCGACGTCAGCGGCCCCGGCTTCCTCAACATCACTCTCGACGACTCGTGGATCGAGTCCGAGGCCCAGCGCGTGCTGGCCGACCCGCGGCTGGGCGTCGGCTCGATCGCGCCCTCCCAGACCGTGGTGATCGACTACTCCGCGCCCAACGCGGCCAAGGAGATGCACGTCGGCCACCTGCGCACGACGATCGTCGGCGACTCGCTGGCTCGCCTGCACGAGCACCTCGGCAACACCGTGATCAGGCAGAACCACCTGGGCGACTGGGGCACCCCGTTCGGCATGCTCGTCGAGCACCTGCTCGACATCGGCGAGGAGACCGCGGTCGCGCAACTCGAGGCCGGCATGGGCACGGAGTTCTATCAGGCGGCGCGGGCCAAGTTCGACGGCGACGAGGCGTTCAAGCAGCGCGCCCGGGTGCGGGTGACCACGCTGCAGTCCGGCGACCCCGACACGATGCGGCTCTGGCACGCGTTCATGGACGCCACCGTCCGCTACTTCAACAAGGTCTACGAGCTGCTCGGCGTCACGCTGACCGACGCCGACCTCGCCGGCGAGAGCATGTACAACCCCATGCTCCAGAAGACGTGCGACGACCTGGAGGCCTCCGGGGCGGCGGTGATCAGCGACGGCGCGCTCTGCGTGTTCCCGCCCGGCTTCACCGGCTCCGACGACAAGCCTCTGCCGCTCATCATCAGGAAGAGCGACGGGGGCTACGGCTACGCCTCCACCGACATGGCGGCCATCCGCTACCGCGTCCACGACCTCAAGGCCGACCGCATCCTCTACGTCGTGGGGTCCGAGCAGGCGCTGCACTTCCGCATGGTGTTCGCGGCGGCACAGGTGGCGGGCTGGCTGCCCGACACGGTCTCGGCCGAGCACGTCCAGATCGGCATGATGCTCGGCAAGGACGGCCGCCGGTTCAAGACCCGTTCCGGCGAGTCCATCAAGCTGTTCGACCTGCTGCAGGAGGCCATCGCCCGGGCCACGGCGGCGATCTCCGACCGGGGCTACGACGAGGCCACGAAGAGCGAGATCGCGCGTGCTGTCGGCATGGGCGCAGTGAAATATGCCGACTTGTCGGTCAGTCACGACAGCGAATACGTCCTCGACTTCGACCGCATGCTCGCCTTCACCGGCAACACCGGCCCCTACATGCAGTACGCCACGGCCCGGATCCGCTCCATCTTCCGCCGTGCCGGCATCGAGCCCTCCGACGCGAAGGGCCCGATCCTGCTGGGCGACCCCGCCGAGCGCGCCCTGGCCCTCCATCTGCTCGGTTTCGGCTCGCTCGTCGAGCAGGTGGCCGAGCAGTCCGAGCCCCACCGGCTGTGCGCCTTCCTCTACGAGACCTCCAGCCTCCTGAGCACGTTCTACGAGCAGTGCCCGGTGCTCCGGCCGGAAGTGCCGCCGGAGACGCGCGCCTCCCGCCTCGCGTTGTGCGCGCTGACCATGGCCGTGCTGGAGACCGGGCTCGGCCTTCTGGGCGTCCCCGTCCCCGAGCGCATGTAACACGCAGTTGACCCAAAGCTCCCGTTCCGTCGTGGGCGCGCCTTCACCGAGTTGGCGCGCCCCAGCGGCTAGGCTTTACGCGGTCATGAACTGAGGCCGAAATGGGGGAGTTCTCTGCCTTGAGCACGGACCTGACTGCGAGCCCCCAAGCAGCGACGGAGGTGCATCGCTACGCGGAGGCGTTGCTCGCACACCTCGCCGCCAACGGCTCCGCACCTCCCGCCGCCCCGGGCTTCCGCGACATCCCCGGCTACTGGCTGCCTCCCGCCGTCGAAGCGCTGGTCGCCATCCTCGCCGGCGACGACCCCCTCGAGCCGCTGAGCAGGGCGGCAGGGCGCGACCAGCAACAGACCGCGCTCTTCCTCTGCCTGGCCCTGGCCGTGTCCGGGCAGGGCAGCCGCATCCACGCCTCATGGCTCGGCACCGCCTTCGGCGAGTTGTCCCTCGACCGGCCGGTCACCCACGGGCAGCGCTCCCTCTGGCTGGCCGCCGCCAGAGGCGCCTACGGCCCCGCCGGCAAGATCTTCGTGCTGCGCAAGCTCGACGTGCTGGCCGTGCAGGAACACGCCGACCCGCAGCAGTGGATGCGGTCACTGGTGCCGGACGAGCCGTCGGTCGTCGTGCCGCCGTCCCTCGTCGACTTCCCCGAGATGGCGGAGATCCCCGAACTGGCCAAGCCCGCGGTGGCCGCCGCCCGCCTGGCGAGGTTGCGCGGCCGCGTCTCCGAGATCACCTCGGCCCGGCAGTCCGACCACGACTCCTCCGCCCCGCTCGACAACAGCACCGGCAGCCCCGCCACGTCCTGGGCCGAGGACGAACCACTCGCCGTGCTGCGCTCGCTGATCGGCCAGAGCGGGCCGGCCGGCCCGATGGCCTCGCTCAGCTCACACCTGCTCGACGACCTGCACCCCGGCGCCGACCCCCATCTGGCGGCGATCGCCCTGCACGTGGCGGCGCCCATCCTGCGGGGCGTCGCCGAAGAACTGGAGGCCGACACCCGGCTGGAGCCGCCGGAGACGCTGACGGTGCCGCTGCTCGGCCACCGCATCCACCTGCGGCCCGAGGGCCCCGACGAGCTCTCGATGTCCGCCGCCGAGGAGGCCATCGTCGCCGACGGGGTCGTACCCCGCGGCCGGCCATGGGCCGCCATGGTGCTGATCGTCGCCGGGGTCGCCTGCCTCGTCGGCGCCGTCTTCCTCAACCACCTGCTCGTCGCGGCCGCCGTGGCCATGATCGGCTTGGCGGGCTGGCAGCTCTGGCTGCGCCGCAAGCTCGTCGAAGCCGACGCCCGCTACGTGACGGCCCAGGTGGGCGAGCTGAAAGAGCTGGCCGAGGGGGCGGTGTGGGCCCTGCACGCCTACGCCCGCGAAGCCGATGCCCGCGCGAAGCAGGCCGCCGCCGACGCGGTGGAGCTGGCCCGCCTGATCCGCCGCGGCCCGCGCGCAGGCTGAGCTTCCCGCCGAAGGCAGGCACCCGGCTTCCTCACCCACGGTGGACTCGAGAACGCGCAGCCGCCTTTGACACAGCCCCGGTACCGGGCTTCCTCGCCACTCAGTGGTTCACGCCGTACAGAGCCTCAGGGCCCGCATCGGGCTTCCCTGCCCGTACGGTGCTGCAAGAGCCGGGCTTCCCGCCCGCACGTGGGGTTGAAACCCGCACACGTGGGGCTTTCACCGGCCCGCCATCGCGGACGGACCTGCAGGCCGGGCCTGCGGGGCTGAACGTGCGAACGCACCGCAGCCCGTTTCCGGTGTGACCCGGCCGCCGTCCCGTCGCGCCCGCACACGACAAGGAGCTCCGGTCCCGTCAGGAGACCCGCGGCCCGCATCACAGCGGGTCTCCTACGAAACCTCGATCTCCACGTGTGCCGGCGCGAGCAGGAAGACGCGGTCGGCGATGCGCTCGATCCTTCCCTCACACCCGAAGGCCAGCCCTGCGGCGAAGTCGACCATCCTCGTCGCCTCGGGCATCGGCATGCCCGTGACGTCCATGATCACCGTCTGCCCGTCACGGAAGTGCTGACCGATCATCGGCGCGTCGTTGTACTTGAGCGGCTGGACCATCACGATGCGTGACGAGTCGACGTTCGCGCGCCACCGTCTGGCGGCCCGCTCCGTAGCCGGCACGTATTCGTCCTCGTAGTGCCCGTCGTCGTCGTAGCCCTCGTCGTATTGGTCGATTCCGCCCAGGCCAAGGTAGCTCACCACCTTGCGCACAGCCCCCATCGGCTTGTCCTTTCCTCAGGAACTCACCGTAATCGGCACGTCCCTACACATTGGACGGTAACCGACGATTCCGCATTCGCCACGCGACACGCCCAGGACTAATTCCATTTTGTACGGCTTGCAGCCCGGTTGCAGCTGGATATCCGACCCTTGGATAGCATCGAGCACATGCGCCTCTTCACTGTGGACGCCTTCACGGACACAGCTTTCAAGGGTAATCCCGCAGCGGTCTGCCTGCTGGACTCTCCGGTTACTGACCGATGGATGCAGAGCGTAGCCGCCGAGATGAACCTCTCCGAGACCGCCTACCTGCTCGGAGATTCTCTGCGCTGGTTCACGCCCGTGGTCGAGGTCACGCTCTGCGGTCACGCCACCCTCGCGACCGCCCACGTCCTCTATTCGACCGGGGCGGCGAGCGGCCGGCTCGAATTCACCACGGCCAGCGGGACGCTTACCGTGAATCGTCGCTCCGACGGCATGATCACCATGGATTTCCCGGCGAAGGAGGTGACCCCCTCCACCGTTCCCGCCGGCCTGGAGAAAGCGCTCGGAGCGACCCCGGTCCGCGTCGGAAAAAGCCACCTCGACCTGCTGGTCGAGCTCGAGTCAGAGGAATCGGTACGGTCACTGACCCCCGATATTCCAGCCCTGGCCGCCGTCGACGCGAGAGGTGTCATCGTCACCGCGCGGGGCACCGAGACCGACTTCGTCTCCCGCTTCTTCGCCCCCAACGTCGGCGTCCCAGAAGATCCGGTGACGGGCTCGGCCCACTGCGCGCTCTCACCGTACTGGTCGACCCGCCTCGGCCGATCTTCCCTGGTGGGGGCCCAGCTGTCGGACAGAGGGGGCCTCGTACACGTGACTCACGACGGTGACCGCGTCCACCTGGCCGGCCGGGCCGTAACGGTGCTCTCCGGCACCCTGAACGTCTGAGAGCTCCATCCAGGGAAGCGGGCCCCGGGTCCACAACCGCGAACGTCACGTGCGCGGAGGCCCTCCGTTCGTCATACCCTCCTCGCCGAAAGCCAGCGAACCGAACATGGTCGGCACACCACCCGGCCGAGCGCAGCATCGCCATGCCTCTGCCCGGCCGCCATCACGGCGCGGCGCATCGACCAACCCGCCACCACCAACCACCGTTCCCGTGGTTCCGGTGGGAGCGCCGACCATGTGCCCGACCGTCACAACCTCGTCCGCCGAAGGGCCGCCCGACACAATCCTGCCCACGGGTAACAGATCCCCTCTCAGCGACGTGCACCGAACAACTGGCACACTGCACCAATGATGATCAGAGTCGCGGACGAGCACGACTTCCCCGGTTTTCTTAGCTTGGCGTCCGAGGTCGAACACTGGTTCGGGCCCATGGTCGCGGAGTCCGGCTTCCACGACGCCGTGCGCAAGAACCTCCGCCGATCGACGGCGCTCGTCGCAGTCTCGTCGGGCCCGGGTCTCCTCGGCGGGCTGTTGTTCGGGACATCCCATGCCCCGACCTACCACGTCCGATGGCTCGTCGTCTCGGAGCAGGCGCGGGGGCAGGGCGTCGGCCGGGCACTGATGGCTGACGCGATGCGCAGGTACGTACGCGGCCCGGGCAGCGTCGAGGTGGTCACCTTCGGCGCCGACCACCCTGGCGCTTCCGCCAGCGGTGCACGCGCCTTCTACGAGCGGCTCGGCTTCACCCCTGCCGAGGCCACCGACCCCGGGCCGGAGGGCGGCTCTCGGCAGGTCTACCGCCTCGCCGTCCCCCCCAAGCCCTTCGAGTGACACAAAAAAGAGGGGGTTCCGACGCGCTTGGCGTCGGAACCCCCTCCACAAAGATTGTCCGGCGGTGACCTACTCTCCCACACCCTCCCGAGTGCAGTACCATCGGCGCAGAGAAGCTTAACTTCCGGGTTCGGAATGTAACCGG